>JAHDIN010000017.1 GCA_020630775.1 Saprospiraceae bacterium | reverse complement strand
CCAATCTTTTTATACCATGATGAGATATCCAGTCCATTCAAGTTTTGATCATCTATATAAATCGAACCTTTATTGGGTTGAATTTTATTAAGTATCAAATTAACCAATGTAGATTTACCTGCCCCAGACGGCCCAACGATTGCTAATTTTTCGCCTTTAAATATTTCGAAATTGACATCTTTTAATACAGCTTGATCTTCATACGCGAAACTGACATTATCAAAAACAATCGATTGGTTAAACGAAAAATCCTTTCGCCCATCAGCATCAATGGTGTGTTGACGAGGCAATACTTCATCAATCCTATCTAATGCAGCTACACCTTTTTTGATATTATAAAATGCGGATGAAAAAGACTTGGATGGTTCGATTACATTATAAAAAGCAAAAATAAATGCGAAAAAAGTCTCAGGATTTAATTCATTATTTAAAACCAATTTAGAACCATACCACAATAATATAACAACAACTGTAACGCCTAAAAACTCTGACAAAGGAGATGATAAATCTTGGCGCCAGGACACCTTATTCAACAATCGCCTAAATACATTATTATCTTTTTCGAATTTGTTTGTCCAAAAGGATTTAACTCGATACACAGATATCATGAGGTTCCCATCTAGGCTTTCATCTACCGTGGAAGTCATTGAAGAAAGACTGTCTTGCAAGGCCATAGATTGTCTTTTAAGAGTCTTAGACAGTGTTCCTATCACCAATGCCGTAAAGAGCATTAACACAAATACGAATAAGGTTAATTTAAAATTGATACTCAACATCAATAAAATACTTCCAGCAATGACAATCGGGGACTTAAATATTGTTTCGACAAATCTTAATATACTCCACTCTACTTCTTGAACGTCAGCAGTAATTCTCGTAATTAAATCACCTCTCCTTTTATTATTATCTGTATAGGGAATGTCTAAATAATGGTTGTATAAATTCGTTCTTAAGTCCTTTACAATACCTGACCTTACCGGAACCATGAAATACATAGCTGCATACCTAAATAAATTCTTCATCAAGAAGGTAAAGACTATGGCGCCACATACTAATAGAATGGCTTTGTTAGCACCAAACTCCTTGACTATACCTACGAAGTAATATTCCAACCATCCAATAATATCCCATTGCTTTTCAGGTATTGAGACATCAACAGGCGTTCGTGCAAATAGTATTTGAAAAAAAGGAATTATTAGTGGAATAGATACCACTGTAAATAAGGCCATAAAGATATGAGACATCATACTCAAAACAACATTGGCTTTATAAGGCGCAAGATGGGATAACAACTTTTTAAAGTCTTGCATAGCTTGTTTTGAGTTGAAAACCACTCTATTTTAAAAGTGGCATGGAGCTATAACGAAAAAAAGAACGAAAGTCTTATTCGTCTTTCTTAATTAGTTCGAAAGTATCCATAAACTTTGTTGTGATATTACCACTTTGAAAGTCCGCATTTTTCATCAATTGCTGATGAAAAGGGACCGTTGTTTTAATGCCTTCGATGATGAACTCATCCAAAGCACGTTGCATTTTCTTAATGCATTCTTCGCGTGTTTCAGCAGTACAAATCAACTTTGCAATCATCGAATCATAATACGGTGGCACGGCATAACCTGCAAAAGCATGCGTGTCAACCCTTACGCCATGTCCTTTTGGGCTATGGAATGAATTTATCTGTCCTGGACTTGGTCTGAAATCATGGAAAGGATCTTCAGCATTAATTCTACACTCGATGCTATGTAACTCTGGGTAATAATTTTTACCGCTTAGCTTTTCACCAGCAGCGACTTTGATTTGTTCTTTGATCAAATCTCTATTGATCACTTCTTCAGTAACTGTATGCTCTACTTGAATTCTTGTATTCATTTCCATGAAGTAGAACTTTTTGTATTTATCAACCAAAAATTCTACGGTACCCACACCTTCATAATTAATGGCTTTGGCTGCTTTTATAGCTGCCTTACCCATTTTTTCTCTTAGCTTTTGATCTAAGAAAGGTGAAGGAGATTCTTCAACTAATTTCTGATGTCGTCTTTGTACTGAGCAATCACGTTCTGATAGATGTACAACTTTACCATATTGATCTCCGATTATTTGAATCTCAATATGTCGAGGCTCTTCTACAAACTTTTCAAGATACATGGCTGCATTACCAAATGAAGCGCCTGCCTCTATCTTAGCTTTTTCCAATTGCTCTTCAAATTCATCTTCATGCTCTACCACACGCATACCTTTACCACCACCTCCAGCGGTAGCCTTAAGCATAACAGGGTAACCTACCTTCGCAGCAATTTTCTTTCCTTCTCTAACCGTCTTTATCTCTCCATCAGACCCTGGCACGACAGGTACCTTGGCTTTAATCATCGTATCCTTGGCCGTAATTTTATCTCCCATCAGCTTGATCATCTTAGCTGTAGGACCAATAAATTTGACACCATATTCTTCACACACTTCGGCAAAATTCGCATTCTCGGATAAGAAACCATATCCAGGATGTACACCATCAGCATTTGTAATTTCTACAGCAGCCATGATTTTAGGAATACTCAAATAGGATTCACTAGAACTCGGAGGTCCTATACAAACAGCTTCATCTGCAAATCTGACGTGCAAACTTTCTTTATCAGCAGTCGAATAAACAGCAACTGTTTTAATACCCATTTCTTTGCAAGTACGGATAACACGTAATGCAATTTCTCCTCTATTAGCGATTAGAATTTTCTTAAACATGCGGAATCAGCTTTTAAGGAACAAAAGAAATTACCCTTTTGGGTCTACTAGAAATAATACTTGATCATATTCTACAGGACTAGCATTTTCAACCATCACTTTAACGATCTTGCCCGTTACTTCACTTTCAATTTCGTTAAATAGCTTCATCGCTTCAACGATACATACCACTGATCCTTGTGAGACTGAATCCCCTACAGAAACAAATGGAGGTTTGTCTTCAGAAGGTGCTCTGTAGAATGTTCCAACAATTGGAGATCTGATTTCTAATAAATTTTGTTCTGCGGATTCTTCAGCACTTGAAGGAGCAGAAGCAGGTGCAGATTTTGCAGCTGCCGGAGCTTCTGGCGCTGGAGCAGATGCTACAGGGGCAGGAATTACTGTAGGAGCCATCATTGTAGGGGCTGAATTACTCCCTTTTGTATAATTTTTATTTCGAACAGTTATTTTGAAATCACCATTAGCTACTTGAACTTCTGATAACTCTGATTTCGAAACAAGTTTGATTAAATCTTGAATTTCCTTGTAAGTCATAGGTTATTAATCTTAATCAGTTTGGTATTGAATGAAGATAGTAAATCTTTGTAGGAGTTAGCGCTTATTCTTTAACTCTTTCCATATAAGACCTTGTCTTAGAGTCTATTTTTATTTTATCCCCTTCATTTATGAAAATAGGTACTTTTATTTGAGCACCTGTCTCAACAGTTGCAGGTTTCGTCACATTTGTTGCAGTATCTCCTCTGACTCCAGGCTCAGTGTAAGTGACTGCCAAAACAATGTATTGAGGTAAATCTATAGTCAATGGCGTTTCTTTCTCAGAATGGAATAAAATATCTACCATCTCCCCATCTTTTAACAAATCACCATTATCTATCATTTTACCTTCAATCATGACTTGTTCGTACGTTTCCGTATTCATGAAGTGAAAGTCTTGACCTTCTTTGTAAAGAAATTGATACGTTCTTCTCTCTACACGTACCACATCTATTTTATGGCCAGCAGGGAAAGTGTTATCGATAACTTTTCCATTAGTTAAACTTTTAAGTTTTGTTCTTACGAATGCAGGACCTTTTCCAGGTTTCACGTGTAAGAATTCTACAATTTTATAAACATCATTATTGTAGTTGAGGCAAAGACCATTTTTAATATCAGACGTACTAGCCATTTTGTGTTTGTTTTAGAAGCTGCAAATTTATACAAATTGAAGGGACTCTATGATATACCTAGAGTTCAATTTTTGCAAAGTCCTTTAACCCGGACTATGCGTTAGAACTTCGTCATGAGATCTTAAAGTGCAATAAATCAGCGGCTTATATTCGAAAAGCATAGCACCGTTATGGTTAGAGAATATAAGTTGGCGAAGCTTCTGATTTGCAGCAATTTAGGATCGCAATAGATTTTCTAATGCATAGTCTAGGTTTAATATGTAAAAAATTGATTATCAGTTACTTAATCTACTTTTCATGAAGAAAGTTCCTAGATAATTAAAGAAATGTCAATTAAGATCAGCTGTATTGGGCACCGAATCTTAATAATTCCATTCCAAAAGAATAGCACCCCAGGTAAATCCACCACCAAATGCGGTCAATATGATCTTATCACCTTTTTTGAATTGGCCTTCAAAATCAGACAAACATAAGGGAATAGTACCTGCTGTAGTATTTCCATAGTTTTCAATGTTTACAAGCACTTTTTCATGAGGAAAGCCAATAAAATCAGCGACTCCGTATATAATTCTCTTATTCGCTTGATGGGGGATCATCCAATCAATATCATCTTTAGATAAATTGTTTTGAGCTAACAAATCTGAAATACTCTCACTCATACCCTTGATAGCTGCTTTAAAGACCACTTTTCCTTCTTGGTAGACAAAGTGTTGGCGCGCATTTACAGTGTCTACCGTAGCAGGACTCATTGATCCACCCGCTTTCATATGTAAGAACTCCGCACCTGCACCATCAGCTCTTAAGATCGCATCTTGAATACCATGAGGGCCCTCACTTGGTTCTAACAATACAGCACCTGCACCATCACCAAACAAAATGCATGTGGTTCGATCTTCATAATTTAATATAGATGACATTTGATCTGCGCCAACCACTAATATCTTTTTATAAGTGCCTGTTTCTATAAATTTTGAAGCGGTGGTTAGGGCATATAGAAAACCTGAACATGCCGCATTGATATCATATCCAAAGGCATTCTTTGCACCCAATTTACTTGCCGCAATGTTTGCAGTATCAGGAAAAGGATAATCGGCAGTCACTGTAGCAACGATGATCATCTCTACATCAAGTATATCTAAACCTGTTTTATTAATTAGATTTTGGACGGCGCCTACCACCAAATCACTGCAGGCTTTATTGGGATCTTTTTCTATATGTCTTTGCTTGATACCCGTTCTAGAATGGATCCATTCATCAGATGTCTCAACCATCTTTTCAAGATCCTTATTGGTGATTATACCCTCAGGCACAAAACCTGCTACCCCCGTAATTACCGCCTTGATGTCACCCATAAAGTTGATTTTTCATTAAGCGCCGAAAATTAAGAAAATTAAAAGGATAGGCTTAAGAGATTCATGGAAAGTTATGTTATAAATTTTAACATTTACAAAATGTTGTATATATAAGATGCTAGATATCAACATTTTAAATACTAAAAATTATCATAATGTGTATAAAAGTAGGATTGTAATGAGCTCCTGCCTCACTGGTGGTACGGCTTTTGCTTTTCGTAAGTATCAGTTGATCAAATATTTACAAATAGTAAAAAATACTAATATGATAACGCTCATTCAAATTATCCTCATGACTGTACTTCCCTTCGGTCTGACGAGTGATATAAATGCTCCGGAAAACAACAATACAAATGTTGTTAACTTCTATTCAGGAAGTTTCGAAAGTGGCCAAAATAAGGCTAAAGAAGAAGGAAGATTGTTCTTTGTTGAATTCTATGCAGATTGGTGTACACCATGCAAATGGATGGATAAGACGACATTCAAGAACGATCAAGTGGTAGAAATACTAAATGACAACTATGTTCCTCTAAAATTAGATATAGAAACTAACGAAGGAGACCAGTTGAAAGGTAAGTTCGAAGTAAGAATGTTACCCACCATACTTATTTTTAATTCTGAAGGCAGAATGGTTGAAAGAGTTGAGAAAACATTGAGTTCTGAGTCTATGGTCTCTCTCCTATCTTTTCATAATAATCCAACAAACAGGGTTATTAAAGATGTGACACCTAATGTGAAACCATCTAAAGTTTCTGAAAAGAACGGTCCTGGTCTAAATCATTTGTACAGCCAGTACAAAATGGCAGAGAAGTTTAAAACTAATTATAAGCTTCAAGTGGGTAATCATATGGATTACGTAAGAGCCTTCGAGCAAGTTAAAGATTTAAAAGATCAGTTTATCGAGCCTATCGTTGTGATGAATGACTATGTAGAGAATAAAACGCATTACAAAGTTTTGCTTGGTGAGTTCAAAACTATCTCTGAAGCTGAAAGTTTTAGAAAGATCCTAAAAGATAAATTCGAAATGGACGCTATCATTTATTGACGTTCATTTTTAAGGGCACCACTGCAAATTATAATAGAACCTATTTTTGGTGTCACATCCCAAAAACTTGACACCAATATGAGCCTTATTCATTAAAATTGAATAAGGCTCAATTTTTTTGTCCTATCCCTTTCCTACTCCCCTCTTGCAAAACGAAAAGCCTAAATTTTTGATAGAACAAGACATATCAAGCAGCATATTCATAAATAGTAGAATATACTTAGTAGAAAGTGTTGAAATAAGCTGAAATTCGACCTGTTTTCGGTAAGTATAGCTAAATGGCTAAGAAACATATTACAGATTTCAATTATATTTACACTGCCGATTTTAATAGTCTTCCCCCATAAATGTTGTCCGATTTATGCCCTTTGGCAGAATATCTATGCGGCATTTTGAGTTGAGATTACATTTAACTAGATAGAAAGGGCTAAAAAGCGCACTTCTATTGAGTTATTAAGCAAAAGAATTTTACAATAGCGAGGTCTTTAAGGTCTGGCAATAAGAGAATGAACACATGAAATTGACTTTGAGGTTATTAATGCTGTTGCCCCTATTTGTGTCAAGCAACATCTTTGCGCAAACAACCCCTTGTGATCAATTAGGAATTAATACGAACATCAATCTTTCAACTTGTATTACAAGTCCTTCAGGTGAAATACTTCCTGGTGAAAGTTTCTGTATTGGATTTAAAGTTGAAGACTTCACAAATGTCCAATCGTTTCAATTTACTTTTTCCTACGACCCTACTCAACTAGAATTTCTAACCTATTTTCAAAATTTAGGTGTTTTAACTGGACTAGTGGTTATTGATACTATGAACAACCAATTTATAGATCAAGGATTGATTCCGGTTATTTGGTTTGATGCAAATGGAACAGGAAATACAGTAAATGATGGTACAGAAATATTTAACCTGTGCTTCGAAACTATAGGTGAACCATCAGATTGTACAGAGCTTGGTTATGCCGATATTCAAAACCTCCCAACCACAGAAATTTCTTACCTGATCAATGGTGAAATATGTGTTCAAGAAATTATCCTTATAAATGACGATCCAAAATCTACATGTCTAGAAATTGGATGTAATGACCTATCCATTATCGATCTTGGTTCTTGCGACGCCCCAGGAGGACCTGGAGGTGGAAGTATTGAATTCTCAATTTGTGGAGGTACGGGACCATATGATTACGAAGTATTCGACGTTACCAATGGCAATCCAGGATTTATGAATTCCACAACAGAATTTAATCCTCAAGTATTAAATAACCTTCCTGCGAGTACATGGACGATACAAGTAACGGATGCTACAGGAATGATGGTCAGCGAAACCATAACTATAGGCACACAAGCTAGCTTAGATTTTGATGTCATGGTTACAGATCCTATTTGTGGTAACTCAGCAACTGGCGAAATAATCATTGAAAACTTCAGAGGTGGGGTCGCTCCTTATACCCTCCGATCTTCATTAGGATTTATTTTCAGTGATTTAATGCCTGGTGATTCAAGATCATTATCTCAACTTATTAATGGCTCATATGATATTGAAGTTGAAGATGCTAATGGCTGTGTACTCATGCGTACTATCGATGTCTTTACTTCGCCTCTTGAATTTGATATTGAGTTAGATACCGCTTCTTGTTTTGGGGCTGAAGATGGGTTCATAAGAATCATCCCTAGAGGTGGTACACCATTTCCAGGTGGCGAGTACTTAATGGGGAGCTTTCCAAGAACAGAATATGAAAGCAATATGCCATTTCAAGATATATTCTTCCTAGATTTTCTTGGACAATGGAAAATGGAAATAGAAGATGCCAATGGATGTATTATCGACGTTTGTACAGAGATTCCTTTTGATATACCATCTGAAGTTCAGATTTCTGAAATCCAAAGTGTAGCATGTATGGGAGATAGTAGTGGAAGCTTTGTCGCTACACTAGTAGATCCAAATCCTAATTTGAATTACGGCTACATATTATTTGATGATCAAAGCAATCCTATTTTCGGATTTCCAGGTAGCACCAGAAATGATACACTTTTTCAATTAGGCTTACCTGCAGGCAACTACTTTGTAGAAGCCAGAGCTGGAGGATGCGTTTCTACTTCTCAGTTGATTACCATCACAGAACCAGCAGACGAACTTGAATTAATCGCTATGCCAACCGATCCATCTTGTGGAGAAGATAATGGAATAGCAGAATTGGTTGTTTTAGGAGGGGGTGGTACTTATGACTTCTTCTGGGAAGACGATCCTACAAATAATACTAGTGTTTTATCTGACCTAAGTACAGGAACATATAAAGTTGTTGTTACCGATGATTTGGGTTGTTCAGATTCACTAAATATAGAGCTTTTCGATGGCGCCGCTTTAGATATTGAAATTGTGCAAAACGCTTCTTTAGGTTGTAACAATATGGGTACTGGCGAATTGGGCGTTAATGAAATTACAAATACAACCATGAACCCCATCAGATCCTATCAATGGTTCATGGATGCTAATGCACTAGGCACAGTACCGACACAAGAATTTACGATGCCTGGTTTGTATTGGGTTGAAGTTGAAGCAGGAAACTGTGTAGCCGTAGATACGATTATTATTGATCCCGCAGCTGGTATTACTTTCGACACTTTAATTGTTGATCCAACCTGCCCTACTTTCAATAATGGATCTATTAGTATTACCAATATTCAAGGAGGTGTCGCTCCTTATGAATGTGAATGGAACATTAATTTCGTGGGCTGTGATCCTACGAATTTATCACCAGGAAACTATATGGTGACCATTACGGATTCTGATAATTGTGAAAGCACTCATGAATTTTTATTAGATGGTGATCTCGTAGACATAACTTTCGATGTAGTAGAAATAGATGCTTGCGAAGGTGTTGATTCTGGCATCATAAGAATTGAAAATATTGATGGTGGTACAGGACCATATACCTGCACTTGGGAAGATCCAGCTATCGAAGCCATGGCGATGAATTGCGAGGTGGACGGCGTGCCACCAGGAGATTACAACTTTACGGTTACAGATGCAGATGGATGTTTTTCTAGAGGTATGGCCACAATTGGAGAAATGCAAGCAGACATTTCCGTGGATATAGATTTTTCGAATCCAACATGTGGCGGAGCTCTAGGATCAATTACGATTAATAGCTTTACCGGTGCCAACCCACCAATTGAATTTGTTGGTTGGTCTGGAAACCAAATGGGACAAAGCCTTACAGATCTTGATGCTGGTGACTATACCGCTAGTTTTAGAGACTCATTAGGCTGTACTATTGATACGATGATTACACTCATTAACCAAAACGACAATTTTGTTTTGGACATCATGTCTAATGTACCTGATTGTCCCGATGGCATTGATGGTAGTATCACTTTCCTTAACTGTGTGGGTTGTCAATGTGAATGGAGTGATCCTAGCTTAAATATTCAAGGATGCAATTTAGTGTCTCTAAGTCCTGGCATGTACTTCGTCACGGTGACTGATGTTTCTGGTTGTCAAGCTTTAGACACCATTGACTTGACTGTTCCAGACAATTTCCAAATTGAAGTACCTGCAGCTAGTGTGATGGATGCGAGCTGCTTTGAAGGTGATGATGGGTCTGCTATGGTTACTGTTATTGATGATCCTAGAGGTGTTGGCGTCTATGACTTTTTCTGGTCTAATGGCCAGGAAGATTTTGGTGTAATTGATGCGAGTTCAAACACATTAACTTTCGGCGAAAACTTTGTCGTAGGATTTGATGGTACTTGTTCTGATACTGCATTCTTTAATATTGGTTTTCCTGAATTGCTTGAGTTTGATCAAATGGCCTTAGCAACAACGATGACCAATTGCTTCGCTGGTTGTGATGGATCTGCTTCATTGGCGGCAACTGGTGGGACCGTAACTTCTGGAGCTTACAGCTTTTTGTGGGATGATGGTACTGACGCTGCATTTAGAGATGACCTTTGTGCAGGAGAATATTTTGTAACCATAGAAGATGATAATGGCTGTCAAATAGTAGAGTCTATTTTCATTACACAACCTGATAGTATTGTTATTGATACAGTTTCCATTTCACAAGTAAGTTGCTTTGCCTCTGATTCAGGTAGAATCGAAATTTCCCCTAATGGTGGATGTGGCAATTTTACTTATCAATGGAGCGACAATATCTCTGATTCTCAATTGGCCTTAGGTCTAGTTGAAGGCACTTATACTGTTACTGTTACAGACGGGTGTGGTTGCGAAGCTGTACAAAGTTATACCTTATCGGAAGAAACGAATATAAGCTTTGAACCCCTTGATTTCAGTCCTCCAAATTGCGCTGGAGAAAGAGTTTGTATAGGCATAGACCCTAATTCAATCAGCGGAGGCTCAGGCAATAATTATACTTGGTCAATAAATATCATTGGACCCAGAATGCCTATTGATTCATGTGTATTACAATTTCCAGGACCTGTAACATTAGCTGTTTTTGATGAAGCTGGATGTTCATCTTCTGTTGAAATAGATGTCCCACAACCTCCAGTATATGATGTTAATCTTGGACCAGATTTAGTATTAGATCTGGGATCTACAAATGCCATTATCAATGCAAATTTAAATGGAGGTACTGCTCCATTCACTTATAATTGGAATTCAGAATTACCATTCGAATGCTTAGATCCTGAATGTTCATCAATCAGTTTCGTTCCTACGACCATAGCCAACTTTGAGGTTTTGGTAGTAGATGCCAATGGCTGTGAAGCTACTGATGACATTTTTGTAGAAGTAAAAGCAGTGCGTAATGTATATGTGCCAAACACTTTTGCTCCTTTCTCAACGGCTCCTAATAATAGACTGATGCTTATGACGGGTCAAGGTGTTGAGCAAGTCAACTATTTCAGAATTTATGATCGATGGGGCAACCTGATGTTTGAACTAGAAGAAACGCCTGCACCGACTTCAATAGATATGGGATGGGATGGTCGTTATGGTTCTGGAGCCAATGCAGATGTTGTACCTGGCGTATATGTCTATATTGGTGAAGTGCAATTTTCTGATGGAGAAACAGTCCAGTACAAGGGATCGATTACCCTCGTGCGGTAATAACTATTCTGAATGGTGTATTTAAGATCCACGCGACAAGCTTATAACTAACTACAATATTTTTCAATCTGGCCTTTTTCATTTTAGTATCTGAAGGCTTAATTTCCGTTAAAAACAGGCTTGTGTTTGAGCTGCATGCGAGTTTAAGCCTGTTTAGGAAATTCAGTTTTCAGATGCGTTAAGAAATGAAATGAGCCTTGAATTTTTTGTTTCGTTTTTGTTTCAAGACATGAACGAAAGTTCCAACTGCGTTGGTTCAAAGCAAGTAAACCTTGCTTTGAAATGAGAGAACCGAAACAGCAGTTTCGGCTTTGGAAAGCCTGCCGGCGAGGCAAAAAGATAAAGTGTTGAATATCATAATCTCAAGTACGTAAGAAATTTAATTATGATGTATTCTAATTGCGCTATTCAGTAATTATTTATTACCTAAACTATCTTTTTCGCTCTCTTCAACTTTTGGTCGAGCTCTAACAAAGCCCTCCATTTTCAATACAATGGGGTAGCGAGAACCATCAGACTTTACTGTAATTTCTGGTGATTGATAACCTTCTTTGCCAATACTTATAAACTTAACTCGTATTTCATCCGATTGGCCCGGTTCAATGGCTAGGAACGGAAAACTTGGTTGTGCACAACCACAAGAAGCATTGGCGCTTTTAATGTTTAGCGGCGCTTTTCCAGTATTGGTAAATTTAAAATTATGCCCTATCGTATCCCCTTCTGTGATTGTATCAAATTCAAATACCATCTGTTCAAATTCAATCTTGGGATAGTATTTTTTCTTTTTCTTCTTCGGTTTTTTAGCCTGAGGCTTTTTAGTTGCTACTCCATCCGACACTAAGTCTGCATCTGCGACCGCAGCGTCGCGAACTCCACCTTCATCTTCAACCTCACCTTCAACTTCAACTTCAACTTCAAACGCTGTTTCCTCCTCTATCTGCTTCGCTTCAGCTTCTGAAATAGACGTAGATAGATCTGATGATTCTTGTTCATTGGTTGAATTATTTGATTGATTATGTACGTCATGTTTGCAGCAAAGAAGTGCAAAAGCGCAAAAGCTGCAAAGAAACATCCTTGAAAACATCAGATTATAATTTGATATGAAATTACTTCAAAATATTAAAACTGCCTGTTTTTTGAAATGCTTCTCCTTTACAATCATACTCAATCTTATAGATATAAGTAGAAGGAGGCATTTTTGTTCCTCTAAAATTACCATCCCAGCTTTGATCTTTATTAGTGGTTTCAAAGAGAAGCATACCCCATTTATCAAAGATTTCAAAACGACTTAAGTCTTCGATGATAAAGCTATTGCTTATAAAAAACTCATCATTGAGACCATCAAGATTGGGTGTGAAAGCAGAAGGTAGAAGTATGTTATTGCAATCAATATTATCAGGAGAGACTACACTGATTGTAATTTCATCCATACTTTGGCAACCACCGTGATCATACGTAATAATATAATCTGTAGTTTGAGCTGGACTAGCTTCTGTATTAGCATTAGCCAAATCCAGGATACCAGCTGCTGGGGACCAATCTATATTTGGGGCACATGTATGACCAGATCTTATATCGGCAATATCTCCAAGAAAAATTGTGGTGTCTTGAGTAATCAATTGATCTGGAAAAACCAATAAGGATTGAATAAAATCTTCATCATTTATGGCCGAGTCATAGAATACCAGATTATCCATGCGGCCTCTAAAGAAAATATCACTGTTGACCAGTGAGGGATCAATGCATTGCGAATAACCAATATTTACAGTGTGATTTGAGCCTAAAGCCAAAGGTGTTCTTTCTTCTTCGATTTCAACAAATTCTCCATCTATATAAAGTGTAAAAAAGTCACCTTCTCTAGATAATAAGAAATGATGCCAACATACATCTTGACTAATGTCTGCTCGAATATCAACTCCAGCAACCGAACCAATCGAGTATTTTACTTCTATGGATTCAGAAAAAGGCAAGTATCTGATTAAAAACGAAGAGTCTCTTTGACAAGCGTTGTTTATTGAAAACAGTGGATATTCTTCAAAAGCATCATCAACCCAAAAGTAGAAGCTCATTGAAAAATCCCCAAGGAATATATCTTTTATACCCTCATCTAAAAAAATAGTATCTGCAGAACCATCAAAACGCAGTGATGTTGAGCTAGGTGTAACTCCACACTCACAGTTGATATTATTTCGGACAAAGTTATTGGGGTAGTTTCCTGTATCCTCATCTACTGTGCAGTTATCAAAGCTATATGATGCAATTATACTTTGACCATAATTATACTGTGCAAAAGCGATAGATACAATAATAAGAATCCACTTCTTCATCTTTCAATTTCTAAATTATTTCAAAAATACAAAGCTCTGTATCGAATTACGGATTGTAAACGCGATAATCAAAACATCTTTTACCAAAAGTATTGAATTTGAGCGTCTTATGAGCTTAACCTTTATGATAATAGATTTATTGTATGGGCTAAAAAAGAAATATCCGCCTGCAAGCTTAGCGCTGCAAACGGATAAATCAAAAGAGATTGAGTAAAATTTCTAAATCTTAAAAAACTTCTTGGTTACATAGCGCTCACCTGTAAAGATACGCGCCACGTAATAACCCGATTGAAGGTGATACAAATCTATAGATTCATTATTTCTTTTAAGGAATTTCTCTCGAATTAGTTTTCCACTTATGTCGAAAACTGAAATTGTATAATTGTCAAATTGACCATTAATCTTCATTGATTGATCAACAATATTGGGAATTAACCTAATTTGACGCTCTAGTTTTATATCAACAGATCTTAAATCTGAATAATTTATCGTACCCGTAATTTCTCTCTCCTTTAATCTATAATAGTTCAAACCCGAAAGCGGTGTATCATGAATAAAAGTATAAGATAAATAACCGTCATCATTAGCTGAGACTTCACCTATCTTACTAAATGCAGTCATATTTTCACTTCGCCATTCTACCTCAAACATATATGAAGATTCAGTTTCAGCGACAATCCATTCTAATTGGACGCGTTGATCGTCTAATGCCAAGGCTGAAAAGCTTATCAACTCAAGAGGCAAGGTCAGCGGTAAGTAACTGCAACTATCACCCTCTGCAAGCAATGGACATCCATCAACATCTTGCCCCCAATAATCACAATCACCGTTTGAGAAGGGAGGGATATCTAATGGATCAACATCAGTACAATTGACGTCTCCATAAGTCACAGAACATGACGACTCCCCAGATGCATTAGCTAAAGTAATAACGTCTCCACTATTACCTAAAAGCGCACTTTCTAAGCCCATATCTATCACCCCATCAGGCACCTCACAAGGGGTTCCAGTTAAAGAATCATTGGGACAATAATTATTTACAAGAATGATACATTCACCTGGTTGTAATATAGTTTCAGTAGGAATTACGAAATCAGCGTAAGGAGGTGGGTCATCATCACCAATTTGCCATCCAGATATATCTACCATAGTGGCCATACTATAATTGCAAATTTCAATAAACTCATCAGATGAATTCACTTGACCATCTCTATTGGTATCAAAACTAAATGGATTGCCTGTAGGATCTATAAGTAAGGATTGAATGCCTACACTATCTATAGTACATTGAGCGCAAACTCTTGGAACCAATGATAGTAATAGAATTGTTATCAAAGCTGTAAGTCGGCAAAGAGAAGTTATCATTCCTAAATTTAATAATCTTTGTAGCACTCATTAAACGAAACTAAAATAAATTACGCGGCGGGTAAAGTTCTAATTCGTTGGTTAATGGAGATAGATTACAGATTATGAGGGTTTTAAGTGACTAAAACGAAGATCTTTATTCACGATACTAAATTCATAATGAAAGCGCATCCACTAATCATGAAAGATTGAATAAGTATTGTAGGGCGTAGACAAAATGACTACTTTGCAGGCTTTTAAAAAGCAAATATTAAAACCACATTTAAAGACATTAAATGGCAGTAACTATTGGTTTAATACTACTCGGCTTTGTGTTCCTTTACTTTGGGGCGGAGTTCTTAATATCTGGAGCTGAGAAACTGGCTGAAAACCTCAACATTTCTAAGGCGATCGTGGGTGTAGTTGTCGTGGCTTTTGGCACTAGTGCTCCTGAGCTCTTTGTGAATGTCATTTGTGCTTGCAGAAACGAAACTGCGTTTGCTTTATCTAATATATCAGGGAGTAATTTGACCAATTTATGTATTGGTTTTGGACTAATGGGTCTACTTTATGGCGTGACATTTAAATTAGAAGACTTCAAATTAGATATCAATTACTTTGTGCTGGGGCCTTTGATTATAGTTATAGCTTTCATAATTGCTCATTTGACGATGGTGCCTCTTTGGATAGTTTTTGTATTAGTACCCCTGATTCTTTTCTATCTTAAAAAAGCCATGGATAGGTTTAATGATCCAGAGAGTAAAAATGTACCTAATTCAGCTGAAATACTCAAAGGTGTGGGCTTATTTTTATTTGGGATTTTTGGATTATATATGGGCGGTGAAATTGTCGTTGATAACTGTAAAAAAATAGGGGCTGAATTTGGCATCTCAGAAGCTATATTAGGCCTTACAGTCGTAGCAGGGGGCACATCCATCCCAGACGTAATGGCCAGTTTGGTAGCTGCGAAAAGAGGTGAAAATGAAATTGCTATTGGCAATTTGATTGGTAGTAATATCTTCAATATTTTCTTTGTTTTGTCTTCTACTATGATCATTGCAGGGATAGATCTGCCTGCAGATAAATTTTTATTTGGAGATTATGTAGCCGTTACGCTTTTATCTCTCATATTCATGATTTATGTTATTGTGAGAAAACGCATAGATGTCGTACTAGGATTAATTCTTTTAGTGGCCTATATCAGTTATTATTATTTAAGAATATCTGGATCAATCGGCAACTTCTTTTAATTTGCATTGTCTTATATCCAATTGATAATTTACGATGACAGATCAGTCTAAAGGAGTTGACGAAAAAGAAATGCCATTCTTTGATCACCTTGAAGAACTAAGATGGCATATAATAAGAGCTGTTTCCTCGATATTGGTGTTTGGAATAATCGTGTTTGTTTTCAAAGAATTCGTTTTCAGTAATATCATTTTTAGTCTTCAAAAAGAAGATTTTCCGACTTATCGTTTTTTCTGCTCAATGTCTGAAGCCACCTGTATCGGACCAGCCAATTTGGATATTGTACCTATTAAGTTAGGTAGTCCTTTTTTCATCCACTTAAGAGTATCCTTCTGGCTAGGCTTTATCGCCTCATTCCCCTATATATTTTGGGAGATTTGGAGATTTATAAAACCTGGATTATATGATAATGAGCAAACTGCCACAAGAGGCGCTGTTTTTGTTTGCTCTTTCCTTTTCTTCTTAGGTGTCCTTTTTGGCTACTTTGTTATAGCCCCATTTGGATTTAAATTTCTAGGAGATTATACATTGATACCAGATGAAATGATCAAACAAACTGTTTCATTATCGTCTTATGTAAGTTATCTCACCAATTTTACCATACCAGCAGGCATATTGTTTCAAATGCCGGTGGCTGTATATTTATTCGCTAGAATCGGGATATTGACACCTGATTTTATGAAGAAGTATAGGAAACATGCTTTAGTAGCTATTTTACTTATAGCTGCTATAATCACCCCTCCTGATGTTGTAACACAGGTACTTATTGGTATACCTGTACTAATCCTATATGAAGCAAGTATTGTGATTGCAGGCCGTGCACAGGCCAAATATCATAAAACTGACTAGTCATTTATCACATTTAACACTACCTGTACCCTACATATGGGTAATTTTTCTAATATCTGGCATGGTTCTTTCACTTTTCCTAATACCCAAAATTGTTTAAACCCACACACATTCTTCTATATAAGTAAGCCTTAAGGGCATTGACTACACATATTGTGTATGTCAACGCTCGCAAGCTATCAGATATAAAGAATATGGGTATTAGATCAAAGACATTGAAAACATTAGGAATCATATGCTGTCTAGCGGCATATCATTTCTGTCTTGGTTCTCATATCGTAGGCGGTGAAGCGTCTTATGAGTTTATTGAGTTTAACAGTGACAGCAGTGCGGCAACTTATAAGGTAACTTTCACCATCTACAGAGACCAAAAAGGAATACAATATGAACCGTTTGCTGAGTTTGGCATTTATAAAATGCTTCCAGATAACTCATGGACAACTCATACCGTTGTACGAGATGTACCTCTAGCAGGTGTCCGACAATATTCCGCAACCAATGATCCATGTAATGAACAAATCATCAGTGATATTAAAGTAGAGTCAGGTCTCTATATTTTCGAAGCTACGCTCCCTATCCACGATAATTATTACAAAATTGCTTATCAAAAGTGCTGCAGAAATCATACAATAAATAACATAAGAGACGCGGGTATTACCGGTGCTGTATATGATATTAAAATATCAGCTGAAGCCCAACGCGTTGGTAATAGCAGTCCAAAATTCAAAGATTATCCACCGACATTTATTTGCACAAACGAACCTTTAAATTATAGTCATTCCGCTATTGATAAAGATGGAGATTTATTAGTTTATTCTTTCTGCACTCCATATGTTTCTGGTGGCATTGAATCCTACGAACCTCAATGCTGCGACTGTCAAAATCCAGAATCTGAATTTTGTGCACCACCCTATGGCACAGTTATCTATGAATCGGGATTTACTTATGATAATCCCATTGGTGGATCACCAAAAGTAACATTAGATTCAAGTTCAGGATTAATCACGGGTACACCTAATCAAAACGGTGCATACGTTGTTGCTATTTGCGTTGAAGAATATCGAAATGGTATTCTATTATCTCAAACGAGAAGAGATTTTGAATTTAATGTAGTGCCATGTTTAAAGACTTTAAATGCATCACTACTATCTGAAGATATAGACACCATAAGCAAGAGTGCCGAAAAGGATCTATTGTATAAATTTTCTGAATGTCAAGATGCCTCTATTCTTCTTGAAAATACCAGCACAGATAAAAACTATATAAAAGATTATAGCTGGGAAATTATAGGACCTCAACAAGACACAGTCCTCAACCTAAACCAATCTAATCAAGAAAACTTAAATATCACCTTCCAAGATCCAGGTCTTTATAAGGGATCAATGATTTTAAACAAGACTGAATTCTGTTCTGATACGGCATACTTTGAAATTCACATAAAGAACAACATCACTCCTGACTTCAACTTTGAATTTGACCCTTGTGATGATTCACCTGTTAATTTTTACAACATAACAGAGATTGACACAAGTAATGTCACTCAATGGCACTGGGACTTTGGAGATGGCTCTTCTAGTGATTCGTTTAATGCTGAACACAGTTATCGAAATATTGGATTCTATAATGTCCAACTGAGTTACAGAGATAAGGATGATTGTGAATATACTTATGGTTATACCCTTAATTGGAATCCACAATTAAGCAATGAAAATCCAGAATTAATAAGAGAAGAAGTAATTATATGTCCAGGAGATTCTATAGAATTCTTTGGCGAATGGTTATTCGAATCAGGTCTTTATGAAAATTCAATACAATCTGTAGTAAGCGAATGCGATTCAGTAATACATCAGCTATCATTAATGTTACTCGACTCCCCCATTGAAAAAATAGAACGCACATATATTTGCCCAGGAGAATCCTTTAATTTCTATGGAGAAGATATAGATCAGGCAGGCCATTACAATCATAAGATTCAATATAAAAATGCAATGTGTGATAGTATCATACATAATATGATTGTTGAGGAAGCCGACTTACCTGTCATCGACTTAATGCAAGACACCACCCTTTTCATCAATACAGACAACCCTATAGACCTCCAAATTTCAGGAGACTATGAAAGTATTGAATGGCAACCTTCGTTGTATTTAAGCTGTGATGACTGTAAAGATCCTATTGTCAATTTAGATGCGCCGATGGTATATCATGTTTATGTGACCAATAAACATGGTTGTACAGTTCAAAAATCTATAAGTTTAGAAGTAGATGACCAAATCAGGTTTTTCCTCCCAAATGTGATCTCATCGAAAGAAACTATCAAGAACAATACGAAACTGTTTGTGCAGTCCCATCATACGATCAATTATAGTTATGATATGGAGATCTTTGATAGATTTGGAAATATCATACACAAATGTCATGATGCCATGTGTAATGACAACTCAAAAGGATGGACACCTCAAAATATCAATCCAGGTGTTTTCGTCTATGTAATCAATTTCACAGATGATAATTACAAGGAATCCATTGTAGGCACGATTACCGTTTTAGAGTAGGATTAGTATTTGGCTATTGACTATTGGCTATTTAAAACCAATCTACTAAGCTCCAATCTCAAGTTCCCAATCTCCAGATTCACCTATTTACACCTAAAATTTCACCCATTTTGGTGATAAAATTCAATTCAGAGGATTTTAATTTTGATCTATAACATCTGAAAACAATCTAAAGCATAAATCAAATAGAAGTCATACTTCTTATTTATGTAATCTATTATCTAAAAAGTACAACCTGAAGAGTGTTGATGGTTTTTAGCGAACGCCATTTTGATCGCATTTTCGCTTGCATCCAAAATTAAAATGTGCTGTAAAATAGAGTACAGATCTAGTTATTGAATCTAACTGATTGGACTAGGCAATGAGTCCATAAGTTGTTCGAATTTGATTTTTGCTATCGAAAGGTCTTTTTTCTGAGGAAAGAAGGCCTTTCCTTTTTCTCCATATACACCTATACTATCATGCGCCATACCTTCCCTATCATTCAACTTAAATTTTGAATCCCTAAAGAATTTTGATATACTCATCCAGAAATTAGTTTTTCCAATAAAATTGTTAGGTAATTTTATTAGCACCCAAACGGGTGAATCTTCACGCTAGAATTAGCTTTAACTTTATTTTACTTATATGAACTCGAGAAGATATATATTATTGGTGATATCATTAGTTATAACACATCAGAGTATATTTTCTCAAGGAAAGGCAGCCAATTTCCATCAAAAAATGTACGCCGAAATGGAAGCGGCCGCTAATCTAGAAGAGAAAGTTCAAATCTTATATCGCATTACAAAATATGGATTTGGTGCAGGCATGAAGCCTAGACAAAATGTGATAAAATATCTCAATGAAGCAAAATCCTATGACACGCTTCAACTTAAAGATCGAACCAAATACATATATCGAGTTTGCATGTCCTATCTTGAATCGGCAGAATCACAATTTCAAGAACAAAAAGAAAATTTGACCGAGTGTTTGAGTTACTTTTCAAAAGATCAGACTGATAAGATGTATTTGGACTGCTTATCGTTGCTCGGAAACGTATGCTTCACCACTGGGAGTTATGAAAGAGCGCTCATCTATCTGTCCGAACTCATTACACGAATTGATATTGAAAATCCTGCTTATAGTTTAGCTATTAGGCGATTGACAAGGACCTACGCTGCATTGCATCAAGACAGCGTCGCTTTGGAGCTCATTTCAAAAATGATCGTCGATAACGAAGCAAGAAAAAAATTCAAATGGAATGCTGCACACATGAGACATTACTCTTTAAAGGCGGGTGTATTAAATAAAATGGGCGATACAGATGGTGCTATTGAGCACCTAAAAATTGCAATGGCCCAAGCAACAAAAGCAAACAACAAGCCCTTAATAGCCAACTTCAATCAAGCGTTTGCAGTATATAACCTAGAGCTTGGAAGGATAGAATTAGCTAAAGAATACGCTAAAAAAGCCTATGATCATTACGAAATTTTAAAGGTTAATTATCCTTCGATGTTGGCCATTAGAAATATTTTAGGAAGAATATACTTTGAAGACGGACAATATAAATTATCAAAAGATTTTTTTGAAGATGCCCTAGATAGAGGTATTAAAAAAGAAGACTTAGGTAGCCAAAGAAATTCGCTATATGGCATCTTGATGAACGATATCATGCTTGATGAAGATCCAGAAACTATTTTGAATGGACTAAAATATTTTAGGACATTTAATGATTCCATGTTTAACGACAACATCGCTAAAACTTTAAATGACGCTAAGGTTCAATTTGAAAGTGAGAAAAAACAAGCTGCCATAGAACAGCTGAATCAAGAAAATTATTTGATCGAAGAAAATCTTAAATCAGCTAAGAAGAATAATGTCTTGTTGGCCAGTGCATTGATACTACTATTTATTTCTGGAGTAAGTCTTTTTATTCTAATTGGTAAAAGAATTAAATCTCAAAAGCTTCTTGAAGAGCAAAATAAAATTATTCAAAAGTCTTTAAGTGACAAGCAACTGCTTCTAAAAGAGATTCACCATAGAGTCAAAAACAATCTTCAAACGGTATCAAGTCTATTAAGTTTACAGACGGCCTACGTTCAGGATGACAATGTGATTAATGCTCTAAAAGAAGGTCAAAACAGAGTTCAGTCTATGGCCTTGATTCACCAAAATCTGTATCAAGAAGATGACCTTAGAGAAATAAAAATTAAAAGCTACTTCGAAAAATTAATTAAAGGACTTTACCAATCTTACAAAGTCAATCAAGATAAAATTAAACTCGATCTCGATATCGACGATATTATGTTAGATATTGAAACTATCATACCCCTGGGCTTAATTACTAATGAATTGGTCAGCAATGTATTTAAATATGCATTTAATCCTGACCAACATGGCCAACTACATGTAAGCTTAAAAAGTCAAGACGCCATCAAGCTATTGGTTAAAGATGATGGTAAAGGCATCGATTCTGAAAAAGTAACTAATAATAATGCCTCTTTTGGCTATCAAATGATCAATGCCTTTTGTAAAAAGCTAGGTGCAGAACTTATTGTCAAAAATGAAAATGGAACTGAGGTCATTATACTCATAGAAAAAAGTAACCAATGAAAAAAATACTAATTGTAGAAGACGAAGTTATTATTGCCATTGATCTTCAAAAGAAACTAGAAACCTTAGGTTACACCGTTTTAGATATAGTTTATAACAGTGATAATCTTACGGATAAAATTAATAGTCTAAATCCAGATTTAATTCTTTTAGACATCAATATTGAAGGGTCTAGAAATGGTATCGAAATGGCACATATAATTAATGAAAAATTTAAGATTCCATTCCTTTATGTGACGAGCTATACTGACCAACAAACACTTAGTGAAGTTAAAGAAACTAAGCCTATTGGCTATGTTGTTAAACCTTTTACCATAGATGATCTAAAAGTAGAATTAGATCTTTCAATATTTAGACATTCGTCGAAAAGTGGCAGTGGCTTTCCAAACTTTGATACTATTAACAAGAACATGAAAGTGACAGAGCGTGAATATGAAATAATTTGTGACATTAAAGCAGGACTTAAAAATGATCAAATTGCAAAAAAGCATTTCATATCTGAAAATACAGTCAAATCTCACTTAAAAAGAATATATACCAAATTCGATGTCCACAGTAAAATTGAACTGGTCTCAAGACTTATGGAGTATGCAAATTAGTACTAAAATCCACCCGAAAGGGTGAAGGGTCCTTTGAACATCTTAGATACTTTAGTGCTACTAAATTAAACCACTAAATCTATTTGAAATGTCTAATATAAATTACCCGCATTGGGTCCTGCTCTGTTTATCCATTATAATCATATCTCATTCCTGCAGTAAAGAAGAAGTGATCAATACCGAAACAATGTCACCTCCTCCTCCGCCACCAGAAGTTGAAATCTGTGAAAATGATGCCAGTACAGAGTATTTACTTTCGGTTCGAAATTTAAATCATGATGGTGTAGGCCTTAATTACATTAGCCATCCTAATAACCATGTGCTAGATGTTTGTCGAGACCACTTCTCCAGCACATTAACTTCTGGACAAGCCCTTGATGAAGCCATATATGAAATCAATAGAATTGAAGGATGTGAACTCAATTTTGTAAGAAAAATGGGCGATGTTGATCATAAATCACCTTTTGATTTATACCCTGCAAACCCAACAACAAGCCATATTGATTATGTCGATCTAAATGATACACTTCCTGAAAGATGTGGGCTTCCAAACAACCAAAATTTTGCTATGCGTTGCTGTAGATATCACAAGGATAGCTTTAATGGGACGGTCAACTTCAATGTCATGGTTAATTCAAATAGCTATCAACAATTTGAAGATTATGAACATTCCAATCATCCGCAAAAACATGGTCTACTTCACGAATTGGCACATGCATTTGGCATGAACCATACGCCATTTTGGAATGTAGCCGATAGATATTACATATCAACCATGCAAGGTAATTTAGAATACCTAAGCGCAGCTGATGTCGATTACCTAAGGCATAAATATCCAAGTGAAATGAAGGACCATAGAAATTATGTCGCCAGTTCTTTGACAAGATTTGATGGTGTTAAAGGAAAGTTCGAAGATATGAATCCAAGATTCCTATATGTTAATCCCGATGGATTTATAAAGGACTGCAACTCTATGGAGGATCCGTCTTTCGCCGCCGCATGGTTTAATACAGGTAATTTGGCAAGCGAAAATGAAGTATGCGGCTTTAATAAACTATACTTACAAGATAACGAAGGCAATCAAATACTTTTACACGAATGGAAAATTGCCACCATGCCCTATATTTCTCAAGACCAATGGCAAGGTCAAATTGCCATTCAAATCGAAAATATTGAAACAATAAATTTTAATAATGATTGGGAACTAGTTTTTGAAGTGAACACAGATGCCAATTTACAAGAAATCACAAGAGAGGACAATAAGTTTTCAATGCAAATTATTCTAACTAACGGTTCTTGTTAACACGCTAACAACATTATAGATTTAGTTTAATTTAGGAGGTTGCCTTTCACGAGGTGGCCTCATTTTTCTAGGTTTCTAGGTTTCTAGGTTTCTAGGTTTCTAGGTTTCTAGGTTTCTAGGTCCAACTCATTCAAGATATGGAAAGTGTCTTATCAACTAAATTTTCCGAGTCAGCCGAAATAACCGAGACATCCGAGATATCCGAGTCAGCCTAGCCAGCCTAGCCAGTCGAGTCAACCGAGATATCCTAGTCCTCCGAGTTAGACGAGTCTACCGAGACAGCCGAGCCCCCTTGTCCCCCAA
Organism: Saprospiraceae bacterium; assembly: GCA_020630775.1. Classification (GTDB taxonomy): domain Bacteria; phylum Bacteroidota; class Bacteroidia; order Chitinophagales; family Saprospiraceae; genus RFSX01. The sequence continues at coordinate 36,748 of JAHDIN010000017.1, read as the reverse complement.
GCAAACTAACCCAAACACACACCCCAATTAAATTCACCCACTCAGGTGGAAGAAATAGCTAACCCCACATTTATCTTTGAGTTATTATTCCAATTAATCAAAATACAATTAAAATGAACGCGACTCTAAAATCACAGGAAATCCAAATAGAATCAACACAAAGAAAGTTTAATATCTCTTTTAAAAATATAGCACCTACTAAAAATCAATTAATTGCATTAGCAATAATGATTGCCTTTACGATTGCTTTATTTGACTTTACTGTAGGCCTAACATCTATGTGCATCATCCTTTCATATGGGCTATTGACAAAAGCTTCTGAACTAGTAGCCATTTCTAATATCAATTTTGAAGAAATGAAAGACATGATCAATGAGTTAGAAAGTGACTGGAACTAATTTGCATACTTTCGACATGGGATTAATTAACACAAAGCCCAACTTCATAAACAGGCACATAACGTGCCTTTTTTTTTATTCACTAGCAATTTCTTATTTATTACCAAGCACTAAGAAAGGACAGAGCATTTCTTCCATAGAAATCCCTCCATGCTGAAATGTATCTGTATACATTCGATTAAATTTCACATAATTATTTGGGTACAAAAAGAAATAATCCTTCATAGCAAAAATGAATCTCGAACTTAAATTAGGCTTAGGCAATCCAAAAGCATGTGGATCATCTGCAACCAAAACGTCACCTTCTTCGAATCTTAAATTTTTACCCACTTTATAACGCAGGTTAGTAGACGTTTCTCGATCAGCAATTACCTTACTAGGCTGATTGACTCTTATAGTTCCATGGTCCGTTGTAACAAATAATTTTATTGGTTTCTCTGCTAAAGATTGGAGCGCTGACCAAATTGGAGAATTTACAAACCATGATTTTGTCAAAGATCGATAAGCTTTCTCATCGGAAGCCAATTCTTTGAGAACTTCCATTTCAGTTCGTGCATGAGAAAGCATGTCAATAAAATTATAGACAATGACAGTCAATTCATTGTTGAAGCAATTGTGGATATTTTCTTGTAGTTCCTTAGCATCTTGATTATTCCGCACTTTGATGTAATCCCATTTTACATCTCTATTAAAGGTGCGACTGATTTGTTTTTCTAAAAGCTCTCTTTCGTATTGATTCTTTCCACCTTTCTCATTATCATTTAACCAATATTGAGGAAAGTTCTTCTGGATTTCTGAAGGCATCATTCCTGCAAAAATGGCATTCCTTGAATACTGGGTTGCTGTCGGTAAAATAGACATAAAATCTTTTTCATCTTTCAATCTAAACAACTCAGAAATTGAGGACTCTATAATCTTCCATTGGTCAAATCGCAAATTGTCAAAAAGAATAACAACATTAGGTTCATCTTTGGCCAATTCAGGAAACAAATACTTCTTAAAAAGATTATGTGAAAAAACATACTTATCATCCTGAAGCCAATCTTTATAATGACGCTTCACATATTTTGAAAACTCAAGATTCGCTTCACTTTTTTGCATCTCAAGAATACCTTTCAGTTGTTCGTTATCTGAATCGTCTAATTTCAACTCCCAGCCAATGAGTCGTTTATACATAGTAAACCATTCTCGCACATTCAACCCACTTTGAATATCCATTGCTATAGTTCGAAATTCCTTTTGATAATCAACAGCCGTTTTTTCACTAACAATCCTTTTGTTTTCAATGAGCTTCTTTAAAGAAAGTAATATCTGATTAGGGTTAACTGGCTTAATGAGATAATCATTAATCTGAGAACCAATCGCTTGCTCCATCAAATCTTCTGCTTCGTTTTTAGTGATCATGACGATGGGGACTGTAGTATTCCATTGTCTTATTTTTTCTAAGGTTTCCAAACCAGTAATACCAGGCATCGATTCATCTAAGAAAATACAATCTAAATCATCCTGCTCAGCAACGACTTCCAGTGCGTCATGACCATTTGTGACTTCAATTACTTCATATCCTTTCTTTTTTAAAAAAAATAACTGGGGCTTGAGGAGATCTATTTCGTCGTCCGCCCAAAGAATCTTGCCTTTTACTGTGTTTTCCGTCATATTAAGCTTTAATGAATAACTAAAGATATCGAACGCTTTGGATATTGAATCTATTACCTTTGCCAGCTATGAGTGGAAGAAAAATTATAAATGACCCAATTTATGGATTGATATCCTTCCCTTTCGACCTTATTTACACAATTATAGACGATCCTATTTTTCAGAGATTAAGGCGTATTTCTCAAATGGGCCTTTCAAATTATGTTTATCCTGGAGCCACTCATTCAAGATTTGCCCATGCTTTAGGTGCATTGCACTTAACATGTACAGCGGTACAAACATTAAGAGCAAAAGAGATTAAAATTACTGATGATGAGTATTTAGGCGTCTGTTTAGCTATTCTTTTACATGATATTGGACATGGCCCCTTTTCTCATGCATTGGAGCAAGTCATTATTGACCTCCATCATGAACAACTCTCATTGGCTTTGATGAGAAGGCTAAATCAAAAACATAATGGTCAGTTAGATTTAGCGATATCAATTTTTGAAGGGAAATACCATAAAAAGTTTCTTACCCAATTGATTTCCAGTCAGTTAGACATGGATAGAATGGACTATCTCACTCGAGATAGTTATTATTCAGGGGTTGCAGAAGGCGTTATAGGCTATAAACGTATTATTTCGATGCTTAATGTGGTCGATGATCAACTGGTTGTTGAAGAAAAAGGCATTTTTTCAATAGAGAAGTTCTTAGTAGCGCGCCATATTATGTATTGGCAAGTGTACTTACATAAGAATTCTATTGTGGCCGAACAAATGTTAAAAAAGTTTGTCCAAAGACTCATTAAACTCAATCATAGCGGGGCTTTAAGCCTTAAAAACGATGTACTTAGACAACTACTTTCAAAAACGTTAAATATTGGCAGCAATTTTGACTCATTGTTAGATTGTTTCATTAAATTAGATGACATAGATGTGTTCAGCACTGTTAAAGACTCTCTCACATCAGCTGATTTAATTCTTCAATATTTAGCAAAAGGCCTGATCCACCGAAGATTATTTGGTGTGGTACTACAAAATTCGCCTATAGGTAGTGACTTATATGGCAAGGTGCGTCAAAATGTTAAAATTGTTAATGGATTTTCAGATGAAATCCTGGATGAAATCTTGATACAAGGTCAAGAAACCAATAAAACGTACGATTCTGGTCACAATGAGATCATGATTTTGAAGAAAGATGGGGAGATCGAAGGTGTTTCAGCATATCTGAACGCCCTAATAAATATCAAGGATATAACTAAACATTATTTATGTTATCCTAAATAAAGGCTATTTTTGCAGCCTCTTAGGAGAACCTTTAATGACATTTTTAATAAAATTCTAAATCAACAATGAGAAAAGTTAGACTTATTTTTTCTTGTCTTTTCGTTTTCGGTTTGATTTCCAACTTATCAGCACAGCAACCCCCAGCTGAAGGCATGCCTTCAGGACCTGGTTGTTATGCCAGATGTTTGATTCCAGACCAATACGAAACAATTACTGAAGAAGTGCTTGTAAAAGAAGCGACTACTAGAGTTGAAATCGTTGCTGGAGAAACAGAAACGCTTTCAGAAGAAGTATTAGCTAAAGAAGGTAGCACAGCATTAAGAGCTATTCCAGCTCAATTTGAAGATGCTAGTGAAGAAATTCTAAAAGCAGATGGTGCTTCCACTGTAACAATTAACCCAGCCACTTTTGAGACTGTTACTCAGGAAATGCTTGCTAAAGAAGCAGCATCTTCTCTTTCAGTTGTGCCTGCACAATTTGAAACAATGACTGAGGAAGTTCTTAAATCTGATGGAACATCTAGTGTAAGAATTACACCAGCTCAATTTGAAACAGTAACTGAGCAAGTAATGATTAATGATGGTACATCTGAAGTAAGAATTACACCAGCATCATTTGAAACTGTTTCTTCAGAAGTATTAGCTAGTGAAGGATCTTCAGATGTTAGAATCTCCCCTGCAACATTTGAAACTGTTTCTTCTCAAGTAATTGCAAATACGCACGGTGGTGTTAGTTATGGCAGAAATGCAACAACATTGAAAAATGTTAATTTTCAATCTGGATCAGCAGTATTAACTTCTAGTTCAGTAAGTGAGTTAACAAATCTTGCAAACAGCGTATGTGGCGATGGTAATACTTACAAAATTGTAGGTCATACAGATAGCCAAGGTAACGACCAATCAAATCTAACTTTATCAAGAAATAGAGCAAAAGCAGTTTACGACGTATTAGTTGCTGCTGGTTGCGATGCTGGAAATATCAGCTATGAAGGTAGAGGTGAAGCTTCTCCAATTGCAGATAATACTTCTGCAGACGGAAGAAGACAAAATAGAAGAGTAGAATTAGTTCAAGTTGGTGGAGGTGCTACTGAAGGTGCTGCTCAAGGCGGACCAGATGACATCATCAACTACAGAACTGTACCTGCTCAATTCGAAACTGTTTCTACTGAAGTTCTTGCTAGTGAAGGTGAGTCTACAGTGACTATTTCACCTGCTACATTCAGTACTGAAACAGAGCAAATTCTTAAGTCAGAAGGAAGTTCTTCAGTAAGAATCACTCCTGCTACTTTCGAAACTGTATCTCAAGAAGTAATGGTTAAAGATGCTTACACAACTATTAGAGTTGTTCCTGCTCAATTTGAAACTGTAACTGAAGAGGTATTAGTACAAGAAGCATATGACGAACTAAGAGAAGTTCCTGCAGTTTACGAAACAGTAACTGAAGAAAAATTAGTTAAGCCTGCATATACAACTTTAAGAGCAGTACCTGCTACTTATGAAACTGTATCTGAGGAAGTATTGAAAAAAGATGGCTACTCTACTTTAAGAGTTGTTCCTGCTCAATACGAAACAGTAACTGAAGAAGTATTAAAGAAAGATGGTTACACAACTTTAAGAGCAGTACCTGCTACTTATGAAACTGTAACAGAAGAAGTATTGAAGAAAGATGCTTACTCTACATTGAGACCAGTTAAAGCGGTATATGAAACTATGACTGAAGAAGTATTAGAGAAAGATTCTTATACTACTTTAAGAGAAGTTCCTGCTACTTATGAGACAGTTACTCAAGAGGTTTTAAATAAAGATGCTTACTCTACCATTAGAGTAATCCCAGCTCAATTTGAAACTGTGACTGAAGAAATCCTTTCAAAGGATGCTTACACTACTTTATCTGCTGTTCCTGCAGAATACGAAACTGTAACTGAAGAGAAATTAAAAAGAGCTGCTTATACAACTATCAGAGTTATTCCTGCTCAATATGAAACAGTAACTGAAGAGGTGCTTGTTTCTGAAGCAACGTCTAGATTAGAGAAAAGACCTGCTAAGTATGAAACAATGACTGAGCAAATTGAAGTAGCTGCTGCTTCTTCTAAGTGGGAAAAGAAAAAAGCTGATAAAAACTGTTTATCTGCAGATCCTGATGATTGTTTAGTATGGTGTTTAGTTGAAACACCTGCACAATACAGAAACGTGACTAAGCAAGTAAGAGTTGGTTGTGATGAAGGTTGGACTGAAAGTGGTGATGATTGTATTAAAACGATAGAAATACCTGCTCAATACCAAACTAGAACTTACCAGAAATTAGTTTCTGACGCGACTACTGAAGTTGTAGAAGTTCCTGCTGAGTACGAAACAGTATCTTACAAGAAATTAAGAAATGCTGCTTCTACAACTGCTAACAATGTAGAAGCTGTTTATACAACAAGAACTTATCAGAAGTTAGTTTCTGATGCAACTACTGAAGTTGTAGAAGTTCCTGCTGAGTATACAACTATCTCAATGAGAAAGTTAGTTACGCCTGCTACAGTTGAAGCTGTTGAAGTACCTGCAAAATATGGTACAAGAACTTGGAGAAAATTAGTTACGCCTGCTACAGTTGAGAAAGTAGATGTTCCTGCTGAATACACTACAAGAACATACAGAAAGTTGGTTACGCCTGCTTCTGTTGAGTCTACAAATGTAGAGCCGGAGTATACAACAAGATCTTACCAAAAATTAGCTACTCCTGCATCAACTGAGTCAATCAGTGTTGAGCCTGAGTATACGACTAGAACTTACAGAAAATTAGTTACGCCTGCATCTGTTGAAGCTGTAGAAGTACCTGCTCAATATGAGACCATTACATACAGAAAATTAGTTACGCCTGCGACTACTGAGTCAGTAACTGTTCCTGCTAGATATGAAACTAGAACTTATCAAAAACTAGTTTCTCCAGCAACTACTGAAGTTGTTGAGATTCCTGCTGAGTACACAACAAGAACTTTCAGAAAAGTAGCTACTGCTGCTGCTGCTGAAAATGTAAGAGGTGATGATCAGTTTGGTAGCAGAACTTACCAAGTGTTAGCATCTGATGCTTCTCATGAAGTATTAACTGGTGATGCTAGATATACAACGATTACTTCTCAGAAGTTAGCTAATGATGCTTATGCAGAGCCTGTATATGGAGCTGCTCAGTACACAACTATTACTTCTCAGAAATTAGTAAACGATGCGTCTCATGAAATCATGACTGGAGATCCTCAATACACAACTATTACTTCTCAGAAATTAGTTGCTGATGCAACTTATGAAGAGTACTGCCCAGGTGGTTCAAGTACAACTAGATTAGATGTTAAATTTAACTCTGGATCTGCTGTATTATCTGCTGGTTCTTCTGCTGAGATCAGAAGAGTTGCTGGTGTAATCACTTCAGGTGGTTCAGTTGTAACTATCGTAGGTCACACAGATAGCCAAGGTGACGATGCTTCTAACAGAACTTTATCTAGAAATAGAGCAAAAGCTGTTTACGATGCATTAGTAGCTGAAGGTGTTGATGCTTCATTATTAAGATATGAAGGTAGAGGTGAGTCTCAACCAATTGCTGACAACGGTACAGCTGAAGGTAGAAGACAAAACAGAAGAACTGAATTAGTTGCTACTGGAGGAACTAACGATGGTGATTGCAAGTCTTACGGTTCAAGAAGCTTCCAAAGATTAGTTTCTGACGCTTCTCACGAAGAAGTAACTGGTGAGCCTCAATACACAACAAGAACATACCAGAAGTTAGCGAACGATGCAACTACGCAGTCTACGCCGATTCCTGCTCAGTATACTAATGTAAACATGCAGAAATTAGCTAATGATGCAACTTCTGAAAATATCACTGGTGATCCTCAGTACGTTACTAGAACGTACAAGAAAGTTGCTAACGATGCAACTACGGAGGCAACTCCAGTAGAAGCTAAGTATGAAAACAGAACATACAAAAGAACAGCTGCTGCGACAACTAGATCAACTGATGTACCTGCTCAATACAAGACTATCACTAAGAGAAGATTGGTTAAGCCAGGTGGATTCACTGAGTGGAAGCCAGTTGTTTGTCCTGTAGATATTACGCCTTCTTTATATAGAAGAATTCAGCAAACATTACTTGACAGAGGATACAATATTGGATCTGCTGGTGCTGATGGCGTTTGGGGAGCTTCTTCAAAAGCTGCATTAGTTAAATTCCAGAAAGACAATGGTCTTCCTGTAGGTCAATTAGATCTTGAAACACTAAGAGCTTTAGGTGTTCAATAATCACCTTTAACTTTTAAAAAATATAGAAGCCTCAGCATTAAATTGCTGAGGCTTTTTTTATTTTCGAAGCGTATTTGAAACGAACCAATTGGTTAACAATAAAGTAGAATGGATAAAGCGATACAAAATCTGATCAACTTAGAATTAGAAAGACAAAGAAATGGTATTGAGTTAATAGCCTCAGAGAATTTCACTAGCCAAGCAGTCATGGACGCTATGGGCTCATGCCTTACCAATAAATACGCGGAAGGCTATCCTGGAAAAAGATACTATGGAGGCTGTGAAGTAGTAGATCAAGTGGAACAACTAGCCATCGATCGTCTCAAAGAATTATTTGGAGCTGAATACGCCAATGTACAACCCCACTCTGGAGCGCAGGCCAATGCAGCAGTCTTCTTAGCAATACTTAAACCCGGAGATACCATTTTAGGATTTGATTTAGCACATGGCGGTCATCTATCGCACGGCTCCCCAGTCAATTTTTCTGGTAAGGTTTATAATCCAATATTCTATGGCGTAGAAGAAGAGACAGGGATTATAGATATGGATAAAGTCGAGAAAATAGCCTACCAGCATAAGCCAAAATTGATCATTTGTGGCGCTTCTGCTTACTCTAGAGATTGGGATTATCAAAGATTTAGAAAAATCGCTGATTCAATAGATGCATTATTGCTTGCAGATATCGCCCACCCTGCTGGATTAATCGCAAAAGGTTTGCTAAACGATCCTGTGCAACATTGCCATATTGTTACTAGCACAACGCATAAGACTTTGAGAGGACCCCGTGGTGGTATTATAATGATGGGTAAAAACTTCGACAACCCTTGGGGAAGAACCACAAAAAAAGGGACGACAATAAAAATGTCTTCAATTTTAAATAGTGGTGTTTTCCCGGGAATGCAAGGTGGGCCACTAGAACATGTTATTGCTGCAAAAGCTGTTGCATTTCAAGAAGCTCTAAGTGATGATTTCAAGTCATATGGAGAACAGATTATTAAAAATGCACAAGCTATGGCTCAAGCATTTGTTGATAAAGGTTACGATATAATATCTGGTGGTACAGATAATCACTTAATGCTTATTGATTTAAGAAATAAAAATATCACAGGAAAAGATGCTGAAAATGCACTAATCAAATCTGAAATCACTGTGAATAAAAATATGGTTCCTTTTGATACTCAAAGCCCATTCGTAACTTCTGGAATTAGAATTGGTACTGCTGCAATTACAACCAGAGGACTTAAAGAGAATGACTGTATTCAGGTTGTTGAGTGGATAGATGAGGTAATTTCCAATGCGCAAAATGAAACTAAGTTAGGTCAAATCAAAACCGAAGTGCACAACTATATGCAGAGGTTTACTCTATATGCTTAATCAAAATAAGCTTTGGCTTATCTATACTAATATCTATTTTCCAAGATAGTTAATTGGATACCGATATCAGCATGCTTCTGACATAATTTAAAAACATATTTCTCTATATTAGTAGAGAGCTATGTCATTACTATTAAAGAAAAAATTCTGGGTTCCTATACCACTCATCTTAGGCATCTTTCTATTGGCATTTATTTCAGAAAGTTGTCGTCAAGATATCACATCAGAACCTAACCTTTCTTCATCTAGAAATTTCATTCCTGAGAAAGTAGATTTTACATTTCATGTAAAGCCTATATTATCCGATAGATGCTTTAAATGTCATGGACCTGATGAAGCAAAGATCGAAGGTGACTTACAGCTTCACACTAAAGAAAAGGCCTTTGCTGCCTTAGGGCAACATAAAGATCGATTCGCGATTAAGCCCGGTGATATCTCTCAAAGTGAAATAATAAATAGGATATACTCAGAAGATCCTAATGATGTAATGCCTCCTCCTGAATCCAACTTAAATTTAGATGAGTTTGAAAAGGAAATTTTGAAAAGATGGGTTGAACAAGGAGCAGAATGGAAAGAACATTGGGCATTTATACCACCAAAAAATTCTAAAATTCCTGAGGTTCAAAATGAAGAATGGGCTTCGAATGATATTGATAGGTTTATACTGCATAAGCTACACCAGCAAGGACTGTCTCCTTCCAATCCATTAACAAGTGAAAAACTATTACGCAAGTTAAGTTTCGATTTGAGAGGATTGCCCCCAAGTCTTGAAGATATAAAAGCATTTAAAGCAGATAATTCTTATAGCAATTATCTGGCTTACATTGATAAATACTTAGATAGCTATGCATTTGCTGAACGTATGACTAATGAATGGTTAGATTTATCTCGCTATGCTGATACGCATGGGTATCAAGACGATTTAGAGCGCATCATGTGGCCTTGGAGAGATTGGGTAATACATGCGTTCAAAAAAAATATGCCTTATGATGAATTTGTTACTTGGCAATTAGCAGGGGACCTCTTGCCCAACCCTACCAAAGAACAAATAATAGCAACCGCTTTCAACAGGAATCATAAAATCACACAAGAAGGTGGCGTGATACCAGAAGAATACAGAGTAGAATATGTTAGTGACAGAACTAATACATTCGCAACAGCTTTCCTAGGACTAACATTTGAATGTGCTAAATGTCATGATCATAAATATGATCCAATCAGTCAAAAAGAATACTTTCAACTCTTTAGCTATTTTAATAGCATTGATGAAGTAGGTTTGATTGAAGAATATGGTGCAATTCCAGACCCATACATAATCATAACCAATCAAGATATTAAAAGTGAGTTGCCATTTATAAATAACCGAGACACAATGGACAGTATTCCATTAATGGTTATGAAAGAGCTCAAGCAGCCTAGGCAAGCACATATTTTAAATCGTGGATTATATGATCAACCAACATCTAAAGTCTTCTCCAAATCACCTGCATTTGGAACGGAGTATGACGAGGATACTGATAAAAATCAAACAAGATTAGAATTAGCAGATTGGTTATTCCGAAAGGACAACCCATTAACTGCTAGAGTTACAGTCAATAGATTATGGCAACAATTTTTTGGAAGGGGCATTGTCGCAACATCTTTTGATTTTGGCAATCAAGGAGCACTTCCGAGTCATCCTGAACTCTTAGATCATCTTGCACTTAAACTGCAGGATGAAGAATGGGATCTAAGAAATTTAATAAAATATATGGTGAGTTCATCCACTTATATACAGGATCATAAAATAGAATCTATTCATGAAGAAATAGATCCAGAAAATGTCTTACTCGCAAGATCAACCAGAAATAGATTATCAGCAGAAATGATAAGAGATCATGCTTTATCTATTAGTGGATTACTCATTGATGAAATAGGCGGACCAAGCGTGAAACCTTACCAACCTGATGGTCTTTGGAGTGAAGTTACAGGCGGTGGTGGCGGGAGTACTGCAAAGTACATTCAGGATGAAGGTGCTGATAATTATCGTAGAAGTCTCTATACTTTCTGGAAAAGAACAGTACCACCTCCAAACATGATGTTATTTGATACGCCTACACGGGATTTTTGTATGGTCAAACGAGAGAACACGAGTACACCTCTTCAAGCTCTGGTGCTTCTTAATGACCCCCAATTTCTAGAAATCGCCCAATCTCTAGCCTTTAAAGCTATTAATGAAAATAGCGATCCTAGAGAAGCTATCCAACAAATGTTTACTTTGGCAACATCTCGAAGTGCAGAAGAAAAAGAACTATCTGCACTTTTAGATTTATACAAAGAACAGAAACAATTCTTCGATTCGAATAAAATAGAGACTGAAAAAATCTTAAAATTAAAAAAGTTTAACCTAAGCAGTGAAACTATTAAAGCTGAACTAGCGGCTCAAACTTTTGTAGCCAATGCTATTCTAAATTTAGACGAAACGATTAGAAAAACTTAAATAAGATAATGAAGTCATTTAAAAACAAATTGTTAATTTCTATGCAAGTCATTGATCCACAATACTTCAGCTATTTTTCCATCCATAGCTACTGCTATGAATCTCAAAATGAGCTTCGTCTTCTGAATCAAGCACTTACATAACTTTTTAACACTTGTTATTAAATCACTTCAATGAGTAATCCAGTTGAAGAAAGATCTTATTTATTAAATAGACGTGCATTTCTATCAAAATCTAGTCTTGGAATTGGTACAGCCGCCCTCTCTGGATTATTAGGTACTTCGTTTCTTTCAAGCTGCTCTAACAATATTGATAGCAAGGTGAATTTTGATAATCAAAATGCACTTTCAATGTTGCATTTTGCACCTAAAGCAAAAAGAATAATTTATTTATTTCAAAGTGGCGGTCCTTCGCAATTAGAATTATATGACTATAAACCTTTATTGCACAAATTAAGAGGACAAGAATTACCAGAATCTATTCGGCAAGGACAACGGCTAACAGGGATGACATCTGGGCAGGACAATTTCCCTTTAGCTAGCTCTCTTTTTAGTTTTGATCAATATGGTCAAAACGGGGCTTGGATGAGCGAACTTCTACCATATACTAGCAAAATTGTAGATGATATTTGCATAGTCAAATCCATGTAGACAGAGGCTATTAATCATGATCCAGCTATTACATTCTTTCAAACAGGATCACAACAACCTGGTCGACCTTCTATTGGTTCTTGGTTAAGTTATGGCCTAGGTAGCGTCAATGATAATTTACCTGCTTTCTGTGTCTTGCTCTCTAGAGGAACGGGACGACCGAATGGGCAACCCCTATATTCTAGACTATGGGGCAATGGTTTTCTGCATTCCTTGCACCAAGGTGTTCAATTTAGATCTGGGAAAGATCCTGTATTATTTTTAAATAATCCGGATGGAATGCCTAATCACAATCGCAGACAAATTCTTGATAAGATTGCCGAACTTAATCAGATTCAATATGAAGCATCTGGTGATCCAGAGATCCAAAGCCGAATTGCACAATATGAGATGGCGTATCGCATGCAAACCTCGGTACCAGGACTTATGGATATAGAAAACGAACCTGATCATATTTATAAAATGTATGGCCCTGAATCAATGACTCCAGGTACATTCGCATCGAATTGTCTCTTAGCAAGAAGACTAGCCGAAAAAGATGTTCGCTTCATTCAATTATATCATATGGGTTGGGACCAACATGATAATTTACCCTCAGCTATAAAAAAACAAGCTAATGATGTGGACCAAGCCTCAGCAGCCTTGATTTTAGATTTAAAACAAAGAGGTATGCTTGATGACACCTTGGTCATATGGGGTGGAGAATTTGGTCGAACAAACTATTCGCAAGGTCTATTGACGGATACTAATTATGGAAGAGATCATCACCCTAGGTGTTTCACCATCTGGATGGCGGGAGGTGGTATAAAGTCTGGAATGGTATATGGTCAAACTGATGAATTTGGATATAATATTGTCAAAGACCCTGTACATGTACATGATTTCCAAGCCACCCTACTTCACTTATTAGGGATTGACCATGAGAAGTTAACCTATAAATATCAAGGTCGACGATTTCGATTAACTGACGTACATGGACATGTAGTTCAAGATCTACTAGCATGATAAGGCGTCAGTTCCTCAATAGTCTTTCATCTGTAGCGATAGCTGGCATTGGTTTCAACAATTCAATGCCATTTAATTTAAATACTTATCAAGATATTATTATCGGTCACAATGATTTCAGATATAAAGTTGATATGCACTGGGGCAAATTGGATAATCAAAAATTTCCAGTCAATGATTGTCACGAAATGGTTCAAGATTCTAAAGGACGAATTTTATTACTGACTAACCACACCAAGAATAACATCATTGTATATGATCGTTCAGGTCAATTAATTGAAGTCTGGGGTACGGAATTTCCAGGTGCTCATGGACTTACTTTAAACATTGAAAACGGCAAAGACTTTTTGTATATCGCCGATAATCGACGTAACGAAGTAATCAAAACCACTATCGAAGGTCAGATTATACAAATATTTAAATGTCCATTAGATTCAGAGTTCTATGTTGATGCTAAAGATTTTGTGCCTACAGAAACGGCAGTTGCATCCAATGGTGATGTCTATATAGCAGATGGCTATGGTCGTCAATTTATTGTACATTACAACGCACAAGGTGATTTGTTAAATATCTTTGGAGGAAAAGGTGAAAATGATAATCAGTTTAATAACGCACACGGCATTTGCATTGACAAAAGGAATGGCAAAGAAAGTCTACTAATTACTGCGCGCATGCAAAATAAACTTAAACGATTTTCTTTGGATGGTCATCTTCTTGAAATTATTGATTTACCTGGTGCATTTATTTGTAGACCAGTTATAAAAGGCAATCATATCTATTTAGCCACAATATGGTCGGGCCAAGGCGAACCCAATTCAGGTTTCATTTCTATTTTAGATAAGGAGAATAAAATGATTTCAGCACCCGGTGGCAATACACCGACTTATAAAAATGGTAGACTACAACCAATGTATCAAACACTAAAGATTTTCAAACATCCACATGATGTGTGTGTAGATGATGAAGGCAGTTTGTACGTCGCTCAATGGAATGCTGGTCAGTCCTACCCTATTAAATTAATCCGTGTGTGAGAATATTATTATTTGGCATATTACTATTACATGCTTGTACTTCTCATCTCAACTCAATTGATGAAGAAAGCCACTATCTCAAATCTAATGAGGTTCAAATCGCAACTCCACAAGTTAATTTTGATACACAATTTTTTAAAGACAGCTTGCAAATTAGAATGGACCTTAATTTAGAAGGTGTAGAAATATTTTATCAAGACAACTCTGGAAAAACACATTTATATAAGCAGCCTATAACAATTTATCAAAGCCAAATACTGAAAATTCAAGCGAAGAAAAAAGGATTAATCGATAGTGACATTGAAACCATTCAATTAGTCAAACAATCAAATAAAATCAAAGGTGCCAAAATCAATTTACAACCTCTCGCGCATGATAATTATCCAGGAAATGGACCGAAAACACTAATAGATTTCAAAAAAGGAGATATTGATTTTAAGAAGAATAATGCTTGGCTAGGATTCGATTCCAAAAGTATAATGATTGATATTGAGTTGGCAGAAGCAGAATCTATAGAAACCATTTACATATCACTTTTACAAGATCATAATTCTTGGATATTCCTACCTGAAAACATTCAGATTTATCTAGATAATACACTTAAATTAGAGAAGACATTGTCTAAACCAGCTGCAATGCAAAAGGCGACTAATAGGATTATTAAATTGTCAATTAACGATAGCAAGACAAAAAAAATAGGCTTACATTTTCAAAGTTTAAATACTATTCCAAATTGGCATCCTGGCGTTGGAAATCAACCTTGGTTATTTATTGATGAAATTCTTATTGAGTAATGGGTGAGATAATAGGAAGATTCCATCCATTAGTTGTGCATTTACCCATAGGTATCTTCATACTGGCATTAACTATGGCTATGGCCAGTAGATTTAAGAAGTTGGCATACCTTGATAAAAGTATCGCATTCATACTTCTCATAGGTCTGGCCAGTTCTGTCATTGCTTTGTTTACAGGATGGATTATGCCCAAAGAAGGCGCATATGATGCAGGTCTAATACAATTACACTTTTGGTTTGCAGTAGGCATGACCATTTCCTTTTTATTAGTTTACTTAAGTCATCAAAGTGAACGACACTGGTTATCTAAGTTATATCTCCCTCTATTCTTTTTGTCTACTATATTGCTTATCATAACTGGACATTACGGTGGTAGCTTAACACATGGCGCCGATTTCCTTACTGCTCCCATAGAAAGTAAATCCAGTTTATTAGTAAGAGACATTCAAAATCAATTGACTTATGAAGATCTTATTCAACCTATTCTAAAACAAAAGTGTTTTTCTTGCCACAATCCGAATAAGACCAAAGGAGGTCTACTTATGTCAACTGTTGAAGGTCTAATGAAAGGCGGTGACAATGGCCCTATCATCATCGCTAAAGATTTGATTAATAGCACAATAATCAAAAGAATACACCTGCCAATAACACACAAGAAACACATGCCTCCAAAAGGTAAAAACCAAATGACGGCAAATGAAGTTAAATTGCTAGAATGGTGGATAAAAGAAGGTGCCAATTTTAATCAAAAAATCAATAAACTCGAACAATCAGATTCTATAAAATCCATCCTTAAAGCATACGAAAAAGCATCAAGTATTGATGCTGATTTTAGCTCTATAAAACCCCTTGAGGAAAGTAAAATTAATTCATTACTATCCGAAGGATATAAAGTAACAGGATTAAATCAAGCTGATCCTTTTATAAATATTAGCTTCGCTCGTGACACCCAAATCACAAAAAAGAAATTTGATAAAATTTTAAAAATAGCTGATAACGTAGTTGAGTTGGATCTTTCATTTAGCCGTATTCCAAAAAATATTTTTCAGAAACTACATAAATTCAAACACCTTAAAATTTTGAAATTACAAGGCAGTAATGTAAAATCCGAAAACTTAAAAAACCTTTCTAAGCTGAAATATTTAGAAAAAATAAACCTTTACGATACCAAGATTGATGATAAAGTATTTAATTATTTAAACAGTACCGAATCAATAAGTGAGGTATTTCTGTTTGGTAGTAAAGTGACAGAAAAAAGTATAAACACTTACAAAGTAAATAACCCAAGAGTAAAGATTAGTCACCAATCCGATGCTGATTTATTCGGTAGTTCGCAACTTGCATCTCCATTGATCAACAGCAGGTCTGAACTATTTAATGATACTATGACTATTTCGATGGACGCCAACTTCAAAGGGACTCAAATCTATTTTACTCAAGATAATACTGACCCCGATTCGACATCCCAACTTTATACACAACCTTTTATCATAGACCAAACATCTCAAATCAAGGCAATTACTTTCAAAGAAGGTTGGCTCACATCCTTGATAAGTGAGAAAGTCTTTATTAAGGCTGGGCATAAAGTAAATAAAATACGATTGAGCGCAGCTCCCAATCCGAAATATAAAGCTCAAGGTGCGACATCTTTGATTAATTTAAAAAGAGCTAGTAATAAATTTAGCGATGGTCAATGGTTGGGGTATGAAGCTCAAGACTTAATTACTACTTTGGATTTAGGCGAACAAAAACCGATTAATAATGTCATCGTAAGCGCATTAGAAGATACCGGTAGTTATATATTTTTCCCGAAATCAATTACCGTATTTACATCTTCTGATGGCACTAATTTTAAAAAGCAAAACCGCCTATCTATTCCTCTAGCTAAAGCACCCCATCCTTCTGAACAAAAATCATTTTTAATCGAATTAGCTCCTCAAGTAAACCGCTATATTAAACTTAAAATTGAAGGTACATTAAAGAATCCTGAGTGGCATGCCGCACCCGGCGCTAAGAACTGGTTTTTCCTTGATGAGGTGATGGTGAATTAGGTATAAGTTTAATTACAAGTTTAAGCTTAAGTTTAAGTATAAGTATAATGGTATATACCTAGATCTGGCAATCCTGAAAGAAACGGATTAGATAAATAATTTAAGCTTAATCCGAAGCTAGGTCGAAACCTGCGTCTGAATGTCGCGAACTTAATCTTAATCTTAATCTTAGACTTAATCTTAGACTTAATCTTAGACTTAGACTTAATCTTAGACTTACTACGCTACCTTTAACTTAGAAATATTAGAGTTGCTGATTTTGTCGTGCGCATAATTTTCATCAACGACAAATTCTTTTACATCTTTTTGCGAAGGCATTTCGAACATGGCGTCCGTTAATACAGCTTCTAAAATTGACCTTAATCCTCTTGCACCTAATTTATACTCCATAGCTTTATCTGCAATATAAGAGATAGCATCTTCTCCAAAAACAAGGTTGATACCCTCAATCTCGAAAAGCTTCTTGTATTGCTTAACTAAGGCATTTTTCGGTTCTGTAAGAATTCTAATTAAGGTTTCTTTATCGAGCGGATTTAAATAAGTCAATACTGGCATACGGCCTATCAACTCAGGAATCAATCCATAAGATTTTAAATCCTGGTGAGACACATATTTGAGCAAGTTATCTTCATTATGGAAGGACTTAGTATCCTTTTTAAATCCAATAACTTGAGTATTTAATCTTTTAGCAATTAATTTATTGATACCATCAAAAGCACCGCCCATGATAAATAAAATATTCGAAGTATCAACTTGAATCATCTTTTGCTCAGGATGCTTTCTACCGCCATACGGTGGTACATTAACCTCAGTGCCTTCTAACATTTTAAGTAATGCTTGTTGGACACCCTCTCCTGAAACATCTCTTGTGATAGATGGGTTATCTACTTTCCTCGCCACTTTATCAATCTCATCAATATATACTATACCTTTTTGTGCTGCTTCCACATTATAATCTGAAGCTTGTAACAAGCGACTCAACATACTTTCTACATCTTCGCCGACATAACCCGCTTCAGTAAAAACAGTGGCGTCTACAATAGCGAATGGAACATTAAGGTATTTAGCAATTGTCTTTGCTAGAAGCGTTTTACCGGTACCTGTTTCGCCTACAAATAAAATATTAGATTTTTCTATCTCTACCTCATCCATTACTTTTTGATTCAATCTTTTGTAATGGTTGTAAACAGATACAGATAAATACTTTTTAGCTTCATCTTGGCCAATAACATATCGGTCCAAATACTCTTTTATGCTCGTTGGTGTAGATCCAGTAGGAAGGCTAAATTGAAAATCACTTTTTGATTTACTTTTCGAACCTAATTCCTCTTTCACGATCTCGTGAGCTTGTTCTACACAAGCTTCACAGATGTGCCCTTCCACGCCAGCGATTAAGAGTAAAGTGTCCTTCTTATCTCTTCCGCAAAAAGAACACTTTTGGTTTTTATTTTTATTCGTAGCCACGGTGATTAAGCTTTATCTTTTCTTGCGTTTTCTCTTATTAAAACTTCATCTACGAGACCATATTCTTTAGCTTCTGTTGCTGTCATCCAATTATCTCTATCACTATCTTTTTCAATAGTTTCAAAAGTTTGACCTGAGCACTCAGCTAAAATATCATAGAGTTCTTTTCTCATATCCTTAATTAAGTTATAAGTGATCTCCATGTCAGAAAACTGGCCCTGCATACCACCACTTGGTTGGTGTATCATCACTCTACTGTGCTTCAAGCAAGTTCGCTTTCCTTTTGTTCCAGCTGCTAACAGTACCGAGCCCATAGACGCTGCTAAACCAGTACAAATGGTTGCTACATTTGGAGCTACATACTGCATTGTATCATAGATTCCAAGTCCTGCAATCACAGAACCTCCTGGACTATTTATAAACATTTGCACATCTCTCTTAGGATCTGTAGATTCTAAGAACAATAATTGTGCTTGCACTACATTCGCTACGTAATCATTGATAGGGACTCCTAAGAAAATGATTCTATCCATCATTAATCTTGAGAATACATCCATCCCTACTACATTCATTTGTCTCTCTTCTATAACCTGAGGTGTGAATCCCGTGATATTAGGTACTGCAGTAGCAGCATCTACATGATGATCTACTAAATCTGCATTGATATTCAGGTGTTTAGTAGCGTATTTCTTAAACTCGTTTGTTAATGACATCTCTAGATTTTTCTTTTATATAACCGTACTTATAAGATTATGTTCTCTCTATTTTGGCGTTAATCTCCTTAACTTTTGCCAAAAAATCGTCTTTTGCTATAGATTGGGCTTCCGTTTTAAGGTCTTCTTGTATTTTATCAAATAATTTGCCAGTACTCACCACATCTAGCGCTTTATTCAATTGTTCTCTGTTTTTCATGAGTGAAAAGACAGTATTTTTCAAACTTACCTCATCGATATAAGGTGAGTAATTTCTGACAGCTCTAACAAAGTACTCCATTAATTCAGGCTCCTCCACTTTAATTTCAAATTTGTTGACCAACTTCTTTTTGATAAGACTCCATTTCATTTCTTTATAAAATGAGCTAAGTTGATCCTCTGTCATGGCTTGCTCTTTATTGATCCACTTTTTTAGGAAAGCCTCAGGCAAAGCCACGTCATTTTTATCCATTAGGGATTCCATTACCTCGCGACTCAAGAAATTCTTTGATTCTTGAACATGATATTCATTCAAATATTCTTTGATTCTTCCTCTTGCCTCTTCTTCAGTTTTTACCTCATCCTTACCGAAGTATTTATCAAAAAAATCTTGATCGAAATTTGCTGGATGATTTCTGATTACATCAGTGATTTCACAGCTAAAAACAGGTCCTATATTTTCATGAGCGGCACCATCTTCATCAGAAAGCTTTAGTAGATATTTCTCTACAGATTCTTTAGGTAAATCCTTTTCGAGATTGTAGACATCAATATCCAATTGATGCCCCTTTTTAGAACCTTTAAGGGCTTTTTGATATTCTTCAGTCAAGCTATCTAACTGTACTGAGAAAGTAGACTCAATACCTTCTTCTTTTAGACTATCACCTTCTTTCTCCTGAGCTTTTAAATAGATAACATCACCATCAGAAATATTCTCATCTGTGCTCTCTTGTTTACCCATACGCTTAGTGATATTCTCAACTTCTTCATCGATCATTTTATCACTAATTTCTATTTCATACTTTGTGAAACTAACACCCTCTTCTAATCCTTTTACCTCAAATTCTGGTTCTAAACCAATTTCAAATCTATAGGTGTATTCAGTTAGATTGGTATGATCTAATTCTGGTGGATTTTCTTCATCTAAATACAATGGCTCACCAATGATATTGTATTCATCGCCAGTGATTAATTCATTGATTTTTTCAGAAATTAAATTGGTAACTGATTCTTGAAGTGTTTGGGCCCCATACATCTTTTTGATCATGCTTATTGGGGTCTTACCTTTTCTGAATCCTTTTAAATGAGATTTCGCTTGCAGAGACTTAAGTCGGCTTTGATAATCATCGAGATAATCCTCCTTTTCTATGGTAAATGTCAGTTCTGCATTGAGAGAATCAAGTTCCTTTTTATCTACTTTCAAAATGGAGATTAGTTTGGATTTTAAAAAGTGCGGGTGGAGGGACTCGAACCCCCACGCCGTGAAGCACTAGATCCTAAGTCTAGCATGTCTACCAATTTCATCACACCCGCAAAAAAACAAGACCGCAAAGATATACTTTTTATTATATACAGGTACTAAAAATAAGCCTTATTTAAGCTTTACTAATGTCCTTAATATCCTTAATTTTAGTGCTTAAGGTGTAGTAGATGCCCAAAGGGAAAGCCATATCAAAAGAAGAGCTCGTATCCATAGAGAAAGAATTTAAATCTCTATACGCTAAAGTTAAGCCTAAAAGCACGCCAGAAGACCTCAAAAACCTACAAAAGGCGTACGATCTCATCATAAAAGCGCATAAGTTTCAACGAAGGAAATCGGGAGAACCCTATGTCTATCATCCAATTGAAGTAGCTAGAATATGTTTTCAAGAGATAGGATTGGGTCCTACAGCTGTCATTTGTGCACTTCTTCATGATGTAGTTGAGGACACAGAAGTCACCCAAGAGGAGATCAAAGAGATGTTTGGCGAAAAAATCAGCTTAATTGTTGATGGATTAACCAAATTGGATGGTACTTATAATGTAGAAAACAAGCAAGCTGAAAACTTCAAAAAGGTCTTAAGTTCTCTGGTTTATGATGTCAGAGTTGTTTTAATCAAAATGGCCGATAGGATCCATAATCTAAGGACCATTGATGCCATGCCTCGAAATAAGCAGATCAGGATTGCTGCTGAAACAGCCTATATCTATGCCCCACTTGCGCACAGACTTGGTCTTTATAACATTAGAACAGAATTCAATGACATATGCTTAAAAATCAATGACCCTCAAAATTATAATGAACTAGTTAGGAAGCTTCAAGATTCGGAATCAGACAGGGCTACCTATATCAAAGAGTTTATCAATCCACTGACGAAAAAACTTAATGAACTTAATGTCGACTACAGAGTACTAGGTAGGCCAAAAGCTATTTCTTCTATTGCAAGTAAGATTGAAAAGAAGCAGGTACCTTTTGAAGAAATTTATGATCTCTTTGCGGTAAGAATTATAGTCGACGTCGCAAAAGAGACAGAAAAAAGTATCTGTTGGCAGATTTATTCGATCATTACCGACGTCTATAACCCCATTCCCGAAAGATTAAAAGATTGGATAACTACTCCAAAAAGTAATGGATATGAGTCCTTACACACCACCGTGATAGGACCATCTGGCAAGTATGTTGAAGTTCAAATTCGTTCAGAAAGAATGGACGATATTGCAGAGAGAGGTTTTGCCGCACACTGGAAATACAAAGGCGGTAAAGACAATAATAATGTTTATGATAAATGGCTAGATAACATCAGAGCCTTATTAGACACCCAACATTCAGATGCCTTAGAATTCGTCAATGATTTTAAGACAAATCTATTTATAAAAGAGGTATTCGTTTTTACACCTAATGGTGATATGCGTATGCTACCAGAAGGAGCAACAGCTTTGGATTTTGCATTTGAAATCCACTCAGATGTGGGATACCATGCTACGGCCATTAAGGTGAATAATAAGTTAGTCCCGATGGGGCACAAACTAAAAAACGGAGATCAAGTCACCGTAATCACCAACAAAAATCAAAAACCATCAGAGCACTGGTTAAAGTTAACAGTAACAGGTAAAGCACGCTCTAAGATCCGATCAGCAATGAAAGAAGAAAAGCGTCAAAGAGGTGAGTTAGGCAAAGAAGCTTTGATGCGTAAAATGAAGAATAATAAGATTGACTTTGAAGAAAGCGTTGATTTCTTAGTTAAAAACTTAGGCTATGGACATAGACCAGACCTTTATTTTGCTCTAGCAACTGGCTCTATAAAAATGCCAGATTTCAAAAATTATGAAATTGAAAATGGCAAAATTGTTAGTGAGAAAGTTGAAGAGGTCAAAGAAGTAGGACATCAAGCACCACAGGATACGATAACCCAACCAAAGAAAAAACCTAAGAAGACTAAAAGCCGCTCGAATATAATGGTTGATGGTGAACCGATTGACCAATACGACTTCTCCCTAGCTAAATGTTGTTTACCTGTGCAAGGTGATGATATATTTGGATATTTAACGTCCGGTAATGGATTAAAAGTCCATAGAGTCAATTGTAAAAATGCAACTCACTTATTAGCAAACTTTAGCTATAGAGTTTTGAAAGCGGAATGGGTTGGTAATTACGAAACAAATTTTATTGTAGAATTATCAATAGAAGGTGTAGACTCAGGACCTGGTGTCATACAAAAAATCACCAATGAAATATCTAATACCTTAGGCATAAATATCAGATCCTTTTCAATGGAAGGGACTGAAGGATATTTTATGGGTAAAGTCAGCATATTTGTATTGAACAAAGACCAACTCAATCAAGTGATGCAACATATGAGTAAACTTGAAGGGGTTAGTAACGTTACTAGGGTAATAAAAGATGCATAAAGCAGAAACACATATCGAAAAAATAATAGAAGAGGTTAAAAGTATTTTTACAAATCACCTCGAAAAACAACAGTATCGTAAGACGCCTGAGAGATATGCCATATTAGAGGAGATTTATAGAAGAACAGACCATTTTGATGCTGAAGCGCTCTATATCCATATGAAAAATAAAAATTATCGGGTATCAAGAGCCACTGTATATAATACACTTGAACTTCTTGTCAATTGCGATTTAGTCACTAAACATCAATTCGGTAAAAACCTCACGCAATACGAAAAGTCTTATGGATTCAAACAGCATGATCATCTGCTTTGCATTGATTGTGGCAAAGTGATGGAATTCTGTGATCCAAGAATTCAAAACATTAAGGACATGATGGGTGATATCTTAAAATTTAATGTCACGCATCATTCTTTGAATCTATATGGTAAATGTGCGGGTGCATGTGATAATAAGCAAGAGTAATTTTCGAATTCTTTTCTATCAATCCCAACTACAATTTTAATCACTAGAATTTTTGCATCTTTTCAGACGACCATTCTGCTCTTTTGTGACATCATCGTATATTCAATATAATGAAAGGTGCTTTTTCCGGTGGTCATGAATTGACACTAGCTACCGCAAAAGAGATTTTAGTCAATGGAGGTAATGCATTTGATGCGGCTATAGCCTCATTCTGTTCAATGTTTATTACTGAGCCCTGCATGGCATCTGCTGGGGCCAATGGCTTTGCCATGATATACCAAGATGGAAAAGGATTTGAAATGCTTGACTTTTTTAGTCAAACACCAATATCTAAAAACTTAAATCAAGATTTACATTATTACCCTATCGAAGTAAATTTTGGTAATGAAACCGAAATTTTTAACGTTGGACTAGCTGCAGCTGCAGTACCGGGAGCCATTGCCTTTATATTTAAATTGCACGAACTGTATGGCTCTATCCCCATTAAAGATTTAATACAACCGGCATGTAATTATGCTAAAGAAGGTGTGATACTCAATGCGTTTCAAGCTTATGACCTGCACTTATTAGCTGAAATTTTTAAACAGGATTTAAGTGTTGAAGACATCTTCTTTAAAAATGGGGCTATAAAAAAAGAAGGCGATAAAATTAAAATGCCAGAGATGGCCGATTTCTTAGAGTTTATTTCATACGAAGGACGCAGAGGGTTTTATGAAGGTGAGATTGCTAAAATGATTGCTGAAGACGCCAAACGACTAGGTGGTTTTTTAACTAGAGAAGATTTCGAAAAATATAAAGTCAATTTTATCCATCCAGTATCCATCCCACTAGACAGACGGCATACTTTACAGACCTGTAATTCCCCAAGTAAAGGCGGCTTAGGTCTAGGACTATTTTTTGGTCATTTGCTTAATGAAAACCAAGACGTCCCTACCGCAATAAAATCATCTCAAAATAAATTAGAGGATTTAAACCAAGCCCAAATAACGCTAGAGAATTTCTATCCAAATAATGGTTTAAAATCAGTTATAAACTCTAATGCGTTTAAGGGTACTTCGCACTTTAACATATTAGATAAGTGGGGCAATGCTATAAGCTTAACGTGTTCGTTGGGAGAAGGTTGCGGTTATTTTATTCCTGGAACAGCGATGCATTTAAACAATATGCTGGGAGAAACTTTTCTTTTGCCTAATGGGAATCATTCGTGGATCCCTTCTACAAGATTGAATTCAATGATGACGCCATCAATGATTAAAGATATAGAATCAAATAAATTAAAGTACTTGACTGGCTCTGGAGGAGCAAGCAGAATTCCATTTGCGATTGGACAAGTCATTAACAATGTTTTATTTAAGAAAATGTCTCTTCATACAGCCACCGACGCACCAAGGTGCCACATAATGAATGACATTTTACATTTTGAAAAAGGCTGTGAGATAAATCAAGTGCACCATAATATCCATGAATGGGAAGAACAATCGTTGTTCTTTGGAGGCGTCCATTCTATCTTGATTGATTCAGATATAACTGCAGCTGCAGATGAAAGGCGTATCGGTGCAGCTGAAGTTTTTTGAATTTGAGATTAGGACAATAAATCCTGAAATTAAATTCTATTGAATAGAGAAATAATCCACTTCAAAATCAAAAGTACCTTCTCTTTTTTCATTTGTTATAAATCCAATTCTGACTATTTCACTTAATTGTTGGTCGGAAATTTTTACACCGGTTTTTCTGCCTACTCTATATTCATCAAAGTCTTTCAAAGAAAATTGAATAGTCGAGAAAGTATCAGAAGTAGAAGGTAGATTGAACTTACAATAAGGTTGCCACCAATTATAATGATTCTCTAGGGTCATAGCCAGTTGGATACCCGAGCTTTTGTAGCGTATTTCTATGGTATCCATGGCGCTTAAATCTACATTAGTCCATTCGGATTTCATTGATGCAAATCCACCATTATTGGCCAAAGAAACATAGCCTTCAAATTTAACGCTAGAGTCTGTCAGTAAGGCATTGCCTTCAGACAAACCACCCATGACACCATCATTAATGACCCACCAGTCACTTCCAGACTTATCTTTACCAAAATCAATTTTTAAAGACTGGCCATTTGATATGAATAAAAGCCCCACAAGCAACCATTTTGAAATCATTAATTCTGTTTTTCAGTCTTATATACAACAGAATGTAGCTTATAGTTTTGAGCTTTAAGCAGGAAAATTGAATTAGGTTGAATAATTACTTTAAATAACTATTCAACCCCATAATGATTCTTCTTGCATTATTCTAAACCAGACATCCCTACACCAGCGACACCTAATACAATGTTAAGCACGATACCTACAGCAAATCCAATAAGTGCGGCATAACACGCAGTTTTAGCACTATTTGGTGCGTTATCTTTTTTTACGAAATATATAATCGCTCCTGCTAATGGAATACAAAAAGATAAGATGGTTAACCCAACATGCAATTTGTCTTCTGGTTGGTTTGGAAAGTTACCGTCGTTTGTCATAATAGTTAGTTTATCAATAATAAAATTTGTTTCGCTATGCCTTTACCAATAAGTGACACTATGGACATTGTCCCTACCCCAGCCATGACACCTGTTATAAATCTTAATGGATTATTACTTTCCCGATTACAAAATGCTTGTGTCAAACCGTCGATATTCGTTGGTGCTATTAAAGCCAAGGTCCACCAAATATTCAAATAGAATAGCCCAAAAAGAAAAAAGGGAAATGTAAGATAACCCACATGAATACCTGTACATCTCGCACAGACCGGAAATTGCTTGCCTTTATAAAAGAAAGATCTATCCGGTCGTCTGTGACAGAAGGTAAAATGGAGTTGTTTCACTTTCACAGCTATTAAAATAGGCATTCTAGTTCATGCTAGAAAAAAAAATATCAACTTTTTAGATAAAACTGATAGGTAGAAATAGTGAATTTATAATCGATATCTACAATTACCTCTTTACTGGTATTGGTGAATCATGAGGATCTGTAGTTGGAAACCCTAAGGCTGTATCGATCTCATCAAGAAGTTCTTCAGTTAAGAAATGCTCTAATTTATCTGCTTCATCATGTATCTGATCTGTTTTTAATCCCATCTGCTGCACTTGGTATGTCTCCCATAATCTATGCGCTCTTACCAATTTTTCTGCACGCTGGATGCCCTCTTCACTTAATATAACCTTACCATTTTCAAAAGATAAAAGACTAGACTTTGACATAAAATTAGCCAAGCGTGAAATCTTTTTTGGGTTCTGATCCAAACGTTCAGAAATAGACGCGATGGCCATGCCTTCCTTTAATGGCTTTTTTATTACTTGTCTCAAAATATCTTCTCTGAGAATTCTCCCTTTCTCTCTTTTGCTGTCAACATATTTTATAAGCAATCCTTTAGTAGGTGAAAAGACAACCGCCAGAAAGTAAAAAAATGTGGCGACTAGTGTCATTGTTGGCCCTGGAGGCGTATCAAATAAAATGGCTAAGAAAATACCAACTACTGCCGCACATACACCCGTTAATGCTGATATAAACAAGACTTGTTTAAACCTATCACTTAGCAAAAGTGCCGTAGCTGCGGGCGTTATGAGCATAGCTACAACCAAAATAACACCTACAGCCCTCAATGAAATAACAATTGCGAAGGACAATAACAACATCAGAAAATAATGCATAGCCTTTGTAGAAATACCCATTGTCTCAGCAATGGTTGGCTGAAAAGTGGTAATCAATAATGCTCTAAAAAATATGATAACACTCAAAAAGGTAAAGAGTGTGATGATCACCGTCAAATAAATATCTTCTGTACCAATACCCATGACATTGCCAAACAAGAAATGGTTTAAATCCAGATGTACAGATTCGAGACTGGTTATGCCAATAATCCCGATAGAAAACATCGCAGTAAAAATAATTCCTATGGCAGCATCATTCTTGGTTGGTACATGTGTTTGAATCCATGATATAACAAGTGCCGTTATGATACCAGCTACTGAAGCACCAAAGAAAAACCCAATAGAACTGTACCCAAAAAATATAAATGCTACGAATATTCCTGGCAAAACAGCATGAGATAAAGCATCTCCAATTAAAGACATGTTGCGCAGCACTATGAAGCATCCTAATAAACCACACATAGCACCTACCATACTCCCTACTAATAATGCTCTTTTTACCCAAGGTTGTTGAAAAGCGCCCCATAGTTCGTTGGCATTCATATCCATAGATAATCCAGCCTTAAAAAGACCAAATATTAGCAGGAACAAAACAACGACCAGTGCTATCCAATATGTCCTATCCCTCGGTATATACATTATTGTGCAATATTTAGACTAATATAATATAATTTTTAGACAAATCTAAAAATAGGTCTTTATAAGCCCTTCTTTCAAAGAATGCGGGGAAATATGGATGTTTTTTAAATTGGGAATGAGCTCCATTATAATTTGAATCAACAAAAAGGATTCTTTACTTAAATCGGCTCTTTTTGCAGGCATACCTGGATACATATTACGGGCATTTAAATCCATCGACAATAATTTATCGACAAATAACTGTACCTCATTCCAATTCAAAACTGGTTTTTGATCTTTAAAACCATCCCTAAAGATTGATTCTAAAATTTCAAAAGGCCCCGAAGCACCTACAAGGTAAGATGGCTTTATTTGATGCGCTATAGACAAAAAATCAGCTAGCTCAAATTTTAGATATTCTTTGACCTTTTCGATTTGTATTTTACTCAATGGATCTGATAAACTGAAAGTCTTTCTTAAATAAGAAATACCAGATTTAACAGAGATCGATTCAATAGACTGTTTATTCTTTACTAAAATAAATTCAACGCTACCACCGCCAATATCCATGATTACTAAAGGATCATCATATTTAATAGAAAACATGACACCCTCAAAAATCAATTCTGCTTCTCTCTTACCAGATATAACCTCCACTTCATAATCTAATGATTTGGCGACGTTAATAATTTCAAATCCATTATCAGCATGACGCAATGCAGATGTGCCGACTACTGTTGAAGAAACAACGCCTTTGTCAATCGAAACGGCTTTAAACTTTTGGAGTGCTGCTGAAGCACGATCTATGGTATCTTGTTTAAAGTGCCCTAACCCATCTTTTGATAAATAAACAAACTGCCTTTCACGATAAACTTCGACCCATTCATTTCGGCTTGAATATACATCTACTATCAAAAGGTGAAAGGTATTACTACCTAGATCTAGTATGGCTATTCGCTTACCTGTTTTGTCCTGCTTCAAGACCTTTTTGGATCATTGTCTGAAAGAATTGCTTTCCTGCATCAGACATTTGATTAGCATAGGTGGCTTTGCCATTTATAAAAAAGACATAAAACATGCACCCTGGTGAGTAATATATATCAGCTTCCATTACTATTTCTCCTTGCACACCATAAAACTGTCTACCCATGGCTTTACAATTTGAGGGTATAGTCGTTTGTGCAGTTGAGCTGACATAAGTCAAATTAGTTCTTATACTTGCTTGCTCAGTTTGATTCATACTGAAAGGGAGATTATGGAAGATATAATCGATTAAATCGCATTCATTCCACATGTTCATCATCATCTCATTAGGCAATGCTCTAAAGCTTGGAGATGCTGGAGCTGTCGTAGTTGTAGTGGTCGCAGGTGCTGTAGTCGCTTTATCACCTTTGCAAGAAAAAAGGAAAGTAAAAACTATAAAGCCACAAAACAATAATAAATTCTTTATCATAAATTATACTCTATTCTAAAAGTCCAATTAAAACTATCCAAAGCATTGGTCTGAAACAACTGATCACTATCCAATACATTTAAAAAGGAATCGGTGTAATATACTCTAAAAGTAAGATTCTTGAAAAAAGAATAATATAATCCCAATCGAGGTCCAAAATCATGCTTATTAAAAGCACCTTCTTGCCCTTGCAAAATATTATTGGAAGTCCGCACAGAAAATAAATAAGCATAACTCAAACCTAAAAAGGCACCTACTTTATGATAATCTTCTTTTTCAATATACCAATCATTAATTCCTACATAGAAGGGTAATTCTAGATAATCCAAAGCCGTAGCACTTGTCCCACTGTTTGAAAAGCCAAGTGTTGATCTACTTCCTCTTTGTGTATACAACATGTCCAAATTGAGATCAAATAGATTATTAAGATCATAAGTCAGTTTCAAGCCTGTCGATAAACCCAATTTATCATAACCTGATAAACTATCACCTCCTAGCTGAGACGCAGTGACCCCCATAACAACACTTGCTTTGAATTTTTGCTGACCATGTAAAGCTGTTACACTGAAAAATAGTAAGCAAAATACTTTCAAATTCATATTAAAAGTATTCATATATATGTAATTCTTTTATATTTGGATTTTGGAAATATATGAAACTAAAATACAACAAAGCTACCCGAATGCATTTACAGAATCTTTTTACAGAGTCTGAATATGCTGTGAGATACGAGAGAGGACAATTTAAATCGGGTTATTGTGTCCTGCATGATAGAAAAAT
Source organism: Saprospiraceae bacterium (assembly GCA_020630775.1). GTDB lineage: Bacteria > Bacteroidota > Bacteroidia > Chitinophagales > Saprospiraceae > RFSX01. The sequence continues at coordinate 6,719 of JAHDIN010000017.1, read as the reverse complement.
CATAGTAATCAATCGATTTTTTGACGAAAAAGGCAAAATAGAAAGCTTTTTAGACATTCTTTCGCAGGTTAACCTTCAAGAAAATTTACTTTCTGAAAGAAGTAGACAATTCCTCAGAGTCGTAGAAAAAGACTATTTATCCAGAAATCTCGTCGCCTAAGCCATTCTAGTTCACTACATTTATTATAAATGGAGTTTGGACTTTGAGAATAATCGCACTAGGTACTGGCACTTCACAAGGTGTACCTGTTATAGGTTGCCAATGTCTGACGTGTGTATCTGAGGATTCTCGTGATAAGAGATTTAGGACTTCTATTTACGTAGAGGTGGATGATACTCAATTAGTTATAGATATCGGACCCGATTTCAGAACACAATTTCTCCAAAATAATTTGACCTCCGTTGATCACGTTTTAATTACTCATGAGCATAATGATCATATAATTGGATTAGATGATATTAGGGCGATCAATTTCACTCAGAGGAAAAGTATCCCATTATATGCCGAAAAAAGAGTCATTGGTGAATTAATAAAAAGATTTGACTACGTTTTCAAAGGAGACTATCCAGGCAAACCTAGAATTGATTTAATAGAAATTGATACCACGCCATTTTTTGTCAATAAGACGCTAATCCAACCCATTAGAATTCTTCACGGATCTTTACCCATATTGGCCTATAAGATAAATGACTTGGTTTATATTACAGACGGAAAAACCATTGAGGAGGAAGAACTAGAGAAAATAAAGAATTGTAAAGTTCTAATAATCAATGCTTTAAGAAAAGAAAGTCACTTCTCTCATTTTACTTTATCAGAAGCATTGGATATGATAAAGCAAATTAATCCTGAACAAGCTTACATCACCCATGTTAGTCATAATATGGGTCCAACTAAAGAATGGATTCAAATGCTTCCGCCAAATGTCTACGCTTTGAATGACGGCATGGAGATAAGCTTCTAATAAAAATTGCCATTGCTTATTTATTGTCATATTTTAAGATCTAGAAGAAAATTGAGTCGAAAAAATAACATATTAAAGTTTCTAATAATTTGTATTTGTTTGTTAACGAGTGCATCGATCAAATCACAGCAGAGTTCACTGCATTCACTGTACATGATTGACAGGTACCAATTGAATCCTGCTTACGCAGGCTTCGATAGATCGCTGAGTGTCAATTTCAATTATAGAACTCAATGGACTGGACTCAATAGAAATCCTGCGACCTTTTATGGCAATGCGCATTTACCCATTTATTTATTAGATGGCGCAGCTGGGATACAATTTCAAACAGATAGAACTGGTGTATTAAATTATACTTTATTAAGCGCCTCTTTCAATAGGGTTTTTGTTGTACCGGGCGCCACACTATCAGCAGGCTTAAGACTTGGTTTTCAACAAGTTACGGCAGATGGTAGATTAATCATTACACCGGAAGGCGTTTACAATCAGAATGAATTTAATCACAATGATCCTGTATTATCGGAAAATTTGAATTCTACTTTTCAGCCTTATTGGACGGCCGGTTTTTATATGAAAGCAAAGGATTTACAAGCGGGATTAGCAGTTTCAAATTGGGCGCCCCAAACTTTTAACATCTCAGAAGCTCAAATAGAAAATAAGCGACAATTGAGCTTATATACCAGCTATCAAATAGCGTTTAATGAGCTTTATTTTGTCCCTTCTATGTTGGTTAGGACTAATCTAGAGCAATGGCAAACTGATATTTCAGGACTTGTAAAAAGTGGCAATGTTTTTGGAGGTTTAAGCCTACGAGGTTTTAATGATAAATCTTTAGAATCTTTGGTTGTGTTAGGAGGCATAAAATTAAATGCTAATTATACCCTCTGGTACAGTTATGATGTCGGTTTAAATGACTTAAGACTAGCATCTCAAGGATCTCATGAATTACATATTAACTATAATCTAAATAAGTTAATAGGAATCGGTTTACCACCTGAGATCATACACAATCCAAGAAATTTTTGAATTTATTGTAGAAATCTGCCTTTTTGCAAAATACTCTTTTGATTATTGTCGTTGTAAAGGTCGGCAAAAGCCAGTTTTTCCTTTAACAAGCAATATTTTATTGGTATTCAGGTTTTGTAAATAGCTAGTAAACATTATTTTTACACAGCTACGAACAGGCGCATATTTAGACTAGCAAAATCAGTTAATAAACATGAAAAGAATAGCATTGTTTTGTTTCTGCATTGGACTCCTATTTCTTAGTTCTTGCGGAAAAGATGATAAGGGCCAACTTATCGGTGTTCAGGACAGACCTTCATGGAACGGAATCAATCCTTATGGAATGGTATATGTTCCATCTGGAACACTAACGATTGGTCAAAGTGATCAAGATATCTTCAATACTCACGTCCAAAGACCTAAAGCGATTTCCATCGTTGGTTTCTTTATGGATGACACTGAGATCACCAATAATGAATACAGAGAGTTCGTGAATTGGGTGCGAGATTCAATTGCACATGATATCATGGGTGATTACTATGAAGATGACTATGGTAATGAGCGACTAGATTGGGAATTGGAGTTAGATTACACAATGGAAGAGTTAGATGAGATGTACTATGAAGGAGACATGAAGTTGTATGACACGGAGAGAAAAATGGACACTCGTTTGATGGAATACACCTATAAATGGGTTGATTGGCAAAAAGCCGCTCACAATCCAGAAGCAATCAGATCTAATTTATTAAATGAAGTAAATATTAACATTCACCCAGATACATTGGTTTGGATAAGAGATTTTGCTTATTCATATAATGAACCAATGACCAGAAATTACTTTTGGCATCCAGCCTTCGACGATTATCCAGTTGTTGGGGTGAGTTGGAAGCAAGCTAAGGCTTTTTCTCATTGGAGAACTAAAATGTGGAATTCTTACAGAGGTGAAAATGAGCCTAATACAGAAGACTTCAGATTACCAACTGAAAATGAGTGGGAATGGGCTGCAAGAGGTGGAAGAGAAATTGCTCCATATCCTTGGGGTGGTTACTATATAAGAAATGCAAAAGGATGTTTATTAGCCAACTTTAAACCAGGTAGAGGAAACTATCCAGAGGATGGTGGTTACTACACGGTAAAGGCTGATGCATATTTCCCTAATGATTACGGTTTATACAACATGGCTGGAAATGTAGCTGAGTGGACAGAAACTGCTTACCACCCTGCTGCTTATCAACATGTACATGATCAAAATCCAGATATCAGATATGATGCTAAAGATGATGATCCTGAAGCTTATAAGAGAAAAGTAATCAGAGGCGGGTCTTGGAAAGACATCTCTTACTACTGCCAAACGGGTACAAGAAATTTCGAATATCAAGATACAACTAAGTCATACATTGGCTTTAGATGTGCATTGACATTCCTAGGAAGATCGGCTAATGACTTCTAGTCTGCTACTATCCGTGTATCAACATGAATCAATATTTAATCTATTTATAATCAGTTAATTTTCTAACTAATAAAATCTAACTAATGAGTTTTATTAAATCTAAAGGTTTTAAGTACTTCAAAAACTTTGTAATCGGTGTTGGAGCAGCTGTCGTTATGATCGGTGCTTTGGCAAAAATCTTAAGTCACCCGCTAGGTAATATTTTGATTACTGCAGGTCTATTGACAGAAGCATTCCTATTTTGTTTATTAGGTATTCTTCCTCCAGAAAAAGATTACTACTGGGAAAAATTATATCCTGGTTTAGATGACTATAATGCAAACGTACAGCCTCTAACTGCAGGTCCTCAAGCTGGTTCTTTGAGACCATTGGATGCAGACGCCGTAGAAGGTAGATTAGGCGGTATGCTAAATGAGTTACAAGACATGTCAAAAAGCTTAGGTTCGCTTAAAGCTTTACAAGAAGTTGATTTTTCTGAGACTAAAGGTCAAATGGAGTCTATGAGCAACTTCTACACAAGAATGAATGATGCTATGTCTTCCTTAAGTGAAACTGTAGAAGACACTAAAATCTATAAAGAGCAAATCGCTTCGTTAAACAAGAATTTAACTTCGTTAAATTCTGTTTATGGAAACGTTTTAGGAGCTTTCAAAAAGCCAATAGACTAAGACATTATTATTTAATCTATTTACTAACAACAAAAAAAATAATACATGTCTATTCCTAAGGAACCCCGCCAACTCATGATTAACATCATGTATTTGGTATTAACAGCCCTACTGGCTCTTAATGTATCTGCGGAAGTTTTCAACGCATTTAAAATGGTTGATAAAGGATTAATAAAATCTAACAACGCGCTTGATGCATCTAATGACGGTATGGTTGAGGGTATAAAAGATGGTGCAAAAACAAAGGCATCACTAGCCACTTATGCTGAAAGAATCGACCCTATCAGATCAAAGTCAAAAGAAATGACTGATTATCTACAGGACATTGTAGATAAAATGATCGATGATAATGGTACGGGTGGATATATCGAAGATCCGCAAACTGGCTTAAAAAAATTAAAGAAAGAAAAAGATTACGGTGTAACAACAAGAATGTTGGTACAAGACCCTTCAGGTAAAGCAGGCTTGGGTCCTGAAATCAAAAGTAAACTATTGCAATTCAAAACGGATATGCTACAGTTTGTTGATGAAGCTGATCGTGCAGCTTTCCAAAATGAAATTGCCGTTCAAATTGATGATGAAACTTGGAAGAAAAAAGGTAAAGAAAGCTGGGCTCATATGAATTTTGATCATATGCCGCTTCAAGCAGTATTGCCAATTTTCACAAAGTTCATCAATGATGTAAAAGCTACTGAATCTGCTGGATTAAACTACTTAGCTGGAAAAGTAGGTTCTGGTGGTGCTACTATTGTATTAGATAAATACCAAGTAGTTTCTGCCCCAGAAAAATCTTACATCATTAAAGGTGAAAAATATAAAACAGATTTATTCTTATCTGCTTCTGCAGGTGGTGATTCAAATACAGGTATTAGAATTAGTGTAAACGGTAAAAACTTGCCTTTGAATTCAGAAGGTAATGCTGTTTATGAAACAACTGCTTCAACTAATGGTCCTAAAAAATACACTGCTACTGCAAGTATAACTGACCCTGTATCTGGAGAAACTAAGACTTATAAGAAAGAATTTTCTTATGAAGTTGGTGAAAGATCTGTGGCTGTATCTGCATCAAAGATGAATGTATTCTACATTGGTGTTGACAACCCTGTTGAAGTTTCTGCTGCTGGTGTACCATCAGATCAGATTAAAATCAACATGCAAGGTGGTGGTGGATCTATCAAAAAAGATGGAAAAGGAGGCTATAATGTAAGAGTAAATACACCAACTAAAAAAGGTGAATTTGCTTACGTTACAGTATCTGCTCCTGGTCTTTCAGATAAGAAGCCATTTAGAGTAAAAAGAATTCCAGATCCAGTTCCAAAATTATCAAAAAGTAGAGGTGGAGGAATGGGTTCAGGTGAGTTCAAACTACAACCAGGTGTATTCCCAGTATTAGAAAATTTTGATTTCGATGCAAAATGTGACATTGTTGGGTTTAGACTAGTAAGAGTACCAAAAAGACAAGACCCTCAAGTATCTGACAATAAGGGAGGTAAATTTTCTCAAAAGTCAAGAGACTTGATTCAAAAAGCTAAACCATCAGATAAGTACTTCTTTGAAAACATCAGATGCAAATGCCCTGGTGATAGTCAAGCAGGTGCGAGAGATCTTGGTGGTATGGTTTTTAATATTAAATAATCAGTTATATAAAGATCATGTTTAAAAAATTATCATTTGTCTTACTCGGATTATGTTTTGCAACTGTACTAAGTGCTCAACAACCGGATCAATTGTATCAGACAGAAGAAGGAACGCCACTTGAAGACTACTACGTTGATGGTGTCGTGAAAAGAACTCTGATCGATGAAAGTCCCATTCTTGAATATGACCAGCCGAGAGAATCGGATGTCGTATGGGAAAGAAAATTATGGAGAGTCATCGATGTAAGAGAAAAAATGAATACAACATTCAGAAGTCCTTTAAAGCCTTTCTTCTCTATACTTAGAGAAATGGCAGAAAATGGTGACGTTGCTGTATTCCAAGATGAATTCTTCAGAGAGCCTCTAACTATTGAGGAAATAGACAAAGAATTAAATAGAATTGATACAACCACAATTTTCGATTACGATACTTACGAAGAAAAAGTCGAGGTAGTTAGAAACGAAATTAACTGGGAAGACATCAAGCAATACAGAATGAAAGAAGTATGGTACTTCGACAAAGAAGCTTCTGTAATGAAATGTCGAATTTTAGGTATCTCCCCTATCCTAGATGAGATAGATGCAGATACTGGAGAATTGAAGTATTCTCGACCTCTATTCTGGATTTATTACCCAGAAGCTAGAGAACATCTTGGTAAATTCCGTGTTGAAAATGACGGTAATGATATCTCTCCAATGACATGGTATGATCTTTTTGAAATGAGATATTTCGCAAGTTATATCATGAAGAGTTCTAATACTCTAGATTTGAGATTACAAGATAAATTCTATGGTTACGAAAGAGCAGGCATTGACAGATTAATGGAATCAGATAAAATCAAAGCTGAACTCTTCAACTTCGAACATGATCTTTGGGAATATTAATTTATTCCAATAACTAAAATATATGGCCCGGTTCTTTTGGATCGGGCTTTTTTTATGCACGGTTTCACGGTTTCACGGTTTCACGGTTTCACGGTTTCACGGTTTCACGGTT
>JAHDIN010000060.1 GCA_020630775.1 Saprospiraceae bacterium | reverse complement strand
TGTTGGTACGTTTACGACTATATTAGGAGTTGATGCTTCTGGAAATGTGATAGAAATTGAAGCTAATGATATAGCGAATAGTGAGGCTGATAGTACTATATATACTCATGATGGGACATTGACAGCTCAAAGATATATGACAATGTCGGGGAGAGATCTACATTTTGTGGGGGGAGCTGCTGTTGGAGATACGACAATCATCCATGATGATGGAAGTATATCTATAGGAGGTCCTACAGTAAGACAAGGAAGTAGTACCAATGTAAAACTGGACGTGTATGGAGACATTTATGCGGTACAAGTTCATTCAAGTTCTGATCAAAGATTTAAGAAAAATATTCAACCTATTCAAAACGCTCTTGATAAAGTAATGAATATAGAAGGTGTAGAGTATGACTTTAGAACAAATGAATTTAAGAACAGAAACTTCACTAGTGCCAAACAAGTTGGTTTTATAGCGCAGAATATTGAAGAAGTATTACCTGAAGTAGTTACAACTGATATGGATGGATTTAAAGCAGTGGATTATTCGAAAGTAACGGCATTGCTCACAGAAGCAATGAAAGAACAACAAGCAACAATTTTGAAATTGCAGGAAGAACTTTTGCAATCAAAAGAGGTAAATTCTGAAATGAAAACAGAGTTGAGCTCTATTAAGGCAATGCTTGAGCAACTAATGAATAATGATTCAAAAGTGACGGATTAACATAGCCAAAGAAACAACCGATTATATTCTAAGCCCTTCTCTGTAAAGAGAGGGGCTTTTTAGTTATATAAAATAAAAAACATATTAAATATTTTTTTAATATGATAATACTTATTATACTTGCAAAAGAAATTACGATTAAGTCTCAATCTCAGGTGAGATTAATAGCCGCCAAAAATTGATGAATAGAACCTAAGGTCATAAAGACCAAATATTGTTCATTAATTTAATTGATCACTGATGAAAACTACACGACTGGTTGTTTTAGCCGGTTTGACTCTATTTTTATGTTCTGCATTAAGAGCTCAAGTGAAAATAGGCGATAATCCCTTACAGATTTCAGATAATCGACTTTTAGAAATAGAAAATGCCAATGAGTACTTCTTGGTAAAAGATACTTCTGGTATGACAATAGGTCGTGCCGATAACCTTAATGACCCTTTAATGCTTAAATTATTTGGTTATGGAGAGTCTCCAAGTTTATTTGCTCCAGGAGCATTAAATGGGAATCAAGATTATTTTTTAGGTACTAATAGCAATGGAGAAGTACTTGAGTTCCCGTTATCTCTGGATTTAAATAGAACTACTAACATTGGTGAATTATCGTTTAACAATGGAGATATTCTGTTTGGTTCAGTACAGTTAGACTCAGTTTTTTCTACAGATACACAGTTAACAGATTCTTTGAATGTCCTCAGAACATTAGTTGCTTCTTCTGAAGCATCAGACGGCGATACAATTACAGGTAATGAGTGGATTAGCAATATGCAATTAGTAGATGGTACAGGAGGACCTGAAGCCATTGGGACAAGATTGGAAATTACTGAAAATTTATCTGGAATTGGTGCAACAAATACCCAATTTATTGACTTGGGATTTACTTTCGCTACAGATATTGAGCTAGGTGATTCATTATTAGTCATAAGAAATGAGCTTGCTGATACTGCAGCGGAACTTCGAAGATTTAATTTCTACCTGTCAGATAATACATTTGATGATCCAACAAGAACAGCTTCAGGAGGAGGCATTACGAATTTGACCTTTGATTCACTAAGTCAATTTAATGTTACGAATACTCCAATCATTAATTTAAATAGTACAACTGGAGATATAGTAGTTACATCGGACGATTCAAATGTGGATATAAATGCATCTAGCGGAACAGTAGATGTCGATGCAAATCTCGTAGACATAGAAGGAGTAACAAACATAAATTTAACGGCGTCAGATACGGTGAGTATCAATGGTACAGACAATGTGTCTATTGATGGTAATGTGCAGATGGATGATTACGGACAAGGCAGTAAAACAGGGACGGAAGCCTACTTATTAGGTGTTGATGCCGCAGGAAATGTCTTAGATGTTGATGTGACCACAATTGGTGGAGATGCAGCCTTAGATGGTCCTGTAGATTTAGATGAAAACGGAACAACAGAAACCACTGTTCAAGAAGCAATAGATGCGTTAGAAGCAGAGATTGATAGTACAATTTATAATTATGACGGGGTATTAACGAGTAATAGAAACTTGGATGGTAACAGTTTAAATTTAACTTTCGATAATTTAGGAACTTATAATATAGCTAATACAGCTACCTTTGATATTGATGCAACAGCGGTGGATATGGATGGTACAACATTGACTGCTGATTATACCACATCTAATATTACCACAACGGGCATTAACACCATAGAAAGTACAGGTGACGATGTAAATATTATTTCTAATCAGAATATTGAATTATCCTCTACAGATTCTACAATAATTACTGCAAGTAATGCAAATATCTCAACCACTGGGAATACTACTGTCGAAACATCAGGTTTTGGAGTAAGTGCTTCTTCAACTATAACTATAGATGGACAGACTACGTCACTCATCAGATCCAATGGAGTGAATTCTATACAGAGTACTTCTGATATGGTTGCTATATCTTCTGGGACAAGTACTGATGTTAACGCTACAACTAATATAAATCTAACTGCGTCGGATACGGTGAGTATCAATGGTACAGACAATGTGTCTATTGATGGTAATGTGCAGATGGATGATTACGGACAAGGTAGTAAAACTGGGACGGAAGCCTACTTGTTGGGTGTTGATGCCGCAGGCAATGTTTTAGACGTTGATGTGACTACAATTGGTGGTGATGCGGCTCTCGATGGTCCGGTTGATCTTGATGAAAATGGAACAACAGAAACCACTGTTCAAGAAGCAATAGATGCGTTAGAAGCGGAGATTGATAGTACGATATATAACTATGATGGTATCCTCTCAAGTGAAAGGACAATGGATATGAATGGATTTGGTTTGACCTTTGAAGGAGATTCTGCTGATCCTACTCAAAATATTTATTTAACAAGCGATGGAAGAATGGCTATAGGTCGTAACACAGTAACGGCTGCAGTTATGTCAGGAAGAGAAATAAAATTAGATGTAGCTGGAGATATATTAGCAGTACAAGTTCATTCAAGTTCAGATAGAAGGTTTAAAAAGAATATCGCTGAAGTTGAAAATGCATTAGAAAGAATATTACAATTAAGAGGGGTAACTTATGATTTTCGTACAGAAGAATTTTCAGATCGAAATTTTCCAGAAACATCACAATTAGGTTTTATTGCCCAAGAGATCGAAGAAGTCATGCCAGAAGTAGTAAGAACTGATAATGAGGGTTTTAAAGCAGTTGACTATGCTAAATTGACAGCATTATTAACTGAGGCCATAAAAGATCAAAATGAACTAATTAGTGCACAAGAAAAATTGATAAATAGTCAGAAAGAGGAATTGAATATCTTATCCTCTACTACAAGCAATTTATTGCAAGAGATAAAAGAAATAAGGAATGTGCTCAAATTGGACATCATTAATAGTGATAAAATAACTGAGTAATTTTTGACCTTTTATGGGAATAAAAAAGGGAAAATCATATTGGTTTTCCCTTTTTTGATTTTAATCCTTACTTCGCCGTATCTTATATTATTAAAAATTATAAATTAAGAATTATATATATATTTTTACAAGCAGTTAAAATCACCTCTATTGAAGTTCAATAAGGACTTTTTATAAAAGGGGTATCGTGCTTGAGAATGTTGAGAATTGTCTTATCAATAATGGCGTGTACATTATGTTTGACAGTGGTCTACCCACAAGTCAAGGTGGGAGATAATCCTCTAGAAATTGATGAAGCCTCTCTGATTGAGATAGAAAGTACTTCAAAAGGTTTTCTCCCATCACGCATGACAACAACTCAGCGAGATCTACAACCTGCTTGGAAAGCAGGGCATATAATCTATAATACTTCAGAATCTTGTTTACAAATTTTTAATGGGGTCTCATGGGATTGCTTTGTAAAGGGCGAGTTAATAGATTCCACGATATACAAATACAACGGCGTCTTGACCTCTGATAGGGTTATGACCCTTGATGGTAATTCTTTCTTCTTTGATGCAGCCGGATCAACCGATGTTGTGATACAACCCGATGGAGATGTTGGAATTGGTACTACAACACCCAACGCCAGACTTGATGTAGAAAATGGTACAGTACGTTTTTCTGACTATGGTTCCGGTACGATAGGCGGGACTGCAGGATATGTTTTAGGTGTTGATTTAGATGGTGATGTAATCGAAATTGATACAGCAACTTTTCTAAAAGATAATCAGACTATAGACCTCTTTGAATTAAGCAATGACACCTTATTACTTTCTATTGAAGGAGATCAAGTAGATCCTTCTAAAGTTGATTTAAGCCGATATGCCATTGACACCTCAATATATAACGATAATGGTACTTTAACTGAAGACAGAACGCTGACACTCGGTGGGTACAATTTAACATTTTCAGGCACGAACAATGTTACTTTTGAATCTACAGGAGAACTGGGTATTGGAGAACCAATACCTGATGCACCAATCCACATCAATGAGATAACTGGAACCCCTGCCACGGCAACAGATGGGACGCTGATTTTAGAACATAACGATGATGGGGGTGCAAGTTCTCTTGTATTCAAGAGCTCTGTTAACGAAGGGAGCGATTATGGATATATACAATTTGAGGATGATGGGAGTGGAAATGGAGTTAGTACAGAAAACGCTCTTCTAACTATTGGCGTTGGAGATGATGGATTAGGAATTAATCAAGATGATATCGCTATTATGTCTTCTGGCAATGTCGGTATCGGGACTATTGCTCCAGATGAAAAATTACATGTTGCAGGCAACATGAGATTGGATGGTGCCTTTGAAGATAAAGATGGGGAAGCTGGATCTACTGGTCAAGTCCTAACATCCACTAATTCAGGTACTGATTGGGTGGATGCAAATACGATAGGCACTGATGACCAAGTTATCGATTCTTTAGCATTGAATGGAACTCAACTCGATATAGGAATTGAGGGAGATATAAATGGTACTCAATCAGTAGATCTTTCAGAACTTCAAGGCGGAAGTGTTGATCTCCATGATGATGTTGATATTTCTACAATTATGCCATCTGCTGGAGATGTCTTAGCTTGGAATGGTACTAACTTTGTCCCACAAGAAACAGATAATGCTTATACCATTTTCAATATTTGGGCAGAGGAATCTGCTACTCTTGATGCTTCTTCAACGGAATGGGCATTTGGGAATGGAGATAATACTCCTACAGGGCATGGAATAGTCATACCTATTGATTGTGAATTATGGGCTATGTCATTAGATCATGAGAATGGGGCAAATACTATAGTTAGGGTCATAAAAAATTCAGACTCAAGTTTGTCAGCATATCAGGTTACAACTTCTGGTGCTGAGCAAGGCTACAATATTTTTAGTAGCCCATTAAGTTTTTCAGCAGGAGATGTTTTGAATTTTAATACTATTTCTGCATCTGTTGGTGGAACGTCAGGACGGGTATCTGCATGGTTCAGGATAAGGGCTACTCCAGTTTCAAATATATTGATCGAGGAACTTATGGATGTTTCTGCAACCGCTATAGATTCTGGTCAAGTATTGATATATGATGGAGCCAGCTATGTGCCTGGAGATAATACAGACGATCAGGTTATTGATTCCTTTGCATTAACTGGAAATATTTTGTCAATATCAATCGAAGATGATAACGTAGCACCATTATCGGTAGATTTTACTGATATACTTGGTTCAACTGAAAATATATATAATGCTGATGGCACACTTGAAGCAAATAGGACGGTTAGTCTAGGCGGAAGTAGTTTAACTTTTGACGGAACAGATGATGGTGATGTTATCATGGAGTCTGATGGAGATTTAGGTATCGGGACACTATCTCCGTCGGGAGATATTGAGGCAATAAGTGATGAAGATCAAAACGCATACTCTTTTGTTCAAGAAGACATTACTACTGGAGAAAAGGATGTTTTTACTATTGAAGATCAAGATATTGGAGATGGTAATCAAGATGAAAGTTCTGTTTTAAAAGTGCACAAAAGTGGAACAATAAATAGTGGAGATACTGGCTTTAGTTTAATTGAATTGGCCAACACTGGATCGGATCCTGGTGATAATAAATATTGGATTAGTGGAAGAAAAACTGATGAAGGACTTCCTTTGTGGGGTGTAGATATAACAGATAACGACTATTGGTCTGAGGGAGGAATAATTCTTGGGGTGACTGGAGCAGACGGAGGAACGTATAGTGGAGGAACTTTTAGAGTTGAACCAGATGGTGATGTAGGAATTGGAACAACAACCCCTGGGGCAAGACTTGAAGTAAATGGGGGAAATGTAAGATTTTCTGATTACGGAGTCGGGACTTATGGTGATACTACGGCAAATTATATTCTTGCCACTAATCCTAATGGTGATGTAGTAGAATTAAATTCAGCAAAGAATACAAGATGGTTTTATCCTCCTGCGATCATAATTGATGCATCTGATCTAGACACTGCTGCCACATTAGATCTGCACGCGGATTATGTAACTCAATTCAGTAGCCCGTTAGTAAGCAGTGATGGAGCAAGTGGCTATGTCCCACATTATCAACAGGACGAGCTCGAATATTATGTTACTTTTTATGATAATACCATTTTAGACAATATATCTATTGACTCTGATGGCGTCATGACATATGATATAATTTCCGTGCCTTTTGATAACTATACTGTGATAAATGTTGTGTTCGTAATAAAAGACCCATAGTTGCAACAAATTAAATTAATTTGTAATATTTAATTTGCTCATTTTGAATTAGTTGATTATTATTGTAGTTGTTTAAGCGAATCTATACAACCTAATAAACCAAGCACTTACGCATTTCTCTGATAATAGAGCCTATAGAAATGCGTCTTAGCCTTATAAAAGTAATGCTGTGCTTTGCAGCAGCTTCCTGTATTACAAGTTACTCGCTGATTGCTCAGTGCCCTATTAATATTTGGGATACCTCCAATGATGGTTCTGCTTATATCAATGATTTTGGCAACAAGGCCATATATGGCAATTTTACCAATGTAACCGAATCTCAGTACGTTAATGATGGTAGACTTTATTTTTTTGGAGACATTAATAATCATGGATTGATAGGTGATGGTTATGGATATGAGTATATCAAAACTTGCAATCAAGAAGAAACATTAATCACCGGAGGAGGAACTACAGAATTTAATATTTTGGACATTGACAATCCTACGGGTGTAATACTCAAAAAGGAAATGTCAATTAAAACAAATCTTCAATTTTCTGGGGGCATAATTCATACAGACAGAACCAGAACAGATTATAATGTTCGATTCATTGAAGGATCTGGACATTCTGGGTCAAATGATGATATGCATGTCAATGGAACTATTTGTAAAGTTGGAGGTGATCCTTTTGTCTTTCCTCTTGGAGATGGAGACCATATGTCGCCTATGAGAATTAGAGGACAAAATTCATTCGACAAGTTTACCGCCACGTATATTTCTCAAAATTTAGATTTTATCCAGAGATTATCTAAAGGGGTATATCCTCCAGATAGTCAAGACTTTAATGTTCTTAGAGTACAGGACAAAGAATTTTGGACGCTAGAAGGAGGTCAATCCACTACTATAACTTTATACTTCACTAATTATAGCGAGATTAATAGAATAGTTGATGATATCAATGATTTAATAGTCGTTGGGTGGGATGGTGAGAAATGGGTTAGTCTTGGCCAAACAGATCTCGTTTCTGTATTTGGCACAGGAACAGTTACATCACGCAGTGTAGTACCCAATAATTATGAGGCATTTACTTTTGGATTATTAGATACAGATGGAGATCAGTATGCAGATTCTGAGGATCCGGACAGGTTCGATCCATGTGTTCCAGATCCAATTTCAGATGCCTGTCAAAATAATTTCTGTGTATCTATTGATGCTGCGGTATATTTAGAAGGGGCTCTATACAAGGATGGTTCTTATCTAAATGAAATGAGGACTCAGGTAAATGATTTTGGTTATTTGCCTGGGCAAAAGCCGAGGACTCTTTTGGGTGTAGCCACAGATCCAGGCCAACCTTATAGTTCTCCACCTTGGTTATATAATGGTGAGGAAGGAAAAGATATCAATGAAATTGACAATATTATTAATAGTAATGTTTATCCCGATGATATCGTTGATTGGGTATTACTATCCTTAAGGACAAGTGAATCTATTGAATCTACGGTTTGCCAAAAAGCGGCTTTTATTAATAGAGATGGACAAATATTAATGATTGATTATTTTGATTGTTGTAATCAAGAAACAGACGAATTTTATTTAGTTATCGAGCATCGCAATCATTTAGCAGTTATGACACCAGAACCAATCAAACTTGATGAAGGGGGAGTATTAAAATATGATTTTAGAAATAGTGAATCATATACAGCATTATTGGGCTACACTCAGAAGATGATATTTCCTGGTATGTTTGCAATGTATGCCGGCAATGGAGAACAAGTACTTTCTATAGAATCGCCCAGAGATATTAATAGTAATGATAATGGATTTTGGGCAAGAGATAATGGAAAACATAGTGGTTACTATAATCAAGACTATGACTTGAATGGTGATGTGAACGTCCATGATAAAGCAATTTGGATTAACAATAATGGTATTTTCACTGACGTGGAGACGTCATTTAACTAATAGTTTACCCTTAATTTGACATAATCAATTGATTTATAGTGACAAACAAAGTAATTTGTAGTCAATATATAGAGTTACTATGGTGTTATATCGATAGTGATCTAAAACTATTACCTATGAAACATATCCTTTTACATCTATCCTATAGATGCGTTTTGAGTGTTGTAGCACTTTTTATGTTTTCAGCCTTGTCTGTTTTTGCTTCTAATAATGAAGATGTGTTGACAGATATCATATTAATTAACGGAGAAGCTGTCTTGGTTGATTTGGATAATAAAGGCGAGGTATTAAAAAAGCATATTGATATACCAGAATATTTCAGATCCAGCCGATCTCATGAAAGTTTGAGGAGAAGCTCATTAATTAAGGCAAAATCTTTGTCCGAAAATCATAAAATTTTTGATTTGAACCACTTTCTAAGTGTAGAGTCAGAGATTTGTAATATGGAAAGAGGTGTCGATGATCTTGAAATAAGCTTCAATCTTGACACGCAATTAAGCAAAGATTTTGTGCTCGTTCAGACGTCTGAATCACCAAACCTGATAGGTGTTTTACAGAAAAGTTACGCTATTAGAAGAGTAAAATATTTGTCATAATCTAAAATAAACATATTACAATTTTGTTTAATATGTTTATTCTCCTAAATTTGTACCGTCTCATCCTATTTTTTGACTAAAGCTAAGCTTTAGAGTAATTCAGTGTATTCACTGATGAAGTTTTATAATAATGGTGAAAATGATACGAATTTCTATAGGAATTCTTATGCTACTATTGAGTATAGGAAATAAGCTACAAGGTCAGACATGTACCAATGATACTACCTTCTCTGATATTTTATTTGTCATCGATAACTCTATGAGTATTGATGAAACTGAATATCTCAGCTTTGAGCAAATAATACTAAATACAATTCAAAAGGTACAATCCAAATGTGATCAATCCAGGATCGCAGTAGTCCATTATGGTGGTCCGCAAGGAGATAGTACAACAATTGAATATGCCTTTTCGAGCAATAATGTCATAAGTTCTATAGAAAGACAATATTGTATAACTCCAGGATGTGATGGTGGCGATGATCTTAATAAAGCAATGTCCAATATTTTGGGATACTTTGGAGATGGTTCTCTTAATCGTGATGCTGAAAATGACTTGTCAATAGTCATTTTTACTGATGCCAATGGTTCTTTGACTAATTGTGGGCCATTTATTAACTGCTCAGTAATTGTACCATATACCAATATTGATATTCTAAAATCAGCGCCATACAATGCTGATGTTACCGTTGTAGGAGTATCTACAGAAGCTAACCAATCTGCTTTGGCAGTTTACGCTTCTCCAGGGGGAAATTACGTCGGGGCATTACGTAGTCCAGACTGTGGTACAAGCTTTGATGGATGTGACACTCCAAGGAAGTATGTTCAAGTTGAATTTAATGATGATGTCAATATAACATCTGATAGTATTGTTGGTTTCGTAGAATGCTCTTTTTCTATTAATTCTGGATTAGCCGTAACCACCTCAGCTGATACAACGATATGTGTCAATTTTAATGGAAGGGCTACAATGATGGCGCAGGCCATTTCTGGACAAGCACCTTTTACTTACGAATGGGACAATTTATTGGGATTTGGTGATACAAAAACAGTAAATCCAACAACAACTACGACTTATACAGTGACAGTTACTGATGCTAATAACTGTCAAGTCGTTGAATCAATAACCGTAAATGCAGATAATACTTGTTGTGATCCTAATTTTACTGTTGATATCAATGGTAACTTGACTTTTTGCGAAAACCTTGGTGATGAGGCTACAATAACTGCATCTACATCTTTTGGGACAAAACCAATCAGTTATAATTGGAATAATGGATTAAGCTCTGATTCTTCGATATCAGTCAGTCCGGCGGTAGCCACGACTTACACTGTTGTCGCTACAGATGCGGCTAACTGTACAGTAACTGATTCAGTGATAGTTACACCGATAAACTGTGCAAATTGTACTGCATTTGCTGGTTATCCAGCAGAGACGCTAAAACTCTGCCCAACTAATGGAGCTTATGGTCTTAACTCGGATCTGAATATGGGAATCTCAGTACCATCGGGATATGAAGTGATTTATATTTTGACTAATAGGGATTTAACGATTATTGATTATAGTATAGGGCCTAGAATGTTTAATGTTCAAGATGAAGGATTGTATAGAGTGCATACTTTAGTAGCAGAGGTAAATGATTTATCCAGTCCTGATTATCTCGACTTAAGTATTATCAATTTAAATCAATCAGATTTATTTGTCATAGTAAATTGTCTTATTGACCATGGTATATGTGCTGATTTTGATTTTGCTGGGCGTCCTTTTCTTACATTAAGTGGTGAAGATAGACAATGTATCACAGTAGAAAATTCCATTAATTTATGTTCTGATGGGATCGACAATGATGGAGATGGGTTAGTGGATTGCATGGATCCTGAATGTCAAGACTTTTCAATTTGTGCAGAGGCATCATTCTTAGCATGTAATGACTTATATGACAATGATAATGACGGATTAGTAGATTGTGATGATCCTGACTGCTTTCAGTTTAATATATGTTTCGAACAAGAAGAAAATTGTTCTGATGGGATCGACAATGATGGAGATGGATTAATAGATTGTTTAGATGATAGTTGTTTTAATTCCAACAGTTGTTTTGAAAATAGTCCTGCTACATGTGTCGATGGGATCGACAATGATAGAGACGGCTTGATAGACTGCCAAGAGTCCTCTTGTCAAAGATTTATAGTATGTTCTGAATATAGTGTAGAAGCTTGTACGGATGGTTTAGACAATGATTTTGATGGATTAATAGACTGTCAGGATAGAGATTGTAAACAGATTCTGAACGATTTATGTGCTGACAATGAGTCCACTTTAGCTCTTTGTGGAGACGGCATAGACAATGACGGAGACGGTTTGATGGATTGTGATGATCCTGATTGTGGTTTCAATGCTCTAAGAGCATTAGAAGAAAATGTCAACAGTAATATCAATGTAACTAATGCCAGTTGTCCATTCAATAATAATGGAAGAATAGAACTCATTGGAGAATTGACCAATCAAAATTATCAAATTAGCCTAAATGGACAAGTTAGAAATGGCTCTACTTTCTTCGACTTAGACAGTGGTGCTTATACTATAGAGATCATGACGCTAACTGGATGCATATTATCCACACAAATCAATATATCAGGTGACGACTGTACAGAGCTTTGTTCGGATGGTATAGATAATGATGGTGATGGTTTGACCGACTGTGACGATCCTGACTGTGGAGTAACTGATCTTACAAATGCCATTACTTTTACTAATCCAACTTGTCCAAGTAATGATAATGGTACAATAACCATTAATGGTTTGTCAACTGAATTTACTTATGAATTTAGTAGTAATGGAGGAGAATCTTTTCAGTCGTCAGGCCTGTTTAATAATCTTGGAGCTGGACAATATGACATGGTGATAATGGCTAATGGAGTTTGTTCATATACTCAAGTTGTTACTTTAACAGATGAGGTATGTTTTGAAATATGTAATAATGGCATAGATGATGACAATGATGGATTAACAGATTGTGAAGACAATGAGTGTAATCTCTTAGATTTTGACGGCCAAATTAGTTCAACAATGGCAACGTGTCCAGCATTCGATAATTCAACTATAACTATTAGTGGGCAGGTTGATGAAATTCCCTACAGATATAGTATAGATAATGGACAGAACTTTCAGATAGAACCAATTTTCGAAAATGTATCTCAGGGAGAGTATAACGTTGTAATTAATATACAAGGACAATCTTGTGAGTACAATACAGTGGTAGTCGTGGAGGCCATCTTCTGTGAAGAAATATGCGGAGATGGAATTGATAATGATGGAGATGGATTTACAGACTGTGAGGATCCACATTGTGGATTAACAGGAATTTTAGATGATATTACTTTCACGGAACCTACTTGCCCATCTTCAGATAATGGAACGATTAATATATCAGGACAGTTAGGAGGAATTGAATATTCTTACAGTATAGACGGTGGTCAGACTTTTGATAGCTCATCAAACTTTGATGGATTGACTCCGGGTGAATATAATGTAATAGTAAGAACCTCTGACAATTGTAGCTACGAATCTACGATTATCTTACAAGAGGCTATCTGTGGAGAAATATGTGACAATGGGATAGATGACGATGGCGATGGCTTAGTGGATTGTGACGATGGGGATTGTGGTGTACTTGGTTTTGAGGGAAATATAATTACGTTGAATAGTACATGCGAATCGGAATCGAGCGGAGAGATTATTATCGAGGGAGGTGTTGATAGTATTCAGTATGCCTATAGTATAGATGCTGGTCAAACGAGCCAAGAGAGTAATGTATTTAATGGATTATCTGAAGGCTCTTATTTCGTAATTGTGACTACTTCGGATGGCTGTGAGTATCGAGATCAAGTGGTAATAGAAAAAGAAGAATGCACCCAGTTAGAAATATGTGACAATGG
>JAHDIN010000059.1 GCA_020630775.1 Saprospiraceae bacterium | reverse complement strand
AAACCTAGAAACCTAGAAACCTAGAAACCTAGAAACCTAGAAACCTAGAAACCTACCCCTGTGCCTTTATAGCCTTTGGATTAGTAATCAACAGATTACTTAATCCAGCAAGTATCAGACATGCACCTGCGAGCAGCATGGCGTTAATTGTCATATCCCCAAAAATGCCTTTATAGAGTAAATTAATACCTCCAATAGCTGCAGTTATTTGTGGTAGAACAATAAACATGTTGAACAGCCCCATATACACACCCATCTTTTTTTCAGGGATCGCACTTGATAGCATGGCATAAGGCATAGAAAGAATGCTTGCCCAAGAGATGCCTATCAAGCCAAAGCATAGATTGAGCATGGCTTCACTATGTGTATACTTCATCATTATAAAACCAACACCTCCCACGACTAAACTAAAGAGGTGCACCCATTTTCTATTTATATTGATTTTGTTTGCTACGAATGCCAATATTAAAGCAAAGAGCATAGAAGTCAAACCATAAATACCCATAGAAGAACCTACTAAATCTGCTGCATTGTTATAAGCTAAATCTGCTGTTGCGTATGCTTGTTCTGAAAAATTAGCTTTGTCAGGTTTAGGCGCATTAAATACATGTTCGGTTAAAGCAGGTGTCGCCATACTCCACATTGTAAAAAACGCAAACCAACTAAAGAATTGGACAACACCAAGTTTAATCATGGTTTTAGGCATTCCAATTATATTATTAAAAATTTCCGTCATGCCATTCATAAATCCAGCAGATGCTTTTTTCTCTTCAATAAAGGCATCCATATCATCTGGTGGATATTCCTTTGTGGTCAATACTGTATATATAATTGAAAAAATAAAAACCAATCCGCCAATTAAGAATGCTAACTTAACATTGTCTGGGACAATCATAGCGTCAGCTTCATTACTTACGCCCATGCTATTGAGCATTCGAGGTAATTGACTGGCTACCCATGTGCCAATTCCAATGATGAGAGTTTGAACAACAAAGCCAAAACTTCTCTGAGATTCTGGCAATAAGTCTGCGACTAATGCCCTAAATGGCTCCATGCTTATGTTGATAGAGGCGTCTAAGATTAAGAGACAACCAACAGCTACCCAGAGGATAGGAGAGTGGGGCATAAATATCAGTGCCGCTGAAGCTAATATAGCACCTATAAGAAAATAAGGCTTTCTTCTACCGAAGCGCTCGCTCCAAGTTCTGTCACTAAGATATCCGATAATAGGTTGGACAATTAGTCCTGCTAAAGGAGCAAAAATCCAGAGCATTGGTATCTCATCCTTAGTAGCTCCTAATGTTTGGAAAATTCTTGACATAAATCCCCCTTGCAAAGCGAAGCCAAATTGGATGCCAAGAAAGCCAAAACTCATATTCCAAATATTCAGAAAGGATAGCTGCTTTTTTTTCATGGTAAACTATTTATTTGAATACACCTTGTATGCATATGGATCTAATGACACAGAGTCATTTGGTTTCAAGTCTACATTATTACCTGAGAAAATTTCAGTTCCTTTAAATGCTGATTTTAGTTTGTAAGTTTTTTTCTTATCAGAGAGATTTACTATTGACATAATCTTGTCTCCATCTTTTTCCCTAGTGAATTGTAAAATATCTTGATCTTCAACATCGAAATCTGGCGAATCATCTCCAAAGGATCCATTCCACAGTGCTTTATTTCTATGTTTTAAATCAAACAATTTTGTATAGAATTCAGCATAAGCGAAATCTTTAAATCCAATATTATCTTTCTCGAAAAATTTTAATCTATGGCGCATAGGTTCTTCTTGTCCACCATATAGTAAAGGCATACCTTGCATAGTAGCTGTAACTACTGCTAATGCTTTATGGGCATCTCCCATTCTGTCGAAGACAGTTCCTGACCAAGTGTTTTCGTCGTGGTTTGAAGTGAAGTGCATATGGAATCCATGGTTAAATTTTGACTTATCCTGTTCATACCAAGCTTTAACATCTTGACTTCCTTTTTCTCCTTTGGCTATTTCATTTAGAATGTGATGAAAGCTCCATCCGTAAGTGGTATGAAATGATTTTTCATTACGATGAGATTCCACTTCTGATTCTGCCAACATAAAGATGGGTTTAATATCAAAGAGAGCCTTGCTGGCTTGGTTCCAAAAGTCTTGTGGTACATTATGAGCTACATCCATTCTAAATCCATCTATCCCCATGTCAGAAATCCAAAAGCTCATGTCTTTTATCATTTCTTTACGCATTTCTTGATTGTCATAGTTGAGATCTGCTACATCTGTCCAGCCCCATGATTCTCCAGTCCCAGGGTCTATAGGATCTATGACATTGCCATCTTTATCCTGCGTAAACCACTCAGGATGATTGACAATCCAATCGCTATCCCAACCAGTATGATTAGGGACAAAATCTAAAATCATATACATGCCTTGATCATGAATGGCTTTAAGCATTTTTTTGAAATCCTCCTCGGTTCCATGTTCAGGATTAACCTTTGCATAATCTGTTATGGCATAATAGCTGCCTAATGGACCTTTACGTTTTGATTCACTAATAGGCATAATAGGCATAAACCAAAGTATATCAACACCCATTTTTTTAAGTCTAGGTAAATGTTCGATGAAGGCATTGAAAGTTCCTTCTTCTGTATATTGACGTAAATTGACTTCATAAATAGTTGCATTTTTTGCCCAATCTGGGAGTGCATAAATATCTCTTTCTTCTTTGACTACAGATTTTGAATCACTACTGTCAGCTTTTGGACTCTCTTTGCAACTAGTTGTAAGCAAAAAAGCTAATGTGATAAGTGTTAGTAAGTGTTTGGAATTAATCATGAGTAATTTTTATTTGACTTTCCTTAGAAATTTGAGTTTGCTGATTTTTAAAATTAATTGTCAAATCATTATTGCTTAAGTTAATGATTTCTGTGAAATCAGTATGAATTCTTAATTCAATTGGTTGATTTCTAAATGTGAACTTAAATTGAAGACTTGTCCAATCTGAGGGCAACAAAGGACTAATATGAATTTGATTATCCTCGATTTTTATACCCGCTAATCCTTTTACAACTGACATGTGCGTACCTGCCATGCTTGTTATATGCAAGCCATCTTCTGTATCGTTATTGTAATCATCAAGATCAAGTCTAGAGGTTCGTAAATACATTTCATAGGCTTTTTCTTCATAACCTAATCTACATGCTAATATGGAATGGACACATGGAGAGAGAGATGATTCATGGACAGTAATGGGTTCGTAGAAATCAAAATTTCTTTTAATCGTATCTAAGTCATAATGGTCCTCAAAGAAATATAGTCCTTGAAGCGTATCTGCTTGCTTTATATAACAGGAACGTAAAATTCTATCCCATGACCATTTCTGATTAAGAGGCAAATGACTCGGATCAAGTTCTGATACTGGAATGATCTCTTTATCCAAGAAGCCATCTTGTTGTAAGAAAATGTTGAGTGTTTCATCTTTAGGGAAGTACATTTTGTCAATGACTTCTTTCCAATGTTTAATTTCTGATGGTTCTAAGGATGTTTTTCTGGTAATGCGGTTATGATCTTCTTTATATTCTTTCTCGCATAAATCAAGCATTTCAATGGCATATTTTAAACACCATTGTGCCATTAAGTTTGTGTACCAATTATTATTGATATTGTTTTCATATTCATTAGGTCCGGTCACTCCGAGAATGACATATGCATTTTTTGCATTAGAATAATTAACGCGCTGCGCCCAAAATCTAGCAATGCCTATGAGTACTTCTAATCCATATTCGGGTATATAATTTTTATCATTTGTGAATCTTATATAGTCGTATATGGCGTAAGCAATGGCCCCATTTCTATGTATTTCTTCGAACGTAATTTCCCATTCGTTATGGCACTCTTCTCCATTTATGGTAACCATAGGATAAAGTGCTGCTCCTTTATTAAAACCTAATTTCTCAGCGTTTTCAATGGCCTTTTCTAAATGCTTGTATCTATATATTAATAGGTTTCTAGAAACTTCTTGAGGTGCAGTGAAGAGATAAAATGGCAGGCAATAAGCTTCTGTATCCCAATAAGTACTACCGCCATATTTTTCGCCTGTAAATCCTTTCGGACCTATGTTTAAACGGTCATCCTTGCCATCATAAGTTTGATTTAAGTGAAATATATTGAACCGGATGCCTTGTTGAGCAGATACATCTCCTTCAATAATTATATCCGCATGATCCCATTTTGATTTCCAAGCAATTATTTGCTGTTGTAATAAGTCTTCAAAATCATTAGCTCCGAAATTTTTAGCTTCTTCAATAATGGCGGCTTGTATATTATTTACATCATTATAAAAGCTTGACTTTATGACAGCATATTTATTGAGGGAAAAGACATCTCCTTGACTAAAACTTTCATCCATCTTTTGTCCCGAAATGGCATGATTAGGTTGGATGGCTTCAAGGGTAATGTTTTGTTCATTCTTACTTATATAAGTATTGATACCTGTGCCTACAACAAAACCAGTTTTTTTAGTTGTGGCTTGTACATATGCGATATCTCCTGATTGACTTGAAGTATGATCTTCCCAAAAATTTTCATCATAATTGGAATCCGAATTACGGATATCAAAATCAGCTAAGGATTTAATCGAAATTTTGCCTTCACCTTCAATTATTTTGATGGAGTAATTTAGAACAGCAAGATCCTTATTGAATAAGGCATAAAATCTTTTGGATGATATTTCAATGACTGTTCCGTCTTGAAGCTGTACTTCACATTGTCTTGATAGTAATCCTGAACGCATGTCAAGTTCTCTGTAAAAACTTTGAATTTTACACGTTGCTAAATCTAATTGCTGATCATTAATATGTATATCTAATCTAGCCCAATTACAATTGTTTAATACTTTAGCAAAGTACTCTGGATAACCATTTTTCCACCAGCCGACTCTGGTTTTATCTGGATAGTAAATGCCAGCTAGATAATTGCCTAATAATGTGTGTCCTGAATACCCTTCCTCAAGGTATCCTCTTTGACCCATTCGTGCATTACCTATGCTGAATATACTTTCGGTAATTTGGTTGTGCTCTGCATGGAACTTGTCTTCAATAACTTTCCAAGGATCTTTTTTTAAATATGATTTCATATAGTTGGGATGATCATGTTTTTAAGTTTGTCAATTGTTAACCCTTCAAATGTGCTAATATGCACTTTAGCTTCTGGTAATAATTCAGCTTCTCCTACACCTATTGGTATAAACCCTGCAGTTATGGCAGCCTCTAATCCTTTTCTAGAATCTTCAAAAACAACTACGTTTTTTGGAAGAAGATCAATTTGATGTGCACCCTTTAAGAAAACTTCTGGATCAGGTTTAGATTTAGTTACATGATTGCCATCTACCAAAGCATCAAAATACTTATCCATCTCTAAGGTGTTGATAATCCTAGTAGCATTTTTACTGGCAGACCCTAAGGCAACTTTTAAATTTTGCGACTTCAAGTGTTCTAGAAAACTTCTAACTCCAGGTAATACTTCATTTTCTGATAGCTGGCTAATTTGTTCTAGATAAATATCATTTTTTTCAGCACAGAGTTTTTCTTTTTCATTCTGACTTAAACTGATATTACCAATGTCCAAGATGATTTCTAAAGACTGCATTCTTGAAATGCCTTTTAGTCTTTCGTTATCGTTTTCGGTAAAACTAAATCCGAATTTTTCTGTGATTTTGAGCCAGGAGAGGTAATGGTATTTTGCTGTATCGACAATAACACCATCTAAATCAAAAATACATCCTTTAATGTCCATTTAATTTTTCATTAGGCAATGAAAATAATTGAATCAATTAAAAGAATAGAAACAAATATGAAAATTTTAGAGAAAGGGAAAATGCATGTTTGGGCCTAAACGATTCAGTTTAATTTAAAACCTTCTACTAGAAAGTTGCCCACCCATGCAAGAATATTAAAAAAGTGTTTACCCAAATTTGAAATTTATACACCTATGTGTACAATACGCTAGTGCAATCATCACAATAACACTGCAGTTTTGATGATCAATAATCATCTAAATCACTTGTTTATGTTTTGTAGAAAAGAAAGGTTATGATCTGAACTTAAAAATATTGAATTAGACTTAAAGACTTGTGTTTTCAAGACTTTCAGGTGACAAATGTAAAGCAGTTTACAATTTTTCGTCCTTTAATATCACATGCTCATGCCGCCACAAACACTAAGCGTTTGTCCGGTAATATATGATCCTAAATCAGATCCTAAGAAAACACAGGTTGCGGCAACATCTTCACCTTCTCCAAATCTTTTTAATGGAATACTACTTATATAGTTCTCTTTCACTTTTTCATCTAATGTATCTGTCATGTCAGAACTTATAAATCCTGGGGCTATAACATTGCATCTTATATTTCTAGAACCTACTTCTTTGGCTATTGATTTTGAGAAACCTATGATACCAGATTTTGAAGCAGCATAATTTGCTTGTCCAGCATTGCCAAATAAACCCACCACAGAACCAATATTAATTATAGAACCACTTCTGTTTCGCATCATGGGTTTTAAGACATGTTTAGTTAAATTGAATACAGATTTGAGATTGACTTCAATAACACCATCCCATTGATCTTCAGACATTCTTAGCATAAGGGTGTCTTTAGTAATGCCTGCATTATTTACCAATACGTCTATTGGCCCAAAATCTTCAATAACATTTTTAATTAATGCTTCTGCTTCATCATATGAACTGGCATCTGATTTATAAGCTTTTATTTTATTTTCAGATCCTAAGGCTTCTATTAATTGATTTGCAGCATCTTCTGAAGATCTATATGTAAAAGCGACAGCTGCCCCATGTTCTACAAATGCTTTTACTATAGCTGCTCCAATTCCTCTTGATCCACCTGTAATAAGTGCTATTTTTCCTGTTAGTAGTTTCATAAAATTTTTTATTGTCCTCTTCCCGAGGTGTCCGGAATTTCCGGGATTACTTTAATACTGTCTTTAATTTGTTTAGTTGGTGCTTCTAGATTAGAGTCTGGGGTTTCTTCAAAAGACGGCGCATCAAATTCTTCAGAGAATTCACTGTTAAATTCATCATCACCAAATTCTTCATCAAATTCATCTCCGAATTCGTCTTGTCTTGTATTTAGTTTATTGATTTCTTGTTCTTCCTCAACAGATTTTTGCTTGTATTTTTCACAATCAATAAATTCTAAATATCCTTCGGGCGGGAGAGGAAACTCACTGTTTGGGTTATATTGCGTAGCTGTATCCTTTTCAATGGATTGAATATACTTTTGAACGATTGGTCTGGCCATTACAAAACCTTGTCCATCATCAAGAGATAAAAACCTAATCCATTTATCATCACCACCAGTCCAAACGCCTGTTACTAAATCTGGTGTGACAGACATAAACCATCCGTCAGCATAATCATTTGTAGTTCCAGTTTTACCACCGATATCTGATTTGACTTCCATTCTAAAACTACCACCGACATTATTTCTTAGCATATCCAACATGACACCATTGTAAAGAGAGTTTATAGCACGTTTTGTCTCTGTAAATCCTGCGTAAATAACTTTACCCGATTTATCCTCTATACGAGAAACAAAGATAGGTTTGGTATAGATGCCATCATTGGCAAAGCTGGTATAGGCCCCTGCCATTTCATAAAGAGACAGATCCATGGCTCCTAGACAAATTGAAGGAACTCTTGGTACGACAAATCTTCCATCAGGTAGAGTAGCTGATTTGCTTATACCCGCATTATCCAATAATTCTCTAATGACATCAACACTTCCCATTTCTTTAACCAACCTTACTGTAATGGAGTTTTTAGAATATAAAAGTCCTTGATATAGATTATACATGTTAGAAGTAAACTTCTCATTGGCATTTGAAGGAGACCATTCTTTATCGACTAAAAAATTAGCATCACCAGGGGCTATTGTGTATTGTATGTCCTCATATTCTTGGCAAGGAGATAACCCCATGACGCTAATGGCAGTGGCATATACAAATGGTTTTACAGTACTACCAACCTGTCTTCTTGAATTAACATGATCGTATTTGAAATAATTAAAACCTGGACCGCCAACCCATGCTTTTATATGTCCAGTCTTAGGATCTACTGACAGTAAACTGGCTTGTAGGTGTTGATTATGATATCTTACAGAATCTCTAGGTGACATCTCAACCACCTTGTATCCGTTTTCATTATAATCGAAGACCTCCATTTCAACTTTGGTTTTGAAAATCTCTTTATAGTCCTTTTGAAGTTTTTGGTAGTTAGATTTTAAAGGTGTCCATAATTCAGAATCCTTTAACAACTTTTCATAAGACTTTCTCTTGGATTTTTTAATGGCATTTCTTCCAATTATACCTTCCCAAGAAGCCCTACGCTTTTCAACCTGAATTAAACTCTTTATAATATTTTCGTTTAAGCTTATTTGGTCGTATTTATCTTGTGCTTGGCTTTTTGCTTTACCAAGATAATTATCATGTAAGCTTAAGTATCTCTCGGATTCCTTGATCTTTCTTTCTAGAGTTTTTCTTCTTATCTCTAACTGGATACTGTCTGCTTCATAAGTCCATGGATTTTTATTTTTCCAGACGGTCCAATATCTGTCTTGAAGAAACTTCATATGATCTGCTACGGCAGCTTCGGCGTGCTTCTGATAATTTAAATCTATGGTCGTGAAAATTTTAAGACCATCTGTATAGATGTTGTATTCAGAGCCGTCTGGTTTTTTGATATTTTCTTTTTCTAGCAGATCTCTCAGCCATTTTGTGAGCTCAGATCTGAAATAAGGTGCAGGACCTACATCATGAGCAGATCTTTCAAATTTACTCATGTCTACAGTCTGAGAATAGAATGAATCAATTTCAGACTGTTCGATTTCGTAGTATTTAAGCATTTGATTTAATACTACGTTACGACGTTGAGTAGCATTGTCAGGAAATCGAAGCGGATTGTATCTGGTTGGGTTTTTAAGCATTCCTACAAGCATTGCGGCTTGTTCTATGCTTAATTTATCTTGACTTGTATTAAAATAAGTTTGTGCCGCCGCTTGTATCCCATGGGCCCCATTGATAAATTCAAATTTGTTGAGATACATTGCAATAATCTCCTCTTTGGTGTAGCTTTTTTCAAGCTTTACTGCAATAATCCATTCTTTAACCTTAGTCCTTAATAATGAGATTGCTCTATTAATTTTCGATTGTCCAGCTCTGCTTTCTCTTTTATAAAGAAGCTTAGCTAATTGTTGTGTTATTGTACTTCCTCCGCCAGAGCTTTCTTTTTGAAGCAACAGGGTCTTAAAGCCAACTCTAAATAATGCTTTAAAATCTATACCAGCATGATCATGAAATCTAATATCTTCTGTAGCTAACAAAGCTTGCAGTACTACAGGTGAAATATCTTCGTATTGTATTAATTCTCTATTCTCTACATAGTACTTACCGAATGGTGTTCCATTAGCATCATATATAATTGAAGCTTGATTGTATTGTGGGTTTTCTAAATCTGTAAATGAAGGAAGGTCGTTGTTAATCGTTTGCATTAAGAATCGGCCAACGATGCCTATAGCAATGAGGAGAAATATCCACATAAAAATGGACATCCATTTTAAAAAGGTATATTTCTTATTCTTTTCCAATGAGATGGTATTGAGTTCCTAACGGAGTGCCAAGATAGTATCAATTCAATGGATTGGGAAATTTTATCAAAATACTTGAGACATTATAGTCTAGAGAAAAGAAAAGGTGTGGTAAAATAATGCCTTAAAAAAAAGAAGCCCCCAGCTTTCTGGAGGCAATTTCTTTTGTTAAACACCCTTTTTAAATAATTCCGATTCAAAGATATTATGGATAGTATCGCCTTCCAATACCTCTTATGCTACATGAATTTTACGCCTTTCTACACGGGTACTACAAGTGTCATAGATTTGGTAAAGTAGTATGCATTTCTTGAAAGCTAGCCAAGATTCGGCGGTTTTTAAGTCGTGATTACCCCTATAGTATTGATCGATCCTCTTTCTTATTTTTGTAGTAAATTTTTGATAATGAGAAAATCAATCCTGTTTATCAGTACATTGCTGATAGCTGCTAACCTCTACGCCCAAGAATTTGAGTGTGATTCTGTAGGCATAGAAGCCCCACTAAATTTTAATACGACAGTCATTCCGCAAGAAATTTGTCCCAATACAAATTTTTGTATCTCATTTGAAGCCACAAACTTCGATTCCGTTCAAGGATTCATTTATACCTTAACATTTGATCCAAGCAAAATGATATTTGTATCTGTGACTGAGCAAGATAATCCGCTTCGAGGAGATTTTGCCTTTACAACGGAGGATACCAATTTAGGTCAGATAGAAGTA
Organism: Saprospiraceae bacterium; assembly: GCA_020630775.1. Taxonomy (GTDB): domain Bacteria; phylum Bacteroidota; class Bacteroidia; order Chitinophagales; family Saprospiraceae; genus RFSX01. Next base: position 3,245 of record JAHDIN010000059.1, on the reverse strand, counting down.
TTGTGGTCAGATCCTAATATGTTGGGTCAATCGATACCAGATGGCATTGTCTTATATGAATTGTGCTTTATAACCATTGCAGAACCTTTAGATTCTTTATCTCTTTTCATTAATAATGACATCGAACCTGCATATCCAGATGCTGGGGTTTTATATCAACCTGCTCCACAAGTGGCATGCACAGCTGATATAATTACAATCAACGAGGTAGATCAGGGGATTGCTTTTGAAGTCTGTTGTGAAAATCTTTCGATTATCGACTTAAATACTTGCTTGGACAGTGGAAGTGGTATCGCATTAAGTGCATGTGGAGGTGTCGCTCCCTATGCAGTCTCCATAACCAATAACGATAATAACCAAGTCATAGATTCAATTATAAATACTGATGGTGAACTTTTAGAGTTTTTTAATTTAAATCCAGGGAATTATAGTATTGATGTTTTGGATTCGAATAACGAAAACGTTAACCAAATAGTACAACTTGAAAGTTATGAGCCTATTACTTATGATGTTGACATAACTCAACCTACATGTAGCTTCAGATCTGATGGAGGTATTTTGTTCAGTAACCTATCTGGCGGCTCTGGTACTTATACCATTCGTGCTCAAAATGGGTTGATAATAACCCAACAACCAGAGTATAATTTTTCAAACCTAGATAATGGAACTTATACTTTTTTGATTGAGGATACTAATGGTTGCTTTGAAGAAGAAGTAGTTGTTCTAGATACTCCTGAATTAGAATATGAAATAAGTATTGATCCTCCAACTTGTTCCTCTTTTGATGATGGTTTCTTGGAGGTGACGGTAGTTGGAGGTACACCATTTCCAAACGGTGGTTATTCCTTTAATGGTACAATCCAAACAACTTATGAAGTTGAGGGGCCTCTTTTTCATCCAGATTTTGATCCACAAACAAGATTGTTTTCGGTCATTATTGAAGATGCCAATGGTTGTATAGTTGGAGAATCATTTGAAATTCCGCTATTATTTGCCCCAGGTGATCCATGCGATGACAATGATCCTGCAACTGTGAATGATCAAATTCAAAATGATTGTACTTGCAGAGGAGAGCTCATTACGGGTGTGGCATTCATTGGTGATACTGAGACTTTTTTGCCGCCCGATATGACGATTAGTTTAGCTAATTGCTTAGGTGGCTATACTTTTCCTAATGGCATTTTTACAAATCCTGAAGATGGAACTCAATACATATTTCCATTGGTAGATGGATTTCATTTTATTGGTCAAGGAAGTGCTACTTTTAATCCTTCTCATTTACCTATTGATACCTTTCCTGCAGGGACAACAACAGTATTTTACACGGTATTTGATTCGGCTGGAAATTTTATAGAGCACGATTTTGATATTACAATTGAATGTGAATTGGAGTGCAGTTCAAGTTTAAGTTGTAATTCATGTGAAACGGTTTTGTCGTGTGCTTATGAGTGTAATTTATTAGATCTCGTAAATGGATTTACTTTTTGTTCTCCCGATTGGGATGGCAATAGTGTACAATCTAATCAGCCTAATCCGCTTTGTGCCACGAATTCAACGCCGCAAAACATGTCATGGTATGCGTTTACTGCAGGGTCAGAGACCTTAGATGTTAGAGTTACTGTAATAAATTGTATAGGAGGACAAGGTGGCAATATAGGTATTGAGGCTGGTGTGTATGACAATTGTGAAAGTTCAACTTGTATTGCTTTTGATCAGCAATGTGGCTCTTTTGATGCGCTAACATTGAATTTAAGAAATTTAACTCCTGGTGAGATTTATTATTTATTCGTTGATGGATGTGATGGTGCTACTTGTGAGTATGCTTTTGAAATTGCGAATCCAACTGATTTTACAATCAGTGGAGTGGAGGAGATTGTAATTACTGCTCCAACAGGATGTGCGATTAGTGGGTCAGCATTTTGTCAAGATTGCACACTTGAGGTAGGGGTTCGGCACAACGGCAGCGCAGTATACGAAGAAGCAGGATTGTTTACTACGGATGCTGATTTAGATTTTCATTGGTTTATCAATGACCCTGTCAATGGTAGAATGGATTTTGTAATCAATCCTAGTGAGGATGGTTATCTTTTTCCACCATTGGATGTTTCAATAGGGCCAACCTTTGGTTTATGCTTACAACAGATAACTGCGGAATGTGCAGAATGGAATGGCATAAGATGTGCTGAAATTACATTTGAAGATTGTGGTGTTGTAGATCGTGATGGTGATGGTTTTTCATTTGAAGAGGATTGCGATGATGATGATCCTATTTCATTTCCTGGGGCCACTGAGATATGTGATGGAGTAGATAATAATTGTGATGGTGATATTGATGAAGGTTTAACAACTACCTACTACGCTGATAATGATATGGATGGCTTTGGTGATCCCAATAGTCCAGTTGAATTATGCGAAGAGGAAGAAGGTTTTGTAACCAATAACGAAGATTGTAACGACAATAGCACTATAAGTTTTCCTGGAGCAATGGAAATATGTGATGGGCTTGATAATAATTGCGACGGCGAAGTTGATGAGGGATTCATGACTGAAACGTATTATGCGGATGAGGATTTTGATGGTTTTGGCGATCCAAATAATTTCTTTACGGGATGTGTGAGGCCATTTGGATTTGTTGATAATAGTGATGACTGTGATGATACAGATAATGATATTAATCCAAATGCCCTAGAAGATTGCGATGGCATAGATAATAATTGCGATGGTGTTATAGATGAAGGTTTTACATTGATAACATATTATGCAGACATGGATCAAGATGGTTTTGGCGATCCTAATACTTCTACAGAATCTTGTGTGCAACCTCCGGATACTGTTGAGGATAATACGGACTGTGATGATACGGACCCCAATGTTTATCCAGGTGCACCAGAAATTTTAGGAAACAATATCGATGAAAATTGTGATGGTAGGGATAATACAACTTCCATTAATGAGATAGATGGACCTTCATATATTCTTCATCCAAATCCAACTTCTGATAGAATTTATGTATCAAATGTGAAATACACACATGCTATGATATATGATCGACTTGGACAATTAGTGAAGCTAGAAACCTCGGGCAAAGGATATTTACAACTAAGAGATTTAGAAAGTGGAATTTATTTTATAAAGCTTTTTGATCATAAAGATCAGATAGGGCTTTCAAGAATTTTAAAGCAGTAAAAAAATAAGAGGCTGTCTCATAAGTAGGCAGTCTCTTTTTTTATATGAGTCATATTAGT
>JAHDIN010000016.1:1210-63445 GCA_020630775.1 Saprospiraceae bacterium | reverse complement strand
GAGTATGGGAGATTATTTATAAAGTGTTGACACACTTTTATAAATACTCCCTTTTGTTAGTCTCCAATCCCCAATCCCCAATCCCCAATCCCCAATCCCCAATCCCCAATCCCCAATTTCCAATCTCAAATCTCCATCCGACGTGTAAGTCGTAATCAGCGACTTAGCGTCGCGAATCTCCAATTTCAAATTTCCAATCTCCAATTACACCACTCTAATCAAAGCCACCTTACCCCCAAATATAAACTCAACATCATACTTGTTTTTACTTTTTACGGCATTGAGAAATATCTGTGTATCTGTCATATTCGCATTATCAACATAGACAATAGTGTCTTTATGAAAATTAGGTTCTAGCATCTTGAATAGGGGATGATATAAATCCTTCCATCCATCAAGAAGCAGCAGGTCAATCGGTTGTGCATAGTCTTTCAATGTTTCCATGGCATCACCAGTTCTTATATCTATGAGATCTGCCACGCCGGCTTTGATAAAGTTCTCTTTGGCTTTATTTGCTTTCGATGCTATAAGTTCTGTTGTGGTAATATAACCTTCTGTTTCTAATGCTCCTTGGGCTAAGTAAAGCGTAGATATGCCAAAGGAGGTTCCAAATTCTACAATATTCTTCAGATTGTATTGCTTGATTAATTGAACCAAATAATCACCTTGATCTTTAGAAATTGAAAGATATACATCTTTAAAATCTACGGGTTGTATTGGTCGAAAAATGCTTTTCGTGGCACCCTTCATCATCTTTAAATAATCATTTTTGGAATCTTTAAACAATGTATCAATAACTTGTTGGATTTGTGTTTTTGTGCTAGTAACCATAATGTTTAATTGTTGTTTTATAAAAAAAAGGAGCATCGATGCGCGATACTCCTTCATTGAATTCCTAAACCTTAACTTTATTTTTAAAACTTACCGTTTTGGTTTTTCCATTCTGATTGAGGAGGTATCCCTTGAATAACATCCCAGTGCTCAACGATTTGTCCATTTTCTAATCTGAATAAATCATAGAATGCCGTATGTTCTCCTTTTCCGAATTTTCCTTCACTTAATGCTAGGACGAAATTTCCTTGCCCCAATACCATGTGTAGTTTGTCATATTCCATTACCAAACCATTTTCTGCAAAGTATTTCATTGCTGCTCCAAACCCTTCTAACCCATCAGCAACTGCTGGATTGTGTTGAACGTAGTTTGTTGGATTAATGTAAGTAGTGATTTTATCATTTTGATTATTCAATAAGACGTCAGTAATAAATCCTTTAATGATGGCTTTATTCTCTTCCGTTTTATCCAAATCTGTTATTGTGGTTGCTCCATCAAATTGCGTTCTTCCACTAGGATTAGGTGGTTGTACTTCAATTAAGTTATCCCAATGCTCTACGATTTTACCATTTTCAAATTTGAATACATCAAAACCTGCTTTAGGTCCGAAGAAATCGTATTCAGTATGTGTAAATACATAATCGCCATCTTCAAATGCTCTTACGACATTCGCTTTGAAACCTTGAGGTGGTGCATGTTGCATAACTTCGCCAAATCCAGCTAAACCATCACCCACAGCCAAATTGTGTTGGATGTATTTTTCAGGATTGATGTAGGAGATAGGTGTTTGATCACCAGTGTTGAAGCTGTTAAGCAATGCGACAACTTGATCTTTCTTAGATAATTCCATTGTTGTATTTTTTATTGAATTAAGTGTTTGATATCTGCCCATTTGGATGGATGATTGATCCATCATACCCATAAATTCTTTTGATATAGGATTGCTCATAAACGGTTGTAAAGCGGCATCTGAATTTTTCTTCGTATCCCAGTATACTGCCACTACTTGATTGCCGTCGCTGCTCACGCCTGTTAGTCTTTGTTTAAAACCTTTTTGTTTTGCCGTAAATCCTGTTTCTACGCTTTTATTGACCTTTTTAAAATTGTTCATGTCTGTTCCTGACACAGTATTGAAAGACATCACCTCAATAAATTCTGAGTTGCTTGCATTGTAGTCGCCATCCATGGTGTATCTGGCCATTTTCATTGAGGCGCCATCAATCATAGAAGCGTAATTAGCTACTGATTGATCCTTCATAAATTTGTACATAGAGGCTTTAGCATCAGCTTCAGACTTCCAGTAAACGAAGACAAGGTATTCGCCGTTTTCTGTTATACCACTTTGTCTTCTAATGTATCCAGGCTGTTTGCTAGTAAATGTTTCTTCTATTTTGGCATCTAGCTTATTAAATGCTTGAGTATTGGTAGTCGTTTTTGTTTTGAATGTCGTGACCTCTAAAATAGGTTGGGCATCTTCGCAACTACTGGCGCCGAATATTAATCCTGCTGTTATCATTAATAAAAAAGTAAAGGGTTTCATGATTTTGTGATTTTCGTTTATCAATTCGATAATACCACAAAGTTAAGTGCAGGGTGAGGCTAACACATTATCAAAATGTGTTCAAAAACTATCAAAGTGTGACCTTATGAGGTGTGTTGTTGCCTAAACTTAAGAGGCGTGATTTGAGATTGCTTCTTGAAGAATTTAATAAGATTAGCAGGTTCTTCAAAGCCGGTTTTGTAACTTATCTCTTTTATGGATAGTGACGTGGAACTAAGGTATCTCTTAATTTCTATGGTTACAAAATCATCTATAAAGGCTTTAGCTGTTTTGCCTGTTAATGATTTAACTGTATTGTTTAAGGCTTTGTAAGAAATAAGTAACTTACTGGCGAAGTCTCGAGAACTTCTAGTGTTTTGGTAGTCTTGTTCTAGTAGTGTTTTGAAGTTTGAAAATACTTCAAGCTTTTTATGATCAATGCCTGTAAGCGATTTTATTTCTTTGGCCCTTTCAGATTTTAATAAAAAGGCTTTCAGTAAAGCGTATAGGATTTCTAGTTTAGCATCACTGTCTGGCATTTTGTATTCATGCAAGAGCGCTTCGACAAGATGGATTAAATTATCATTGTCAGATGCTTTGGAATGTAAAGTGGGTTCTTCAATATGGTAGTTGAATAAACGATGAAATTTGTTAGTGTGATTAAAAAGTAAGCTCTTATTGAAAAAGCTGCTAGTGAAGATTATGCAATACCCATCGGTATTATAGACATCCTTGCCAAACTTATGGATTTGATTTTCGGCTATAAATAAGATACTGCCTTCCTTGAGTTTGTGCTTTTTGAAATCTACATAATGGGAATAGCTATTTTTAGTTACAATTAGTATAAAGTAAAAACTGATTCGATGCACCACATGAGGATTGTGATTATGCTGGTTTTTAATTTTTTCAAACAAACTTTGAAAGTCAAAAACCTCAATTCCAAATTTAACCTCCTCTTTAAAAGGGATCTTGGGAATATCACTTTTGTTTATAGCCATATTAGATTAGATATAACTGAACGAAATTACTTCAATTATCTCTAATTGGCTTGCCACCAAACTTTTACATTCCTTTCATCACCACCCATTTTTGAGATTTGTTCTTGATAACTAGAACTATTTAGTGCAACTTCTGATGGGGGATATTTAAATCTGTTGAAAGTATTCTCTGGTTTTTCTCTAGGTACTTTATTGGTTCTTCTTAACAAGCTAAATCCTTCCCATGGTTGTCGAAAAGTATCTACCCATCTTTGAGCGTATATTTTCTCTAAATTACTATTGATATCTGCCGATGGATCAAGTTTATACTTTGGATGTTCTGTTAAAAGGAATTTTTCACTAGAAGAAAAAATACGTGATTTGTTGATCCATATTTCCGAGTTTTCCATCAAGCCTTCCCAAAAGTCCATGGATTCTAGCATGCCTTGTCTGTAAGCTGATTGGGCTAGAAAAGGATCTTGAGAAACACCAATACCGCGTAAAAATATTTCTGCTCTTAAAAACTGTACTTCTGCTGAAGTCATCAAAATCTCTGGAATATCTAAATCATCGCGTATTAAATAATAGTTGACAGGCGAGTAGATGTTGCCTGCTCCTTTTTCAGCATGATTACCATCTCGCTGTTCTCTTCTATAGGGTTCGCCGCCAGATTGTGGAGTGCTGTTGTCTGATATTTGTGGAAAGGGTACCCACTCATCGTTATTATTAGTTTCAAAAAAGATTCCTAGTCTTGGGTCTAACTGTTCATTGTCTTCAGTTAAAAATGCCCACATGGTAGATCCCATACGCACTTTATTGTGTTCGGCAAACGACCAGTTGACGCCAAGATTCGTCCACATTTGCTCTCTTGGGCTCATAAGCGCATCTCCATTTGCAATAAGTGTATTGGCGCCTGTAGAAATCAATTCCGCGACACGCGGTTCAACAAACTCAGGGTCTCTTTCATACATTCTAATCAGATACCTTAACTGTAGGGAGTTTGCAAAACGGATCCACTTGTCTTTATTGTCTCTAAATAGCGTTTCAAAAGTTCCAAATCTTAAATAGTTTTCACCATCAGAAGTCTTGTCTCCTGAAGTAAGGCTTATTGATGCTTCTCTTAAATCTTCGATTAGCTTTTTATAAATACTTTCTTGGCTGTCATATTGTGGTCGAATAATTGGGTTGTCCAAGAAAGCTTGTCCAGCCTCACTGTATGGGATGTCTCCGAATAAATCTGTAACCTGAAAGGTTTTGTATGCCATTAAAATATCGACCATGGCCCGCTGTTGGTCATGGATTTCGAGATTTAGATTTTGATATAAAGCATTTGCGTTTTTGAGTGCAGTGTAGTAATTGCTCCACACATCTTCAACACCACCTTCTACATTGCCGAAGGTCTGTGCGGTCACAACAGCTTGTTCTGTTACATCATATAGTATTTCATTATGAAGAAATAGTTGCCGATTCCAACCTAGTCTTAAAGAGTTGACTAGTTCATTAAAAATGGCACCATCCGCTACTTGAGAAGGTTGCAAAGGATTTTCGTTTATAGTGTCGAAATCCTTGTCACAAGCAAATAGAAAGCAGCAAAGTAATAGTATGATTGGTTTTGATAATTTCATTTTAAAACTTTGCATTTAAACGAATACTGACAGATCGCATACTAGGAAAGGAAGCCCATTCTAATCCTTGAGCATTACCAGAACCACTACCTCCTTCTGGATTGATGCGATCAGGAATGGATGAATAGAAATAAAATAAATCTCTTCCTACAAGCGAAATTTTTAAATCTTGAAATACTTTTAGTCGACTTAAGCTTGCTGGATTGAAATCATAGCTTAAGGACATTTCGCGCATCTTAACCCATGAGTTATCCATGATGCCAGGTGTAGTTAATATCTTTCCCCAGCCTCCAGCATTCGGCAGATATTTGTAGTAGTAATGGACTACTTCGTTGTTTGTTGTTCCATCTGCTTTGACACCAGGCAGAATAACACCAACATTACGTTCGTTGCCCTCAGGATCTGTGTATGGAAGGCCATTGCCCATTCTTTCATCTAACGTTTGCGGACTTTGTCCCGTTTGCAGACCAATGACATGTGAACCTGCATATATGTCTCCACCAATCTTTCCATCTACTAATGATTGAAATCTAAAGTTTTTATACTTCGCTTCTAAAGTCCAACCTCCCGTTAAGAACGGTGATGCATTGCCTATTGGAACGTGTGTGTCTGTAATTTGGTAATGCGTACCTTCATCAGTAACTATGGGTTGGCCATTCTCATGGTATATATGATCGAAGCCATAGATAGTGCCGTATTGTTCACCTTCTCTTATCATTATCTTAGGACCAAAGTCGCCCCAGATCTCTCCAATCTCTAAAAACTCGGCTCCATCACCCAAACTCTTTACAAAGTTTCTATTGTGAGCTAAATTAAGTCCTGTGTTGATGTATCCTTCAGACCAATAATGTACATAGGCATTAAGTGATAATTCATAGCCATAATTTTCTAGCGTGCCATTATTGATTCTGATTTGAGATGCGCCAGATGATGTCGGTGTCGGAGAGTCTAATATTTGATTAAATGATGAAATGTAATAATAGGTCAAGTCAATACTTACTTTATCGTCAAATGCACCAATATTTAAACCAAATTCATAAGAATTGGCTTCTTGTGGGCGCAATTCTGAAGGCGGTTTGACTGATGGTAAGCTTGCAGTTTGTTGACCTCCAAACGTCCCTGTGTTGTATACGAAGTCTAATAAAAAGGGATCTGTGTCAGTAGCTGCCTTAGCGTACGATCCTCTAACTTTTAAGAAACTGATCCAATCAGGTAGATCAATTGTTTCTGAAAGGACATAACTCAATGATGCAGAAGGATAGAAATACGAATTGCTATTTATGGGTAGGGAAGAGGACCAGTCGTTTCTTCCAGCTAACTCTAAGAATACTGTCTTTTTGTAATCTAAATTTAAAAAGCCATATAATGAATTAATGCGCTTGTTGTATCTTATTTCGTTTGGTAATGGAATTTGATCTATGTTGCTTGAGCTAAAATTATTGAATGCAAATAACCATGGATTTTGCCATTCTCTAGTAAAAGCATTGATGCCATATTGATCTCTTTTCCAGCTTGTGCCTCCAAATGAAAATGAAGCATTAAGGTCATCTCTAAAAATGTTTTCCTTTTGAGCAGTAATTAAAAATTCATTATTGACAATGGTGTTTCTGTCTATTTCATTACTGTAGAAACCCCCGACAATGCCTGTTTGATCAAAAGGATTAAATCGCTGCTCGAACTCATTGAAATTTAAATCAGTACCGACTTTAACTTCTGCAGAAAGCCATGATAGGATTTGAAAATTCAAACCTATAGATCCTATGATTTTATTACGCGTCAAGTAGGTGTTTTGGTTATAAGTATTCCACCATAAATGATTGGGCGTAAACGTAAATGGATAATTGCCTCCATAGTTGTGGCGAGTGCCGTCTTCATTGAAATTTAATTCTTCCTCTAAACCTTTGTAAGACCTAGGCCAACTGTAAAGTATGCCTTTTCCAAATGAAGCATTATTGTCATCTCCCAATGAAGGACTGTTTTTCCTATTGAAGTTGATGTAGCTTATAGAAATGGTAGAGCTTACTTTGTTGCTTATGTTTAATTGACCTCCTAAGTTGACTGTGGTTTGATTGAAATCTGAATTGGGGACAACTGCAGAATGATCTTGATAGCTCAAAGACGTTCTAATAGTACCAAAATCACCAGCTCTACTAAAGTTGATATTGTGAGTAGTGGTTGAGCCATTTTGAAAAAACTGTTTTAAATTATCAGGTTGAGGCGTGTATTCTCTTAACTCACCATCCCACCATCTTACTGTTTGGCCTTCCATTCGTGGCCCCCAACTTACTCCAGTGGAATAAAAGCCAAATTGTTCAGTAGTTGGCCTTCCGAAAGGACCATTGCTGGTATGGACGGCATTAGGATAAACCAGTTCTCCCGCAGCATTGGTTTGGAATGTTGGTTCGAGTAAACTGACAGGACCTCCAGCTCCAAAAATATTTTGGACTTCTCTGTAACGAAATGGTTGTATGTGTTTGTGTGTGACAGTGTATTCTATGCCAAGACCTTTTCTCGATTGCCCTTTATGGGTGGTGATCACAACAACTCCATTAGCACCTCGCATGCCATATTTAGCAGATGCAGTAGGTCCTTTGAGTATATCTACAGAGGCAATATCTTCAGGATTGATGTTGTTGATGGCTGAACCCCAATCTGTACCTCTACCGATTCGGGTGAGTCCAGGTGGGTTTTCAATAGGAACACCATCGACGATAATTAAAGGTTGGTTATTTCCTGTGATGTTGTTATTCCCTCTTATAACAATTCGCGAGGTGCCGCCATCTATGCCATTCGCATTTGTAATATTTACTCCAGCTGCTCGACCAGATAGAGCATTGACTACATTCGGCGCATTGGATAAGGCAATGTTTTCACCTTTAAAACTTTCTGTAGAATAACCTAATCCACGCTTCTGTCTTTTTATGCCAGGTCCAGTTATGACTACTTGGTCTAATTCTACACCATTAGGAAATAATTGAATGCTTAGGTTTTCTAATGTTTCTATTGTTCGCTTTAAACTGCGATATCCTAAATAATTAAATTCTAATTCTTGGCCTTGTTTACCTGAAATAACAAAGGATCCATCGATTTCTGTTACGGTGCCTTTGTTGGAGTTAAGGTTTAGGATGGAGACGCCAATTAGAGGTTCATTGGTGTCGCCATCAATGACGATACCTTTTATTTCAACTTGCGAAAAGCCAATGGCCATATATAAGCAGCACAAGGCTGACCCAATAATTTTTTTTATCGTCATTTTATTCCCTGATCAATTACTTAACAATAACTACTTTTCGAGTTGTCTGTTGACCTTCTGGAGCAGTTACTTTCAAATAGTAAAGTCCTTGATGTTCGAAGTTAATCTCTGTATTTTTCTCTGTGATGACAGTGTTAGAAATCAATTTGCCTTGGGCGTCAATCACCGTTAATTGAGCACCTAGAAGCAAGTTGTCTGTTGAAACAACCACAATGCCTTGTGATGGATTTGGAGCCACGGTGATTAAGTTATTAAACCATGCCTCTTCTGCGGATACTGAAATGTTGCTTCTTACTAAATTGTCTCCAGGGTTTTCAGTGTTGTCGTAAATGACTTCAGCAATGTATTTACTGCTTAATGCTGCGCTGTTGTATTGCATAAGTAACTCTATTCCTTCACCTGGATCCATAGTAAGCGTATAATCTCTCGTGAATATTTGACGGCCGTCTACGTCAAATAAATTTACTGTAAAGCCTTCTACGGGTACAGAACCGTCATTGAAAAGATCTACAGTCGCCAAATCTGTCATTTGGTTAGAAGATTCGACGCGGAGGTTTTCTAATCTTAAGTTTCTATAATCTACATATCTGTCGCTACTTTCTTCTATAAGGAAGCCGTGAACTCTGTAATGTGGCTCTGTGTGACCACTTGAGTTGTATCCTGTGTTAAGTAAATTGGTGTAATCTTGAAGTACATAATCTATTGAAGCATTTTGTTGGGCGGTAAGTATGCTCGTAAGATCCACATTGTAAGGTCTGACTTCTTGACCGGGGCACCATCCAGCTCTAGGAAATAGCCATGTGCCTAATTGATCAGCACAGGTATTAGCTGGACAATCATCTTTCCAAAGATGATGTTGATCTACTTCCGTGCCGTCAACTGTAATGCTGTGACGTACATCAAAAAATTCAGCAGCGTTATTTGTATTCCCTTGTCCATGACCCGTTACTTGCATTCTTAAGTGGGTAGATGCCGTGTTGTCTGATCGTGTAACTACAAATGGATCAAAATCATAACTTATACCCGGATCTCCATATACTTGATAGTCGTTTCTCCATAATGGCGTTACTTTAGAAAAAGGCAACGAAGCATTACCTTCAATAAATTCCATCTCTACATTTACCAGCCATCCTGAACTTCCAAAAACTTGCACAAAAGAATTGTATTCGACACTGCCTTCAAGAATAGATCTAAAATCTGTTATGTCTACAGTCCAAGGTCCGCAAGCTATACCAAATGGCGTAATATATCTTGCAATTTCAAAATTACCGTTAGGTGTGATGGCTACAATATTTGCTGTTTGATCCCAAGGGTCGCATCCTGTTGAAGGACAATCAACCGAAATGTGCAATAAGATTTGACTATAAGGAGATAAGTCTTTTGGTAACACGACTTTCTGAAATTGATTTTGTCCTGCTGCTCCGAAATTATGTTGTTCTGATTCCCATAATTGAACTCGCGGGCCCTTCTCATTATTTATGGTTGTGCTTAATCTGTTGTTAAGTAAGTTGCCGTCATCAGGATGGTTAGCTACAATTTCGATATTAGGTCTATCTAAGTCAACAAGGTCTAGTGGTGTTTTAAATGTTACTGTCGTTAATTCTCCAGCAGGAATGCTGACATCAAAATTTTCAGATAGTGCCAAATCACCATTCACATATGCTTCTAGGGTATAATCTGAAATTTCATTGGTACCTGTGTTTTGGAGGTCTACCATTAATTTGATTGGTCTGGTCTTCATGTTAATTCGATCAAAGCCTTGTATGCCTTTGGTTGAAATGTCAAAGTCTGGTAAACTATAACCCTCTACCCAATTACTATCGTCAATGCCTACTCCAGTAGCACTGCAATTGGCATCTACTAAGTTTTCTGTTGTATTGCCAGAGCCTTCTTTCATTGGGAGGTATAACTCTAATCCTGATTCATTACCTATCAAGTCTTGTGTTGATGCCTCTGCAATTTGTTGCGCAGTTCTTGTTGTTGACCACAAGCGCACTTCGTCAATGATCCCATCAAAAAATCGACCATCAAAGTTAGAGGCGCCAATTCTTAAAGGCATAGGTAGGGCAGAAGGGGTTCCTGAAAACGATCCGTTGGCTACTTCTTGACCATCGATGTAAAGTTTTACTGTGCCATTATCAACAGTGCCTGCTATATGATGCCATTGCTTGGTATTCATTATTGAAGACGTGAATGTTTCTTGCCAAGTATTGTCTACAGCGATAACGAAGGATAACTTGCCATTGTCACCGACTCTGAACGCATATCCTCTATCTGGACCTTGATTGTCTTTGTTGATGATAGATCCTCTCCATATTTCATTTGTCCAGCTATTGGCGTAAATCCAAGCCTCTACAGTAAAGTTGTCGCCTATATTTTGATTGTCCTTATGTGGAACAGATAGATATTCTGATTGACCGTCTAATTGAATCGCAAAGTCTTGCGCTGAAACTAATTGTAATGAGATAAGCGCAATGAGAAAGAGTAGCGTTTTTTTCATGGATAGGTTTATTTATTACTGTTGTGAATTTACCTAAATGATTAAAATTAATGCGTTCAATGAATCACTTTTTATGTCACGTTCGATGTATTATATGCAATAATTGAATAGTGACAAAAAGAATTGAACTCTGAGTTAGAAATTTAAGGATTCTTATAAATGTGAAACCTCAATTGTTTTATATGTATGCTTAATTTCTTATTACGAATACGCCAATAGCTTCTATTCTTTAATAAATGGTAAAGCAATAGATGATTCTTCGTTATTAATTGAAATAATATAATACCCACTATCGTAGGATTTTAAATCTACCTGATAATCAAATTTACCGCTTTTGACATAGATTTGCTTTTTGAAAATCTCTCTGCCATTGAGACTTCGAATGCGTAACTCTAGTTTTGAATTGAGCTTTGAATTGAACCGGATATTGAGAAAGTTTTTGGTTGGGTTAGGGTAGATTGATATGTTATCCCAATGTTCAGGTTCCTCTAAGGAGGTGATAATAACGTCCTTCGCAAAAGATCTATTAGAACATCCATTCTGCTGTTTGACATTTATAAAATACCAAGCTGTCTCAAGAGGTGTGTATTGGTAATCAGTCGCACCTGGGATGACTATAGAATCTGCAAATGTGCTCGAATTAATATCTACCATATACCATTGGTATTGCGCGAAAGTATCTGGAACGGATAGTGTACCATTTAAGAAATCCGGTCTAAATAATATTTGGTCATGTCTGACTCTGAATGGAATGGTATCAGTGCAGCCTAGTGAGTCTGTGCTTATAATTAAATTGTAATCCCCTGCAGGTGCCCTGTCGTATTGCTCTTTGTCTAGATGTTTTCCATTTATGTTTTCAATAAAAAAATTAAAGTATTCAGGTAACGAATCCGGTAGGTTAACTTCAATAATTCCATCTTCAGCGATATCGCAACTTGCTTCAGTTGTTGATATTTCTGGTTTGAAACTCTCTACTTCTATGTTTAGTTCTCTGGAGCACCTTGAGTCGATATTGTCAATAATTAAAGTGTATGTCCCTTTCTTGATTTTGCAATAATCATTTTCTTCAATAAGTTGATTGTTGAAGTCATAAAGTTTAATGCTTGTGATTGTATTTTGTTCGGGTAAATCAAAAGCAATACATCCATCTGGTATGGTGGGGCATGAAGGCAAGTGGATATCGATATTAGGGAATGTACATCCAACATCGAGTTTGTAAATGCGTGATAAAGGTGCACCAGCAGAAATGAAAATACTTCCTGTTTTGTCTTGGCTGATGGCTACAATTTCTTCTAGTTCGGGATTATATACATCTACTTGATTGATTACATAGCTGTTCATGTTATCAATGTAGTACAAGCCTTCACGGCAAAAGTCTGCAAAAATATAAATCGAGGCATTTGAAGTATTGGGTACATCCCGCCATAACACACCTCCAGTTATAGAGCCTTTGCATGATTTGAACTCATGGGCATAGTGAGCAATAGGTAGCGTATGCATATTCGATATCTTATTACAGTCTGGAGAGAATAAAGCATCTGTGGCTTCAAAGCAACGCCAGCCAAAATTGACGACCTCTGCTGTATTTGGAGATAGTAAATTTACTTCTTCAAATAGGTCAGAGCCTACGTCACCAATCCATAAATCTCCAGTAGTGCTATCAATATCAAACTTCCAGGGATTGCGTAGTCCATTGGCGATAATTTCTTCTCTGAATTGGCTTTGTCCTTTTAATGGATTGTTGTCGGGAATGGAATATGGGTCTCCATTGTCAATATCAATCCTTAATATTTTGCCCCATAAGCTATTGTTGTCTTGTGAAGGATTTGTGCTAAATGCACCATGATCTCCGATGCTTATGTAAAGTAATCCGTCTGGCCCAAATTTTAGACAACCACCATGATGAATGGCTACACCTCCATCAATTTTTAATATGTGCTTTTCAGAGTTTAAATCAACTACATTATTTTCGAAATCAGTAATTGTAAATCTAGCGATGTTGTCTTCTTGATTATTGTCGGTATAAAATATGTAGAAATATCCATTGTTTTCAAAATTAGGATGTAAGGCCAAACTTAATAGTCCGCCTTCCGAGTTCTCTCTTATCCTGTGCGTAAAATCTAATAAAGGAGTGGCGTTGATCTCTGTATTTTGATCGATTATCTTTATTAATCCCGATTGAAGGGTGACATAAATACGTCCATCATCTAACGGAATGATATCTGTGGCTATTTCTTCAAATTGTGCAATCGGTTGTAATATAAGATCGTTCTCTAGTTGTGAATAAACATATAAAGGGAGAAAAAGAAGCGTAGATAGGAATAGCGTTGATCTTTTCATGAAAATAAGGGCAGTTGTGAATGTTAATATAGTTTTTTCTTTTAATTTTTGATATATCAAAGTCACTAATTGTCCTTTGGGCATATCTATCTAATTGTAAAAAACAACCATTATGAAAAATCTCCTTTATTTATCCTTTTTGGTCTTTCTTTCCTGTGGAGTTAATTCAACTTCTAAATTTAATAATGATATGTCTTACACTGAAAAGCAGTCGTATAAAGCATCAGAAGTGCAAGATAGTTTTGAAGGTGGTGACGGTCGAAAAATAACGAAGCGTGGTATTGATAAGGTCTTAAAAGCAGCTGGTTTTACAAATCAAGACTCAGGTAAGCAATTAGTAACAAAAGTCTCGTCAATAAAATGGGCGAAATTGTTTATGCCGAAATTTTAAGTGATGAAACTACCTTGGATTTAACTAATAGAAACAATAAAGAAATCCTTAAAACTATATATAGTGGATATGCTTTTGAGGCTTCTTCGACTGCAGTCAATGATGCGTGTGGCAAGTTGCGCATAGTCCTTAATAAGACATAAATGCCTTGTGGTTAAAATTTGAACTTGTATTTCAGTTAATTTCCCAAATGAGTATTTTAAGAGGGATGCTAATCGCTAAATAAAAATGCCCTTTTGGATAATCAAAAGGGCAAAGCGAATTATCAACATTTGCTTTGATGGGATATCTTATGATCAGTTTTAGGGATAGGTTAAGCATTAAAGGAATGGATGCTCTCTAAATTAATGAAATTATATCATACCTACTTGTCTAAAGTTTAATCTACTTCCTGCCCCAACTTCCAGAAGTACAGCTCATTCAGCACATGACAAAATCCTGCATAAGTCTTAATGAGTTCAATCCTCGACTCCAATAATTTCAATTCTCGCTGATTGAGCAAAAAGATAGAGGATTCTCCAATGGAGAACTTGAGTTGTTCAGCGTCCAAGAGTAGTAGGCTATTTGTTATTTTTTCTTGGGTAACATTAACAAGATCTACTTGTAATAATCTCCTGCTTTCTAAAGCTCTAAACTTTGTCAAAAGTTGCCCTCTGTATTGTGTGCCATCATATCGACTTTGATCAATCAAGGCATTGTTTAATCTGATCTTACCTTTGACCTTACGATTCAGAATTGGATATTGAAATCCGATTCCATATTTGTAATCATTGAAACTATATGCAGGTTGAAATGCATTATCACCTAGATTTACAAGGGTATTGAACTTTAGGTTGAGTTCTGGTTTTAGAAACTCTTTTTCTAGTCTGTTGTCTAATTCCAGAAAGGCAATTTCGTTTTCAATCTTTCTAATTAGTGGGTCTAGCTCAACATTAGGGTCGCCTATGCTTGATAGATTCTCTAACTCAAGAAGTAGCCTAGATATAGCCATAGGGTAGAGTGACGCTTGAATCTCGAGAGGATTTTCTTCATCGTCCCATATAAATAAACTTAGTTTTTGCCGTTTTGAAATCAACTTATCATTAGAACTCAAAAGCAATTTTTCTGCGGTATTTAGATTAACTCTAGATTCTAATGTGTCCACGGCAGGCTTGTCTCCATTAAGGTAAAGTTCAATGATATTTTGATGCCTGATTTGTATAAGCTCCAAGTAGTTTTGATAAATATTGTAGGTGCTTTGCGCTTCTGCCCATTCTACATAAGCTATTATGGCTTGAAAAATAATTTCCCTTATGAGAATGTCTTGTTCAATTTGACCCTTAATGCCGCTTAATTCTGCAGCTTGCATATGGAATCGCTGCTCATCAAATAGGAGGCCTCTCAGTAAACTGATGTCTATACTTCCATAAACCAAGCCATTATTAGGAACACTATTTTCAGGGTTAAGAAATAGACCATCGTTTCGTTCATAACCTACAGAAAAATCAATAGGTAATCTTGTGGGTATTTTGGCTTCAGTGTTCCAAATATTGAAATATGTCTTATCGTCAAATAATTTTCTATCGAAGTCAGAGTACAATTTAGGATCTAAAACACCTCTGCGTTGAAGATCATACGCCGAAGCAATTTCGTCATATAGTGTTGCTTTTTTAATGAGTGGATGATTCTCGAAAACATTAGCTAGGAATGTTTGCAATGTGAGCGTGTCCTGTGTTCGTCCTTGCGAACAAACAAGTATTATTAAAATACTGAGGCTAAATTTTAATACTCTAATTTGCATCGATATTCTATTTGTCGCTAGAAGTGTAGCCTAGGTTTTCAAGCGTTTTGCCATGAGGTGTCGGCTTTTCGTTTTCATCGATTTTGACAAAGACTATTTTGTCAATGGAGATGATGACTTTTTTTGAAAACACATTTCTTACAATACAAGAGAAAGTGATACTCGTTCTTCCAACGGCTTTAAATTCAAGTCCAATCTCTATAACGTCTCCTTGTCTTGACGAACTCACAAAATCTATTTCTGAAATAAACTTTGTGACCACTTTCTTTGAATCTAATTTTGTCATGGCATAAATGCCTGCTTCTTCATCAATCCATTTCAATAATGCACCACCGAATAAAGTATTATTCGCATTTAGGTCTCCTGGCTTTATTAATTTTCTAGTATAAAACTTCATAGTTGATTTTTTTACTTCACCTTTTTTAATGGTGCTTTACTCTTTACTTTCTTTCTTTTCTCTGGATCATAGAAGTCTGGTGGAAAACCATTGAGTTGCCTCCAGATTTCATAGTATATTTTTACATCATTGAGCAAGAGTAGACCTCTAGCGCCTGAACCTATTCTTATGAGATTTGGCCATTCCTTTTCTTCATCATTTTCAATGACTAAAATTCTATATTTTCCGTTTTCACTGATGTCATTATCAATGGCATATACCTTGCCGGCGTAGGTGCCAAATGATGTATTGGGCCATCCACTGAAAACAATAGCGGGCCAACCGTCAAATTGCAATCTCACATTTTTGCCTATTTGAACAAGTGGCATATCATTCGGTACAATAAATAATTCGACCGCTCTTTGGAATTCTTCAGGGACTATTGTAGCAATGTTTTCTTGAGGTTTTACGTATTCTCCAATTCCATTTTTAAGCACCTTTGTGATACGACCGGTAATGGGCGATGTCACAACGAATGAACTTTGTCTTCTTTCAATCTGATTATACTTTGATTGCAATTTATTAGATTCACCTAGTAGGCTAAATCGGTAAGAATCAACAGTCTGAATCTCAGAATCAATTTTTGCGCGCTTCTGCTCGTAATCTGTTCTCGTAAATTCAATCTCTTGATTGATGTTGTCTTTCTCTCTATTGAGCTTAAGCAATTTGTTTTCTATTGAAACCAACTTGGCATTGGCTTCTCTATTGGACAACCTTTTTGTTTCTAAATCAGTCAAAGATTTTATACCTTTTTCATACATGTTTTGCATACGATCCAACTGATTCGTGGCATTTTCTGCATATGTCTTAGCGGCTTCTAAAGCCTGCTTTTCTGCCTCTATCTCAAGATTTATTTGCTGCGTTTTAATATTTAGTTGTTCTAACTTTGTATCCCTTAAGTCCTTTATAGCAATTAACTGATCGCTTAAAAAACTTCGCTTAGAAAGGTAGGCATCTGCAGATTTTAATTTGGCGTCTTGTTGGACTTTCGTATTGTTAAGAATATCAGGATCCAAGTATTCTTCTTTTGCCTCTGTAAGAAAAAGAATCGTGTCTCCTGCTTTCACAACATCGCCCTCCTTGACACGCCAGTTCTCAATCCGACCGCCAATTAAAGCTTGAATGTTTTGAGGTTTGTCATAAGGATTTAAAGTAGTTACTGTTCCGCTCGAACGGATGTTCTGTGTCCAAGGGAGAAACATGAAAATGATAAATAAAACAAATAATGTTATAAGCGCCCTAAGTAAAAACTTGGAATGTTTACGCTTTTGTAACTTATTAAATGATCTAAAGTCACTTTTCTTTATATATGGTGATACGGATTCTAAACTGATATTAAGCATGTCGGTTATTTTATGCAGCTATAATTCTACCGTTATTTAATTCAATTATTTTGTCGATATAGTCTTTCCATGAGTCGTCTACTGACGATACGAGTATGTGCCATCTGTTTTCTGATGCCGTAATGGCTTCAATGATTTCAATCTTCTCTTTGTGATTAATATGCTCCAAAGGGTCTTCAAGAATCAATAGTTTAGGGTTTGTGGCCATAGCTCTTGCAAGGAGTATTCTGTTTTGAACATTGGTTGGTACTTTCTTGCCCTCAGGGTCAACAACAGTATTAAATCCAAGCGGCATTTTTGAAAGGTATGGCGAAAGTCCAGTTATATTTATAGCTCTACTTATATTTTCTGGAGTAGCTTTATCTCTGTTTAATGAGATGTTTTCAAGTATAGTGCCGTGAAAAATTTCTCCATTACTAATACAAAAACCTATTTCTTCTTTTAGGTTATCAAAGTCCAAAGACTTCATCGGGAAGTCATTGAATTTAATGATTCCATCTGAAGGGTCCATTATGCCTGATATTATTTTTAAAAGTGTCGATTTTCCTGAACTTGGTGGTCCAGAGATGATTGCAGATGTATTATTGGGGATGTCGAAAGTAACGTTGTCAAGTGTTTGTGTTGGGGCATCATCATAACGGTAAGATACATTCTCAACCGTTATTTTAAATGAATCATCGGATTCTTTCAGATTTACACCATTGAACTCATCCATAGGTTTGTCGAATACGTAACCAATTTTTTCTAATGCTGTCAAAACATCATAGATCGACTCGATGGTTTTGATAATCTTTTCTACTGATGCAATGATTAAGATGATAATGATTTCTGCGGCAACAAATTGTCCGATATTCATTTGATCATTAAAAACAAGAATACTTCCTGTGATCAACAAACCTGCTGCTACCATGATCTTAAAAATGATCAGATAAACAGACTGATTGATAATTACTCTAAAGTGATCTTCTCTTGAATCTAAATACTTATCTACGTGTGTGTCCGTTTTGGTCAAGCTTAATTTATTGTCAGAAGCCAGTTTGAATGATAACTTACTTCTAGCAATCTCCTCAAGCCAAAAGGCGATTTTATATTTCTGAGTTGACTCTTTTAGGCTCGTTCTCAAACCTTTAGGTCCCGTAGCGGCAATAATGAGGTATACTACTATTACGAGTAGGACGCTGAATATTATAAAGAACGAATGATAAAGACTGAGTACAATCAGCCCCACGATCACCTGAAATATACCTAGCGAAAAATCAATTAAAATTTTAGGTAAGCCTTTCTGGATGGTTAAAGTGTCAAAGAATCTATTGGCTAAGTCAGGGCCGTAATAATTTCTTAGAGACTCGTATTTGATCTTAGGTATTCTTAAAGCGAATTCGAATGAGGCATTACTGAATATCCTTTGCGAGATATTCTCCACGATTCTTAGTTGTAATAGCTGGAGTGTACCAGCTAAACCAACGCCAGCAATCACTAAAGCCACAAGGATATACCAGGAAGTAGTGATCTGACCGCCTTGTATCAAATTGACAATAGCCTGAATGCCCAGCGGTAAAGAGAGGTTGACTAGACCATTAAAGAAAGCATAGATATATACTTGCGTAATATCTTTCTTCTCAAGACTTAAAAGGCGATTAAATCTTTTAATCGGAGTTAAATAATTATTCATTTTGCTTTAGCGTTAAGAGAAGGCTTCTAATTGTTTTGTTTTGTACTTGCGTAATTGGCGTTTCATTTTAGAAGAAAGATCCGACCACAAAGATTTTAAATTGTCAGAAGTTGATGATACGACGATATCTGGACCGGGTACACCTAATCTGACTGTTATATTATATACTTCTGGTTTGATAGAGATCTTCTTTATGTATACTTCTGCGTAAACTAACTTGTTATACTTACGACTGTATTTGAATATTTTCCATTTAGCAAATCTTATATACTTATTTGATACATTAGCTTGATTTCTAATAACAATTTTCATTAGCTTAAGTTTCGATAGTTGTAATTTAATAATTGGGTTTCAATTAGTTTATATATTCTATTTGTCCAGTGTTCATGTCATAAACACCACCTATTAATTTGATCTCACCATTAGCAATCATCTTGTCGAGGATAGGGGATTGCCTTCTGATCTCTCTCATGGAGTTTTGCACATTCGTTTTAGTGATTTCCTCGTAATAGGCCTTGTTATTGGCGCTTTTAGGTCCAAAAGCATTCTTGGCCATAGCGACTGCAGCTTTTAATTGCATGCTAATTGAAGCAACATTCCCTTCGGTATCTTTTTCTAATGCTTTTTGCACTGAAGTACAGTTTTTATGACCTAAGACCATAATCACTTTTGAACCTAAGTCTTTAGCACCGTATTCCATTGAGCCAAGGATTTCTGGGTTAACAATATTTCCCGCTACACGTAAAACAAGAAGATCTCCAATTCCTTTGTTGAATATATCCTCAACAGGTATTCTGCTATCGAAACAAGAGAGCACCGTTGCAAAAGGATACTGACTAGCCGTATTCTTTCTTTGGTCTATGTCGTGACTTCTAGTGGTTACTTGTTCCTCGGCAAACTGCGCATTACCTGTCTTGAGGTATTTAATTGCATCGTCTGGGTTAAGATTTTTGTGTTGATTATGAGTTAAACCTGAGTACTTAATGGGGTCTGTGTACTTAATGTCTTGATTTTCAGTTGTTGGGGTAGGTTTCTGCTCTTGGCAAGATGCTAGAACAATAAGAAGCGTCATTGAAATGAAGGAGTATTTCATGATTTTTACGGTTAATAATGACCTGTTAGCAATATAATTCATAAATGTTAGTATTACTTACTAAACGTGAAGCTAAACTATATGTTTAAATAAATGTTACTATATTTAAATAAAATTTAGAAATGTCTCTAAAACTTCGGTTTGAACTACCGGAAAAGCTATTCTTAAAAGATCCACAGGATTCAAAATATGGAAGGCGTTTATTGTCAAATGCCGTAGAATTAATCAATGAGTTGGGTTTTGAGGCATTCACATTTAAGAAATTGGGGACTAAAATGTCATCCGCTGAGGTTTCGATATATCGTTATTTCGAGAATAAGCATTTGCTTTTATTGTATCTCAATTGTTGGTATTGTGAATGGGTAACTTACCTTATTGATTTACAAACCATGAATGTGGATAGTCCGCATGAAAAATTAAAGCGTGCCATTCATTGTATGATTCATGCTAATCGTGAATCTACTTTAACAGATTACATCAACGAAAGCCTCTTGTTTCAAATCATTATGAAGGAAAGCTCAAAGACTTATCATATATCCACAGTAGACGAAGAAAATAAATATGGATTCTTTATTCCCTATAAAGAATTGGTTGGTCGTTTGGCGAAAATAATTTTAGAGATTAATCCAAAATTTAAATATGCCAAGAGTTTAGGATCCACACTTTTTGAAATGATCAATAACCAGGTATTTTATGCAGAACATTTGCCTAGGTTAACGAATCTCAAGGATGAAAATGACTTAGTCGCCTTAGAGAAGATGGTTAATCATTTTGCTGGAGGGGTGATCAGATATAACAAATCATAACTTCTTCAGAAATTATGACTTGTTACCTTGATTTAAGCGAATCTCTAACTTAATAGTTTTGCAATTAGTTTTAAATCTGGATGTTTAGAATTTGTGATTTTCGCTTTTTCTAGATGCTCTTCAGCTTTCGATTTATTACCGGAACTGGCATAGATTTTAGCTAGCATTCTATTAACGTCAATATTTTTTGGTCTTTTATCAAATTCAGTTTTCATAAAGGATAATGCCTTTTCGTGGTCTCCATAGATTTCTAGGTGGATATTGGCGTATTCCATATTCATATTGTGTCCGGCCTGTACATCATCTTCTAGCATTAAGAATATCTCTGCCATTAGTGAATCGACTTCATCTTTTTTATTTTCTTCTTTGAGAACTTTCACTAGATCTACATAGAAACTCACCTCAGGTATTATGTTCATCGCTTCTTTTTGAAGTTGTTTAGCTTTTTCTAGTTGACCTTTCTCATGGGCAACTTTTCCTTTTGCGGAAATAGCGAAAGGGTAGTCTTGACGGAGTTCGAGTATTTCTGAGTAAATTTTTTCCGCCTTATCTATTTCGCCATATTCCATATATAGGTCTCCAAGAGTTAACATGGCCCAAGCTGTTTCTTCTGTCCCAGGATAGCCTGATTTTATTGCTAAAGTTAGTGCTTCCTGAGCGCCTTTCACATCGCCATGGATTTCCCTTAAATAAGAAATCCTTGAATAGGATCTAATATCAGGTTTTATATTAACCATCTTATCTGCAGTTTCAACAGCTTTTGCATATTCGCCCAATTCGACATAGCAATCTGTTAGAACGCCATATAACTGAGCATTTTGGACTTTAAAACTTAGGCCAGCTTTAGCCGTTGTTAATGCGTCTTGAAACTCATGAAGTGATAGCTGCACCCCTGCCTTAGTTATGATTGCTCTATACTTGAGATCGTCTTCTTTATCGTGATTGTTGAGTATGTGATTGAGTAATTTGAGCGCAGACGGATAATAGTGTCCGTGTTCGCCTGTTACTCGTGCTTCTTTTATAAATAACTCACTAAGCTTAAGCGCAGCCTCATAATTTTTTGAATTTTTTGATAATTCTTGTTTTTGCTCGCTATAGAAGTTTTGAACAAAGTCCCATTCTTTTCCTAAACGTATTTTTTCTGACCGATCTAGTAAGATTGGTACTTCAAAGGTTGATTCTTTGATTTCTGAAGTGCGCTGGTCTGATTTACATGAAATAATGAATGCTGATATGAGAATAAGTAAAAAGCACTTTGATGAAATTAATTCGCGGAGGATCATAACTGTCTGTTTAATTAGATATACGTGTAATAATGCCATAGTGGATCATGAGAAAAATATAGATGATCCACTCAGACCATTCTAACCGTATATAGAAGTACCAATGACTAAAAAGAATACTAGATTCTTCATTTAGTTAAGTTTAAGGATGTCTTGTATGGGATATTCTTGGTACTGGCCCTCTCTTTCGGGAGAGGGCTCAGTTTTTAATAATATAAGATGTATTTAACTATACCCAACATATTGATAATAATACTAATATGTTAAATTGTGTAAATCAGTTTAAAATTGTTAAATTAGTAATCCAGTACCAAGTTTATATTTTTCCTTAATCAAGATTATTATCATTTTACCCATTCGTTTAGGGATGGGTATTGATTAGATGTTATACATGGCATTCTTTATTTGAGGTCAGAAAGCTGGCCATTATTTCATAATAATATCAAGTAAATAATGTTTCATGGAAAAATCTAAAACTTATTTTAGTGCCAATGGAATTAAAAGTTTCATGCTTTTAATGATTTTTGGCTGTCTATTTTGTGTTACAGATGCATACGCTTCAAGTCATAGAGAAGCTCCATTAATTTCTGGAGACCCTTTGGCTGACAATACAGATTTGTATGCATTTCGAAGTCCTGATGACCCAAACACAATTACTATTATTGCAAGCTATATTCCTGGCGAAGTTCCTTATGGAGGGCCTAATTATTACACTTTTGGGGAAAATATACGATATGAAATTCATATCGATAATGACGCCTCCATCCCTGGAGACGAAATCACTTACAGATTTACTTTCAACTTAACCAACGAAGATCCTACAACATTCTTCAATATAAGGCTCAACCAACAAAATTTAAAGGCTACTTATACGCTTGAGCGCAGTACTGATGGTGGTAATACCTTTACAACAATAGTAAGCGATGGTCCTGTGCCTCCCCCTAATATTGGCCCACGTTCAATAGAAGGTGGTGCTGGGTTAAATCAAAGCTATGCATCATTATTTTCAAGTGCTGTTACGACGGCGAGCACAGGTGAACGTGTTTTTGCGGGACCTACAGATGATCCATTTTTTGTTGATTTAGGATCTATTTTTGATTTGGGAGATGCTCAAAGACAAAACAGTGGTCCAAGAGATGGTTTGGCTAAATTCAATGTACACTCATTGGCATTGCAAATTCCAATAACGACTCTATTAAAAAATGGAGCAGCAACTACACCTTCAAATATATTAGATCCTGATTATGTCATAGGTGTTTGGGCTTCATCAAGTCGTCCAGCTATCAAGACTTTAAGCGCTACTTCAGATCCAGTATATAGCGGCGATTGGGTACAGGTATCTAGATTAGGTATGCCACTTACCAATGAGGCAGTTATTCCTATCGGTCAAAAAGATTTTTGGAATAGAATAACACCTTATGATGAGATTTCAGAAACAACTATGGATGAATATTTTTATAATCCAGAGCTGGCTTTATATATGGATGATGATCAGTTTGGAGGGGCCGTCCCAGCATTCAGTGCCTTACGTATACAAACGTCTTCTTTAGGAGCCTTTGATTTTTCAAATGGAGCAGATGGACTCTTTGGGTTGAAAGGAGATCCGGCATTGGCTGGTACAGCATTAGATGATAATGTTTTTGGTACCTTATTATTACCTGCTGCGGGAAAACCGAGAGCCGTTGATTTATGGCCTGCTTTTCACACAGGTGTGCCTAATGTTATTCCTTATCAATTGGCTACTGGAAAAGATGGAAATCCTTTAGCAGCGGGTAAACCCTTCGTAAACAACTTCTTACCTAATGGTGGCGATATGTTAAGATTAAATATGGCGGTACCACCTACACCTAGAAATGATCCTAATTTTAGTTCTCTAGGATTAATTCAGGCTGCAGCTATTGGCTTAACGGTAGCACCATTTAATCAAACAGCTGATTTGGAATTTATACCAAATATGGATGGATTCCCTAATGGAAGAAGACTAGAAGATGATGTTACACGAATCGAACTTCAAGCTGTTTCTGGAGTTGTTTTAGCTGCAATAGGGCTGTGGTATGATGATTTTGATCCAAGCAGTTCTCCAAGTCCAGTTACTCAAGATTTATTAGATGTATTGACTTATACTACAGGTGTGGAAACGAATGATGCACCTTTTACAAATAGCTTTCCTTATTTGGCCATGCCATGGAGAGGGACAGAAGTAAGACAATAAGCATTTAATAACAATAAAAAATAAAGCATTAATATGAAAAATTTAATCTATATAAATAAGTACGCACTAGTACTGGTCGCATTGTTATTAAGTGTGTCAGGAATTTTTAGTAGTAGTCACAGAGAAGCGCCACTTATTTCAAATGACCCTTTAGCAGATAATGTAGATCTGTATGCATTTAAGAGTCCTGATGATCCAAATATGATCACAATTATAGCGACTTATGTACCCTTACAATTACCTCAAGGGGGTCCTAACTACTACACTTTTGGTGAAAATATAAGATATGAAATACACGTAGATAATGATGCCGCCGTACCTGGTGATGAAATTATCTATCGATTTACATTTGATATTACAAATGAAGATCCTACGACTTTTTTTAATATTCGTTTGGGTCAGCAAAATCAGAAAGCGACATATACTTTAGAAAGAAGTATCGATGGAGGTAATACCTTTCAAGCTATTATAACGAATGGTATTGTGCCGCCTAATAATATCGGCCCACGCTCTATAGAAGGAGCAGCAGGGCTGAATACTGACTATAATACCTTATTTAATAATGCCATCACGATGTCTTCAACTGGCGAACGTGTTTTTGCTGGTCCAACTGATGATCCTTTTTACGTTGACCTAGCTGGTATTTTTGATTTGGGTGATGCACCTAGACAAGCAGGTATACCTGATGATGGGTTGGCTTGTTACAATGTCAGTGCTATAGCAATTCAGGTGCCTATTTCTACTTTATTGAAATCAGGGGCTCCGGCTAATCCAACCTCTATTTTGGATTCAGATTATGTAATCGGTGTTTGGGCTTCTGCAAGTCGTCCAGCTATGACTACACTTAGCTCATCAGATAATCCTTCTGTTTCTGGCGATTGGGTTCAAGTATCGAGATTGGGTATGCCATTAACAAATGAGGCAGTTATACCTGTTGGACAAAAAGATTTTTGGAATAGAATTTCTCCCTATGATGAAATTTCTGAAACGACATTAGATGAGTTTTTCTATAATCCGGAATTAGCGCTCTATATGGACGATGATCAGTTTGGAGGTGCTGTCCCAGCATTTAGTGCATTAAGAATTCAAACAGCATCCTTAGGCGCTTTTGATTTTTCAAACGGTGCGGATGGTCTATATGGCTTGAAAGGGGATCCCGCTTTGGATGGTACAGCTCTCGATGATAATGTGTTTGGCGGGCTCTTATTGCCTGCACCTGGTAAGCCTAGATCCGTTGATTTATGGCCTGCTTTTCATACGGGTGTACCTAATGTGATACCTTATCAATTAGCAACTGGTAAGAATGGCAACCCTCTAGCTAGTGGTAAACCTTTTGTCAATAATTTTCTACCTAATGGTGGAGATATGTTGAGATTAAATATGGCTGTACCTGCTACACCAAGAGATGACGCTAACTTTAGTTCGCTAGGCTTGATTCAGGCCGCGGCAATTGGACTAACAGTGGCGCCTTTTAATGAGACTGCAGACTTGGAATTTATTCCAAATATGGATGGATTTCCAAATGGAAGAAGACTAGAAGATGATGTAACTAGAATTGAGTTACAAGCGGTATCTGGAGTTGTATTAGCAGCTATTGGTTTGTGGTATGATGACTATGATCCGAATAGCTCTCCAAGCCCTGTGACTCAAGACTTACTTGATGTACTTACATATACAACGGGCGTAGAAACTAACGATAAAGCATTTACAGCTTCATTCCCTTACCTGGCTCAACCGCATAGCGGAACGGGTGAATGTAGTGGTGAATTGTATTTTAGAAATGCACCACCTTTACAAAATCCAGATGTCAAAGTATTCGTATCAAGTAATAATTCTGGTAAGGTTGGTCTTTACGGTGTTAATGAGACGGCTTCTAGTATGAGCACTTTCGATGCTGCAGGAAATGATGCTGATGGTATCTATTACGATGAAGCTAGTGACGTACTTTATCAATTAAATAGATCTGATAATGTAGTCAATGCTTACAGTAATGTAAGGTCAAGCTTAAGTAATAATGGTGCGCCTCAGTTAACAGCAACATCAAGTTCAGATTTTACTAATGGACGTGAAATAGCTTTTTTGAATAACAAAATTATTGTAGCGCAAGACGCCAATGCAGCTAATGGACAAGTAAACAGATTTGTTATTTATGATGCTTCACCGACAAGCATCACCCTTGACAAAATTGTGAATACCAATATTAATTTATGGGGGATGGTTGCAGCTGCTAATGACTTATATGCTATCGTTGATAACTCTTCTGATGTAGCGATTTTTAGAAACTTTCTAGGAAATAATCAAATGGCTACACCAACTGAAGTTGTGACTATAGATGGTTTGGTCAGAACGCACGGCATTGATTATAATATGTTTGAAGATGTCATGGTCTTGACTGATGTGGGCAGCGGCGCTGTTGCAGATGACGGTGCTGTGGTTATCGTCAATAATTGGACATCTGCAGCGGCAGATAATACAGTTACGGCGGCGGAGCAAATTCGTATTGCAGGTCCTGCAACTTCTTTAGGAAACCCTGTCGATATTTCTTATGATCATGACGGTGGATTGGTTTATGTAGCAGAGAGAGCAAATAATGGAGGTAGATTTTTGACATTTGATGTGCCAACATCTGGTGGAAATTTTGCTCCACAAACCAATGATTTTTTCCAAGGTGCCTCAGCGGTATATTTGGCAGATTGCAGACCAGATGATAATGTAAATCCAGAAGAAGTTTCTATAGTCTATTATAGTTTAAATGAATGTGCTTCATTCGCATCTAATAGCTCTAATACAGATTATTCTGAATTTGCTCCTGCTTATCCAGAGTTATTATCCTGTGCAAATGTGAGTGCGAGTAATGTGTTTAGAATGAATCCTGAAATAAATGGTCATTCTTGTACCCCAGGTATAATGAGCTCTCCTGCAATGTGTGTGAGTTCAATGAATAACTGTACGTATAATCCGACAAGCGAAAGTGCTGTTGTCTTTAATGTTGAAATTGGATCAACTAATGATGCGGCTAAAATTTCAAGATTAGAGTTTTATGAGAAAGCGCCAACTATGTTTGATTGGATCGCAGGACCTTCAGGTCTAAATAACTACCCAACATTGTACGGTGTTAGAATTTTGCTGAATGGCGTTGAAGTATATCGTTCAGAAGACAATCCAACGACGAATGGATGGACACTTGAGTCTTTTGATTTGAGCAACGAGGATATCATTATAGATGGTACCGGCGTATTGTCTGTCCAATTGCTTGGATACTGCACAGTTGGAAATGGAGCACAGGTGAATGCTTGGGATTTAGATGAGATTCGACTTTTTGGTACGTGTGATAATGACGAAATGTTAAGTCTTAGAGGATTAGTCCAAACAGAATCTGGTGCTGCTGTAGAAGAGGTGATGCTCACACTAGAAAGTGATGAGCCAGATTTTCAACAAGAATATATGACGACTGAAAACGGGGAATATGGATTCAATAATTTAATTGGTGAGTTTGATTATTCTATTCGAGCAGAAAAGAATAATGACTATTTGAATGGAGTAAGTACTTTAGATTTATTAATCATCCAAAGACACATATTAGGACGTGATCGATTAGATTCAGAATTTAAGATGCTTGCTGCTGATGTCAATAAATCTAATGATATCACAGCGTTAGATATTTTTGAACTTCGAAAACTCATCCTTGGGATTACTGATGAAACACCTAACGGTTTAAGTTGGGATTTCATAGACAATGCTAAAGGATATGATTCAACATACCCTGATAAGATCAATAATAGAATTGTCCTTACCAAGCTTGGTGAGGATGTAGACGACTTGAATTTTGTGGCTGTAAAATATGGAGACGTAAGTGGAGATGTTGTTAGTAATTTTGCTCAAGCGGATATTGATTTTCGTTCCAACGATTACTTGACTTTTGAAGTTCAAGAACAATTGCTTATCAAAGGACAGAGATATCAAGTTCCTGTTTTTGCAAAATCATTCGATGAAGTTTTAGGTTTTCAATTTACTATTGAGTCAGAAAAGATGTCAATTGAATCTATAATAGCTGAAGGCATTAATGTCCAAGAAGGGTCTTATGGTCAACCTAAAGAAAGTACGACTACAATGAGTTGGTATAATCAGGAGGCGGTTTCCGTTGAAGATGGCAATGTCTTATTTGTAATGAATGTCGTTGCAAAGGAAAATGGACGTTTGTCTGAGATGATTCAAATGACCAATGATGTGACATCTATAGAAGCGTATGTTAATGATTCTTTTGAGAAGATAAATGCACAATTTAGAACGATAGATGGACAAGCAATGTATGCGAATACGCTTTATCAAAATTCGCCGAATCCATTTATTACTGAGACACAAATCGCATTTGATTTAAATAAGAGTACTTATGCGGAGATAACTATCTATGACATGGCAGGTCGTATTGTTTTCAATACAACAAATTATTACGAGAAGGGTAGAAATAACCTTACTGTCCGCAAAGAACAACTAATTAATTCAAGCGGTCCCTTATTCTACAAGTTAAAAACTAACGAATTTGAAATGACCAAGAAGATGTTGCAAATTTAAGTTTTGTTGGAGGACTATGTGAAGGAGGTCGCTGTTAGTGGCCTCCTTTTTTTTGTTATAAGTTCTAGTGTGCATTAAGGAAAATCGTATTCAGCTTCTCTTACTGGAGGTGTGTTATTCGGTCATCACGGATGGATATGTATAGTGTATTTTTTCACTCGGATTTAAATTTTTGGTATCTGATTTTCATCTCTTGTTCAATACCAGTACCATTACTAAATCCTTTAATTGAACTTACTTGTGCTATTATTCCAGGAGTTAGTTTTCCTTCACAAAGCAATTTCTCAAATTCATCAATGTATAAATATTCACCTCTTTGGAATGCATGTATGAGTAGAACTGATATTGGATAAGATGATATATTTTTATCTCCAAAATGATACCCCAAAATTTGTTCTGACGGGAATCCAAATTGCTCTACATAAGATTTAAAGCTATAAATAGTATGTTTAGCAGTACTTGTCAGTTCTTCTAAAGATAGTTCGATTTCGCCTTTTCTCCAACTATGATATTTTTCATTATAAGTCGAATCTATTTTTCTTAATTCAAATAGTTTGATTCGAACATTTTTATTAAAATGATTATGATAGTATTCTTGGTACGAATTATAACTGGTTTTAAATTCTTTAAACCAATTGTGATTTGAAAATCGATTGAAATACTCAAGTGGAATACCGCCTTTTGCAAGAATGATTGAAATGCTATAGAGGAATTCTGAATCATTATTTTTTGTCGCTACTTCGACCGCGGTTTTTAAATCTTCACCTAAAGGGAATGGAATGCTTGTAAAAGCTTTCTTGTATAATTCATTTGCTTTTTCGAAGCTTTCATTGAAGTAAGCTATTCGAGCTTTTTCTATTTGATTGAAATAATCTAGATATAAACATGTATCAACCGTATTTGATTGACTTTTTATTTTTTGTTGAAGTGGGTTAAATTCATTTAGATGACCTATTCGAGGATTTGACTTTATTTGTTCTTCTTTTATTTCAAGACATGATATCGTCGCAAAGGTTAATATTATGGATATTGTTAAATTTTTTTTCATATTATTCTGATCATCTTGAAAACGTTTTGTTGAATTACAATAGTTAATGTATTTTAATTTAACAAATTCGGGGCTTCGGAATTAAATCCTAACTATGTATTCTTATGATCTTTAAGCTCTAAAGTGTAATTCTGGTTGACCTAACCAATAGTTTGGACCTTCAGTTGAGGTATAGAAGAGTAACCGATATTTACATAATTATTTTTTCTTGATAAATAACCTTCCCATTTTTGTCTCTTATTAGAATATAAGCAAATTGGCTTCTGGTTTGGCCCAGAGTAATTGAGGTTACATTATTGTTGAGTTGACCATTTTGTATGACTTGTCCAAATGAATTGAATATTTCAAAACTTAGAGGTCCATCAAATTTATTAAGCTTGCTTTCGATATTAATTATTGCTTTGGCAGGATTTGGAAATACCCGAAAGCTACTCTGATTTGTCGAAATTTCAGTTTGACTGAGTATAGGGTTGTTGCAAAATACACGACTTTCTCCATTCGAAAAATTAAAGGATTGAAGGTAATCCCAAATGATATCTACGCAAAGTTGATAATTGTCAGAAAGAATAGGATGGATGATATTTTGGATTGGGTAATTGCTCGACGGTTTTTCTTCATACATGGCCATGTAACTTACAAGAGCAGCTATGAAATAAATATTTGGTCTTCCATGAGGGGCATCATCTTCATATAAATCAGTGACAGGTATCTGGTTGAATGGTGCTTGGTTGAGTACGGTGCTGATGGCCGGACCGACAGGAATCATTTTAACGCAAGCATTGTTGGGCATGTTTTCTAAAACTAGATCATGATATTCTAAAAACCATTGATGAAAATCGCCGTTAGTGTAAGCGTTATAGGCGTCCCATTCTTGATCGTTAGGGGGAAAGTCTGCAGAAAGATACGGGGCCATGTCTGGCCAATTTTCATATATAAATAATTTGATGTCAGGTTCTTGTGCCAAGCACCATTCAAATATGTCAACTGTTGCTTGGACTGGGGAAGTATTTTCGTTAAAGTAATTGATGTTTGGTGCTTGCCATTGGGCGAAGTTGGCTGGGGTGATTAAGATATGCGAGAAGTCAGCATCAGTAAAAGGTTCGTTATCTGAGTCCCAAGCACCAGGTACATTGTCAAATCCCCATTGAGCAATTGGAGGCAAATTTACATGCTGTGTAAGAAAGCCATATTGACCACTTACTGTATAGTTGTGACCAGATGCGATAGCTAAATCATGAAACCAATGCGGTACTGAAGTCTCTTGGCTTGGCGTAGGATTAACTTGAAATTCGTGATTGATAAGTGAATGGCCAAAGATGAAATTGGTAATGTTTTTTTGGCCCAATAGTCCCCATGTTTGTATCAGCAAGAATGCTAGAATTGATATGAATCGCATAATTTAAAAATAGCTATTCTGTAATAAAAGAAAAAAGCCTTCGCCAAGGATAAGTGGGCGAAGGCTAAAAATTTCACGAATTATATAAAAAAGGATCTTAATTCCAAGTTTGATGTAATTGTAAACTTATAAACCATTATATGCTGACGTGCATAAAGAATCATGTATTCTAACACGACTTGGTATGTATTCGATATCTAAGCTTGATCTGATATCCTTGCAGCCTTCGTCTTGATTTTGTAATAATATTTCAGAAAGTCCACGATTAAATAATGCATCATGATCATCCTGGTAGATATCAAGATAGTCATCAAAGTTGTTTATAGCTTCATCATAATTACCGTAAATGAAATGCATGTTTCCTTTTAAAAACAGGTTTTCCACTTTGTCGTAATCTTTGGCAATCAGGTTGTATAATAACTCAATACCCTCATCTATTTCGCCTAGGCCTTTTAAGAGCAATCCATAATTAGTCAAGGCTTCATAATAGTCCTCTTCTAAATTTATAGCTTGTGCATATGTTTCTTTAGCCTTAAGTTTTTTACCCTGTAATTCATATAGCTTTGCCAAAGAGAAATAATAGATGGATATATTATCATCCAAACCAATGGCTGTTTCTAGATCTGTTTCAGCATTCTCTAATTGACCGAGTAATTTGAAGCATATGGCTCTATTGTGATAAGGTATTGAAAAGTAGGGCTCTGATTCAATTGCTGCAGTGAATTGATCTAGTGCAGTAGATATATTGCCTTCTTGAAAATTTATCAATCCATCCAAATCATAAATAATCGACGCATTGTTTTTATTAATACTTATAGCTGCAATTGAGTTTCTAGCTGCATCAATATTTTGATCGTTTAAATATTTAATAATGGTAACCACTAAAGAGTCATAAGATAAATTTTGATCGATCTTTCTAATCGAAGTGAGATAATCTTCGAGTCTGGCTGGCGACTTCTTGAATCCAAGATTATTCTCAGAATCATATTTAAAAGGTTTTTTTGACAGTAATTGTGTTCTGTAAATAGGGTCTACATGTTTAAGGACATATGGATTAATAGACTGCGCCATTTGTCTGTCTTGAATAGCTTCTTGCGAACGGCCAGTAAATTCGTAAACCTTAGACCTTTTAATGTAAGCTATGGCATCTGCTGGATTCAGTTCGATATGCTTACTGTAAGCTTGTAGTGCTTTATCAGTATTAAGTTGTTTAAAATGATTGTCTCCTTCCTTTATCCATTGATCTTGTGCGTTAAGGTTTAAGAGAGAAGTGAATAGTATCAGCGTATATATATAGAAGTATTTCATAAGGTTCACTTTGGTGTTTTTTTTAAGAGAGGGACAGCCTTTGCTATCCCTCTATTGTCATTAAGTCAGCAATAGTAAAGTATCTTATTTATCATTCAGAATGATAGGCATATCACCGTCTGATATGATAACTTTTGCATTTGTTGAGTTAGCTAGTTTTTCGAATGCCTCAAGGGATTTGAATTGAAGCACCCTTTGATCTAAGCCTTCAGATATAATTATTTGGGCATCTCTGATACCAGCTGCTTCGATTCTTTTCTGCTCGGCCTCTCTTTCAGTTTGAGTGATGACAAATTCCATACGTTCTGCCTGTTGTTCAGCTTCTAGCTTTTCTTCAATAGCCATTGCTAAACTTTGAGGTAGCTGTATGCTTTTTAGAAGTACGGCTTCAATTTCGATCCCCTTGTCATCTAGGTAATTCATCATCTTTTCTTTGATCGCTATCTCGATATTGTCTCTCTCTCCAGTATGCATGTCTTTAGCGAAGTAGTTAGCTGAAACATCAGCTACAGCTGATCGGAATACAGGTAGTATCACGTTTTCTTCATAATCTGTACCTATATTTCTCAATAGTTCAGGAGCGTCCTTGGGATTAATATTGTAAAGAATACTGACCTCTGAGAAAATATTTAAACCTTCTTTAGAAGGAATGTTAAGACCTACTTCTAAATTTTCGGTTTGAGTAGAGACAATGATGATTCTAGAAAATAGTGGATTATAGGTTCTTAAACCTTCTGTGTATCCTCGGTCAGAGAATTTTCCAAATTTCCTTTTTACACCAACTTCTCCTTGGCGTATGGTGACGCAGCTAGATAAAAATAGACTACACAGGAGTAGGGCAATGGCTGATTTGATTAGGTTACTTTTCATGGCTAAGATTTTTTGATGATTCAATTAATAAGTTTCAATGTATCATTCACTATTCTGCTTGTGGTCGTATGTTAAATTCGCTTGTGTCATGGTATAGAGCATGTCAAAAAGATCATTACTCATTCCTTCAAGGTCATTGTTGAATTGTAGATCAGTTAATCTAGGTAAATGTTTGGCGAAATAAATGTTACTATTACACACTTCTAAAAGTGTAGAGGCTAGTGTTTTTGGGTATGGGTAATTAGGATTAACTTCTAAGAATACCAAGCTTATTTTTTTGCAAAGTGCTTTATATGCTAAGAAGAAACCATAGTCATTATCCGTATCTACCGTTTTATGGTGGTAAGCTTTAGTACCTTCTCTAACTATTATTCTATGGAGCACTTCTTCGTCTATAAATGGTACATCCATATTGATAAACGAATTCTCAATTAATGCCTTTATGATTCTTTTGATTTTCTCATTAGGGTCAGTAAGGTTTTGCAATGCTATCTCTATCCTAATAGACATCCAATTCCAATACCAATTAATGAGATATATAAAAAGGTAGTGTTTGTTTTCAAAATATCTGTAAATAGATGACTCTGTAGAAGAAATTCTTTGCGCTAATTTTTTGAAGTTAAAATCCTCAATACCCAGTTTGTCAATCAGAATGATGCTGTTAAATAGTATCTTCTTACCCAACTCTGTTGTGGTAGGATCCTTCAGATATATATCATCGTTAATATTGATTGTTACATTCAAGTTTTTCATAATTATGCTCTAGAGATTCTACTATTTAATTTCTTCCTTGCAAAGTGTATTCTACTTTTTATTGTACC
Organism: Saprospiraceae bacterium; assembly: GCA_020630775.1. Classification (GTDB taxonomy): domain Bacteria; phylum Bacteroidota; class Bacteroidia; order Chitinophagales; family Saprospiraceae; genus RFSX01. The sequence continues at coordinate 29,347 of JAHDIN010000016.1, read as the reverse complement.
TAAAGGAAGCTGGAGTTTGTCTGCAATCTCTTTGTATTGATATCCATATTTTACGAAATCAATAATCGTTTGATAATCATTAGGTAACTTGGCTATTTCCTTATTTACTTCTTCGAGCTCTAAATGAGCTTCCGCTTTATTGGAAACTGCAAGGGTGTGGTGGATATAGCTACCAGGCTCTACATAACTGGTTTGCATTTTCTTTTTCTTACGATAATCGTTGATGAAAATATTGCGCATAATAGTCGAACTCCAGTTTTTCAAACTCGTACCTTCTTGAAATAGATGAATCTTTCTGATAGCGCGTTCAATTGTTTCTTGGTAGAGATCTTCTGCGTCCACATTGTTCCTTGTGAAGGAGAATGCTAAGCCTCTTAAGTAGGGCTCTAAGGTGTTGAATTCGATTGTTTGTTTTTTCGTAATCATAGTAGTAACATTTTGTATGCTAGTAGTATTACTATCATAACCAAAATTACTACTGTTGGTTCATGATTTCGTAAAAATACTTGATATTTATTTTAATGATAAGCTAAGTAATTGAAATTCAGTATGTTAAGTCATACTAATTTAGCAGTATTAAATGCTGCGTAGGCAAGGCTAAGTTTAATCTTAAGTTAAAATCTATGATTAATGAGGATTAAAGTACCTTTTTAGTTCGTGGGATTGTCTTGTGACATGATCTGATTATATATGTAAGCGTTGACTTCTACAGGGATATCTATGTTGGGGAATTTTAGGAGGTATTTGTCTTTTTCAGTTTTTAAGAGTTTTATTTTTTGTTCTGTTTTGGCTTGATTTTGATTAATGTCTTTATCTAATATTTGTTTCATCTTGTTGTGCTTTATTGGATTAAACAATTATTAATTTTTAAATGGGAAAGGCCAGATTGTGCACCTTTCCCAATATGATCAATATATTATAATGACCAAGCTTAAATTACTTTTTATCTGCTATAACTGACTTAAATTGACCTTTCCATTGCAATGGACTGTCTTTCAGTTTATAAAATTCTTTGCAATTTAATTCGCTGTGATTTGTGCAATATTTATCTCCGCTGATTGTATACATGGTTGTGGCGTTTTCAGATTTTACAACAATGTAATTAGTGCCATTAGGAGCACTGTATTCCTTGATTTCAACCTCATCGTTGAGTGATTCAAGATTTAGGTCATTGATCCATTCGTATTTGTCTAATATCTCCTGAATAGCACTAATTTTTTGTGTATCCAATTTATTAGTTTGTCCAAATGCTAATGAAAACGTTAAAAGGAATAATGAGATTGTTAATAATATTTTGTACATGATTATGTGTTTGAAGTTTGTAAAATAAATTCAAAAAAGTGCTGCTGACTTTATAATAGTCAGCAGCTAAATGAACCAACTTTTGTTACCGTCAACCTAAATAAATTATGAGTTGGTCCATTTTAGATTTCCTTCTTTTAGGCGGCATACTTTTTTGCAGTCGGCCTCAGAAGAAAAGGTAGAATAGAGATTTCCTCTTTCAGTATATAGCTCCACCTTATCACCTTTTTGCATCATCAAGTAAGTATGGCCTTGATTTGAAATCATTTCTTTAATGGCTTTTACACTTTTTGACTGGCTCACCTTTCTATCGAGCCACACATACTTGTCCATTAATTTGTCTTTGTCGGAGTTGTTATCAATCATGATGATTGATTCATGGTTAATTGATGCATGGATAGTAGGGGTAAACTGCATAATCAAACCGAGTAACATCATTTTGATAATTAGTGTCTTCATTGTTTTTAAAAATTTTAATTATTAAATAATATTATTCCATACCAAAGGCGTAATAGTATTCTCCAGGTATATCTTCATAGATGCCTTGGAGCATTACACCACCTTTTTTCTTTTTTAATGTTTTAAAGAAATTTTCTTTGTCCTTGACTTTTTCACCATCTATGTGGGTGATGATAAAGCCATCTTGCATTTGTGTGTGCTTTTTTACTTTTCCTGGATATACTTTCTCGATTTTTATTCCAGTATCAATATTTAGGGCGTTTAGCATTTTTTTATCTAAGTCTATCATCTCGATCCCCAATATTCTTTCAAGTTCTGAGGCGCTATCGGGTGCCAGTTTGGTATTGCCATCTCTATTGTTAAGAATGACTTTTGTGTTTTTTCTTTTTCCATTTCTGATGTAGCTAATCTCAATTTCATCTCCTGGTCTAAATTGTGCAATCTCTCCTTGCAATTCTGGGGATGTCTTAATAGAATTGTCATTTACTTTTACAATGATGTCGCCTTTTTTAATGCCTGCTTTACCAGCTGCTGAATGTGATAAGAGACTGTCTACATAAACACCTTCGCTGACATGTAACTTGTTTTTCTTAGCGAAGTTGCCATCAATAGTTTTAATCATGATGCCTAAAACGCCACGTTGGACAGATCCGAATTCGATAAGGTCCTCCATAACCTTCGATACGATATTGGAAGGTATGGCAAAACCATAACCAGCAAATGTGCCTGTTGGACTGGCAATGGCCGTATTGATTCCAATTAAGCCACCTTCAAGATTAACTAAGGCGCCTCCGCTATTGCCTGGGTTTATGGCAGCATCAGTTTGAATAAAATTCTCTACGGCATACTTTTCTTTTAGAATATTAATGTTTCTTCCCTTAGCACTCACGATGCCGGCAGTTACCGTAGAGTTGAGTCCTAGCGGATTTCCTACAGCCATAACCCACTGTCCGATATTTACATTATCGGAGTCGACAAATGGAACATAAGGAAGATCCTTTGCTTTTATTTGTAACAACGCTAAGTCTGTAGATGGATCTGTACCTACAACACGTGCTTTGAAAGTTCTGTTGTCATGTAAAGTAACTTCTATGTCATCAGATTCAGCGATGACATGATTATTGGTAATGATATATCCATCGTCACTAAATATAACTCCTGATCCTGATCCTAATTTTGTTTTTGGTTGCTTGGATTGATTTGGTGACGGAGACTCAAAAAAGAATTTTTGCCCCAGACCATCTCCAAAAAAATCTTTAAATGGATCAGGGATGGATCGCCATTGATATGGCTGTGTGTTGCCTGAATATATGTGTGTTGATTTTATGTGTACCACTGCGTCAAGCACATCTTTCGCAGTCTCTTGAAAGTCTAAAGGAATGGTCTTTCCATCTTCGTTTATTGTGAATACTGCTGTTTGACTCGGAGTCGAATTTACATGTTCGACCAGTATCGATTTTGTTTTGTGTTTGCTGAAATAATGGATAGCTGTAAACGAGAAAGCACTCACGAATAAAGCTATCAATCCAGAGATTAAATAATTTTTATTCATGTCTAAATAAATTTAAACTGTTAAGTAAATGGAGGTGCTCATTTGATTGACACCTCCTTCAACCTATTTGAGTCATCTATTTTATTTGAATAGTACGGCTAGGTTTTTCTTTAGCTTCTTCTTTCTTGAATAGGATCAATTTGAGAATACCATCTTCGTAATAAGCTTCTATTTTTTGATCATCAACTATATTGTGGTTAATGTTGAATGATCTTTCAAAAGCATAAAAACTAAATTCCTTACGTGTGTAATTTTTTGAAGGAACTTGATTAGGGTCTTCAGCAAGATGCATGATGCTTAGTGTACTATTGTGGATTTTAATCTGGAAATCCGCCTTTTTACGACCTGGAACGGCCAGCTCAATAAGGATATGATCCGATTTTTCCTGAATATTTACAGGAGGTAAACTGTGGGATTGGGTGGCTAAATTATTTTTACTCCAATCGAATAGATTATTCCAATCGTCATCAAAAAATCTTGAGACAGTCGGAAGCAAAGTTGTTTTTACTGGTAACATAACTCAAAAAGTTTTAATTAATAAAAGAACTTATAATTTCGAATTATCAATTGGAATGCCAATTATTCATATCTGAAAATTTGACATTTGAAGACTGAAAAATTTTCAGATTTTGAAATTTTGTCAGTTATACAGTAATTATATGGTAAAAGAGTATTCATCTTATCATTTACAGAACTTTGCTGAGATATAGCTATTAATAATAATAAAATGAGTTATGTATTTCATCCGAACTATATTGTCTTTTGCAAAAGACAAGGCCTATAATAAGTTGTTAATGTTTACTGCATCTATAGTAGGATTGGGGACTGTGAGTTATAAATTTATTGAAGGATGGAGTTGGGTTGACAGTCTTTACTTTTCTGTGGTGACTTTGACTACAGTAGGGTATGGTGATGTGTCTCCACAAACTGATGCTGGAAAATTGTTTACGATCGTTTATATAATTATTGGTTTGGGTTTGATATTAAACTTTATCGAGGTGACGCATGCTCACTATGAAGAGCTAGAAAATAAAGAACAACCATAATCTAGTCGATTGCAGTTGTTCTTTATTTGATTTTTATTTATTTCGATACGAATCTATGCATACTTATTTTCAAACTTGACTCATTCGACTTTCTCAAATTTAAAGCCACAACCTTCTGTGCAAATCACGTAGGTGGGCTTCAGAATGATGTGATCATCCTCAAATGTGATCTCTTCGATTATGCTATCTGTAAAGCTTTGATTACCTATTGTTAATGAATTGCAATCAAAATCTAATTCGAGTTCATTAGCTCTTAAGGTGTATTTTCCAGAATTGCAATCATCAAATCTGCTGGTTGTGTAAGTGCCATCTGTTTGAAATGTATACTGGTATGGGTTTGAGGCAGTCTCCCAAGTGCCATTACCGTCTCCGATGTCAATAAAAACCTCTTTTAATTGCCATGTTCCTCCTAAGGAGATTTGAGGTGTACTTGTGTCGTTTTTTTCGCAACTGGCCAAAACTAATAATGTTGTCAAGGCAATTGCTAATAATTTCATTATTCTCATAAATTGTTCTTTTAATTAAGTGATTTAAAGGATTTTCTTTTTTTTACTTACATATATATATAGACGTTAGCTAATTTTAATATGTTGGTAAAAGTTTTTTCTTTTTTTTAAATAGTATCTTAATACTTGCTTTTATTTCCGTTTAATTTTTCTTAAAAATGGAGAGTTAAATATTCCAGTTTTTGAAATGGATTTGTGGCTAAAGTGGAAATTTTTTCTGTAGCTATTATTTAGAATATGAAAGCGGATATGTTTTTTTGTGACATGTGTACTAACATGCATTATATAGAGTTGAAAATTTTAATTGACCTATGAGTATTTATTTAGAGTATGTGCTATTGGTGTTCTTATCATTCTTTGTAGCATGGTTTATTTCTAAAATGTTAACCAGAGCATTTGACTTCTACATTAATAGAAATGTGACACAGTTACAAGCTGATCCTACCAATTTTATCTTTTTACGAAATTCTATAAAATTTGTTTGCTATGGAATGGCCTTGTTTTGGATCTTTTCTAAAATACCATATTTCAAGAATTTGGGTCACGCTTTGTTTGCCAGTGCAGGAGTTTTAGCAGCGGTCGTTGGTTTTGCATCCCAAAAGGCTTTTTCAAATATTGTTGGAGGCATATTTATTTTAATATTCAAACCATTTAGGGTAGGTGATAGAATTGAAATTGCCAGTGGTAGAAGGGGTATTGTGGAAGAGATCACGCTCAGGCATACGGTCATTAAAGATTATGAATTTAGACGAATAGTCATTCCTAATAGCCATATGAGTGATGATACTATAATTAATAGCAGTATTACTGATAAGAAAATTAGAAAGCATATAGATATTGGTATAGCTTATGATGCTGATATTGACAAAGCGCAGAAATTAATCAGTGAGATTATACAAGCCCATCCATTGTTTATCGATAACCGAACTTTAGAACAAAAAAATCAAAATGTTTCACCAGTCCCCGTTAAGGTAATCGCCTTGGGAGACTTTAGTGTAAATCTGCGTGCTTTTGTTTGGACATTAGATTTTGATACAGCGAATGAGTTGCATTTTGATGTTTTAAAAACAGTAAAGCAAAGATTTGATCAAGAGGGCATCGAAATCCCTTATCCATACAGAACCGTCATTTTAAAGAATAATCATGAAAACAAAGAATAAAAATATTTTACCTCTATTAGTTTTATTCGTCATTTTAGTTTGGGTAGTTTCTGGTATTATCATTTATTACTTGGTGCCTAATTGGTCGGATAGAGGAACGGTAGGCGATATGTTTGGTGCTGTTAATGCACTATATTCTGGCTTAGCATTTGTCGGACTGATTTATACGATAATAATGCAACGAGAAGAAATTCAGCTTAATCGACAGGAGATTGAAATGAATCGTAAAGAATTAAAGAAATCTGCCAATGCTCAATTGCAATCTCAAAAGGCATTACAAGATCAAGTTTTACAAACAAATCTGACTACAAAGATCAATGCAATGAGTACTATTATTAATTACTACAACATTCAGATTGCCAACCCTAATAACTCTGCTGAGATTGTCGAAAGAGCTAAGTTGAAAAGAAAAAAGTTAATACATGCTATAGATGAATTAATTGAAGGTGTTGAAGATTCTGATGTTGATGAATGAACTCTATAAATGAATTTTACCTCCTATAATTTCAGAATTAATTTATTTGAGTCAATTAACATTTTTTAATTTTTTTTCAGAAAAAAATGAACAAATCCTTTCCTATAGGGTTATATAGTTGTGAATAACAAAGAAACATATAACATATACAAACTCCCCGTTAATTAGTGTTATGCGGTCAAAGTTAAGCTTTGACATTACCCATCTGTAAATTTCTTTCACTTAAAATCTTATTATGAACTATCTTGGTATCGACGCCAGTGTGTTGTCGCATGTCGCCACACACTTAAATAAATTATTAGCCAGTTATAACGTTTACTATCAAAACCTACGAAGTTTTCACTGGCATGTTCAAGGTCGAAGTTTTTTTGACCTCCACGAGCTTTTCGAAAATTATTACAATAGCGCTAAGACAACTATTGATGAAATAGCAGAGCGTATTTTAACTATCGGTCATAAACCGGATGGCTCAATGAGCATCTACTTAAGCAATTCTGATGTGAAGGAGTCTAAGGACTTGCTTGATGATATGGAAATGGCCAAAGAGGTTTTGAAAGATCAAAAGAAACTGATTTCCTTAATGCGTACAGTTATCAAACAAGCTGCAGAAATTCAAGATGAAGGAACTGTAGATTTAGTATCAGGTATGTTGTCAAACCTCGAAAAAGAAGCATGGCTACTTTATTCTTGGTATAAAGGCAGACGCATCGAATTTCTAAAAGTAAATAACCAATAATATGCAATTGAATAAAAATAAAATAGAGAAGATTCTTGATCATATTGGATTTCCAGCCGTATCTATAATCATTCCTACAAAAATTGTTGGTGATTATGAGATAAATAGAATTAGGTGGAAAAACGAACTTCAAAAGGTGTATAAAGAGTTAGAGAATCAGGGGTATGAGAAAACATCTTTTTTAGCTAGTGCGAGGGATTTATTAGATGATAATAAATTTTGGTCCCAACAATCAAGTGGACTTGCTGGCTATTTTGCAACTAATTTCAGCCAACTGGTGCATTTGACTCAAGAAGTTGAACCAGCATCATATGTCAACAATATGTTTGTGACAGTACCTGTATTATTGTCACAGATGAATAAAAAGAGGGCATTCGTTCTGACTTTAAGTCAAAATAATGTGCGTTTTTTCGAAGCTGTTGAGAATGGTATATTCCCAATCAAAACAGAGGATTTGATTCCAACTAATATGGCTGATGCACTTAATTTAGATGTGCAAAAAGAAACATTGCATAATACGCCAAATGGTTTATCGAGTACAAATAATTATAGGGATAAATCGAACTTACGACTAGAACAATTTTTTAAAGTTATCAGCGACGGACTTAAGCCAATATTGTTTGACGAGCAAGTGCCGTTAGTGTTGGCTGGTGTCGAAGAGCATATTTCTTTGTTCAGAAAGATATCTGACTACAAATATATGTCTTCGCATTATCTAAAGGGGAATGTAGATGATTTTTCTCCAGCTGAAATAAGACTTCAGGTTGATAAAGTTTTTGACGAAATGCATCATCGACAAGCGCAACGTATTCAAAAAGAAATCAATCAGGATTTTACTCAATCTAATACACTTAACGAAAGAAATGAAATTCATTTCAATCTGGAGTTAGGCAATGTCAAAACTTTAATACTGCCTGAGCAGTATGAGTCTTTAGATGATACAAAGTTTTTTGGAGTAGAAGAACTACTTAGGTTTTGCTACAATAAAAACATTGAGGTCGTTCAAGGTAATTATGAAAACCTAAAGGCTATAACCTATAGCCCTAAAGAAGCCATGGCGATGTGATTGTCTGTGTCTTCTTTATAAAGATCTAAGGAGTTGCACTCCAATTTAATTTAAGATCTTTTCTTCTGATGAAAATGACATCTGCATTTCCTTGTATAGCAGCAAGGCTGCTTATTTCCTAATTTAAAATAAATGACTATGCAAAAGAATAATATTATCGCAACACCACCAGAGGTGTTTTCAGAATCTGATAAATTTTTGGATTTTACTGCGCAGTTGACACATGATACACAAAAGACGCTACAATTAATAGAGTCCATCCCAATTTATGCTAATAACCCTAGGCCAGCAGCCATAGTGGGTAATGGTATGCTTGATTATGCTTCCTACATTACAAAGAAGGTAACTCGATTTAAAGAGGATCATCTGAAAAGCTTACTCACTTACTTCAAGAAGAATAATATTGATGCGAAGTATACGCTAGGTTATGAAGATGCAGAAGTTATTCGAGAGAATAAATTTGATGATAAATCATGCCTCTTATGGTTAATTGAAGTGACAAGTGCTTCTAATATTTGGAATGACCTATGGGGAACAGAAGAGACGGATTTGGCTAAACGAATTCAATTACCATGTCTATGTGTGCCTACGGATTATGAATACAAAAAACCAGAAACATTAATGGTTATTTCAAATGGTGGAAAACATATTGAAAGTATGATACCTTTTGATATAGTCAAAAATTTAGGCATGAAAGTCATCCTTCTGGTTGATGAGAATGAACTCCAAATAAAAAAGTTTTGGGATGATATAAATAGACTGGGATATGGATCTCAAGTCGGCATTTCTCAAGCGCGTTTTATTGAGGGTAAGCAATCGCTAGATAAATATATTCATAGTGCTCAACCTGATTGGTTGGCTTGTCACAATTTTGATAAATCATTTGTAGAGCGTGTTTTTGAAATGAATACGAACAACTTTATCTTATCATCAGACAGACCTATGCTTATTTTATAGAAAAAAACATACTGTCGCCTAAGGAGATTGTCGAAAATCCTTTAACAGAGTAGACATAAAATAAAATATAGTTTACAATGAATACTAAAAAATATAAAAGAGATGCAAAACAAACAATTGATCAATTATTTGATAAAATCGAAGCACTGGAAAAAAGAAAGGATTCCATATCTGATAAACTTAGTGAAGACTTCAGTCAAAAGTTGTCAGCACTAAAAGATGCCAAGCTAGATTTATTAACTAAATATGAGGAATTAGAAAGTGCAGCCGATAAAAAATGGGATGCATCAAAAAATAGCTTTAATCAAGCAACAGCGTACTTTGAGAAAGGATTGAAAGAGATAGCTTCCTTGGTATAATTAATTTAATTATGATTATAAAATAAGGCAGTAGTTATGAATGAACAAATAGAAACTTCATTTCAAAAGCTGATTAATAAATTGTCGAGTTGGGTGGATGCACTGATACTCAGCTTGCCTAATTTCTTGCTTGCATTAATAACCTTCCTATGCGCTTACTGGTTATCTAAAATTTTACAAGGTTATCTTAATAAGTTACTGCGAAGGGCAATTAGGCAGGCTTCTATAAGAGGTTTAATTACAAATATTGCCTCCGTTGTTATTATTGCTTTAGGTGTATTTTTAGCCTTAGCGATATTAAATTTGGATGGCACATTAAAGTCATTATTGGCTGGTGCTGGTGTAGCTGGTTTGGCTATCAGTTTAGCCTTGCAAGGTACATTGTCTAATACGTTTTCAGGTATATTTATAGCTGTAAAAGACGAGCTTAATGTTGGTGATTTTATAGAGTCCAATGGATATTCTGGTGAAGTTGTTGAAGTGGATCTTAGAAACACCAAGATAAAAGAGAGTGATAATAATATTGTGGTCATCCCGAACAAAATGATATTAGAAAACCCATTTAAGAACTTTGGTTTGACAAAGCAAATACGGACAACTATAAATTGTGGAGTAGGTTATGAGTCAGATTTAGAACAAGTTGAAGCCGTATCTAAAGAAACCATCAATAAGTTATTCCCTCAAAATAAAGTTGATGATATTGAGATATATTTCACCAACTTTGGTGAAAGTTCAATTGACTTCATGCTGAGGTTTTGGGTTGATGGTAAAAGAAATTTGAAGGCTATAGATGTTAAAAGCAAAGCCATTAAGGGCTTAAAAAGAGCTTTCGAGGCAAATGAAATATCAATTCCATATCCAATTAGAACACTTTATACAAAGAAGGTGTTGTAACAATATGGTAATGACAAATGAAATAGTCATTTTAAGATGAGCAAGGTTGAAACAGTAAGGACTTGGTTAACTAAAAGCAATGGAGATAAAAGATCTTCTCTATTATTGCTTATTCAAGGTTATCTGTTTTTATCCTTGCTTTGTTTTTTATTATTACTATTACCATTTAGTACGCATGATTCAATGTCATTGGTTGATACTATTTTCTTATCAACATCTATAGTTAGTACAACAGGGTTGTCGCCTATAGATTTTGGTGGGACGATGACCATTTTTGGGCAGATAGTGTCCCTCTTTTTTATCCAATTAGGCGGTATTGGTTATATGGCTTTAAGTAGTTTTATCATACTTCGAGACAGTCCAAAGTTGCCAAAAATTTCTGCGCGTTTACTTAAGCTTGAATTTAATCTGCCTGATAGATATCCGTTAGTATCGTTTATATATAGTGTTTTCATATTTACAGTCTTAATTGAAGTGATTGGGGCAATTGTGCTATATTTTGGATTTAAAGAGATTGGGATAGAACAGCCTTTATGGTCGGCGGTATTTCATAGTATCTCAGCATTTTGTACTGCTGGATTTAGTCTTTATAGCGATTCTATGACATCTTTTGAGGATAATGCTTTAATTACAAATACGATTATGGTACTCAGTATCTTAGGATCGGTTGGCTTCATTGTATTGTTGGACTTTTGGTTAAAACTTTTGCGAAAGCGTAAACATGTGACACTGACTTCTAAGATTATTCTTGTAAGTACCTTAGCGTATATTCTTGTAGGAACGATATTTTTATATCTTTCTGATGGTCTTATGATTAACAAAGGGTTATCGGGATTTAAGACCTCATTATTTCAATTAGTTTCGGCGCATACCACTGTAGGTTTTAATAATTTTCCTATTGAAGATTTTAAGTTAGGAGGTCTCTTGATTATTATAATTATCATGGTGATCGGAGCATCTCCAGCGGGCACTGGTGGTGGTATTAAGACAACGTCTGTGACTGCTTTGATCGGTTTGTTGTATTCCATTTTAAAAAAGCGATCACATATAACTTTCTTCAAAAAAGAAATTCCAGCACAAAAAATTTACTTGGCCATATCTTCTTTAATCTTTTATTCATTCATTTTATTGCTAGGTACCTGGGTTGTCGTTCAGTTAGACGGAGCGCGTTTCACCTTTGAGAAATTATTATTTGAATGTGCTTCAGCACTAAGTACAGTTGGTTTGTCCACTGGCATAACTGGTGATTTATGCAATTCGACCAAAATTATAATTTCTTTCCTTATGTTTATTGGGCGTTTAGGAGTAATGACTTTTGGATTTGCTTTAATATCGCAATCTCCATTAATGAGACGAAAACCTAAAGTTGAAGATTTAGCACTTTAAATTCTACTTATGAAAAACTTATTTTTAACAATCTTATGTTTGTCATCTTTATTGTTTGCTTGCACAAATACAGATCCTAATGTAGATGCATCTGGTGTCGATGAATTGGAATCACTGAAATTAGATAGGGAGCTGTCTAAGAGTGACAAAGCTTATGATGATTTATTGTATGTGCCTATATACTCTGATATATATGTGGACGCATCTAATACTAATTCATTACTATCAGCAACTCTAAGCATACGTAATACAAGTCATCAAGATTCCTTGTTTGTTTCTGTAATTGATTACTTCAATACAGAAGGTGATTTAGTACGTAGTTATATTGAGGATCCGATAGTGCTACAGCCTATGGCGACGGTCAATTATTATATTGAAAAGGATGATGTTTCCGGTGGTCCTGGAGCGAACTTTATTGTAGAATTAAGTTCTGATAACACCAATGTCAAACCTTTAGTACAAGCGGTTATGGTTGGCTCTACCAGTTCAAAAGCATTCGCATTTTCAACCGATGGCTATTCAGTAAAATAGGGGATTTAAAAAAGGAAAATGAATTCAGGAAATGAAGCACCGAGCGGGTTTAATCTTGAAGACTTTATTCAAATAGTTATTGGCTCTTCTTTACTAATAGCTCCCATTGCTTTCTCTGAAGAGGCTTGGCGATTAAGTGAATCTCTGCCTTTGTTTAATGTTTTCTTTATAATGGTTTTGTCTCTTCTCTTCTTAGGTCTTTATGTCTATCAAGGCATTTATTCGGCTAATATTAAGAATAGACTTTCAGCTTTTATTTTTAGAATATTTATCGACTATGTTATTACTTTAATGGTTGTTGTGGTGATTCTATTTGCTTTAGATAAGTTGCCTTTAAGTAATCCTGATGTATTGTTTAAAAGGATTGTGCTGATTGCTTTTCCAGCTTCTTTAGTAGGGGTAGTTGTTGATGGGTTGGATAAAGAGTAATTTATTAATAACTCTAATTTTCTATTGGAAACTCAAGTAGAAATTGACTGCCTCGTGGTTTATTTTCTTCATGCCAAATCTGGCCTCCATGTATGTCCATAATTCTTTTACAGATACAAAGACCCATGCCTTGACCTTGATAATTTTCTTGTGGTTCTAGTGTTTGAAAAATTTCAAATATTTTATTGGCGTATATTTTGTCTATGCCGATACCATTATCACTAATCTTAAATTGATGAGATTGGTCGGTTCTTTTATAGTCAACTTGAATTTCTATAACCGAGCTTTTATTAAACTTAATGGCATTGTCAAGGAGATTAAAGAATAACATATCTATTTGTTGTTTGTATGCTCTGATGGACTTGGGTAAATTATCTATTATAAACCTTATATCCTTTTCTTTGTATTGATTTTTTAATTTATCAAAACTCGAATTGAGTAATGGGCTGAAAAATATATTTTCTTTTTCAACAGCCGCTAGGTTGAATGTGCTGTAAGAAAGTAGATTCTCATTTAAGACATCTAATCGTTTTGAGTTATTTAGGATAATGTTTAAATACTGTTGTTCTTCTTCAGTAAGTTTCTCTTTTAACTTAAGTTCTAATATTTGAGAGAAGTTGTAAATGTTTCTGACTGTTTCTCTTACATCATGGGCTGCAACATATGCAAATTGTTCAAGGTTGAGATTAGTAAAATTGAGCTTTTCTTCAGATTGATCTAATGCTAAATTGGCTTTAATTAGTGAGGTGACTTTTCTTAGTGTAACAATAGAACTGTCTTCTAAGTAAGGGCTTATTCTGGCTTCAAAGTATTCTAGATTATTGTCTGTTCTTAGTGTATAAATTTCAGTATTGTTCTTTTCAGATTCTAGGCTTATGTAATTTTTTATCGTGTCACTTTTAAGTTTTCTTGAAAAAATATCATTTAGTGATTTGCCTAATAGTTCGTCCTCAAAGATCTCATAATTTTGACCTAGTTTGAGGTCTGTAACCTTTTGATTCTTGTCTAAAATGAGGATAACATCAGGTGAGGCTTTAAAAATACTTTCGAGATAGGTATTGGTTTTATTGAGTTGATTTCTGTTTTCAATAAATGCAGTGATGACTTCAGTGAACATAATTAAACCGCCGATTTCTCCACTTGAATTCCTCCAAGGATTAAGTCTGTATCTAATAAAAACAGAACTTCCATCATCACGTTTCCATTCGTCTTCCTCTTTTATTATTGTCGCACCGTTAAGGACGTCGATATGATCCTTTTTCCATCTGTCAAGGATATCTGGGAAGACTTCATAATGTGATTTACCTATAATTGAACCATCAGTTATTTGGTAGTCGGTTAACCATCTTTCGCTATGTGCGATATACTTCATGTCCTTGTCAAACATCGCTACAGCTGCTGGTGTGTATTTGATTAATTGCTCAAATATTTCCTTTGAATAATTCATTTGGTTAAGTGTAGATAGGTGATAAAATAGGGTGTTTCATCAGCTATTGTAAAATAGAAAATGGACCAGAGAAAACCATGCATCTCTGGCCATTCTATTATCAGAAAAATCTGAAGACTAATTTATTTAATTATCTCGCAAAAATTCCTAAAACTACATATGTCGTAGGGTCAGTTGTTGTGACAGGCTGTAATGGATCATGCACTACAAAAAAGCCATCATAACTTGTTGTAATCATGTCATATGACATATTACTAATCATTGCCTCACCCGCGACATCACCATTTCCGGTAATTCCTGAAGCAAATACCATAGAATTTGGTGTTTCTATGTAAGGTGTACCATTTGGTGTTGTTGCTGGATCTGCCATATCATGTGCATGTGTAGGGTAAGTCTCACCATCAATAGTGTTCATTAACCTTACAGTTACTCTTGATTTTGAATCCGCTAATTCGTCTACTTGAATTGTAGCCATTAAATTGTCAGGATGCGTTCCAGTATATGCAAATGCCTGCGCTACTTGACCTTCATTAAAACTGTAATTAAAAGTTGATGTTTTATAATCAACTGAAGCTTGTTCTCTTGCAAAACCTCCTACTACCAAGTAAGTTGAGATATCGGTAGTACTAATGGCTTGCAAAGGATCATGCACCACAAAGAAACCAGCATAATCTGAAGTTACTTCATCATATGATAATTCCGTTGATTGCGATACTGTTACTGATCCACCATTACCAGCTGCCATTTGAGCAAATACATCTCCATTTGGCGTTTCTATATAGGGTGTGCCATTTGGTGTTGTTGCTGGATCTGCCGCATCATGGGCATGTAATGGATAAGTTACTCCATCAACGGTGTTCATTAGGGTTACTGAGATTGTGGCTGTTCCGTCCTCATTTTCTTCTACAAGCATGGATGCAGAAAAATCATTAGGGTGTAAGCCAGCATAAGGTGCAGATGGTACGGCTTGTCCGTTGTGTAATTGATAGTTAAATGTTGTTGTTCTTGCTTCGAAAGGATCATCATCTCCACATGAGTTGAGGAATAATAAAGCCAATAAAGCGATTTTGAAAATAATTAGATTCTTCATAATAGAAATTTTTATTTAAATGTTATTTGTAATTATATACGGGTGCATTAGTCTAAGTGGATCATACTGATCAACTTTTTTTTGTTAAAGCCATTTTGCCCTTTTGATAGGAACAAAATGGCTAACAACCCCCGCGCTTTTAGATTTTTATAAGCTCTTTAGATAAGCCACCTTGTTTGGTTTGTATCGTAATGTTATAGCTTCCAGATGTTAACTGTGTCAGATCTATATTTTCGTTGTTTTGGACGTTGTCTTTAAGGATTAATTGACCATCCGTTGAAAAGATTAAAACATCATAATTGTTTTGTCCTTTCATGCCTTCAATGAAAAGAAAGTCTGTAGTTGGGTTAGGATAGATCTTAATATCAATATTTGTTGCGTCACTAATCTCAAATATCGATGTCAATACTTCTTCTGATTCATAGGACCCAATATCTCTTCTGCCTGCAAATACAGCAGTGCCTCTTTGATCTGGAAAATCTGAATTAGGATCTCCCATGTTATATGCAGGGGAGCCTTGTGCTAATTGATGCGTTCTTGTAGGCCCGCCATTATCTTCAAGTTGCATTACCTTGGGATCTTCACCAACTTGATCGGTATTAGATTCTGTAAATAAACCATCATCATTACTGCCAAGAAGGTTGTACCCTTGACTCATTACCATCACGTCTAAATCAGCGGATGTCATAGCATTGTTACTTGCAAGGATTGTATTCTTTACAGTTACCATCGAAGTACCACTAATCCCCGCTCCAGAAGTGGCTTCATTGAATACGATGGTACAAGCATCTATCATTAAATTATTGCCATTGTTAAATACTGCTCCTCCTTGATCAGCAGATGTATTATTGGATATCGTTGATCTTAAGATCATCATATTTCCAGGTGCTTCGTTATAAATTCCAGCTCCATCTCCTTCAGCATCTTCTGTATTATTCATAGAAATAGTTGAGGCTACTAGTTCGATGCTACCACCATTATTGAATACACCACCACCTTGTAAACCACAAGAGTTACTGACGACCTCAACCTCTTCAACCACCATTAATCCAGTTCCATTCCATAAGCCTCCGCCTTCTGCAGATGCGAAATTATTAGATACAAGACCTCCTTTGATATTACTATCACCAGGACCTGTGATATGTAAACCACCACCGTTTCCAGGACTCATTGCTGTCGTATTAGCGTTTAAAGTAACATCCGTTAAGATGAGCGTATTGCCCATAGCCGAGTTATCTTCGATACCACCACCAGCTCTTACAGAAGTGTTTCCAGAGATTTCTGTGTTTGATATTTCGAGTACACCGAGGTCGTTGAGGACACCACCGCCAGAACCGGCCATGCCATCAGCGTCGTTATTTGTAATTATTGCATTTTGAATATTGATAGTACCGCCAGCGTTAAAAACGCCACCGCCACCTTGATCACTCATATCTCCACTAGCTACATTGGCGGTTATAGTTGTTCCATTGATCACCATGACACCAGTACCATTCCATAATCCACCACCTTCAGCTGAAGCTGTATTTTCAGTAACCATGCCACCTGTAATCATGCAGTCGCCAGGTCCTGTTATATGTAAGCCACCACCATTACCGGGGCTCATTGCTGTCGTATTAGCGTTTAAAGTAACATCTGTTAAGATGAGTGTATTGCCCATAGCAGAGTTATCTTCGATACCACCACCAGCTCTTACAGAAGTGTTTCCAGAGATTTCGGTGTTTGATATTTCGAGTACACCGAGGTCGTTGAGGACACCACCGCCAGAACCGGCCATGCCATCAGCGTCGTTATTTGTAATTATTGCATTTTGAATATTGATAGTACCGCCAGCGTTAAAAACGCCACCGCCACCTTGATCACTCATATCTCCACTAGCTACATTGGCGGTTATAGTTGTTCCATTGATCACCATGACACCAGTACCATTCCATAATCCACCACCTTCAGCTGAAGCTGTATTTTCAGTAACCATGCCACCTGTAATCATGCAGTCGCCAGGTCCTGTGATATGTAAACCACCACCGTTACCTGGGCTCATTGCCGTGGTATTAGTGTTTAATGTAACATTTGATAAGATAAGTGTGTTACCCATTGCAGAATTGTCTTCGATACCACCACCAGCTCTAGCAGAAGTATTTCCAGAGATTTCTGTATTTGATATTTCGAGTACGCCAAGGTCGTTGAGGACACCACCGCCTGATCCAGACAATCCTAATGCACTGTTATTTGTAATTGATGCATTTAGAATATTAATTGTACCACCGGCATTGAAAACACCACCGCCACCTTGATCACTCATATCTCCATTAGCGATATTTGAACTGATAGTCGTGCCATCGATGACCATAGTACCTGTGCCATTCCAAAGACCACCTCCTTCAGCAGATGCAGAGTTTTCAGAAACTAATCCTCCACTTATCATAGAGTTACCTGGTCCAGTGATGTGCAAGCCCCCTCCATTACCGGGGCTCATTGCAGTTGTATTTAATTCTAATGTTACATTGTTTAAAACTAGTGTTTTGTCCATTTCAGAATTGTCTTCGATACCCCCACCAGCTCTTACAGCAGTATTGTTTCTTATAGTTGTGTTGCTGACAGTGAGACTTCCTTTGTCATTAAGGATGCCACCACCTGAGCCAGCCATACCTGTAGCATTGTTATCGTTTATAGTGCAGTTGTTTATTTCTATTGTACCTCCTGCGTTGAAGACTCCTGCTCCTCCTTGATCGCTCATAGCGCCACTTGCCACATTTGATGTAATCGTCACATTGTTGATCATCATTACTCCTGTGCCATTCCATAATCCACCGCCTTCAGCTGATGCAGTATTTTCAGAAACAGTACCTCCGGTGATCATTGAGTCACCAGGGCCAGTGATATGTAATCCACCTCCGTTTCCTGGTGCTGATGCGGTTGTATTTGCTCTTAAGTCAACATTGTTTAAAACAAGACTCAATCCTGAATTACTGTTTATTTCTATAGCTCCTCCAGCTCTTATAGAGGTGTTATTTGAAAATGTAGAATTAGAAACTTCAAGATAGGAACCTATGTCAGAGTAAATAGCACCACCTGAACCAGATGTTCCTGTAGCACTGTTATTTGAGAATGTACAATTGTCAATAACAACTGATTCTCCGGCGCTGAAAATAGCACCACCATCATCTGCTGTTCCATTTACGAAATTTATATTTTTTAGAGTTATACTACCTGATGTCACATTAAAGATTCTTGAAAGTCCGTTTGCATCTAAAGTGACAGGCGATAATTCATTGCCTTCTATTGTTAAGTTTTTAGAGAGTGTAATTTCTGAATCTATGCTGATGTCTGTTAAGCCTTGTTGAAATGTAATTGTTGCACCGTCAACAGCCAATTCAATAACTGATTGAAGTGATCCAGGACCTGAAGAAAGATTATTAATTACGATTTGTGATTGTACTTCTTTATTAGCTATCAGAAATATACAACTCAGAAAAATTAATTTTAAAAGTGAAATTTTAGTCATGATAATAGTTTTAATTTAACAATGGTTCGCTTCTGTTTACAGTAGCCTGTTTTGGGATTTAAATATTCCAAGCGGAAATTTCTATTGATTTAATCTATGTACGTGGGTAGATGTAGAGGTGGATCTTTTTTCTTAAAAAAAAATAAATTTTATTTCTTACCATCTACTTGCGGTCAGTTTGATTTAGGAAGACGACTTTTCTCAAAGAAAATATTCGGCGAACTCTTGAACAATAATTGTGTAGAAGCGTTATATTATTGTGACTTACAAAAAAAATAAACAATCAAAAAGCTTTCCTATAAAGCACTTGCCTGTCGAGAAAAAACGCTTGATAAAGGAAAGCATGGTGTTTCCATCTAAGCATGTGCAAGTGCTTAGAAGTGTCTTACATCCTCACTACAGCATTAGTTTAAAATCTGGTAGATATACCTGACGTAATTATTTAAATTGACTTTGAGCTCACTTCAAGTCATTAAATATTTGCCCAAAACTGAATAGCGATAGACGCGTCTCTATTCGATGATTAACTCGATTCAATTAATTGTAGGTAGCTATGTTGTTAATACGACATACTTATAGCCTACATGGGTTAAATTCTTTCTTAACTTAAAATAGTAACTATGATACCGCGTGTACGAATAATAAGTAGTAGTAAAAAATGGACGAATATTGTATATACAGTATCTAATGCAAGGTCAAGAATATCCACATCCAGCCTTCTACGAGATTACAGTAATAACTTGCTTGATATAACAAATCCAGCAATGCTTAATGTTAACAGTCAATCTGAAATCATTTAGCTCCGGCTATGACCATTATTGTAAATAAGAGTATAACCGATATAATACCTCTCAATCCTACAAGCCTGATGCTCGAATGAGTATTTGGAAATGTTGGAATTTTATAACAAAAAATAAATAATATGATTACGATGAATTCAAATAATAATAAAGCTGATTGGCCTAATTTTTCAAATGAAACAACGCAGTCAGCAGATTTCGATAAGTTGAGCAATGAAGAAAAACAAGTTGTTACAAAAGCAAAGAATTCTTTACAAGATTTAGTGAACAGATTGCAAGACGCAGAAAAGGGTTACTTAGAGATAATCAAAGCCTCTTCGAATCCAATTGTTAATAAATGGCTCAAAAAGTATGCTGCAGAAAGACACGAAATGCATTCTAGATTAGAAGATTTTATAAAAGCATTAGGTGGCAAGCCTGAAGTGGAGACCTCTTTTTTAGGGACCTTGCATAGGATGTTTATTGATATTAAAATTAATAATGTTCCCAACGAATATCAGGTAGAAGCCATAATTGAAGAAATTGAAAGAGGTGCTTCTATTTTGATTGATGATTATGATAAGGTTATAAGAAATGTAGCCTTTCCAGAAAGTATAAATTATACTTTGATCAATCAGAGAGAACGAATTCGAAAAGAGTTAAAAGCGCTTCTGGAATTAAAAGAACAATTGACTGTCATGGCATAAAATATATGCTTGTTACTAAAAGTTAAACAAGCAAATTAATAATTCATGCTTACTCAAATATTTTCCTGCTTTATGTGATAATCATGTAAAGCAGGATTTTTTTTATTCCCGATCAAAGTATCGAAGAATTGATAACACCTTCGATTTAAACACCGAATATTCTATGATACTGGAAAGACACCAATTAAATTATCTAAAGTAGGAGAGGTGCTTCCTCCTTTTGGTTCTATAGTAATGGCATAAGCCCCAGTGTTTAATTCAAAGTTTACTTCGAAAATATTGCCGGCATCACCTTCAAAAACATCCAGCGGTATTGGATCTACATTGTCTTTAAGAGACCAAAGTTGATAGCTTTGATTATCAGCAATAGGTGGTAAAGACTTAATTTGTAGAAACGCCTTTTGTGCAGCATTATCGTTATGCAAATAAATATTTGTCTCTGGGTATTTCTCCGTAGGGTCTACCTTTATGATTGTATTATTCGGATTGCTTATCTGTTGAAGCAATTCAATTTGTACATCTTTTTGTTCACTATTGGTCCTGCAATTAACAAGATCTGACTGTGAATCGCTTAGTTTTTGGGAGAGATTGTTGTAGATGAAACCTCCGCCAATTAATGCACCAATAAACATTAAAGGCCATAACCAACTACCTCTGCTTTTCGCAGGTCTACTTGCTGGATTATAGGAATTGGAACTTGAAAGTGGCTTATTAATTAAGTTGTCAAATGAAATATTTGGTGCAGGTACACTATGGATTTTACCATAAATCTTTAGCGCCTGTTCTATACTACTTATGTCTTCTAATAATTCAGGATATTTACTTAAAGCAGCTTCAACCGTGGAGAGATCTTCTCCACTTAAGTCTCCTAAAACATAGAGTTCTAGAAGTCCTGATTCCCTTATTTCTTCTATTCTTAAAGCCATTTAATTAAGCTGCATATAATGATTAAAATAATGATAAAACCAAAAAACAAATGTTTTTCTTTATCAATTTCCTTTCTTAAAGCCCCAAGTCCGATGCGCAATCTTGATTTTATGGTGCCTAATGGCAAATCAAGTATTTTTGCGGTTTCTCGATGTGAATACCCTTGAAGGTATATCATATCTAGAACGACTTTGTTTTTCTCTTCAAGTGTAGATAACAATTTATCTACATCTAATTTTGAAGCAGAAATGTAAGACTTGTTTAAACTATATACGGAGGCATCTATAGATTCGGTTTTTTTATTCTGTTGATATCCTACTAATCTAACTTTATCAAGCGCTGTATTTCTTGCAATTGTATTCATCCATGTAAATAATCCACCTTTTTTGGATTCGTATTTATCAATGTTTTTCCAAATTTTAAGAAATGTATTTTGCAGGATTTCCTGAGCAATAGAGGTGTCGTTGTTTGTTACTCTAAGGATATTGCCATAAAGCACATCACCATAATTTTTATATAATGATTGAAGACCTGACTGATCTCTAGACTTTAGTTTCTTTATTATTTCTTCTTCCAAATTCTGTATTTAATACAATTAAGGGTTTAATATCTGTTGCTAAAAATAGGCTTATTAATATAGGTTTAAGTTTATTTGAAGCTTTTGTCAGTATTATATTACGAATATAGGTGTTTTACCTAGTACTAAAAATACGTTTTATACGGGACAGTATCAGCTCGTTAAGGTTGCAACTTTGTTTTATCAATTTTAGTTAAACGTTTTTTTATACAACAATCAATTTTTAAACATGAAATTTACTTTTTCATTTTTGTTCCTCACGCTTCTCATGACTTCTTGCGTAAGCAAGAAAAAATATATTGATCTAGGGTACGAATTAGACTCAGCTGTCAATAAATTGAGTGCAACTGAGTTTGATCTCAATGAATGTAACACAGAAAAATCTAGACTTCAAGCTAAGCTAGCTAGTGAAAAAGACAGATATGATATCTTAGTTACCACAAATGCGACGCTTGAGAAATCTTACAAAGAACAAATTCAAGAATTAAAGCAAAGGTCAGAACAGCAATACTCTCAAGTTGGAGAATTAACAGTATTGTCCAAAACTGCTAGTGACAATATGGGGCAAACTATTCGACAATTAGAAAAGAAAGATCAGTATATCAGGTATCTAATGAATGCAAAAGATAAAGCTGATTCATTAAACTTAGCATTGGCTATCAATTTAAAGTCCGTACTCCGCAAAGGAATAGAGGATCAAGATATTGAGGTGAAAGTCGATAAGACGGTTGTCTATGTCAACTTATCTGATAAAATGTTATTTGATTCGGGTCGATATACTTTAACTGCAAGAGCAGATGAAGTGCTTTCAAAAGTAGCTCAAATTGCTAAATCCAGATCTGACTTAGACCTAATGGTCGAGGGTTATACGGATAACGTTCCTATTAAAAATAGTTGCGTTGCTGATAACTGGGACTTGAGTGTCAAAAGATCTGCCGAAGTAGTGCGCACATTACAAACAAAGTACGGCATCAATCCCGATAAACTCATAGCAGCAGGTAGGGGTGAGTACAATAGATTAGCAGAAAATACAACAGAAGAAGGCAAAGCAACAAATAGAAGAACAAGGATTATATTATTGCCTAAGCTAGGACAATTTTATGATTTGTTAAAACCCCAACAGTAAGTTGATAAGAATCCTTTAAACATTCCATAAACCAATACAATCTCGTTTGATCGTAAGGATCAATGTAAGTAAGTTGGTCGTTAAGTGCCCCAATGAGTAATTGTTGGGGCAACTTTTTAGCAGTTGTTTTTATGAATCACCATTTTTTGATAGATTTAAATGCATATAGGTAAATTACCTAGTTTCTAATATCAGTTTTTCACTTAAGAATTAAATCATTCAATTTTAAATATTTGTAACAGAAAGTTATGAAAGAAGATAAGTCGCAAAATTCAGATCGTAAATTGGCCTTTAGTAGAAGAATCATCGGAGGCGATGCGCCAATGGTCATTAATGAAATCACAGATAATTGTTTGTTTTCTTCATTTTATGGGACAATAGATTCTGTAAGAATGAAGAAAGTCATCGACTCATTGCTCGAGGTAGTGAGTAGAAATGAAAATGATATAATCATTATAGATCTAAGCAATATTGATATCATCGATAGTTCTATAGCTGCGCATTTAACCAATTTAAATAAGCTTTTAAAATTGGTTGGAATGGAAGTCGTTTTTTGTGGTATAAAACCTGTAGTTGCTCAAAGCATGATTACGGCTGGTGTAGAAATGGAAAATTTAAATATCCAAAAGCATTTGAAAAGTGCTATCAATTGGGTGTACGATAGACAAGGTTTCAAGCTGGTAAAAAAATAATGTTAGTCTCAGAAAAATATCAAATAAAGAACTCAAAAGATCTAAGCTATTGCTTCGATGTAGTGAGGCAATTTGCCCACAGTTGCTACTTTAATGAATTGGATGTGGAGCAGCTCATTTTAGCTGTTTCTGAAATCGGTGTAAATGCATACCGTCATGGTGGCGGAGGCGAAATGACGATTTCAAAAATCAAAAATGGTGGTGTTATAAAGGTAGAGATAGAAGACTTCGGAAAAGGTATTAAGAACGTGCAAGAAGCAATGAATCAAGGCTACACCACGATCTCAAATAGTTTGGGTATCGGTTTGGGTGTCGCTGAGCGAAGTACAGATTATATGCAAATCGATTCAAGACTTGGACATGGTACTAAGGTAACACTTGAAAAACATAGACCTATTCGTAAAGACCTAGTTGATTATGGTGTCGTTAGTTTAGCCGATGGTCAATATGACTTTAATGGAGATCAATTTTTAATAAAAGAATATGGTGGCGATTCTATTTTAGTTGCATTGATAGATGGTCCGGGTCAAGGGTACGATGCTTACGCTATCTCAAGTGCGTGCAAGGCTTATTTAAATAAAAATTATACAAAACCAATTGATGAATTGTTTTTTAACCTTAATTCTTTGGTCAAAGAAAGTTCAGATATTGTTGGTATTACAGGAAGCATGGCTAGGTTCACGCCAGGAAAAATCACTTACAAAGGCTTTGGAGATACACATTGTTATAAAGTACATGAGTCAGGCCTAGCAAAGTTGATCAATGTCGGAGGTCGAATTGGAAACTTAATGAAATATAAAGAAGGGGTTTTCGAACTGCGTTTTGATGCTAACGTGCACATGTTATTTTGTACAGATGGTATCAAAACCCTTCCTGAAGAACTTCAAATTAAAGGGTCTTCTCAAGAAATGGCTAATGCCATTTTTAATTCGCATGTAAGATCCTATGGAGATGCAAGTGTTTTGGTTGTAAATTACAGTTTAGTATGAATTCTGTAACTCATAGCTTAGAGATACTTTATCAATTAGCAGAATCTTTTCCACAAGGAATATTGGTTTCTGATATGTCTGGCTATATTACAATGATTAATGGGCAGACATTACTTTTTCTTAATTTAGAAGAAATGCCTTCGTACTATATTGATCGCCATATCGAAGAAATTATTGATAGAACCCCCTTTGATAAAATTATTTCAGATAATAATCTTAAGGGCCGCACAAACTTCAAAGCTATAGAGATTTCATTTTGTAACAGATTTCTTAATCTCACTGGCAAGAAAATTTCGGAAGGCATGTTGTATTTTTTTCAAGATGTCTCAGATATCATTAATGTAAGAAACTTGGCTTTGAAAAATATAATCAAAGGACAAGAAGTAGAACGCAGTAGATTAAGTAAAGAAATACACGATAGTGTAGGGCCAGATCTATCCTCCATTAGGCTAGGTTTAGATAGTTTGATAATTAAAAGCGATGACGACGAAATGAAGCTTAAGCTAAGACAGTTGTCATCGGATATTTCAGAGGTTTCCAATGAGGTAAGAATGATTTCTCATGATCTTTCGCCACCGAGTATTTTAGATTTTGGCTTGATTTCAGCCATCGAAAATTTTCAGAAAAAACTAAGAACCAATTCGGGTTTAGAATTTCAAAACGAAATTGAGATTTCAGATTCTAACCCAACAATAAGTCCAAGTGTAGCACTGAATATCTATCGCATTATCCAAGAGGCTGTACAAAACGGTATTAAGCATGGTCAAGCTGATTTGTTTAGACTTAAGCTATGGGTCGATGATGATGCGCTTTACATGTCTTTATTCAATAATGGTTCAGATAAAATGTCAAAAAAGAGTAAAGGCTTAGGAATAGCAAATATTAAATCAAGAGCCAAATCTATGCTTGGCGAAATTCAATTTATTCCCATTGTTGATAAGGGCTTAGAAGTCATTCTTAAAATTCCAAAATCAAGTTTAAATGATAAAAGTAGCGATAGTTGATGACCACAAAATGTTTCGCGATGGTGTGAAATCTATAATGGAGGTGAGTCAAAAATGTGAACTTATTTGGTCAGCAAGCAATACTGAACAAGCGCTCTCTATGATGCACGAAGCAGGGATGCCGGATGTTTTATTAATGGATATTACCATAGGTAAAGAAAGCGGTATTGCTTTATCGAAGACATTACTCACACAATATCCGGATTTAAAAATACTAGCATTATCCATGCATCATGAGGAAAGTTACATTGTAAAGATTCTTGAGATTGGTGCTAAAGGATATATCCTTAAAGATGCTGGTGGCGAAGAAATGTTAAACGCTATATCAACAGTTTCTAATGGGGATACTTTCTACTCTCAATATGCTTCTCAAGTGTTGATTAAACACATCACCAAAGGCACTAAACCAAAAGATAAGACGGTAGAAACACCATTGACAAAACGTGAAACTGAGATTCTAACCTTAATAGCTCAAGAGTATTCAAATCCGGAGATCGCTAAAGAGTTGTTTATAAGTATTAGAACTGTTGATACCCATCGTAGGAATTTACTGGATAAACTTGATGTGAAGAATACGGCGGGGCTCGTAAAAAAAGCTATTAAATTTGGGCTTTTGGAAATCTAGTTTTACTGCTCTGCTAGGTGATTTACCTATACCTTAAAATACGCTTTTCAACCTTAATAAAGTAAGTCTATTTGAATGAAATTTGATATAAAGAAATTTAAAAATGTCAAAATTCATTCTTCTCAATTTGTTCTTATTTTTTAGTCTGAATATTTCAGGCCAAATCGTCATCGTTACCGGTTCTATAACGGATTCTCAAAATCAAAGGAAACTCGATGATGTACTTATAGAAGTTTATAATTCTCATGATAATAGCTTGCTCGTTAAAACAATGAGTAATCAAAATGGAAACTTTTCGATAGAATTATCTCAGTCTACTAATTATATTATCAAATATTCACGACAAGCTTACTTTGAGCAAGAGTCTGTTTTTTATTGTGATGATGATCAAATTCAGTTAAATGTTGGTATGCAAAGAATGCCAGGATATGAATTTGAAGCAACTGTAAAGGAACTACTAAGCTTCAAGGATACACAACTTGGAAAAGAATTAACAAATTTAAAGGTAGAAATTTACAACCGAACTGCTGGTAAAAGCGTTATAGTAGTAGATAATGACCCACGCAATAGTTTCAAAGCCAATTTCGAAAGGGGCAACAAGTATGTTATTCTTATTAGAAAGAAAGGCTACTTCGCCAAGCGGATCGAAGTTAATGTAGACATACACGGATGCATTTTATGTTTTGAAGGATTAGGTACTTATAGCTCTCCAGAAATTGAGTCAGAACTTACAGAGAGTAATACTAAGGGAAGTATTATTACTGACATAGCAATGAAAAAAATCATAAAGGATGAGGCTATTGTATTAGATAATATCTACTATGATTATAATAAATCAACAATAAGAAAAGATGCCCAACCAGCATTAAATAGCCTTGTGAGAATGCTTAAGCGTAATCCAATAATTATTGAATTAAGCGCTCATACTGATAGTAGAGGAAAAGACGACTATAACCTAAGGTTATCAGAAGATAGAGCTAAGACAGCAGTAGCATATATTGTTTCTAAAGGGATAAATACAAGACGTATCTCTGCAAAAGGTTACGGAGAGACTATGCTGTTGAATGATTGCGGAGATGGAAAACCATGCGATGAAACAGCACACCAGCTAAACCGAAGGACTGAGTTTAAAGTTACTGGCTTTGTAGAGCAATCAAGCTTTGATAATAAAACATTAGAAGAAATCATTCTTGAGGAAAATAAGTCAGGTAAGCGTAGTCGAGAAATTATAGAAATTTTAAATTAATAAAAATGAACTTTACAGATAAACGCACATTTGATAATGATATAGACATTCAAAATAATAAGGTCGAAATGGTGGCCTTGTTGGCATTGATTGCTGTAGTTATTTGTTTGTCTCTAATAATAAAATATTTCTAATCATTAAAGTTAGGACCATGAACACACCCGCAATATTATCTTATAAATTAATCTTGATGAGCTTATTACTCATTGGGTCGACAAATTTTACAAAACTTTTTAGTCAGGAGGTCAACAGGAAAACGACTACTATCTTGATTAATGGTGAGCCTATGCAGGTTGTTTTGAATGATGCTGAACAATTTGAGATCATCAAACCTAATCCTAACTACATGGATGGATATGAGATCAATAAGTTGCCGGTAAACGTTGCATCTAGCCAGACACCTGCTAGAAAAAGGTACAGTAAATTGACACCTGACTTTAATAGAATTAAAAATCAAAATGAACAGACTACAGGAGATACAGAATTAAAATAAATGCTTATTCGACAATAAAGATTGTCGTCGCGATATTGGAATAAATCGTAAGTGTTTTCGATGTTCGATAAA
>JAHDIN010000016.1:0-1110 GCA_020630775.1 Saprospiraceae bacterium | reverse complement strand
GATTGTCGTCGCGATATTGGAATAAATCGTAAGTGTTTTCGATGTTCGATAAACCCATGGCGCTTCTTTGAGGCGCCTTTTTTTTGCCTATTATTTTAATTTCTAGGTGATTCACCTAGCATGTAAAATACTGTCTAAAGCCTATAAATAAAGTTGCGAGTAGTTAAATATTTGTATCAAGTTATTATTTAATATCAATCAAAAATTAAAATGAAAAAAATTATAATCAACGGCTTGTTTTTATTTGTGGCTAGTTTGTCTTTCAACAATTTGCAAGGTCAAAGTGATATCGGTATATCTGCAATTTTAGAACCAGGTGTGCCTACTGACAACTTAGCTTCTATTAGAGTTACTTTAGAAAATTTTGGACAAGATACAGTTAGAAACTGCATGATTCATACTTCAGTTAATGATATAGAAAAGTTGCCTTACAGATACATAGGGCCTTCGCTAGCTCCTGGTAAAAAGATCTCTCTTTATGTTTCGAGTCATTTCTTTAAGCAAAATGGTACTTATTTTATGAGTGTTTGGACTGCTAGTCCAAATGGTTCTACGGATACCAATCCTGCAAATGATAGATTCAATAAAACATTGAAAGGGGCACTAGACTTAGAAGATTTAGATGCGGGTATAGAAACAATAATTGCTCCTAATCAAATATTGGATGGTGCGAATAATATAAGAGTGCGACTCAAGAATTTTGGAATAGAACCCATTACAAATCTTGAAATTGCTTGGAGAGTAAATGGAGTAGAACAAGTGCCTTATAAATATGTTGGACCTACTTTACGTACGCGAAGAACTATTGATTTGCATATTGGTAGTTATCGTTTTAAGGAAGGTGAGAACTATGTAATTTCAGCTCGTACGGTTAGTCCAAATGGTGGTGTCGACCAAAATACCAATAACGATAGAGCCGCAAAGGAATACAATAAATAAAAAATCTATAGATAAAGGTTTTGAATTAGCTTAAGCTTCTGATCATACGTAAGTATGAGAAGAAGCTTTTTTTATTCTCATTTGTAATTGTTGAGTTATTTAGAAAATAAATTTCGTAAAATCCAAAATCCAAAATCCAAAATCCAAAATCCAAAATCCAAAATCCAAAAT
>JAHDIN010000058.1 GCA_020630775.1 Saprospiraceae bacterium | reverse complement strand
AAGTGTTGGAAATAGAATCTCCCATACTTGTCAGTTGCAAATTCAAGAAAGTTCATCGTATTGAATGAGGTCGGCATAAATGAATATGACTGATTTGCAGGAGGTATATATAGTAAAATGAATGGCAAGTTGTTTCCCCAAATTCGACCAACTTCGGCTTCAATTTGCATTCGACCTAAGACAGATAAAGAGACTCTTTTCTTCATCTGTATAGATAGATTGTGATAATTATATTGACCACCTAAGGCTTTTATACCAGCTCTATAACTTACTTGGAATCTAGGATGATCAGACTTGATGGGGGTTCTAATTTCCCGACCTTGAATGAATGCAGTATTTGGTGAAAATTCACCTGAGATTTTTATTTCAGTAGTAGTTACATCTGGAATACTTACCAACTGGTCATCTCTTATAGCTTCAAAGACTAAGGTGCCATAAGGCTCTCTTTCTTTTCTTTCTAAGCTGGTTTTAATAAATCCAAACTCATTTTCTAAGTAGTAATCCAAAGAAAACTCTTCATTAAAAAGCATTTGATTAGCTTGCCCTCTTCTGAATGAAGTTAAAAAGTTGTCTTGAGACAAAAATTCTAATTGTAATCCTGGAAAGAAAACATCTCTTCTGTAAGCACCCATAATAAAGTGCCTTGGATTTTCCCTGTAATCATCATTAAAAGTATACAAGAATGAAGCACCTCCTTTAAATCTTTTGTCTCTAGTGCCATAAGCAGCATAAGCCCTGCCTTGAACCTTTTGCGTAAATCTATGTGCCGTTTCTGGACCTAATCTAAATCGCCAACCTTCAACTTGATTAAAACTTACCATGGTGCCTAGCTTTCCTAGATCCCAGTATTTACCCATAGGTACGTACCCCGTGGTAATGAGTTTGGTGGCCGTAACGAATCTTCTGTAAGCAGGTACCGTTTGCAAGGTGTCAATCATATTGTAGATGCCTTGTTGTTTGTCGCTTAACTTTTCAATCCTATTGTCTTTCCAGTAATTGTCAGTTTGCTCATACGCATCTTCTCTTACAACGACCTCTTCAATATTAGAAAATATGTCTTCATTATCCGGAGGGTCGAAATTGAAATTGTTGAGTACATTCCGTTTGGAGGCATATACACCCATACCGCCATCTGAAAGGGCGACATCCAATGTGATTTCATCTTTAGTTAAAGTGTAGACATCATCGATTTCAGAAAATTCTTGATCCACTAAGATGTCTCGAACAAAGTTCATCGAGATGTCCTTGGTTATACCTAAAGTAGCTTTGAGTAAGCTGTATTTATTATCGTTTGATATATAAACGTCTCCGGTGAATCCTATGAAGGTTTTATTTCTTGGTATGAAAGCTAGATGGATAGCCTCTTTGTTACTTACATATGTGGTATCGATGATATAAAATCGATAATAGTTGAGTGCCCAAGGCGCCATGGGACTCAGAAAATCATTTTCTAAAATCCTAATACTGTTATCGTACAAATTGACATCCTGATAGAGTAGATCAATGATGTTGGTTATACTTTCCATATCTAGAGCCTCATCAAACTCTGTCATATTGATAGCATGACGTTCTTCTTTTTTTGATTCAGGATTCTTGCGATAATGAACGGTGGATAATACTTCTCTTATATAAAGTGGTAAGAAAACACGGCCATTGACTTTTGAAGTGTCCAAATATTCCCACAAGAATTCAAAGTTTTTAAAGGCTTTTCTGTCCTTAAATTCTTCCGTAATATTATTCAGGTCGAGTTCTAGTTTTTCATGCTTGTCGTATGTGTAATATTCTTTAGCTTCTAGCTTGTTTCTGTCACGATTAGCGATCACTTTTCTCATTAACTCGACAGCTGGATTATTCTTTTTCCGATACCTGCCTTTTTTCTCAACTATAGTGACGCTTTGTATTTGAATGCCTTCTTCTTCTAGATAGAAATTTATTTTTTGCCTTTCTTCTTTCTTAATAGCTAAGGTCATAGGTTTATAACCAATAAAATTACAAACGATAGAATCACTCGGATTCTTAGTTTTAATTTCATATGCACCATCTAAGTCTGTAGTTGCCCCCACATAAGTGTCCTTTAAAAGCAGGTCCACAAAGGGCATGGGTTCTTTCGTTTTAGCATCAAAAACCTTACCTCGGATAACGGTTAGTTCTTGACTATACGAACTAGTGAAACTTAGGAGTAAGCCTAATGATAAAAGGATACAAACTTTGAAAAGCTTAATGGAGCGATTTAATGTCACGATTGCTATTTTGCTTGATTAACGTAACTAATGAAGGGCAATGAAAGTTGTATTCATTAGTAATAAACTTCAAATCTCAGGGTATTTTCTCAGAAAGGGTTTACTTAGAAAAATTTTAAGAATTTATTAAGCTATTTTTCTTCTTGACTAGTCATTTTTATAAACCCAGTTGATGTTATTTTCTCTATTTCTCCCTCACTATTAGAAATAAATAAAGCTGATTCCATATCGTTGAGTTTTTCAATTATTCTCTTGGACCTTTCAAGTCCCATCACCATGAAAGCTGTGGCATAAGCATCCGCATAAATACATTGTGGTGCAATCACTGAGGTCCCTAAAACTTCATTCTGTTCAGGATAGCCAGTGATGGGATTTAATTCGTGACCATAGTATTTTTTCCCAACTTTATAATAATTTCTATAATTGCCTGATGAAGCGATACTGTAATCCGATATTGAAGCAGATGCAACAAAGTCATTAATAGGTGCATCAATTTCAGGGCGACTTAAGCCAACAGTCCATTTTTTACCTTTTTCATTAATACCGGAAGTGGTTACCTCTCCACCTATTTCAACCATAAAGTTTTTAACTGATTGTGTCTTTAGAAATTCAGCGAGGATGTCAACGCCATACCCTTTAGCTAATGCGCTAAAATCCAATTCACTTTTGAGTGGCTTCAGAATGACCATATCATTTGCTTTATGACTTATAGACCATTTTTCTAGACCGACTGATTGTAGAATTTTGGAAACTTTATTAGAATCAATATTTGTGATCGCTTTTTTAGGTGTATAGCCAAAACCCCAATAATTAACTAAAGGTCCTACTGTTGGATCAAAATAGCCTTCTGTTAAGAGAAAGATCTCCCTTGCAATTTCAAAATTTTTAATAAAATGTGAGTCACGCTCAATTGTATATTTTAGGTAAGTATGATCTCTTCCATCTTTTAAGATATTGATCAAATCTCCATTGTCGTCATTATTTATTCTGCTGATTGTCGATTCAGGAATATAGGTAGATAGTGAAAGATTAATGGATTCTAGTATCGAATCAATTGCTGGTTTTAAGGAGATGTCATTTAAGTCCTGATAAGCAACATGATATGTTGTCCCCATCGTTTTACCAGCGATCTTTCGATAAGGCTTTGAAGCAGATACTTCTGGACTTTCATTTTTGCATTCTAAAAAAAGAAAGCTGACCAATATAATGGCCAGCCCTTTGATAATATTATTTGTCATCTTAATTATTCGAACAAATTAGAATAATCAGAATCACCTTCTTTCGTGCGATATTGAACCTCCTTACGTGGTTCGTTCAAATCTAAAGTTTCTCCGGTTGTTTCGTTTCCGCCTAGAAGTAAAAGTGTACTTTTCTTTTCGTACTCTTCTAGCATTGCTAAACCTTTCTCTTCGAAAATACCTTCTTGAAGATCTATAGAATTCATAAAGTCAGATGATAACTCCATAAATCTTTCCATCTCCCCAACCTTCATAGCCACATCATCGGCAATGCCTTGCATCGCTTGGTCAAACATAGCTCTCTTGTCCGGATCACCTTTAATTATACTCATCGCTGATTTCATAGCAGAATGCGATGCTCTTATAGCCTTGCGCTCTTGTTCTTTAACTCTAACCTGATCTTTTGTATCTTCTAACAGTATCTCAGAGTTGGAATACATTTTAGTTAATACTCTGTAAAGAATGGCTAGCTTTCCATGTAGAGCAACATACTTTTGATTGGTCTCTTTTAGCCTTGCAGCTTTTCTGCTAGATAGGACCATCTGTTTTTCATTACCCATTTGCTTTGCCTTTCTGGCAATAGCTAAATTTTTGTCAATATCCTGATTGTTGGTAGTAACTTGATTTTTAAGATTACGCATTTGTCCTTTCAAGTTTCCAATCTGCTTCCCCATTTTTTTGAGGTTTTTTTCTAAATCGGAAATATAGTTTTTAAGGATC
Source organism: Saprospiraceae bacterium (assembly GCA_020630775.1). GTDB lineage: Bacteria > Bacteroidota > Bacteroidia > Chitinophagales > Saprospiraceae > RFSX01. The sequence goes on along the minus strand of JAHDIN010000058.1, from coordinate 10,363 downwards.
CCCATAGGATCGATAGTCACAAAGATTGAGGTAATCTTTCTCATGACACTTTGGTACATGTATGAAAAAAGATTTCTCGTTCTGGAATCTAATGCCATATAAAGTAATAAACCGATAACTCCAAATATTACTACCTTGCCTATAAGCATTCCAGCAAAACTAACTAGCGCTGTACCAAATGAAACGGCTAACCATCCAAGGGCCGCGACCATTGCAATTAAAAATAAAGCACCTGTTTTACCTTCAGGTTTGCTCCAAAATGATTTAGGTTTATTAGAATTAGGATTATCGAATTTTGACATACTATACTCGTGTTATAAATATTTGCTAATTTTTTCTTTATCTGTCTTAATCTCTAAAGTCAGCGCATCATAAACATGTAAGAACTTTTCTTTAGTATCATCGATTTTAGCTTGAGCGGCGTCGACATCTTGATCGACAGTATCTATTCTGTTTTGAAATATGTCTATTTCTCTTTCAAGTTCTTTGATTTTATATTTATGATCTTCAATCTTTTTCTTTAAGTCGTCAACCTCAGATCTACGACCATCTACTTTAATATCCTTTTGTTTTAAAAGTGCTTCTGCAAAGGATTCTCGTTCTCTTTCCAAAGCATAAATGTATCTATCAACAGATTTCGCTAAAGTTTCTTTAGTTAATCCCATAGTAGATGCGGTAGCATATGCAGATTTATAGCTTGTTGGAATATCCATGTTCATTTTAAGTAAACTTATTACCGATTGCTTAAATTTTAGGTAATCAAAAGAACCATTATCATAATTGTTCTTCAAAGCGCTGAGAAGTGCAGTAGTAGATTTTTCGTCTAAACCTCTAATCCCCTGAAATAAATCTCTTAAATCTGTGGTCATATCATCTAATTAATATCAAGATAGAAACATTAGTTCAATTAAACCCGAACTATGTGTTAGAACTTCGTAATGAGATCTTAAAGAGCAATAAATCAGCGACTTATATTCGAAAAGCATAGCATCGTTATGGTTAGAGAATATAAGTTGGCGAAGCTTCTGATTTGCAGCAATTTAGGATCGTAATAGATTTTCTAATGCATATTTCGGGTTAAACCCGCATTATGCAATAGGAATCGTAGCGAAAGCCCAAAGTCCAATAAAATCAAGTACTTATGAGATGAATCATAGTCATCACTATGATGAAGAACAAATAGAATGTTAAGTATTTGATTTTGAAGTAGTTTGGGCTTGCAGTAGATTCTCTACTGGATAATGCGGGTTTTCTTAAAGCAATCCTACCAACTGACACTAATTCAAGATAATACCTGTATTTACAGGGATTTATGGTTCTACAAAGTGTTAAAATAAGCTTCGTCTAGGATTTTTATAATCAGACGTTTATATATTATAGAATATTTTAATATGTTTGCATGATCCTTCCCAACACAGTAATTATTTAAACCTGAATTATTTAATCAATAATCAGCGGGTTACCGCTTTGATTATGTTTTGCTGTGCTCAAAAACTAGATTAATGAAAAGTTACAAGTTTTTAATTTCGTTTCTTTTTATAGCTCTATTAGGAACAAATTATACATTAGAAGCTAATACACCAGAAACACCATTTTCAAAGATTAAAGAAGATTTATCCAATCACTTTAATCCTTTTGAACTATCCTTAGGCAATACCACGGAAAGTGAATTTGCTGGTATAGCTAATTTTTTTGGAGAAACAACTGATGCGGTTTGGGGTGGAACGTCCAATGTTCCAGGTGCTATCGATGGAAATTTCTCTAACTCGTTCATCTTTCCTAATAAGCAATCTAGATTTCTATACGTTCGAGATTTCAATATGAATATCCCTTGTAATGCTTCTATTACAGACATTACATTCAATGTAACAAGACAAAACGGCTCAGACGTTGATGCTACGGATGTTCAAGTCAGAGTATTTGATCCTACTACGTTATCTTTTGGTGCAGCGAATCTAGCTGATCCAAATGTCTTTATTGAGGGTGGAGCATGGGAAACTATTGCTTATTCTGATCCTACTTGGGGAGCCAACCTTACTCCAGAAATAATCAACAGTTCTAGATTTGGACTAATTCTACAAATCCAACACGGAGGAACTTCCGGTGTAGCTGAACCCAGAATTGATGCAGTCGAACTAGTAGTATGTTACGATGTAGTTAATCCAGTGATGGATCCTATTACAGTCACTGCTGATAAAACTGATGCATGTTTTGATGAGGGCTCCATTGTAGTTTTTGCAGAAGGAGGTACAGGATCATACGAATATTCAATTAACGATGGTCTGGATTGGCAATCTTCTAATGTCTTCAGCAATCTTACTTACGGAGATTATATAGTAACTGTGCGAAACGATGATGGTTCTTGCCAAACAGGTAGATTTTATTGTAACATTGGAGCAGATAATAGGATAGCAAAACCTGGTGATGCACTCGTTGCTTGTTCTACTCAAAATACTGGTAGTAGTGTAACATTAGCCATTGAAAAAACACAGCCATTCAATGATTTTTACAATCAAGGTTTAGTGGGTACTGATGTTTCTCCTTTATTGCCTGTACACCCTAACGAATGGACGACAGGTCAATTATGCGGTGAAGTTTTTAGTGCTTCTTTAGACCAATTTGGAAATATTTATACCGCATCTACAAAACTATATAGAATGGCACCAGGAAATCTAGTGCCAGCAGTAATCTCTAAAATTGATGGTGTTACAGGACAAGTAACAAAAATTACTACACTAGAAGGTGATCATGGAATCGCTGGTGTAGAATATGATACCCTTTGTAATCAAATATATACTGCGAATCTTGAAGATGGTATCATATATAGAACAGATCCTAACACTGGAGCTATTCTAAGTTCATTTGATCCATTAACTCCAGATGATGGAGTATCAGGATTAGTAGAATTAGGTGAAAGAGTAATCGCTGTTACTTATAACTATAATGATAACAGATTGTACTATTCAATGTGGAACTCTGATTTTAATCAAACTGGAATTAGAAATACAATTAGATCAGTAGCTATTGATCCGAATACTTGTGACTTTTTACCGGCTACTGATATAATGGAATTCGAATTGCCTTGGACAACAGAGTATGGAGATATGACAGCCACTGCTGATTTCAGTATGCCTGTTGGTGATATAGAATTCAGTAATGATGGTATGAGTATGTTGTTGGCGGAAGTTGGATTCAATTCTTCTACCAGCTCTAACGCTTGGAAAGCACACGAAGCTAGAATTTTAGAGTATAATGGTACAACAACAACTTGGGCTTTAAATACTAATATCCCCGCAACTAATGAAGAATCTAGATTCGAAATAGGTGAAGTTAATAATGGCTTGAATGCAAGAGGAGGTGTAGATTTTGCAAATGCAGGTTTTGGAGCAGATGATTGTGCGATAGATGATGAAACATTTATAATTGCGACTGCAGATGCATTGAGAGGATCGGACTGTAACTCATTAGGTTGTATTTATGGACTCCAATACTTTTTAAGAGATGGTGATAATGCACCTGTTAATTCAGTCCTTTTAGATATAGGAAGAAATCTGGATGCTCAGTTAAAAAGTGTTTTCGGTGATGTAGATATGATACCTGGATGTAGGGAGCCTATTTATTGTGCTTCTTATGATTTAGCTTTAAATAAAACATTAACATCTACAGGCACAATTACACCAGGGTCAACTATTACCTTCCAAATAGTGGTTGAAAACGAAGGTGGTTTTGATGCTAATAATATTTCATTCGTAGATAATGCTCCAGCTGGACTAACATATGATTCAAGTGATGCAGGTCCAAATGCTAATGTTACAGAGGCCACTCCAGGAAACTTTACTATAACACAACTGCTTGTTGGTGCTTCAGAAACTGTCAATGTAACCTATACTGTAGATACAGATTTTATGGGTACTTCATTGACAAATACCGCACAGATAACTGCTGATGACGGAGATGACTTTGATAGTGATCCTGATGTAGATGAAAATACTGATGATTTAAATGATGGTAGACCAGACGATGATGAAAGTTCAGTAACATTTACAATCGAACAAATTTATGATCTTGATTTGGTGATTACAGAGGCAAGCACAGGACCTTATGCACCAGGTTCTGCAGTAACTTATCAAATTGTTGTAGGCAATGATGGTACATTAGATGCTAGTGGTGTTCAAGTAATAACAACTCCAGAGGCAGGTCTAACATTTATGAGTAGCGATGCAACAACTAATCCAAATGTAATAGAAGTAAGTCCAGGTGTTTGGACAATCAATAGCTTAAATACAGGCGATACAGAAGTTATCAATGTAACTTATACTATTGATAATACCTTCATGGGTACATCATTGACTACTGTTGGGCAAATCACTGTCGATGATGGAAATGATATTGATAGTGACCCAGATCAAGATGAGACAGTAGATGACTTAGCTGATGGTATTGCTGATGATGATGAAGGAGATGTAACTGTTACGGTTACTCAATCTTATGATCTTGCATTGTCTCAAGATGTAGTTACAGCTGGACCATATATGCAGGGCAGTAATGTTACTTTCCAAATAACTCTAACAAATGAAGGAACTGTCCAGGCGAATAATGTTGAGATTACAGATTTTCCACCAGGAGGATTGATTTATGTTTCAAGTGATGAAATGACGAATGCTAATGTAACTGAAACAAGTCCAGGTGTTTTTGTAGTAAGCAGTATCAATCCTGGAGATACAGAAGTGATAAACATTACATACCAAATTGATCCTACATTCATGGGTACATCATTGACTAACTTGGCACAGATAACTGCTGATGATGGTGATGATGTAGATAGTGATCCTGATGTTGATGAGACTGTAGATGATTTAAATGACGGTATTGCCGATGATGATGAAACGGCAGAAACAATAAATGTCGGGCAAGTTTATGATTTATCTTTAGTCAAATCAGTTGCTAGTATGGGACCTTATATGCAAGGCTCGGATGTTACTTTCACAATTGTTGTTTCAAATGATGGTACCATTGCTGCAAATAATACCCAAGTTACAGACGCAGCTCCTGCAGGTCTTACTTATGTCGACAGTGATGCTGGCACTAATGCTAACGTTACAGAAACAACTAATGGTGTTTTTGAGATTGCTTCGATAGCGGCTTCGGGTTCAGAAACGATAAATGTTACGTATCAGATTGATCCAACTTTTATGGGTACAACAATTACTAATGTAGCTCAGATAACTGCTGATGATGGTGATGACGTAGATAGTGATCCCGACAGCGACAATACTGTTGATGATCTTAATGATGGCATTGCAGATGATGATGAAGATGAAAGTATGGTGATGGTGGGTCAAGTGTATGACCTTGCGTTAGATAAAGCTATTGTTACATCAGGTCCATATTTCCCTGGATCAAATATTACTTACGAATTTACTATCTCTAATGAAGGAACTTTAAATGCATCAAATGTAGAGTTTACGGACTCTCCTGATGCAGGATTGGTGTTTATTTCCTCAAACGCACCGAGTAACGCGAATGTGATGGAAACATCTACAGGTGTTTGGGTCATTGGAAATTTACCAGCTATGAGTTCTGAGTCTATTCAAGTCATTTATCAAGTGAGCCCTACATTCATGGGTGCTAGTTTGAATAATGTTGGTCAGATTACTGGAGATGACGGAGATGATGTAGATAGTGATCCTGATTCTGATGAAAATGAAGATGATTTAAATGATGGTGTTGAAGACGATGATGAAGATACAGATAATGAAATTCAAATCGATCAAGTTTATGATTTAGCCATTTCTAAAACTGCGGCTTCAGCAGGACCATTTAGTGCTGGTGATAATATTACTTTTTTAATTACAGTGTCTAATCAAGGATCTCTAAATGCAGCTAACATAGAGGTGACAGATACGCCACAAGCTAATTTGACTTTTGTGTCTAGTAATGCTACTAGCAATGCAAATATAAATGAAGTCAGTCCAGGAGTTTGGGAAGTCGTTTCTTTAAGTGCTCTCAGCCAAGAGGTGATTGAAGCAACGTACCAAATTGATCCAAACTTCACAGGAGTGTCTATTGGAAATGATGTCGCCATTACAGGCGACGATGGCGATGATATTGATAGTGATCCAAATAGTGATAATACAGTTGATGATTTAGGGGACGGTATAGATGATGATGATGAAGATGGGACTATAGTAGATGTGAATCAAGTTTATGATTTAAGTCTTTCAAAAACTGTAACCAGTTCTGGTCCATATATGTTAAATAGCACAGTAAGTTATTCGTTAGCTGTTACAAACGAAGGTACTTTGCCAGCTGGTAATATTGAAGTTACAGATATGCCTACAAGTGCATTAGTATTTCAGAGTGACGATAGTGGAACAAATCCAAATGTTATAAGTACTGGTCCTGGCGTTTATCAATTTACTTCAATTGCAGCAGGTGCTACCGAAACGGTAAACTTGACATTTACAATTGATCCTTCATATGCTGGTGGTGCAGTAGGTAATGTTGGTCAAATTACAGCCGACGATGGTGATGATCAAGATAGTGATCCGGATTCTGGAACAGACCAAGATGATTTTGGTGACGGATTAGAAGATGATGATGAAGATGAAGCTTTTGTTGACGTTCTTGTAAATGGTTCTATTGGCGATTTCGTTTGGGAAGATACAAATGGAAATGGTATCCAAGATGGGGGAGAGCAAGGTGTTGCCAATGTAGAATTGGTTCTTTTTAACAGCAATGGTTTTGAAGTATCAAGAGTGTTTACTGACAACAGTGGTTTCTATTTATTTGATGATGTCCGACCAGGAAATTATTATATCTCAATTGTATATCCAGAATCAAGAACAGCTACTTTGCCTAACCAAGGTGGAGATGATACTGTAGATAGTGATTTAGATAATAGTAATGGTCTAGGCACAACTTCTATTGTGAATCTTGGGCCAGGTGAAATGGAAAGAAGTTTAGACTTAGGTATTATCGAATGTATTCCTGTTGGTGATTTTGTTTGGTTCGATTACAATCAAAACGATGTTGCTGATTTCTTTGAAAATGGCATCAACGGTATAAGAGTAGAATTATACAGACAAGAAAATGGATCTTGGATATTATGGGATGTTACTTATACAGGGCACAAGCCGGATACACCTTCTGATGATGGCTATTACAAGTTTTGTGTTATGCCAGGTAACTACTATTTGAGATTTGTAAATCCGCCAGATCAACTAGTACCTGTTGTTCCTAATGTTGGTGGTAATGAACTAACGGATAGTGAGGTTACGGGAATGTTTGGTTCTGGAACGACTAATGATTTTACGGTAACGTCAGGGCAGGAACGATGTGATATTGGTGCAGGATTTTATCCTATGGGTACGATTGGAGATTATGTCTGGTTGGATAATAATGGCAATGGTATGAGAGAAAGTAATGAGGCTGGTTTAGCAGGTGTAATCGTCAGAGCTATAGATATGAACGGTGAAGAAGTGGGTAGTACTTTGACCGATGAGTCTGGTGCCTATACTATTGATTATTTAGGAAAGTCAACTGTATACTTAGAATTTAGTACGCCATTAGGCATGTCTTTAGTAGAGCCAAATGTAGGCGCAGATGAAGCGATGGATTCAGATGTGGATAATTCTAATGGTCCAAATACAACACAGTTTTATAATATAAATCCTGGTATCCATACGCCTAATATTGATGCAGGGATGACCTATAGTGTCCTAGCTATCGAATGGAGTGATTTAATAGTATCTCATCAAGGTACTTACAATGAATTGCAATGGGAAATTAATTCAGATGTTGAATTAAGCCATTTTGAGATAGAAAGATCTATTGGAGGAATCAATAGCTTTGATTCTATTGGAAAAGTACTCGCTACAGATGTCATAAATCAAACACAAAGACATGCTTTTGAAGATTATGATTTAGATAATGCAGATCTATTCTACTACAGAATTAAGCATTATGATATTAACGGTGGCTTTGGCTATTCAAGAATCGTTTCAGTAAATACGCAATCTGTAAGCACTCAATGGGTGAAGCTTTATCCTAATCCGGTAGCGAACGAACTATTCGTAGATGTAGAAATTGAAAAACCTACCACAAATTTGAAAATTGATATATATGATAAAGTGGGTAGGCTTATAAAGAATAAGATAGTTTCAGATTCCAATTTAAGTGCAGGAAGTAAATCTTATAATATTAAGACATCTGATTTACCAAATGGCGTTTATAACTTGAAAATATCAATAGATAATAAAGTAATTATTAAACGTGTCATCGTAGCACGTAACTAATAGTTTCTCTAAAAATTTATGAAGGGCGAAGACTTAAAATCTTCGCCCTTTTTTTATGCCAATTTTTCACTTTGCCCCCTAGTTTACAGTTTTGATAAAGTATGTAGAGTTTATGTAAATCGGTGTATAGCCTAACGAGATATTACAGGATTGTGCTTTTTGGTTAGTCAAATTAGATTTGTCATTGTTTACAACCCCAAATTACACCCACCTTAATTATTCCTCCTTTTCAGGACTTAAACATTACAAAATGAGAATACTTTTACTTTTGACATTATCTATCTGTGCATTCTATCAAACTACAGCACAAACTACTTTTGCCAGTGTTAATGGCAGCAATTCTATAGAAACAAATCAAGTATACGCTAAAGCTTCGTCTATAATTGCATTAGAAATTGAATCTATTGCAGGCGACTGGGAATGGAGAGGTCCAGCAAATTATTCTAATCAGGGTAATTCAGTTTACGTAACCAACTTTGCAGAAAATAAATCAGGAAGGTACTATGCCACTAGAGGATATGGCAATGACAAACAATCTGTATCATTTGATCTAAACTTCTTGGAAGAAAACTTCGCTGCATTTGATAGTGATATCATGGTTTGTGGAGAACAAGATGTTTTAATTACAGCAGTACCTAATCATCATTATCAATGGAGCACATCAGCAACTACTCAGTCTATTTCTGTAAATACTGGTGTTGATGCTTCGTACACCGTGACAGTAACAACAGATTTTGGAGATGTTGATGTAGCTACAGTTTATGTGATTGATAATGAAGGACAAGATATAGTCGAAAACATTTACGGCTTTACATGTGGTACTGAGTTGCCAATTTCAGCACCAAATGGTTATGCTACTTACTTATGGGATGATGGTCATACAGGACAATCTTCTTCATTTAATGTATTTAATCCAACCATGCGAACAGTTACTCTAACAACTGAGAATGGTTGCGAAACAAGATATCATTATGTTTTTAATCCTATTGTAAATCTAGAGCCTCTTGATTTTGAATATACAATTCAGGCACCTATGCCATGTGCACAGGAAGTAATGGTGGATTTTAGGCTTAAAAATGAAATGGATTATTACTTTCCAATAACTGCAAAATTATATAACGAATTAGGCCTTGCTTATCAGATTGAAATTACTGGACCTACTCAAAGTGTAATGCTTAATGCAGATACCTATACGCAAGTTGAAGTAACAACAGCAGATGGCTGTAATATTGTTTTTGATGGATTTAATCTAGTAGCAGGAGGTGGCAATGAAGTTTTTAATATGCGTACAAGAACAGTATGCGAAGGAGATGTTTTTACTTTAAATGCACCTTCCGGTTATGAGCTTTTCTTTTGGGACAATGGTTCTACAGAATCATCGATAGAAATGGTCGGATTACAGTCTACAGACATCGTTTTACAAATGGCTGATATTAATGGTTGTACTTCAGAAGCAATTTTTCCAATAGAAGTGATTCCAGCATTAGATATAGATTTTACAACGGATAATGCAACATCTCAAACACCTGGGGCTTTGAACTTAATGCTTGATAATACAGGTTCAGATATTTTTCCAGTTAGTGTTTATGCAGATACAGAAGCGGGATCAGAAACATTGATAGCTGTCACATATTCTTACTTTACAGAAATTCCTTTACTTCAAGGTAGTTACCAAAACCTAACAGTATTTAATGCTTCAGGTTGTCCATTTGACTTAGGTGATTTTGAAATAGGATTCACGCCAAGTTTTACAGAAGAGTATATGCCAGAAATGACCTATTGCAAGGGTGAAAAGATTGAGGTTACTGCACCTGAAGGCTTCGAATCATATATGTGGTATAACAGTACACGTTTTCAAGAGCTTATAATATTTGCTGAAGCCAATACGCAGTTCTTTGTTGATGCAACTGATGCTAACGGAGATGTAACACGTTTTATATATACAGCTCTAGTTATTGATACACCAGACGCTGAATTAAATGTAAACCTAAGAGAAGGTTTTGTACTCGGGTCAATTGATCTAAACCTTACCAATTCAAGTTTCGATATGTTCCCTATTGAAGTAA
>JAHDIN010000015.1:12606-66518 GCA_020630775.1 Saprospiraceae bacterium | reverse complement strand
TCTTATTCACCATATATACAAGCAATGGCTTCAGGCGAGTTGAGGCCATTCTTTTGAACCAATTATTAAAAAGCAATAAATAAAAACAATGAAAACTTTGATCACATTTTTAATTTTTCCATTACTGTTATCTACAATTCATGGACAAAACCTGCTAGTTGATGGCTCCTTAGAGGGGCATAATACTAGTGGCTGTGATTATAATAATGTTGATTCAGATTTTAATGGCCACTATACAAATCTGACTTCTTTTTCCTTTGGCGGATCTGGGGAAATTGACATATTAGATAATTGCTCTTCTTACGGTGGTCCAGCAGTAGATGGAACTACAAGACTAGGTATTGCTCATAATGGACAAAACAATGTGCGAGATAGATTTTCTTTTGATATATCAGGTATGATAATAACTGGAAATGAATATTCAATTAGCTTTTATATGGAGCCCTTAAATGCTTTTGGACGTACAGAAGGAGAGATTCAAATTGGAATTTCAGCAGTGAATAATGATTTTGGTACAGTAGTTTTTTCTGGGGAGACACCATTGTCGGGTGGATTTGTTCAAGTGACTGGTACTTTTGTTGCTCCAGTAAATGCCAGCTACCTAACAGTACAACCTAATGAAACGAACGATGATGCAGATCAATGTTGGATTATGGTAGATGCTTTCGAACTCATTGATTTAGGATCATCTCAGCCAGAATGTGATGTTGTTAGTGCAGATATCGATACAATCATTTTGCCATTAAATGATTCTGATATTGATGCATATACTTTCGCAGCAGAAGATTGGATCAAAATGACAGGAGAAATTAGTTCTGGTAGTGGTGCAGATACTTTTGTTGAAGTAAGAGCAGGTGACTTTATTGAGTTGAATCCTTCTTTTGAATCTAAGCTAGGGACAAATGCTCTTTTTAATATTTCGCCTTGTGATGCTAGTAATTTAGCACAACCAAATCAACAAGTAGTACATAAAAAATTAGAGAGTAAAAGGTCGTCTTTAGCTGATGAAAGAAGCCCTTGTGAAGAAATGGTGCCGCCTTATTGTAGTGAAGAAACGAAGTTAGGATTTAGATAAAACAACATTAAAGTTCAAAATATAAGATAATTCTTATTCACCATACATACAAGCAATGGCTTCAGGCGAGTTGAGGCCATTCTTTTTCTTAAAGAAGATAAAGTGCTCCAAATAAGAAAATAAATTTAGCTGATTGAATTGCCCTAAATAAACTCCAGGATAATCAATTAAGCAATCTGATTTTATACCAATTGAATAATCAAGGCTACATTCCTAGAATGTGGCTTTTTTTATTTAGTAATGTTATTGAAGGTGGATAATAAGTAGTTATCTCTCTAACCTGATCAATATCCTGGACTTATAAAAGAAAATCTGAAACAAGGATCGACTCAACATAAATGCAGCCATGGCGATCCAAATAGTATGCAAAGGGTAAGCAGCCTTGAAAATATAGAAGCTTACAAAAAATATAATTGTTGATATCAACATCGAGTCTCGGAGTTCCTTGGCTGCAGTAGCGCCACTGTATACACCATCCCAAATAAAAGCCAATGCACCACATATAGCTACTATGGCTAGCCAAATAAAATAAGCGCTTGACATGTTGATTAAGGCTGCATCATTCGAAAACCAAGAAAAAATAGTTTGCCCAAATAAAATATAGGCTACGCTAAAAACAGCTGCGAAACCTAAACCATAATACAAGCATTTCTTCACGATAATCTTTAGAGTAGAAATATCCTTTTGTCCAATATATTTGCCAACTAAACTTTCAGAGGCATACGCAAATCCATCTACAGCATAAGACATAAAGTAAAACAACTGAATTAAAATTTGATTGATAGCTAGATATTCATCACTGATAGATGAGGAGTAGTTTGTGAAATAACTAAAAACCAAAATGAGACCTAAATTGCGGATAAACATGTCTCTGTTTATCAATAGAAAACGTCCCCAGCTTTTTGCATAAAAAATAGCTTTAGAAAGGTATTTAAAGAGTTGTGTTTTGTGCTTAAATAATAAAAAAACAAGTCCAAGTAAAAAAGCACTCCATTGAGCAATCATTGTTCCCCATGCTACTCCCTGCACGGACCAATCAAGATGAATGACTAGGTAATAACTTAGTAAGATATTTGTTAGATTAACAAAAATGGTCAATATCATCGGAGTGATCGCATCTTGCATTCCATAGAACCATCCTCTCAATGCAAATCCAGATATAACTGCTGGAGCTGCTAATATTCTTATGCTGTAATACTCCAGAGCCAATGACTCCACTTTCGAAGAACCACTTAAAAAAGAAAATGCAAAATCACCTATAGGCGTTCTAAAAAGCCATAATAGAATGCCAATTGATAAACCCACAAATGCGGATCTGTAAAGTATGAGAAAGCATTCTTGGATATTATTATTACCAAAATTTTGGGCGGTGATACCGGTTGTACCTGGTCTTAAGAATCCCAAACCCCAATAAAGTATATTGAAGATAATGCCTCCTAAGGCAATAGCACCTATGTACGCGGGATCATCCATACGCCCCATTAACATAGTGTCAACTATGCCTAATAACGGTATCGATATATTTGCCACAATGTTGGGGACGGCAATTTTAAATATCTCTTTATTAATCGAAGGAATGGGGTAGGGTTTACTTGTAAAATTCGTAAGGATATTCTCCAGGGTAATTTTCATAAATCCCCTTTAAGACCACTTGACCAGAATAACTTTGAAAGGCTTCAACTAATTCAGTGACGGAATTAATTGATTGATTGTTGAACGATGTGATTACAAAACCAGGATCCATATTCGTTTTAAAAATCTTGCTATCCTTCATAATACTGACAACCATCACACCATCGGTACTCAGTCTGTCGATTTCTTTTTTTGCTAAATCACGTAACTCGAATCCTAATTCAGTTAGTACTTTGTCTTTGCGTACGCCAATAAAGTCTGTAGTATTTAATTGATTGCGAAGAATCACATTCTTTATGAGCTTTTTGCCATTTCGCATAATGACTAAATCAACTTCATCTCCTGGACTGTATTGACTGATTAATTCTACAAATACAGCTTCTGTAGGTGTTGATTTGCCACCCATAGAAATAATGATATCTCCACTTTCAACGCCTGCTTCTTTTGCTGCACCATCTTTTTCTACCAAATCTACCAGTACGCCAGCAACATAGTTCAGGTTTAACTCTTTAGCTGTTTTATCATTGATATCCATGATACCAATCCCAAGCCATGCTCTTTGTACAGTCCCAAATTCTCGAAGATCATTGACCACCTTTCGCACAATGTTACTTGGGACAGCGAAGGAGAAACCTTCATATTTACCACTGTAGGTCAATATTGCTGTGTTGATGCCCATTAATTGGCCTTTAGTATTGATAAGTGCACCACCACTACTTCCTGGATTAATAGCTGCATCAGTTTGGATAAAAGACTCAATGCCTTGACGATCAAAAATGTTGATTTCTCTGCCCTTAGCACTGACAATTCCAGCAGTTACAGAAGAGGTTAACTTAAATGGATTACCAACAGCCAAGACCCATTCACCAATATTTAATGAATCTGAATCACCAAATTCCAAATATTGTAGCTGATCCGCATCAATCTTTAGCAAGGCTAAATCAGTGGATCTATCTGTACCAATAACCTTACAATCATATTCACGTTTATTCTCAAGAGTCGCTTGAATTTTATCAGCATCTTCAACAACATGAAAATTGGTAACGATGTATCCATTAGAAGATAGGATAACTCCTGAACCATTCGTTTTCGAATACTTTTGATTCATCCAACCATTTCCTTTTATTTTAACGGCTTTTATGGCAACTACACCATATCGAGCCCTGTTAGCAGGAAGTATAAAATCATTGGGTATGTCAGTAGAATAAATCTCATCATCATTTTGAGGGATAGTGATCTGGCGCTCTGCAACCATTTTTCCGAAATTATCTTCGATTTCAATGATTTGTGCACGGTTGAATAACAAGTGATAGAGCAATAGTATGCTGATCGTGCTGACTGAAGAGACTAATATGATTTTGATGGTCGAATTCATCGGTGTAAAGATAAGGGCTTATGACATAAGATAAAACATAATTGAATAAAAATTCATATATATAGTTAACTGAAAATCAATTATGTAAAGGAAAAGACTATCGACTACACAGATATAACGAAGCTAAAAGCCAAATTATGTTGTTTGCAATGAATCAACAGTTATATCTGGATACAAATTTAACGGTTTGAGCTAGTTGCCTATTTTCCGTGTCTTACTTTAGTCTTAAGAGCAAGTTTGTTTGTTAATTTTGACTTTATGGAATTAAGCTTTTCAAAATATCATGGTACAGGGAATGATTTTGTCATCATTGATGGAATGTCTCCGTTGTTTGACATATCTATTTTTGATCAATATACAGTCAAATCGATTTGCGATCGTCGATTTGGTGTTGGTGCTGATGGCTTAATAATTTTAAGACCTAGCCCAACTCAAAATTTCAAAATGGATTATTTTAATGCTGATGGCCGGCGAAGTACTATGTGCGGCAATGGCAGCAGATGCCTGATCGATTTTGCAATTCAAAATAGCTATGCTCTAAATCAATGTTCTTTCGAAGCTGTTGATGGTATCCACAAGGCTATTAAAACAGATGTTATCAATGTTTCTATGCAAGACGTCATAAAAGTAGAAGTGCATGATGACAGTTTTATTATGGATACCGGCTCTCCTCATTATGTGAAGGTGGTTGATGATGTAGACACCATTCATTTGGTTGAATCAGCACATGCAATAAGATATTCTGATGCCTATAAAAATGAAGGTATTAACGTCAACTTTATGCATAGAACAGATCAAGGTATTCAAATGAGGACCTATGAGCGAGGCGTTGAAGACGAAACATATTCTTGTGGTACCGGAACAGTAGCGTGTGCTATAGCTGCTTCCTTAAAATGGGATTTACAAAGTCCTGTCCATATATCTACCAAAGGCGGACCTCTTCAAGTAGAATTTAGAAAAGAAGGCGATAGTTTTATTGACATCAAATTAATTGGACCTGCCATTCACGTCTATTCTGGCACAATTAAACTTCCTATTCCTTCTTTCCCTTGAAAGGGAGGAAGTTGGTTATTGGAGATTTGAAACTCGAAATTAGTTTTAGTTGATGTCAACCCAATTTCAAGATCGAGGTTGTAAAACTTGAGGAACGGTGATTCAGGGTTTCAAGGTTTCAAGGGTCATTTTCGACAATGCGGGGCGAAATATTTTCGTCAGCGACTTGGTAAGCGCAGCTTACCTTAAGCAGAAAATATGTAGCTGAAGCTGCGAGACAAGCAAAAGCATCTTAGAAAGGACTAGCGCTTTTGGATACGCCTGTACTGAGCGAGCATAGCGAGTCGAACGTATTGCCGCAATGGGAAGTATCAATTACAGACAGTAATCGTGTATGCATCATAAGTAAATAAATAGTCGAAAAATCCGCAATCTTAGAAATAAAGAGAAAATTGAGCCGAGCAACCGAGCTACCAAGCAACCGAGCAACCGTCCGACGTCTAAGTCTGAACCTGCGACTTTACGTCGCGGAGCAACACCTTAATTCCCCATCAAAATCTTCAAATTCTGATAAGCATTATTCAGCTCCGATAGTGCATGAAAATCACCCAGTTTTTTTGCTACGGTTATCCCTTTTTCGTAGGTGGAACAAGCCAACATCTCTTCAGTAATAGCTTCATAAAGTTTAGCTAAATGGTAATATAAACCGACATAATCTGGATCTAAATTTTCTAATTCCTTGTAGTGAAATAGGGCTTTATCTAGTGTGCCTTCGGTCTCATATTCTTTAGCTAGTGCAAATACGATAAAGCTGTCTTTTGGATCATTTTCGTAAAACGATAAGAGCTGTTCGAGTCTATTCAAAATAAAATTATTGGCTAAGCTCAAAGGTAGCGGAAGCTGCTTCAATTTGCTTAAAAGAGTCTGATATTTGTTTGAATTTGCCATAAAATATATTGAAAACCTTAATATTTTAAGTCTTTAGAGGGATAATGTTTTATCTTTATCGGATGAAGAAAATTGGTTTGGAAATCGTCGCTTTGTCCCATAGTGTTACCCAATCACATAACTATGCGGTAGTTTTAGGGGAAATAGACGGTAAAAGGAGATTGCCAATCGTCATAGGAGGTTTTGAAGCGCAGGCCATAGCAGTGGCAATGGAACGCATGACCCCTAATAGACCACTGACACACGATCTTTTCAAGAATACACTAGATACCTTTGACGTACATCTAAAAGAAGTCATCATAAATAATCTTTTAGACGGCATATTTTACGCACAATTGGTTTGCGAAAAAGATGGGCAAGAATTTATTATCGATTCAAGAACTTCAGACGCTATTGCAATGTCTGTAAGATTCAAAAGCCCACTTTATACATTTGACTTCATCATGGATCAGGCAGGCGTAGTCTTAGAAAATGAAGATGATAAATCAGAAAATACAATTTTAGCTGAAGACCCAAAATCAGATTCCTTTGAGCAATACTCAGTCAAAGCTTTGAATCAAATGCTTGAGGATGTGCTTGATAGGGAAGACTATGAAAAAGCAGCGAAAATTAGAGATGAGATCAACCGAAGAAAGGCTGAAAACGATTAATGGCTTTTAAATCCAACGCCGTACTCATCGTCTGTATTTTTTCATTACTTTCTTGTAATAGAAATCTGGCTAAAACCTCTCAAGGTTCGATAAAATCGCAAACGGAAAAACTATCTGAAGCTTCTATAGATCAATATAGCGAGATGGTAGCTAATATCACCTCTAAACTTGAATCCATAGGCTATACTGTTGATAAAGCTGAAGGCCCTTTCCTAGGCGAAAACACTAAAAGAGCCTTAATTCAATTTCAAAAAGATAAAGGCCTTAAAGTGGGACATCTAGACGCCGCTACATTAAAAGCACTAGAAAGTCTATGATTATTTAGGCTTATGATCAAGACTTTTTTAATTTCATCAAGAGCAACACAATCATCATGAAATACTTTTTAGTTGTCTTTGTTTTATTGTTTTTCTTAATGTCTTCTTGTGGTTACAATTATGATCCTTTGTACAAAGGTCCTAATTCTTACGGGGATCCTCAAAGTTCTATGCCTTCCGGTCCTGGTTGCTATGCAAGATGCTTGATTCCGGAACAAGTCTCCAAAGAAATGAAAACGTATATAGTATATACTGGAGATGATCTTACAGCTAAGCATGTTGTTTTTAGAAGAATTGAAATAAGTCCTGAAATATCAGAATGGGAAAAAATTAAATCTGATAAAAATTGTGTTTCAGATAATCCCGATGATTGTTTGGTTTGGTCTCTCAAAAAGGTGCCTGAACAATTTTTTGAATTTTATACAGTCACAGATACGATTATTGAGAAAAACTTTAAACTCCAAGAAGTAGAACATAGTTACATCTCAGAACAAAAGCATTTTACAGATTGGGTTCGTATAGTGTGTCCCAATAGCATAACGAAAAAACTTTATAAAAATATTCAGGTGTCTTTAATTGAAAAAGGTTTTCTTTCGGAAGGTGATGCGACTGGTATTTGGGGGCAAGATAGTAATGAGGCTCTAATAAATTTTCAAAAGGCTAATTATCTTGGTATTGGCGGATTTACATATGAAACAATGTTTGCTTTAGACGTCAAAGGCTATTGGCAATAAGTACATTCTGATTGGAACGACCAATTTTTGAATTAACAAAAGAAATGTGCAACGACTGGAAACCAAAAATAAATGGTAGATAAAATCGTAGATACGTTTGAACTCAACATTGGAAGGCTTCAAAACCTTCTTAAGATTTACAAAGCAATTGGCGGCTCAAATCCGGGTAGAACTAATAATGCACAAACTGAATTGTTGAGAGCAATGGTTGTTTTAACTCATTCAACATTAGAAGATTTTTTGCGGAGTTTGGAAACTTGGAGATTGCCGAATCAGAATCCAAAAAACTTAAAGGATATATGGTTAAAAGATCAGTTTCGATTAAACAAATTCTCTTTCCAAGAATTAGTCGAACATAAAAGCATCAAAGTGGAAGTGCTATTAAATGAGTCGATTAAGTACACTTTGGATCATAGAAGCTATAATCAACCTGAAAATATTACAAAAGCGATTGAAAATTGTGGTTTGATTATAACTGAAGAAATAAAAGAACTTTTTCCTTCTTTAAAATTGTTAATGGATAGAAGACACCATATTGTACATCAAGCAGATAAAAACAATAAAACAGGAAGAGGACAACACAAATTTCTATCTTTAAGCGTCAAGCAAGTGAAAATCTGGATTGATACGGTAGATTCATTAGCCAATTCAGTTATCAAACAAGTATGAGTAAATACGAAATATTCAAAGGGAAAGATGGTTATTATTTCAGAATTATTGATTCTGTTGGAAAGGTTGTACTCATAAGTGAAGCCTACTCAAATAGAGCTAATGCTCAAAAAGGAATTGATTCTGTCATCAGAAATTCGAAGACGTCTAAAGGCTTTGAATCAAGAATTTCTAAAGCTGGTAAACACTACTTTGTTGTAAGATCCGCGAGAAATGGAAGAATCCTTGGGAAAAGTTCATCTTATTCAAGTAAAACAGGCAGAGATTGGGGGATGAAAAAAGTTTCCCGAGCATCGAAATAGTGGTATACCTATCTTTTTTCTGCTGATTAGAAATCTCTCACCTATCAAGGAAATATAGACATAATTTACAAATAATTATTCTCCTCAAGTAACCAAAAAATGATCCATCTAATCGTAGGCAATACAGGAGCAGGCAAGACCACCTATTCAAACCAACTCAAAGAAAAGGTCAACGGAATTATTTTTTCTATTGATAAGTGGAACAAAACCTTGTTCTTTCCCGATAAAAAAGAATCGGACGGACTAGAATGGATCCTTGAACGTATTGAACGTGCTGAGAATATGATTATGCACTTAATTGAACAATTAGAGACAGCGAAAGTGGATTCTATTTTGGATGTTGGATTAGCGACGTTAGAACACAGAGAGAAATTTAGAAATTTTGCTGCCACTCATGGATTTAAATGTCAAATGCATTATTTGGATATCCCCAAAGCCGTCAGGTACGCACGTGTGCAAAAAAGGAACCAAGAAAAAGGTGCATCTTTCGAATTCGAAGTAACAGAAGAAATGTTTGAATTTATGGAAACATGGTTCCAAATTCCATCCCCAGCAGAATTAGAATCCGCCCACATAATTAAATCCTAAATAGTCAATACGCAATATCTAAAGCCCTAAGAACCTTCGATCGCAGCATCGAGGATCGCAGTACCAAAGACCAAAGACCAAAGACCAAAGACCAAAGACCAAATACCAAATACCAAAGCCCGTCACCCCATTTTATTCAAAATAAGAAACAATGCCTCCTTCATCTCCTCCGTAAAATCCAAATGCGTAACAAATCGTACCTGCATTTCTCCAAAAGCAGAAGCATTGATACCATGCGATTTGAGCATTTCTACAAAGTCAACAGCCTTAATAGTCTTTAGTGTAAAGATGACGATGTTGGTCTTAACAGGATTTACAGAAGCAACATAATCCAATCCTTCTAAAAATTGTCCTATGGATTTGGCTCTGTTGTTATCCTCTTTTAATCGGTCCACGTGATTATCTAAAGCATAGATACATGCCGCAGCGATAATGCCCGCTTGGCGCATGCCACCACCCATCACTTTTCTATAGCGCCGTGCTCGCGTAATGAAATCTTTATCACCTATTAAAACCGATCCTACAGGTGCACCTAAGCCTTTAGAAAGACATATGGATACTGAATCGAAAATAGCGCCGACATCTTCGGTTTTATCTTGAGTTTCTACCAAAACATTAAATAATCGTGCGCCATCTAAGTGTAACTTAAGCTGATGTTTATCACATGTCTGTCGGATGGCTTTGAGTTCATCTAGTGTATAATAATTGCCACCTCCTTTATTAGTGCTGTTTTCAACCACTACCAATTTTGAAATGGGTAACCAATCATAAACAGGCTTAACAGCTTTGTCGATAAGTTCTGGATTGAGTTTACCAAATGCGCCGTCAACCAAATTAACTGCAATACCCGAGTTAAAGCCATAACCACCTGTTTCATATTGATAAACATGCGATGTTTTCTCGCAAATCAATTCATCTAGAGGTTGTGTATGTGTTTTGATAGCAATCTGATTAGTCATCGTTCCAGAAGGGCAGAATAAGGCACTTTCATGACCAAACATGGATGCTAATTTATGTTCTAATGCATTGATTGTAGGATCTTGGCCAAATACATCATCGCCAACTTCCGCGTCCATCATGTAGGCGCGCATACCATTCGTCGGTTTTGTGACCGTATCACTTATTAGATTTATTAGCATTGTTATATTTGTAACAAAACTAGGAAAAACTTCATGTCATTTCAGAATGATATCTATAAGTCTGGGGTATCTGTGGATAATATCATTTTTGGGTTTGATAAAGACCACTTGAAGATTCTTTTGATTAAAAGAAAGGAGTATCCATTCGCCGGTATGTGGGCTTTGCCAGGAGATATGGTGAAGCCAGATGAAGATTTAAGGCATTCAGCGAAGCGCGTTCTCGAGCAATTAACAGGATTAAGTAATATTTACCTCGAACAAGTCTTTACTTTTGGGAAAGTGGATAGGCACCCCAAAGGTCGAGTGATTACTGTTGCCTATTATTCTTTGGTAAATGTGAACGAATTTGATTTAAGAGCCGCATCTTTCGCCGAAAAAGTGGAATGGAAAGAAGTCAGATCCATAGAATCATTGGCATTTGATCACTTCAAGATAATGCACGTTTGTTTAGAGAAATTGCAAAGAGACGTTAGATTCCGACCTATAGGATTTGAATTATTACCTAAGGCATTTACATTGACTGAGCTGCAACAGCTTTATGAAACTGTTTTAGAAAAGGAACTCGATAAACGAAATTTTCGAAAGAAGATTTTAAGTATGAATATCCTGAAAACTGAAAACGAGTTGCAAAAGAATGTTGCTCATCGACCTGCCAAACTATATGCTTTCGATGACGAAAAATATGAGTTTGCCAAAAAACGCGGATTTATTTTCGAACTGTAAATAAGGACTTAGGATAACTTTATTTTTCAGCATTTGTAGTTCTACCTAAAAATCCAAAATCCAAAATCCTAATTATAAATTCTTAATTATTCATTCAACAATGTCTCCCCATTCCACCTCCAAAAACTAAATTCTAAAGAAGGAAATTTATCCACTGCTTCAGTTAAAAGATCATTTAGATCCGACCAATTGTCATCAGATCGACCATCAAAAATGACTTGTGTGGCACTGCCAGAAACAGCAGGTATAGAAATTACATCGGGCGCAGTGAATTCAAAATAACCGTAATCACCAGATTGCATTTCGGGTAACGAAATAGGCGATGTACCAATAGGTGGATTTAATAGAGATAGGATTTCAGAGGCATCAAATCCTTGAACAGATTGTTCATTGATGTAGCCCCATGCAACGCCCTGAGGTATTTTAAAAATAATATCTCTTGTGATAGATAAGTTGTCAGATTCTAAGTTGCTCAGTATCATAGCGGGTGTCTCAAAATTGATTTGGCCATCAACAAATTCTTGATCTATAAGATTGATGGATAAGGGAAAGACGCCAGTTTGTTCTTCCAAGTCCAAGTCACTTATTAATGCAATACTGCCATTTTCACATGGAACACCATCGATGATTGGGTTGATCTCTAAGGTGTAAGATTGCAGATCATTAGTTAATTGCGCATTGAGCATATCATTTAAGCAATCTGAAGGAGCTTCAGCTTCTAACCTTAACTGGTAAATGGATCCGTTGGGCGTTAACTTTTGCCATGCCTCTAATTGGTACTTAGGTATAGTCGAATCTACAATAATAGGTTCTGGAGGCTCACTAGTACAAGCACATAAAAGTAAAATTAACGATAAGGAGATATAAGACTTTATCATAGTAAATGCTATAGAAAGAAAACGAAATTAAGGCTTTATTTGCTTTGCCACACTTGAAATTATTTTCATAATAGATAAGCATTAATTATTCTTCTTCAGACAAAGGCGCAAAACCTCAGACCATAATCCCTTATACCGCGTTCCCAGATCAAGCCGAGTCCCTCCAAGCAAGCCGAGCCCCCCGAGCAAGCCGAGTCCCTCCAAGCAAGCCGAGCCCCCCGAGCAAGCCGAGCCCCCCGAGCAAGCCGAGCCCCCCGAGCAAGCCGAGTCCCCCCGAGTAACCCCGAGTCCCCCAAGCAAGCCGAGTTCTTGAGGAAAAAACCAATATTCCACCATATACTATCCCGATATGACATATCTTTGCGGCCATGAAGCAGATTAGGAATTTTTGTGTTATTGCCCATATTGACCATGGTAAAAGTACATTGTCGGATAGGTTGTTAGAACATACCAAAACCATTGCAGACAGAGATATGCAGGCGCAAGCCTTGGATGACATGGATATAGAAAGAGAAAGAGGGATTACGATAAAAAGCCATGCTATTCAATTGAATTATAAGCATTCAGATGGTAAAGAATATATACTTAACTTAATTGATACTCCAGGCCACGTAGATTTTTCTTACGAAGTATCGAGATCAATTGCAGCATGTGAAGGCGCATTATTACTTGTAGATGCCAGTCAAGGTATCCAAGCGCAAACAATTTCGAATCTCTATTTGGCCCTAGAACATGACTTAGAAATCATACCTGTATTGAATAAAGTCGATATGGAAAGTGCGATGATTGAAGAGGTGAGTGATCAGATTATCGATTTATTGGGCGCTGATTTAGAAGAAATTATTCATGCTAGTGGTAAAACAGGAATCGGTGTAGAGGATGTATTAAATGCAATCGTCACCAAAATACCTCCACCAAAAGGAGATTCTGAAGCACCACTCCAAGCTTTAATATTTGATTCGCTTTTTAATCCATTCAGAGGAGTTGTGGCCTACTTCAAGATTGTGAATGGTATGATGCGCAAAAACGATAAAGTCCGATTCGTCAATACAGGCAAGGAATACTTGGCGGATGAAATTGGTATTCTTAAGTTGGATATGCATCCACGTAAAGAATTAGCAGCAGGTAATGTGGGCTATATCATTACGGGAATTAAAGAAAGTAAAGAGATTAAAGTAGGGGATACCATTACTACAGTAGCACAACCGTGCGAAGAAGGCATCAAAGGTTTCGAAGAAGTAAAACCTATGGTCTTTGCAGGTATTTATCCCATAGATAATGATGACTTTGAAGATTTAAGAGATAGTCTTGAAAAATTACAATTAAATGATGCGGCACTAGTATACGAGCCAGAATCATCAGCAGCATTAGGATTTGGTTTTAGGGTGGGCTTCTTAGGTATGTTGCACTTGGAAATTATTCAAGAGCGATTAAGTAGAGAATATGATCAAGAGGTTATCACAACCGTGCCTAACGTTTCATACTTTGCCTACACCAAGAAAGGAGAAAAATTAACAATTCATACACCTAATGACCTACCGGATCCAACGATGATTCAAAAGGTTGAGGAACCATTTATTAGAGCTCAAATCATTACTAAGCCTGATTTTATTGGGCCTATCATGACTTTATGCATGGATAAAAGAGGCACCTTAACCAAGCAAAACTATCTAACACAGGATAGGATTGAGATGACTTTTGAGTTACCCTTAGCAGAAATCGTTTTTGACTTTTACGATAAATTAAAGTCCATTTCTAAAGGATATGCATCATTCGATTACGTAATGATTGACTTTAGAGAGTCTGATTTGGTAAAACTTGATATCAAATTAAATGGTGACTCTGTTGATGCCATGTCTTCTTTAGTGCATAGAAGTAAAGCAGAATCCTTTGGTAGAAAAATATGCAAAAAACTTAAAGAATTACTACCTCGCCAACAATTCATGATCGCCATTCAAGCGGCTATAGGTCAGAAGATAGTGGCCAGAGAAACCATATCTGCCTTACGTAAAGATGTGACTGCCAAGTGCTATGGTGGTGATATTACCAGAAAAAGGAAGTTACTTGAAAAACAAAAGAAAGGTAAGAAGAAAATGCGTTCCATAGGTTCGGTGCAAGTACCGCAGAAAGCCTTCCTAGAGGTTCTGAAAATCAACGACTAACATATATAGTTACCTCTCACATGGTTGTTCTAGCTTGTAAAGCTATTTTAAGCATATATAATTAATATGTTATAGTTAATCAATAATTTACATATTATGATTTATTATAATATATTTGGCTTCTGAATTCCCTTTAGCAGTAATACTGAGGTTATAAACCTATGTTCTTAGGTCAACCTCAATGATTTATTTACAAAAACATTCGTGAAGAATATTAACACTATTCTCGCTTATGCTATCGAATAATTAATACTGCTAAAATGCAAAAGCCGTCTTGTTTTCCCCTTCAAAACCTTAGTAAGAGCACTTACAATTTCTTATGCGCATGCTTCATTTTAATTGGCCTTTTGGCTTCTGGAGATGTCATGGGTCAATATACTATTTTGTACAATGATGGAAATTCTAACCCATTACCTACAGATGACGTAAGTGTTTGTCAATCAGAAACATTTAATAATACGATAAGAGTCGTTGTGAGTAGTAATGCTGCTGATAATACGAGCTTTACGCTGCAGATGCCTCCAGGGATGTATTACGTTCCAGGTTGTATTTCTGTAGTCAATACAAATGCTGGGATTACCATAGCTGAAGCGAATCTCTCTGATTTAACTATGCCAGTATTCAATGTATCACCAGCTGACTTAAGTGCTGGAGATGCATTTACTTTTGAATTTTGCAGAGTAGCAGATTGCGCCGCTACAGCACATCAAATGGGAGGTGGAACATTTAAAGATGCCATAGAAGTATGTGGTGATAACGGTTGTGTAAGCGAAAATGATCCGAATTTGAATAGTTATGACTTATTGACACCATCAGTAAGTATGGTGGGAGAAGGTCCTATAACTGCTCAAGTAGGAGATAATGTATGTAGAGAAGTGACATTTACTAATGGCGGACAAGGCTATCTTGATTCCTTAAAATATTACATTCTAGATGGTGCTGGTACGGCAACAACTAGTGTCGTTACTGTTCCAGGTGGTACGGTTATTACTCCTGTAATGAACGGAGATTCATTATGTTATTGGTTAGACGCATCTATTTTTGCTGAGTTTGGAGATGGTGATAACTTCTTTGAAAACGGCGAGCAAATAGTATTAGAAAGATGCTACGATGTACTGAGTTGCGATAACGACTCATATTTTGGTGGATACTGGGGTTGTCCAACGGTCTGTATGTCAACTACAGAAATCCAACAACAAACAAATACGCCAAACTTAACACCAAATTTAAGTTTCGGATTTGAAACTGGGGTCAACCGAGATTTTTGCTTTAAAGGTCAAAGTGCAGCAATAGGCGGTACTGCAGTGATGCAGACTTTTGAAATGTGTAATACAGGATCTGGTCCAGCTACCAATGTTACTTTTGAGTTATATAATGCTACACCAGGTAGTGGAACAGGCCAAAACTATTTCACGTTGGATCCAGGACAAATCTTTGATGATTCTGGTGCTTCGTTAGGCACAACAAGTTCACAGACCGCTATAGCAAATAATACTTATTCCATGGCAGATTGCTCTAGAGTTGTATTTCCGACTTCAGTAGCTTATGAAATGGAAGGTATCGTGATACAACCTGGCGAATGCATAACTATCGAAATTCCTTCTTATGCTAATAACTTGACACAAGAATGCGATGCTCAATGTAATGCCGATATTGCTTGGTTTTACTTCAATAGATCTTATGAGTATCAAGATGCATGTGAAATCAATAATTATGGAAGAGCAAGAGCAGGTATCGCTTACGGTGGTAGACAGTTGTATCGATATGATATAGACATGCCTACTGATATGAGAGATTGCGATGAGTTTACTCTAGAGGTAAATTACTCTAACTTTTATAATAATACTAAATCTACAACTGAAGGATCTACAGAATTAAAAGTGGATGTATCAGGTACAGGTTTGTTATACACTGGAACAGGAACTGAAGTTTTTAAAGGTGTTAATGTAGCCGTATCGCAAGTTGGTGATTTGATTTGTGTTACTTATCCACATAATGGTATATCTAATGGATCAGGAATATTGTCGCTGCCACTTAAGGCCACTTGTGCAGAAGGTGGAGGTACTAAAACTGTAAGATTGTGGCATGAAGGCCAATACGATGACAATTGTCCAGGGTCGAAATATCACTTAAAGTGTTTGACACGTACTTATGTGATGCACTGTCCAGAACCATGTCCTGAAGGTGGTGCAACGCCTCAGTTTTTCTCTTTGGAGAGAACCAGCTTAGGACTTGAGGATTTAGATAACAATGGTGTTCCAGATGGAACAGGCAGAGCAAAACCCGAAGATGTTGAATTGCATAGAGCTTCTAATTGTGACACGGTAAAAGGAACATGGGAAATCTATGTTTTTCCAAATACTGTGGGACCTAATGCTGGTGTACCATTCAACAACCTATATGTAGAATTTGATCTTTTTGATTTGAATTTAGATTGTACTTATTTTGAAACAGATAATTTGTTTGAACCACTCCCTGATGCTGAGGCGACTATTTTTCCAGCTGATGGAAGTCCTTCTTATACATGTTTGGTTTCGCCAACTATTGAAAATACTTCCAGTGGAACCAATGATTTAGCTAAATATGATTTGTCTGCTTGTAAAGCGGCATGGGAAGATGGAGATAGTATTGTTTTTTGTGCAAACTATGTAGTAACGACTTCATATCATAGTTCTAGTTTTAATCAGTACGTTGCTGATAATGAAGTGTATTCAAGTTATACAGCAGACCCAGTGGGAGAAAATCCTAGTCCTGAAAACAAATATACTTGTGACAAATACAATGACTTTATGAATGTATATCGTCATTATTTCTCTCCATGGACACCTACACCTCAAACAATCAATGGATGTCAAGGACAATTAATTTACTACTTGAGATACTATATAAATACACAAACTGGAGATATCTGGTACCCTAATGAATACAGGCCATTTGCAATTCCAGATAAATTTACAATCCAATTGGATGAAGCATTGGCGTACAGGCCTGGTAGTGTTACCTTTTCTGGAAATCCTGTACCTGACTCTGATATTACTCAGATAGGAAACACCTTAACCGTCTGTAACTTAAAACAGTTTTTCATGAGTTATGGTGGTCCACTTTTGGAGCCAGATGAATCTTGGAATTATAATGTAAGATTCAATCTTGATCCAACATGTGAGGCACAGCCAGGTATATACTCTACAAGATTTAATGGACAAGTGATTGGTAATGGTTGCCACTCTCCGGATATGAATTATACGGCTGTAACCAATTGTAGTAATACTACAGGATGGTCAGGTTTTGGTCAAGTACTTTATGATGGTCCTCAACCATTTTTAACTGGTGGTGGTACTATTCAATATACAACCAGTCAAGGATGTTGGGATGTGATATTAAATAACGGTAGTAATAATTTAGATGCACCATTTTCTTGGTTTTATATCGATGGTGGCACGAATCAAATGGTATTTGATGCTGCAGGAAATCCAGTCGCTCAAGATGCAAATGGTTTTTATCAATTAGGAGATAATAATGCTAGCGCATCTACCAATTATACCGTTTGTGCTCAAAGTTCAGAGTGTGATACTACAAGAATTAATGTACTTTCTGGATTTGGTTGTACAGCTTATCCAACGGATATAAATGCGTTAAGCTGTTCAGATACGGTCCAGTTGGTTGGATTACCTCTAATGTCAGAGGTCCAATTGGCGTTTGAGTCTCAACCTTCAACACCTATGCCACTTTGTGAAACACAATCTTTTGAGTTAAAGCAAACAAGTGCACAAGCGGCTTATTTAGATGATCCACAATTAAGTATTCTAGCGCCTCCAGGAGCAACAATTAGCAATATCCAAGTGGAATATCCTTGTGGAAGCGGGAACTTTGAACCTGCATCTACCACTGTAAATGGAGACCTAATTCTCATAAATTTAGAAGCACACTCAGCGATGAGTGCTAATGGAATGCCGGGAACAATCGATGCACTAGACCCTACGGAAAGGGAGGCATGCATAACTTTCGATTTAGATACTGATTGTGATTTTATTTCTTCTGCTGGACTAATCTTCCAAGCATTTGGAAAAAGACCATGTGGTGATCCAGCTATAAATAATGGTATACGTGTAAGAAGTTCTGATTTAACCATACAAGGGGTTAATCAGCCGCATGGCGCTTCAGTTTCAATACAATCAGAGTTTATGGAATTGAGAGGTTGTGATGAAGGCAATAACGTGGAAGTGAATATCGATTTTGTAAGCTTAGGTAGCAATTTTACTTCGCCTACGGATTCTGTTATTGTAACCTTAGATCCAGTAGTAGAATTTGTACCAGGTACATTTATGTGTTGTTCTGCAAATCCTGATCATTGTTTGACATTGTCATACTCTGAGACAGATGCGAATGGATATACAAGGCTTGTTTTGGCTTTCCCGTCTATGCCAGTTGACTTATCTACTAATCCAAATATGTGTTTTGATTTTGATGTGATCAATGCACCTGGAAACTTATGTGATCAACCAGGAAACATAAATGTTCAGGTTAGAGCAAGTGCAGGTAGTGTAACTTGTCCAACAGCAGCAGGCGGTACATGTCCTAATGTTCAAACTGTAACTGGTCAAAGAGATATTAATTTCACAACTGAAAAAATAGAATTGAGTATTGATGGAATGGAGATGTTTGGTTGTACTTCAACAGGTGCCATTACTTATGAAGTGCCTGTTAAGTTAGATAGTATGGATTTAGAGGATGGAGAATTTCTAGTAGTAGATATCTTTTGTGCAACAGCATCAGGAACTCCAGGTAATTATATTCAATCAGAATTATTGAATGGGCCGATTACTGCAGGTACAACAACATTGGTGTCAGGTACCGTTGCAGAAGGATTGTGTAATCCTGAATTTGGAATTATTGTACAAATGTCTTCTCCAAATAATGATGGAATCGAACAATGTATTTGTGAGACTTTAGTGGCTGAGTCAGGTTCAATAGATTGCCCTGCCAATTTAACACACGAAAAAGTATTTACAAGTTTGACAGAAACTGCTCCTGGCGCATATGATGCTAAATGGACAATCACTGTTGAAAATAATGGCATTGGTGATGGGACTTATAACCTTAATGATGTGCCAGGATTTGATGACGATGTTGAAATTTGCGGTGTAGAATATACATCTGATGCACCAGGTAACCCAGGAAATCCTGGTCCATTAATGATCCCGTCAGATGGCTTTTATGAATTAGCTGAAGATCAAATGATTGAAGGTGGTGCTACGCACACTTACTGTTTGATCGTAAAAGTAAAATATGATCCTTCTGCTGACCCTGCAGTTGGTGATGGTATGTATACATCTTGTGAAACAGCGTCTATAGGTGATCCTTCTAGCGGAGAAGGTTTGTATAATGAATCTCAATTAGACACAGATGATGATGGTACACCTGATGAAATATCTGAAGTATGTGAAGATTTGCCTTGTGCATTGGATATCATTTCAGCAGTACCTTCAGCTTGTGATCCAATGACTGGGACCTATGATGTGGTTGTAACTGTAAATTATGGTGCACAACCAGATTGTCTTTTAGACTTAGGTGGTCAAACTTTCCTTGTGGATGGAAGTGGATCTGAGGTATTTACGATCGAAAATTTAATGGCTGATGGGATGACAGGTATCACGCTTTCTGGATTCTTTACATGTGAGGCAACTTGCTTTGATCAGATTATGTATGATGCACCAGAAGCTTGCTCTGAATTAATTTGCTCTACAACTCAAGTAGATATACTATGTAATGGCGAAGCTACAGGTTCAGCTACTGTAACTGCTTCAGGTGGTATTATGCCATACACATACAGTTGGAATTCGACTCCTGCTCAAACGACAGCTACTGCGACAGGTTTGACTGCTGGAGATTATTCAGTTACGGTAACAGATAATAGTGGTGCAACTACAGTTTGTGATGTAACATTAACACAACCATCAGCATTAACTTGTAGCGTATTAAAAGAATCAGATATAAGTTGTAATGGCGAGGTAGATGGTAGTGCGACTGTGACTCCAGGAGGAGGTACAGGTGTTTACACTATCTTATGGAGCAGTGGCGAAAGTAATGCAACTGCTGTCAATCTTGGTGCTGGATCAAATTCAGTAACGGTTACAGATGATAATGGTTGTACAGTAGAGTGTACTATTGATATCGTAGAGCCAGCGGTACTTGCTTGTTCTGTAGATGCGTTTACTAACCCATTATGTGCAGGTGAAGATTCTGGTACAATAACAGTAAGTGCTACAGGAGGTACTGGAACTATTACTTATAGTTTAAATGGAGGTGCAGCTCAAACTAGCGGTGTTTTTACAGATGTGCCAGCAGGATCACACGTTATAACAGTATCCGATGCAAATGGTTGTATGGCCATATGTAATCAAGACCTAGTAGATCCAGCTGCTCTGACTTGCACAGTGACAGAAGACCAAACCGCTTCTTGTGGTATGAATAATGGTCAAGCGACAGTGACGGCTATGGGTGGTAGTCCTGCATACACCTATTTGTGGGATAATTCGGAAACGACGGCGACTGCAACTTCATTAGTGGCAGGTTCTCATAGTGTAACAGTAACAGATAATAATGGATGTGAAACAGTATGTTTAATTAATATAAATACCACAACAGGCTTGTCATGTGAAATTACATCAAGTGTTGATGTAAGTTGTAATGGTACTAATGATGGAGCAGCTTCAGTAGCTGCTACTGGAGGTATGACGCCTTTTACTTATAGTTGGAGTAATGGTGCTTCAACCGCTTCGATTTCTGGATTGTCAGGAGGAAGCTACTCTGTGACAGTAACAGATGCTGATAATTGTTCAGTTGTTTGTTCTGTAGAAATAGCAGAAGCCACAGCCCTTGTATGTGACTTAAATAAGGATCAAGATATTAGCTGTAATGGGCTTTCAGATGGCGCAGCTACTGTAGCTGCATCAGGCGGTGTACCTGGTTATACTTATGAATGGTCAACAGGTGAATTGACAGCATCTGCAACAATGTTAGTTGCTGGAATGAATTCAGTTACAGTAACTGATGCAGATGGTTGTACGACAATCTGTAATGTTGATATAATTGAGCCTGCTGCAGTTACTTGTTCTGTAGATGCATTTACGAATCCATTATGTGCGGGTGAATCAACAGGTACGTTAACAGTTTCGGCTTCTGGTGGCACTGGTGTTTTGAGTTTTAGTTTAAATGGAGGAGCACCACAAGCAAGTGGCGCATTTACAAATGTACCAGCAGGGAACCATGAAATTGTAGTAACTGATGAAAATGGTTGCTCTACAAGTTGTACGCAAACCTTGACGGATCCAGCAGTATTTACTTGCTCAGTGGTCGAAGATCAATCTGCATCTTGTGATATGAATGATGGAGAAGCCACGGTAACTCCAGCTGGCGGCACTCCAGGATATACATACTTATGGGATAATACAGAGACAACGGCAACGGCAACTATGTTGACTGCAGGTTCACATTCAGTGACTGTAACAGACGCTAATGGTTGTACGACGAGTTGTTTAGTTAATATTAATACAACTACTGGTTTGTCATGTGAAATTACATCAAGTACAGATGTAAGTTGTAATGGCGCTGGTGATGGTGAAGTGACAGTTGCCGGAAGTGGGGGTACAATGCCATTTACTTACACTTGGTCAAATGGAGGCAACACTGCCACTATAAGCAATTTATCAGGTGGAAATTATACGGTTACTGTAACAGATGCTGCCGGATGTACTTCTGTATGTTCTTCTGAGGTAGCTGAAGCTACAGAACTAATTTGCGACTTAACGAAGGGTCAAGACATCAGTTGTAATGGTTTGACAGATGGTGGTGCCTCAGTGACTGCTTCAGGAGGTGTTCCTGGATATACATATGCTTGGTCAAATGGCGAGACAACTGCAGCAGCGACGATGTTGGTGTCAGGTACAAATACAGTGACAGTTACAGATGCGGATGGTTGTACAACGACATGCGAGGTAGATATTATTGAGCCTGCCGCAGTGACATGTAGTGTAGATGATTTTAGTAATCCTTTATGTGCTGGGGAGTCGACTGGAACGATTACCGTTTCGGCAATGGGCGGTACAGGTGCATTGACGTATAGTTTAGATGGTGGAGCAGCTCAGTCAAGTGGGGTCTTTTCTAGTGTTGCTGCTGGTGCTCATACAATTGTGGTAACTGACGAAAATGGTTGTACAACTAGCTGTTCGCAAACGCTGACTGATCCACAAAATTTGACATGTACGGCAATTGAAATTCAATCTGCGTCATGTGATATGAGTGATGGCCAAGCATCAGTAACTGGAATGGGTGGCACGGGCATATATACCTACCTATGGGATAATACAGAAACAACAGCTACTGCAACAGCATTAAGTGCGGGTTCACATTCAGTGACAGTTACAGATGCTAATGGATGCGAAACAGTATGCTTAGTAAATATAAATACGACAACAGGCCTAGCTTGTGAAATAACTTCTAGTACAGATGTTTCATGTAATGGTGCAGCAGATGGAGAAGTTACAGTATTAGCAAGTGGAGGGACAATGCCTTTTACTTATACGTGGAGTAATGGTGCTGATACGCCAACAATTAGTGATCTTTCTGGAGGGACATATACTGTGACAATTACGGATGCAGCAGGATGTACTTCAGTTTGTTCTTCTGAAGTTGCGGAAGCTACAGCATTGATTTGTGATTTAACAAAAGATCAAGATATAACTTGTAATGGTTTGACAGATGGAGGTGCGTCAGTGTCGGCGTCAGGAGGTACTCCTGGTTATACCTATGCATGGTCAAGTGGAGAAACAACAGCTGCTGCAACCATGTTAGTAGCTGGTATGAATGGAGTTACTGTAACAGATGCTGATGGATGTACCACTGAGTGTACAGTTGAAATCATAGAGCCAGCTGTGATTACATGTTCTATTGATGATTTTACAAATCCATTATGTGCAGGCGAATCGACAGGAACTATAACCGTATCTGCTGCGGGCGGTACAGGTGCATTGACATATAGTTTAGATGGTGGAGCAGCTCAGTCAAGTGGGGTCTTTTCTAGCGTTGCTGCTGGTGCTCATACAATTGTGGTAACTGACGAAAATGGTTGTACAACTAGCTGTTCGCAAACGCTGACTGATCCACAAAATTTGACATGTACGGCAATTGAAATTCAATCTGCGTCATGTGATATGAGTGATGGCCAAGCATCAGTAACTGGAATGGGCGGCACTGGTATGTATACTTACTTATGGGATAATACAGAAACAACTGCTACGGCAATAGCCTTAAGTGCTGGATCACATTCAGTAACAGTAACAGATGCAAATGGATGTACAACAAGCTGTTTGGTTAATATTAGTACAACTACAGGATTAACATGTGAGATTACTTCTAGTACAAATGTATCTTGTTTTGGTGCTGGTGATGGTGCAGTAACTGTAGAAGCTATGGGTGGTACCTTACCATTAATATACGCTTGGAGTAATGGTGGTGATATGCCGACGATAAGTAATTTATCTGGTGGTACTTACACAGTAACGATTACTGACGCTGCAGGATGTAGTGTTATATGTTCTTCAGATGTAACTGAAGCCACTGAATTAATATGCGACTTAACAAAAGATCAAGATATAAGCTGTAATGGATTAAGTGATGGAGGTGCTACAGTAACAGCATCTGGTGGTGTACCAGGATATACTTATGAATGGTCTACTGGTGAAACAACAGCTTCGGCAACAATGTTAGTTGCAGGAATGAATGCTGTGACAGTAACAGATGCCGATGGGTGTACAACAGAATGTACTGTCGAAATAGTAGATCCTTCAGTAGTTACTTGTATGGTTGATGATTTTACGAATCCTTTATGTGCTGCTGAAGCATCAGGTACGATTACAGTTTCTGCTTCAGGTGGTACTGGTGCCTTGACTTATAGTTTGGATGGAGGTGCTGCTCAACCAAGTGGTGTATTTACAAATGTATTGGCAGGTCCGCATACTATAGTTGTGACAGATGCAAATGGATGTACAACAAGTTGTTCTCAAAGCTTGACAGATCCTGAAGCTTTATCGTGCTCAGTAGTTGAAGATCAAATGGCTTCATGTGATATGAGCGATGGACAGGCTACAGTAACTGTAATGGGAGGAACAGCAGTATATACATATTTATGGGATAATACAGAAACAACAGCTACTGCATTAGCGCTTAACGCTGGATCACATTCAGTGACTGTTACAGATGCTAATGGGTGTACGACGAGTTGTTTGATAAATATAAATTCTATAGCAGGCCTAACATGTGAAATTACTTCAAGTTCAGATGTATCTTGTAATGGTGCAGCTGATGGTACAGTAACCGTTTCAACAATGGGAGGAACAATGCCTATTACTTTTGAATGGAGTAATGGAGCAACAACTGCTTCTTTAACAGATCTTAGTGGAGGCATGTATTCAGTAACGGCAACGGATGCTGCTGGATGTACTTCAATATGCTCAGTAGAGCTTAATGAAGCGACTGCATTAATATGTGATGTAGTCAAAGAACAAGATATAAGTTGCAACGGCTTGACAGATGGTTCAGCTACAGTGACGGCTTCTGGTGGAACACCAGGTTATTCATATGCATGGTCAAATGGGGAGACAACACCTGTTGCGATTATGTTGGTTGAAGGTTTGAATGACGTTACTGTTACGGATGCAGACGGTTGTACAACTGTTTGTGAAATTGAAATTCTAGAACCTGAAATTCTAACTTGTGATTTAAGTATGAATCCAAGTGGTTGTCAAGGCCAAGATGATGGACAGATTACTGTAACAGTAATGGGCGGTACAGCTCCATTTATGTATTCATTAAATGGTGGGACAGGTCAAGATGGCAATGTGTTTAATGGATTGGCTCCAGGTAACTATGACGTAATAGTTACTGATGCAAATGGATGTATGTCAGCAGCGTGTAGTATTGAAGTAACAGTTACAGGTTGCCTATATGATTTAAGTTTAATAAAAGAATTAGCACCAGGAGAGACGGGTGTCTATAATCCAAATGATGATGTAACATTCAGAATCACTGTTTGTAATCAGGCTCAAATTGAAGCTGACGATATTACAATTACAGATTATATTCCTAGTGGTATGACCTTTAATGCAGGACATCCAACGAATACAGCAAATGGATGGATGATGACGGCAGCCGGTTATGAAACATCATTTAGTTCAGCTGGTGGACAATTGCCAGCAGAAGGTTTAACAGCTGGTGAATGTGTATTTGCAGAGATTGTTCTAACTGTAGACGCTGATGCTCCTCAGGGAATGAATATTTCCAACTTTGCAGAAATTAGTGGCGATAACGGCGATGATCAAGATAGTACACCAGATGATGACAATACAAATGATGGTCCTGTAACGGATAATGAAACTGATGGGGCTAATGATGATCAAGATGACCATGATGTAGAAACGATCGTCATTAATAACTTTGATTTAGCCTTAACTAAGGTATTGGCGACTTCTCAAAGTGCCAATGTTGCACCTGGGTCGGATGTTACATTTACCATCACAGTATATAACCAAGGGACAATTGCTGCTGATAATATTGTGGTTACTGATTATGTTCCTGCATGTATGACTAATGTTGATCCAGATTGGTCTGGTGATGATGCTGGTCCTGTGATGACTACATTGTCGGTTGCTAATGGCGGACTGCCTGCTGGAGGGTTGGCTCCGGATGATATCGTGCAAGTTGATATTACTTTAAATGTATCAGCTACCGCAGATTCTGATTGTGACTTAACCAATTGGGCAGAAATAAGTGCAGCTACAGATGATGATGGCACAGTACTTACAGATACAGATAGTACACCTAATGATGACCCTACAGATGATGTGTTTGGTGGTGATAACGAAACTGAGAATTTAAATGGCGATGAAGATGATCACGATCAAGAGACTATTGGTTTATTATCTTACGACTTAGCTTTGACTAAAAGCTTAGCAACAGGCCAATCCAGTGCAGTGGCTCCTAGTGATTTAATAGATTATGAAATTACAGTTACAAATCAAGGGGAGTTTAATGCATTTGTAGTTGAAATAACAGATTACATTCCTACTTGTATGACTTTAGCAGATGCCAATTGGAGCGGACCTGCTGAGGGACCAGCAACATTTACATTGGATGAAACCAATCTAATTCCTGCTGGTGGATTAACACCGGGATCATCTGTTACTGTACCAATTACTTTACAATTATCTAATCCTGTTGATCCAAGTTGTGATTTGACTAACGTTGCAGAAATAAGTAATGATGATGGAGAAGATACAGATAGTGACCCTGATGGAAATGCCACAAACGATACGCCTGGTGAAGATGATATTGATGAGGTTGAAGTTTCACTCTTAGAGTTCGACTTAGCATTAACTAAATCATTAGCAGTAGGTCAATCTACTACAGTAATGGTTGGTGACGATGTCACTTATACATTCACTGTAACAAATCAAGGAGAAATCCCTGCTGATAATATTGAGATCTTAGATCATATCCCTGCTGATTTTGCATTGAATGATCCAGATTGGACCAATACTAATCCTGCATCAATAACCTTGTCGGTTGCGAATGGTGATTTACCAGCAGGAGGATTATTGCCTGGTGCTCAAGCAACAGTAGATATTACCTTACAAGTATTAATGACTGCTGTAGAAGGTAATAGTTATATGAACACTGGAGAGATCAATGATGCTACAGATGAAGAGGGTAATCCTCAGAAAGACAGAGATAGTGACCCTGATAGCAATCCAAATAACGATCCTCAAGGAGAAGATGACATCGACGAACAAGTAGTTTCTATTATGGGTAATTGTGATTTAGCATTACAAAAAGAGTGTGCTGGATTTGCAAGTAATGGTGACGGCACTGGTGGGCAAATGACATTTGATATTATAATCATCAATCAAGGTAATTGTGATGTATACGATATTGGAGTGATTGATTATATCATGCAACATCCGTCGTGGGATTTAAATGATTCAGATTGGTATAGAGATCCATTTAGTGGATTCGCTTATTACTTTATTGATGGTCCTCTAGCCGGTGGCGAAAGTGATACGATTCAAATTACTTTTGATATCACTTCATTCGATATCAATAACTTGCCATCTAACTATGCAGAAATTTATACGGCAAGTGATTTCAATGGTGATGAGATAGATGATATGGACAGTAATATGGACTTTAATCCAAGCAATGACGGTCCTCCAAGAGATAATGTGATTGACAATTCATTTGGTGATGAAGATGATCACGATTTAGCGCAAATCTGTATTCCAGATTTATCAATCGAAAAATCTTTAGATCCTTCAATGAGTCCACCTTATACTTTTGGTGATGATATCATATTTAATATCTGTATTACAAATGAAGGTAACACTTCATTTAGCAGTGTAGAGGTTGCAGATTATATCCCAGCTGGATTTAATTTTGATCCTGCTGATAATCTTGAATGGATAGGCGCTGCACCAAGCGTGACGCATACTTTTGCTGGACCAATTAATCCTGGAGATCAGCAATGTGTAGATATCGTTCTAGAATTTGTAAGTGGTGGTATGAGTACTGCAGACTATACAAACGTCACTGAGATTACGACAACCTTCGATGAAGAAGGGGAGCCATTAGTTGATGACTGGGATTCTACACCTTCTAATGATGATGGTGATCAAAGCGAAGATGATGAGGATAATGAAGTCTTTAGAGTATTTGATATTGCTTTAACGAAAGTCGCTTCTACAGCTGGACCTTATAGTTATGGTCAAGAGATGACATTCGATTATGTGATAGTTAATCAAGGATCTGTTCCAGCCCATGACGTCAGTTTAGTAGATTATTTACCATGCGGATTTGAGTTTGTTGCAAGTCCAGGATGGTCTGTAGACCCTGCGTCAGGTAACTTAGTCAATACTTTTGCAGGTCCAGTGATGCCTGGTTCAACTGCCACAGTACCATTGACAGTAAATATTGTACCTTGTGATGAAGCCGGTGCTTGGACTAATGCTGGTGAAATAACGGAAGCTTATGATGAATTAGGCATGATTGCGAATGATATCGATAGTGATCCAGATAACGATGAAACAAACGATGGTACGCCAATAGATAATAATATCGATAACTCTGATGGAGATGAAGATGATCATGATATCGAAATGATAGAAATTTATGATTTAGCGCTTCAAAAAATAATTGATAATAGAGGACCTTACTTGCCTGGTGATGTTGTAGAATTCGAAATTGTTTTACACAATCAAGGTAATGTAGATGCGAATAATATTCTTGTTACAGATTATTTAAATGAAGGTTTCATATTCACACCAGGAGGTGTCAATGATGGTTGGACTTTAAATGGTACTTATGCTGAATATACTTTTGCAGGACCATTGGCTCCAGGTACTTCAGAGACGATAACTCTTTTCTTAGAAATTACGATTCCAGCCAACGCTACTTTCGAATCTTGGACAAACGAAGCTGAGATCGTTAGTTCTGATGGTACAGATGCTGATAGTACACCAGATAATGATCCAAATAACGATAATGATGTGACTCCAGGTGATGATAATGATGATGAAATTAATGAGCATGGCAATGGAGATGATGAAGATGATAATGATGTATCTGATGTTTTAGTAACAGGATCTATTGGAGATACAGTTTGGAAAGATACTGATGGAGATGGTTTACAAAACAATGGCGAAGTAGGTGTTGCAGGTGTTGTCGTAACATTGTTTGATTGCAATGGTGCAGAAATTACAACGACAACGACAGATGCCAATGGCTTCTATGTATTTGATTTATTATTGCCAGGTGATTATCAATTAGCATTCGATATTTCTGGCTTGCCACAAGGATGTGACTTTACGTTGCCAAATCAAGGCGACGAAACAATCGATTCTGATGTGGACTTAAATGGTGATACAGAATGTATAACACTTGAGGCGGGTGAGATGATTATGGATGTAGATGCAGGTTTGATACCATTGGCAAAATTAGGAGACTTTGTATTTGAAGATTGTAATGGAGATGGATTGCAAACAGGAGAATCTGGTGTAAGCGGTATTGAAGTAGAATTGTATAATAGTGAAGATCTATTAGTAGGGAATGCATTTACGGATGCGTCAGGATTCTATCAATTCGATAATCTTTATCCAGGACATTATTATGTAAAAGTAGATCCAGCTGATTACGAACTTGCATTTGAAAATGTAGGTAATAATGAATCTCAGGATTCAGATATCGATCACACTAATGGATTTGGAACAACAAGATTGGTCCACTTAGGTCCGGGAGAGTGTGAATTGGATAGCTTCGATATTGGATTATACAAGTGTGTAAATATTGGTGAACGTATTTGGTTAGATTATAACAAAAATGACTTGTTTGATAATACCGAGAATGGCATCAATGGTATGAAGATAGAATTGTATAGACAAGAGTCTGGTGAATACATTCTATATGATTACACGTACTCTGGTCATAAACCAAATACGCCTTCTGATGATGGTTATTTCAAATTCTGCGTACCTCCTGGAAATTATTATCTGAAGTTTAATAATCCGCCAGAAAGCTTGGTGCCAGCAGTAGCCAACTTTGGTATCAATGAAAATATTGATAGTGATGTTACAGGTGCATTTGGTGATGGGACAACAGCAGCATTCACAGTTAACTGTGGACAAGAAAGATGTGATATCGGAGCTGGATATTACACGCAAGGTACTATCGGCGATTATGTATGGTTAGATAGTAATGGTAATGGTACGCGTGAATCAAATGAATCTGGCGTATCAGGAATTGTTGTAAGAGCGATCGACCTATTTGGTAAGCAGTTAGGTATGGCAACCACAAACAGTAGCGGTATCTACCATATTGATAACTTAGGTAAGAATACATATTCATTGAAGTTTGATATTCCTTCACACTTTGCAGCAACGACGCCGCATATGGGTAATGATATAACTAAGGATAGTGATGTTGATGGTACCAATGGTCCAAATACGACGAAGTTCTTTACCGTTAATCCTGGTGATTACATACAACATATGGGCGCTGGATTAGTGTCTACAGGATCAATTAGACCTATTGAAGTTGATGGCGCTGTAAGTGCTAACGCAAATACACTCACATGGGAAAATAATGATGCTTCTACAAGTCATTTTGAAATCATGAGAGCAGTTCCTGGTGAGGAATTTGAGGCTATCGGAAAAGTACTAGCTAATTATGATACGGATCAAAACAACTATAAATTCGAAGATTTTGATATTGAAGAATGTGAAGCATGTGCTTATAAAGTACTAAGATTAGATATTGATGGAGAAGTGACCACTTCAAATAATGTGTCTTTAAGACGTCGTCAATTGTCTAATGTAAAGGTGTCTTTATATCCAAATCCAGTGGTCGATGAATTAACAGTTGAACTTGATTCAGAAAATACAATAGGGGAGTTAAAAGTTCATGTACTAAATGCTCAAGGTCAAACAGTTAAGTCTAATTTGATTCTTGATGTGAATGTAAATCCTGGCCAAAAAGCATACAAGCTTGATGTTAAGGATTTAGATAATGGTATCTACACATTGAAAGTCATCGTTGATGAAAG
Source organism: Saprospiraceae bacterium (assembly GCA_020630775.1). Classification (GTDB taxonomy): domain Bacteria; phylum Bacteroidota; class Bacteroidia; order Chitinophagales; family Saprospiraceae; genus RFSX01. The sequence continues at coordinate 35,688 of JAHDIN010000015.1, read as the reverse complement.
CAAAGTCATCAATAAGAAGGTAATCATTATCGATTAAAGAAACGCTTTCCCAAAAGCTGGAAGCCCTTGATGTTAAGTCGAGGGCTTTTTTTTATGCAAAGTTTTTTATAGAAATTTATAATGAAAACATAGGACATTTATTACTTAAGATACATCTACAATGAGTGATTTAGTTAAAATGGAATATAAGATAACCTCTGATCCAAGTTTCTTAAATAAGCAAAATGCTATTACGCCAGAATTACAAAAGAGACTTCAGGATTATCATGAATTGGCATTAGAAGGGAAGCGTTCAAGCATTCAGAAGTTATTGGATGCCATAGAGCGTTATCCTAGAAATCCACAATTAAAGAACTTCCTTTCTGTGTTATACATGTCCTTAAATGAACCTCAAAAAATGCGTGAGGTCAACAGGTGGATTATTGCCGAGCACCCAGATTATTTGATAGGAAAGATAAACCTTGCTAATGAGTATTTTATGGATGGTGAATACCATAAAATACCTGAAGTCTTAGGACCAGATATGGAAATCAAAGGACTTTATCCTCATCGAGATCTATTTCATATAGCCGAGGTTCTTGCATTTATGAAAACGGCTGTGATGTACTTTACGGCAATAGAAGATCTTGAACAAGCGTATATTCGTTTCAGTATAATGAACGATTTAGCGCCTTATTCGAATGATACTGAAATAGCTAAAGGCTATATTACAAAGGCTAATTTAATCGCGATTGAAAAAAGAAAAGAGGAAGAAGAAAAAACGAAGATTTCAGTAAAGACAAAAGTCCAAGAACTAACTCTAGTCATTCATCCACCAAAATTTCTGCATCAAGAAATAGAGTGGCTGTATAACCATGATTTAACCATTGCAGAAGAAAAACTTGAGGCTATTTTAGAGCTTTCTAGAGAATCGCTTATTAAAGATCTTGAAATGGTACTTCAAGATTCGATTATACGTTTTAATTATTTTTTAAATTCATATGGTGAGGGTAATTGGGTAGAGGAGAAAATGAATTTCCTAATCCATGCCATTTATTTATTGGGCGAACTTAAAGCGACAGAAAGTATCCAAATAATTTTTGATGTTTTAAGTCAATCACCGGCTTATTTAGATTTATATTTTGGTGATTTTAAAACCTCTATGTTTTGGGAGCCTCTATATAAACTTATAGGCCATGATTTAGAGTTGGCGATGCCATTCATGTTAAGACCAGGAGTAGATGCTTTTGCACGATCAAATATTTCTGATATGATGTTGCAAATAGCCTTACATCATCCTGAAAGATGTGACGAAGTTATCAATTGGTATGATAGATTATTTGATGCTTTCTTAAATCTTGATCCTGAAGACAATATTATTGATAGTGAACTCAATGGGCTTGTAATATGCGAAATTCTTGATCTTAAAGCCGTTGAGTTGTTACCAAAGATAGAAACGTTATTCAAGCGAGGATGGGTATCCACTTTTATTTGTGGCGATTGGGAGTTTGTTGAGAAAGATATGCACGAAGAGCGATTTACGCAATTTAAGGACAAAATACTGTCGATTACAGATCGTTATAAGGAAATTATTTCTACATGGCATTCATATACAAACGACATAGATGATGAAGAAATAATTATGGCTGACCTTTATGACGATTTCGACAATTTAGAAAATTATGACGAGCAGTTATTTTCAGAACCATATAAAGCGCCTCCTAAAGCTGGAAGAAATGATCCTTGCCCTTGTGGAAGCGGTAAAAAATATAAAAAGTGTTGTTTAGCGAAATAAAGAAGGAATTTAATTATTCCCCAAACTGATAAGTAAACGATAGTATCTTAAAAATGGAACGCCCAGTAGCTTTGTCCTTGTTTTTTAAGATGACATCCACATCAACAACTTCCTCAACCTCTTTTTTACCACTGTCAAACTTGACGCTTATAGAACCTGATTCTCCAGGTGTAATGGGCGTTGACGGCCAATCTACAGTTGAACATTCACATGCTGAAACCAATTGAATTTCAATAGCTTCAGAGCCTGTGTTTTCGAATTTAAACTCGAATTCTTCGATATTGCCTTTTTTGATAGTGCCTAAGTCAATATTTTCCTTCTCAAAGGTCATTTCGACAGGAGACTTTTTAAATTGCTTTACAGCACTTTGGCTAATGGCTTTCTTTTGGCCCATCATTATGAAGGGTACTAAAAAGAAGAATCCCAATGCTATATATTTCATTTCGAAGATTATACTACAAAATTCAATAATTAAGCATTGGGATGCTTATAAGGAAGTGTTAAAAATGATAAGTCTAAGATTAAGACTAAGCTTAAGTTTAAGTCAAATACCAACTAAACTTATTCTTCAACTTCAACTTGTACTCATTGCAATGATACGAGGCGAGGATAACAAATCGTTACCTAAACTTCGATTGAAATATCGGACTACGTCGCAAACCTCTTAAACTTAAACTTATACTTAAGCTTATACTTATCACTATTCTTCTTCCAAATTTTTCCTCAGCTAATTCAACCCAATGGGTTCTAGTTCGAAACCTTTTACAGAACTTTCAAAGTTCTTGATTTGCGAACTTCCAGAGCCAACATTCTTTCTTTCTATAAATTCTACTGTGATATTTCTTTCAACAGCGTTGATTTTGAATTCTTCTATCAATTCTAACACATCATCATGGATGTCGATAGATTTAGATGCATCAATAACGACTGTACTTGAATCAGGAATGGCATTTAATGCTCTTTGAATATTAGCTTTATTTAAGAAAGTTACATCTTCACTTAATTGAAGGACAATCTTACCATCTTTCATGTGCTCTTCTGATTCAAATAAGAAAGGCTTTTTATAGCTGTTGTAGAGTACATAAAAGATAGCTACAGCCATTCCAATACCAATACCCATTAATAGGTCAGTTAATACGATACCTACAATAGTGACAATAAAAGGAATAAAGCTTGACATGCCTTTTTTAAACATCGACTTGAATAAGCTAGGTCTAGCTAATTTATAACCTACTAGAAATAGAATCGCCGCTAAACTTGCCAAAGGAATGAGGTTCAAAACATTTGGTATAAGCATCGCACTAAAAAGTAAGATAAAACCGTGTGCTATAGCTGATACTTTTGTTTTACCACCAGATAATATATTCGTAGAACTTCTTACAATAACCTGTGTTACTGGTAATCCACCAATCAATCCTGATACCAGGTTACCGATGCCTTGTGCTCTTAATTCCTGATTAGCAGGGGAGACACGTTTAAGTGGATCTAATTTATCTGTAGCCTCTAAGCAGAGTAGTGTTTCTAATGAAGCCACTACAGCTATAGTGATAGCTACAGTATATACTTGAGGGTTGTTCCATGCAGAAAAGTCAGGGAATGTAAATAGATCAACAAAGCCTGCGATACCCGAAGCAACAGGTATAGATACAACTTGATCAGCACCTAGAGCTAGACTTGATCCATTGAATGCTAGATTTAAAATTACACCTAATGCCACGACCACTAATGGGCCCTGTATCAATTTAAAGATGGAAATGTTCTTCATGAACTTTTGCTCCCAAAGGATAAGAATCGCTATCGAAAGCACTGAAATCACTACAGCTCCAGGTGTAATGTTTTCAAGCATATAATAAAACTGAGAGAATGTATTGTGTCCGTCTGCTGATGTGAATGCTAAATTGCCTTCATAATCCCCATCATAGCCAAATGCATGCGGAATTTGCTTAAGAAATATGATCACCCCAATACCGGCTAACATACCCTTAATCACAGAGTTTGGAAAATAATAACCAATTATCCCAGCTTTTAAAACACCCAATATAAATTGGAAAACACCTGCGATAACAACTGCTAAAAGAAAAATGTCAAAAGCACCTAAATCGTCTATTGCCGTCAAAACGATCACTGCTAATCCTGCGGCTGGGCCACTAACACCTAGCTGAGATCCACTCAATGCACCGACAACAATTCCACCTACGATTCCCGCGATAATCCCAGAAAATAAAGGGGCTCCAGAGGCTAAAGCTATCCCTAAACATAGAGGAACAGCTACTAAAAAGACGATTAACGAGGCGGAAAGATCGTTTTTGAGGTTTTTTACATATTGGCTCATGACAATGAATTTTAAACAAAATAACAATACTTCTGCAAATATTAGTAATACTTACATAAAAGTTAATGATGCAATAACAGAAAAAAGTAACTATTGTTCAATCGTTAGTAGAAAATATATATAGCTTTGGGCCATGATTATCATGTCAGGAATCAAAATCCCTCAAGGGCTCTCGCTTCGGGACCCACTCCAAACACAATTGGGAAGGGATATTATAAGTAATAGCATTGATTTGATTGATGAAGTTGGATTTGAGTGCTTTACTTTTAGAAAATTAGCCCAGAAAATGGGTTCCAATGAAACTTCATTGTATAGGTATTTTGAGAACAAGCACCTCTTATTACTTTACTTAGTCGTCTGGTATTGGAACTGGGTGAGCTACTTGATTGATTACAATTTACAAAACATCAATGACCCCAATAGAAAATTGGATATCATCATTGATAACTTTGTAGATGCCACAAAAGAAAATCCAGGCATAGAGTTCGTCAACGAAAAAAAATTGCATCACATCATCATTGAAGAATCTACAAAAGCGTATCACACTAAAAGTGTTGATAAAGAAAATAAAGAAGGATTCTTTTTAGCCTACAATAATTTGATTCAACAAGTGGCTGATGTAATTTTAGAAATAGAACCGGATTTTCCTTATCCGCATTCATTCGCCAGCAACTTATTCGAAATGGCGAACAATCAAATCTTCTTCGCTGAACACATTCCTCAATTGACAGACATTAAAGTCAAAAAGAAGAATTACGAAAGTGTTGTTAAGTTGCTTCAATTTTACAAGAATAGGGTGCTGCATTGTAAATAATTATAATTAACAATTAATAATTATTAATGCTTTGATCTGAAATGCTCTCTTTTCCATTTTTTAATTCCGTTCATTAATCAATCTGGGGTGAGTGTATTTATGTAAACGGCTTGGACTAACCGATAATAATTAATGATTATTTCTTTGAACGAACTTTTGTCTTACAACATGAATCAAACGGACGGGCCTTTTTCATTGTGCAATGCTTTCAAATTTTCGTAAAGAAACAATGGCCTGTTTGAGGAGGATAATTCCGACGAGTTGGCGCTTGTTTTAGAAAATTTGAAAAAAGGGAAGCATATAAGAATGAAATAAGCCTAGACTTTTGCTTCTTTTTGGATATGAAAAAGAAGAAAAAATAAAATTTAGATCATCAGCCTAATTCATCAAACATCCCCGCCAAAGGATCCCTAAACACCAACTTTCGTTTCATTATCTCCTTACTGATCATTTCAAACTCAGCTAACCCGTGCAACAAGAACTCCATAAATAAATGCTTGTTAGCATGATTAATATTTCTGCTTTCAATAAATTTAGAAAGTCCTGGTACACTGTCTAACAAAGCTTCATAATCCTTTTGTGCTAATTCGTTAAAGAGGTCCAATTCGTTTCCTGCATTGAACCATGCTCTAAGAACACCATAAGGATCTTTCTCTTCTTGCTTCATGGCTTGGTCAGGGTGAATGAAATATTCTAAGAAGAGCTTTTTAAATGCACCACTAAATAACATAAGGGCTACATTGTAATGACCTTCTTGTTCGCCTTCATAAACCAATTCTACTTTTCCAGTGATGGAAGGGATGACACCCCAGAAATCAGATATACGTGCGATACCAGTTTTTTCCTTATTGTGTAACATTCTTCTTTCAACAGTACTGTACAGGTTTTCTAAAGCAGAAATACTTAATCTGGCAGAAACACCACTTTTTTCGTCAACCAATTCTGATTCTCTAGCTTCAAATACAATGTACTCTAAAAGGTCCCTAACCAAATCAGGAATAACAATGCGTTCTCTTAAATCATCCGAAACATTTACTTCTTGAGAAGTTATCGATTTTGCTATTTCGACAGTTTGCGGATAGTGTGTCAAAATCTGACTTTCAATCCTATCTTTTAACGGTGTAATAATGCTTCCTCTATTGGTATAGTCTTCAGGATTGGCAGTAAAGACAAACAATATGTCTAAAGGCAATCTCAACTTAAACCCTCGAATCTGAATATCTCCTTCCTGAAGAATATTAAACAAGGATACCTGAATTCTAGCTTGCAAATCAGGCAACTCATTCAATACAAATATGGATCTATGGGATCTCGGAATCAAACCGTAATGGATGACTCTAGGATCCGAGTAGGGGAGCTTCAAAGATGCTGCTTTAATCGGATCAACGTCACCTACCAGATCGGCGATACTCACATCTGGTGTCGCTAACTTTTCGATGTAGCGCTCTTCCTTGGATATCCAGTGTATTGGTGTATTGTCACCATGTTCGGCAATAATATCTAATGCTGAACTCGATAAAGGATTTAGCGGATCATCATTTAAGTCTGACCCAGTTATAGCAGGAATAAAATCATCCAACAAGTGGGTTGTAAGACGAGCTATTCTAGTTTTTGCTTGTCCTCTCAATCCAAGCAACAATATATTATGTTTTGAAAGAAGCGCACGTTCTAGATCGGGTAGTACGGTGTCTTCGTATCCTAAAATGCCTTCATAGATGTCTTCCTTATCTGATAGTTTTTGAATCAGATTTTTTCTTATTTCATCTTTTATTGATAGCGATTGATATCCTGAAGCTTTTAAATCTCCTAGCGTCTTGATCTTCGTATAATCCATAGCTTAGTTTCTTTTCTTTCTTTTGTTTTCTTTGTAATCCATAAATATAAATTCCCCTAATCCCTGTAATGAGCTATAAAAAGCTTTTCCATTATTTATCCGAGTAAACTGATCAACAAACTGAACCAAATAAGGATCACGAGCAATCATAAATGTGGTAATCGGAATGTTGAGTTTCCTCGCTTTTGAAGCTAATGATAAGGTTCTGTTCAATATTTTTCGATCTAAACCGAATGAGTTTTTGTAATACTTTTTTCCCTTTTTAATACAGGTTGGTTTCCCATCAGTAATCATCATGATTTGCTTATTAGGATTCTTTCTTCGTCTTAAAATATTCATAGCCAATTCTAGTCCTGCAACTGTATTGGTATGATATGGGCCAACTTCTAGATAGGGGAGATCTTTAATTTCAATTTGCCATGAGTCGTTACCAAATACGATGACATCTAAGCTGTCTTTTGGATATCTTGTGGTAATCAACTCCGCTAAGGCCATAGCGACTTTTTTCGCAGGTGTGATTCGATCTTCTCCGTATAAGATCATAGAGTGAGAGATGTCGATCATCAGCACTGTACTCGTTTGAGATTGAAAGTAAGTTTCGTGCACTTCCAAATCATCTTGAGTTAAACTGAAATTGTCTATTCCATGATTGATTTGTGCATTTTTTAGAGACTCAGAAATTGAGATTTTATCTAGTTTGTCCCCAAACTCATAGGGTTTTAATTCAGAAGTATATTCATCACCTTGGCCAGTTAATTTGGTATTATGTTTTCCAGGTTTCGACTTTTTTAGTTGATCAAAAATATCATCCAGCGCATGCCTTCTCAACGAAACTTCCATTTTTTTGGTAGGATTAAAACTACCACCGCCTCCTCTGCCGCTCTGAGAATCAGATATATAGCCTTTGTCTATAAGATCTTGTATAAAATCGGCGATGCCATATTCATCAGTGGTTATATTATGCTGCTTATCAATTTCAGTCAACCAAGATAAAGCCTCACTAACATCACCTGAGGTATGAATTAAAAGCTCCTTGAATAATTCTAAAAGATTATCAAAAGGATGTGCTGTCTTATTTTCCGTGTATTTTCTAAATCTCCAACCTTTCATAGAAACATATGGGCAAAAAAAGAACCCTAAATGTAACATCTAGGGTTCTAATATGTTTCGAATCTGATTTTATTATTTCAGTTTGAAGCTGCCTTTACCCACTTCAAAGCCATTGTTGTAGATTTCTACCCTGTAAGTACCTTTTTCAAGATCGAAGTTAGGTGTCCAATCTAAACAAGCAGTAGTATCTTCATTATTGTAGTCAATGTTACCTCCAGCAGTATATCTAACTGTTTCTCCATTAAGCTTGTTTGTCAAACTGCCAGAACCTAGTTCTTCTACATATAAGAGTTCACCGGAAGGAGCAGTGTAAACTACCTGAAATGCTTTTGATCCAGCTTTAGTTACGAGATTCGTTTCTGTAGTAAAGCAAGCTCTCAACATATCCACTTTCTTAGCTCTGCCTTTTTCTTTTACCGAACCATCATCTTTTACTTGATAGCCTTTAACTTCAATATAGTTGATTTTTATAGCCTCAGCCATATCTACTTGACCAGCGAGTACAGCATTAGTTTCATTCAATTCTTCAGTTTGGTTAACTAGAAGTGTTTTCACTGAATCTAATTTGTTGATGCGTTTTTTATTGACTTCAATTTCTTGAGACATATTTTCATTAGCCTCCGTCAACTTTACATTCTTACTGTTTAGACTTTGGTTTTCTTGTTTTAACCTGGTGATTTCTGAAATGTAACCATCAGCAGTAGATCTTAGGTTAGCCATTTCTTCTCTGGCTTTACCTAATTCTCTTTCCGTCCAAATAAGACCACTAATTCTTTTTTTCATTTTACCCAATTCCTCTTTTTGGGTATCAATCATATCATTTAATTCTTGATTGTCTCCTCTTAGTTCTTCTAACTCTTTCAATGATGATTGATAATCTTGATCCAGTTCTGTGTGTAATTTCTCTAAGTCTAGGTTCTCAGTTTTTACCTGAGTTAACTCTTTCTTTAAGTTGGAATTGTTCATCCATAAATAAGCAGAAAGCCCTAGCAAACCGATTAACATTAGGATTGAGATGATTGAAAGACCATTTGATTTAGAACTCATAATAAATTGTTTATTGACAAATATGCTTTTATATCCCCTAAAAATAAAGGGCTCAGCTTGAAATTCGGTGATTACATGGGAGGATTTTTTTAATCTACTAGAGGAATACCCCCATGTTTTTAAAAATTCAAGACACAATAGTAATGAAAGGGCTTCTATTTATCGATATCGAAACAGTAGCGAACCATGCTACATTTGATCAATTATCTCCAAAGAATCAACAATTTTGGACTGGGAAAGCCCGTATTCTAAAGCGAAATCAAGAAATTGACCCAGAAGCTATCCAAGCTCTATATGTCGATAAGGCAGCCATTTATGCTGAGTTTGGCAAGGTGGTTTGCATTTCAATTGGTTATATCCAAAAACGCAATCAGCAATCTCCAAAACTCATTCTAAAGTCATTTTATGGTACTAATGAGAAATTAATCCTTCAATCTTTTTCTAAATTAATAAAGAGGCATTTTAAAAATCATAACGATGCGCAAATCTGTGGTCATAACATCAGAGAATTTGATTGCCCATTTATATCTCGAAGATGTATAATCAATGGCTTGCCAATTCCCAAATGCATCAATTTTATGGGAAAGAAACCTTGGGAGGTCAAGTCCCTAATCGACACGCTAAACCTTTGGAAATTTGGAGATTATAAACATTACATTTCATTAGATCATCTCACACATATTTTATCCATCCCGTCTCCCAAGTCCTTTATGGATGGTAGCCAAGTGCATGATTATTATTGGTTCAAAAATGACTTCGAGTCTATAGTCAAATACTGTGAAGCTGACGTCACTGCTGTTGCCCAAGTGTACCTAAAACTAAAAGGTATTGAATTAGATAATGAATTGGTTTCCGTAAGTAAAACAAGGTTTTAAATGAGTTGCAATATAGTGAAACAATTGATATATTAGTGATGAAAAGACGATTTAGAAAAGTTGTTTTTTATAAGGACTATTTTGAACGCTTTTTTATCACTTTGCCTTTAGATGTCCGCGATAAATTTATTTGGACTTTTAATATCATTGAGGAATTTGAGAGAGTACCAAGTAAGTATTTGAAGTATATTAAAAATGGTGTTTATGAAATAAGAGTGGCTTCTAAAGGAAATGCTTATAGAGTTTTTGCTTTTTTTAGTAAAGGAAAATTAGTTGTTACAATTAATGGCTTCCAGAAGAAAACGAATAAGACTCCAAGTTCTGAAATAAAACTAGCTCTAAAAATCAAAGATGATTATGAAAAGAAAAACAAATGATTTGATAACGCTCGACGCCTTAAAATACAAATACTATGGCACCAAAGGAACCTCTAAAAGAGATAAATTGGATAAAGGATATCAAGCCTTTAAAATTGGCTTATTAATAAAAGAGGCAAGAACTAAATCAGGAATGACTCAACAAGAACTAGCTGATAAAGTTGGAACTACAAAATCATATATTTCAAAAATCGAAAATGATATTAAGGAGGCCAGATTTTCAACACTTTATAAAATTGTAAAACTTGGTTTCAATGGCGAAATAACGCTATCCATAAAACTGAACTAAACCCAAATAAATCAATCCCCAATCTAAAATCCAAAATCCCAATTTCCAATTTCGAATCTCCAATTTCGAATCTCCCTAAACCCTACACCTTATTCCCTATACCTCCTAATGGCTCGTACTCACCTCCATCATATCCTCCCCAAGCAATCGTTTAGCCAATTTGCCAATTGACAAACCCTGGACGATAATGGAAAAGACCACCACCACATAAGTCACCGTTAATATCAATTCTCTATTCATCGTTTCACTTAAAGAAAGCGCCAATGCTATCGAGATACCACCCCTTAGTCCACCCCAAGTCATGAGCGTAGCCGTGTTGGGTAAAAACTCTAAACGCTTCGCAAAAATCCGAACTGGAATAATTAAAGACATAAATCGGGCAAGCAAAACCAATAGAATACAAATCAATCCCGCTGTGACAAAGCTTGTTTCAAAATTAATAACGAGAAGCTCTAGACCGATTAAAACAAATAAGAGCGCGTTCAATAAAATATCAACCAACTCCCAAAAGCGGTCCACAAATTCTTCAGTAGTCCTTGACATGGCTGTATCACGCACGGTGTCGTTACCTACAATTAAACCAGCAACAACAATAGCAAGTGGGGCAGATAGATGTAAATGGTGGGCCAAAACATAACCACCCATAACACACGCCAGAGTAATCATGACCTCAATTTCATAATCGTCAATAGACTTTAATAATCTATAGGTCAGATAGCCAATACCCGCACCGAAAATAATACCTCCTATAACTTCCTGTCCAAATAATGTGGCTATATCAGCAAATGAACTGCCGCCATGACCATCACTTCCACCTGACGCAATTGAAAATATTGTCAAGAAAACAACCACACCGACACCATCATTAAATAATGATTCACCTACTATTTTAGTTTCTAACTTTTTGGGAACACCCGCCTTTTTCATAATGCCTAAAACAGCAATAGGGTCAGTTGGAGATATAAGCGCACCAAATAATAAGCAATGAATAAAAGCAACATCAAATCCTAAGGCTTGAAAAAGATAAAAGCTCATTCCGCCAACTAAAAAGGTAGAGGTCAATACACCAACAGTGGCAAATAATAAGACAGGCCATCTTTGCACTTTAAGTTGATCAAAGTTGGTGTGCATAGCACCTGCAAAAAGCAAGAATCCCAACATGATATCTAAGAGGACCGTCTTAAAATCAATTTCGAATATGAGTTCTTCAGCAAAGTGAAGAAGGGTAGGGTCAATATATTTCGAAAGGAATAAGCCTAGTGTAAAAACGATGGCAATGATCATCAGTCCTATCGTATTAGGCAGTTTTAAAAACCTTACATTGATGTAGCCGAATAAAGCTGAAAGTACAATGAGGATCGAAGCGATAACAAATAGATGCATAAATTGGTCTTTCTATGACCAATTTACACATTTTATCGCTTCAGTTACTTTATGATGTTTATCTATCGCGTTTGGAGCGTTTAAATTTTGGTTTTGACCTCCGGCCTTTTCCAGATCTATCAAATTTAGATGATTTGTTCTTTCTCGATTTGGAACCTTGTCGATCTTTTGATTTGCCCGATGAACGTTCACTTAACTTTGATTCAAAAGCCTTTTTCTTTAGATTTTGAAACTCAATAGCCATGAACTTATCAATCAGCTCTTCTTTAGATAAATGTCCTAAGGCTGTGTATGCCGCAGTAAATTTCTGCTGAGAATTAATAAATGATGTGTTGGTGTCCACGATCTTTTTACACCATTTTCTTAATCTTATCTTTAGAATTTGATCTAATTCGGGGACATCAATATTCTTAAATTTAATATTCAGTTTTTTCGAAAAATCTTTGATTTTGTATCCATCATTGCTCGATTGAAAAGCAATTGAAACACCACGTTTTCCTGCTCTTGCTGTACGTCCACTTCTATGCGTATAGTATTCTGGATTTTCAGGTAAGCTAAAATGGAAAACATGCGTCAAGTCATTGACGTCAATACCTCTCGCAGCTACATCAGTAGCTATTAAGATATTAATCTCATTTTTACGAAAACGATTCATGACACGCTCCCTCTGGGGTTGAGCCAAGTCGCCATGTAAGGCGTCTACTTTGTAGTCTTGAGTCAAAAGAAACTCTGCTAAGTTCTGAGTGTCTCTTTTTGTTCTGCAAAAAACGACAGTCCTGATATCTTCATAAGTATCTAGAAAACGCGTTAGCGCTTCAGTCTTTTGTTTGTTTTTAAGTTTGACATAAAGGTGCTTGATGTTTTCATTAACTTCGAAAGCTGCAGAACAATTGACCTCTATGGGTTTGTCCATATATTTTTGAACTACCTTTTTTATATGCTTAGGCATGGTAGCAGAAAATAGCCAAGTTAATTTATCATCCGGCGTTTCCTGTAGGATGCGATCAATCTCTTCTTTAAAGCCCATATTGAGCATCTCATCGGCTTCGTCAAGCACTAAAAATCTAAGCTGGTTTAAGTTGGCTGCTTTTTTATCTATAAGGTCAATAAGTCGACCTGGTGTGGCAATTACAATGTGAGGTTTCTTTTTAAGCCCCTTAATTTGAATGTTGATTGGCGCACCACCATAAACAGTCAAGATGTTGATGTTTTTGATATGCTTGCTGAATAGCTCTAATTGTGCACCTATCTGTCTTCCCAGTTCTCTGGTAGGTGCTAAAACAAGTCCTTGTATAGCTTCCAAAGAAAAGTCTATTTTTTCTAACAAGGGGAGACCAAATGCTGCAGTTTTTCCTGTGCCGGTTTGTGCTAGACCAATAAGATCCTTTTCTTTTTCTAAAAGATGAGGTATTGTTTTCGATTGTATTTCGGTAGGCGTTTCAAATCCCAGTTCAGCTAAGGCTTCCAGGATTTCAGTTGAAAGACCTAACTGATTAAAATTTCCCAAATTATTGAATTAAGCGGCAAAGGTATGTCTTTATTCCATAGGGGACTCAAGAAAGTTTATAGCCTTTTTAAATTCGGAACTTAAAGGCGCAATTATCTGAATATCAAGGTCTTCGAGATTAAATTGAATTTGTTCTGCATGCAGCAGCATGGTGTCTATCCCAAATTCATATTTCCAGATTTTGTTTTGCTTATTACATCCATGAGGTCTATCGCCAATAATGGGATGCCTAATATGCGCAAAATGTTTTCTGATTTGATGGAATCGTCCAGTTTTTGGTTGGCACTCAACTAACGAATACCGACTTGTAGGAAAACCATTAGAAGGGAATTTGATTTCGAATTGCCGTAGACAGGTATATGCGGTTTGAGCTTCTTGGATTTTGTCGTTATTTTTTAAGGCATAATCAATCATGCCTGATTCATTGACATATCCTCTGACAATAGCTTTGTATTTTTTGATAACCAGTTGAGATCTGAATTGGGACTGTATGACTTGATTGGTATGTTGATCTTTGGCGAATATTAAAACACCGGATGTTTTCCTATCTAATCTGTGACAGAGGTATATTCTTTGGCCACAATATTTTCGAACTTTTTGCAAGGCAAACTCATGCGCATCTTTAGCGATATTTGACCTGTGGACCAATAAACCATGTGGTTTATTAATTGCTATAACGCTCTCCGATTCGTAGAGGACCTCAAGGCTTTCTGATGGAGTATCCAAAAACTAGAAAATGAGCAATGGATTGTGTAAGGAGAGAATCACATTTTTAGTAAAACTCTTATCTAAGAAATTAAGATAATTGCCTCTATTCTTATGGTTCAAAACAAACACATTGTTGGAGTGCACACAACTGGTGTGTTGCGTAATGGATTCTAAGGGTTTAGCACTGTGCACAATCTCTACGCTATCATGAATTTTGTGTTTTCCGAAATGTAGAAATTTGATTTTTTCTTGACTGAACTTATTAAACAAATCAGATCTTTCGATATTCTGAAAAGTTTTTAATTCATCTATGAAGCAAGTGATTTCCCAATCGTGCTTTTTGTCAACTTCTAAATAGTTTGGCATGATGAGTACAGGCACCTCTAAATTGTCAATGGCCCAGTGCGTATTTCGACCTTTCAGAATTTGTAAGAATTCATTTTTCTTTCCTGGGTTAAGGATAAGAAGATTGTAGGAATGAAAAACCAAATGCTTTTCTAATCGATCTTGATAATCTCCTTCCAGTAGATATGAATTAACAAGACAAGTTTTATCTAGGTGATCCTGAATGAACTTTTCTAATTTATTCTCGCATTCAGAAATCATTTTTATACGCATCTTTTTCTCATTAGCCTTTATCTCAGAAATAATATCCTTGATATCGTCAACTCTTGCCTCTTTCGGTGGTTGATAGACGTGCAAGATGTCTATAAAAATTTCAGGATCCTTAATTATGCTTAAAAAGCTGCAAAGTTTGTAGGCTAAGCGATCAAGGTGATCATTGTTCTCGAGGCTGACTAAGATGCGCATATGTAAGTCCTGTTCTAAATTAAAATTAAAGTAATATCTTGCTAGAATCCCATCATATTGACCAATTTATCAATAAAAAGGCCTTTTATCGGCTTTTTTTAAAATAAATCAGACATTCTTGCAACGTTCAACTTTCCAATCAAATCAAATATATAAAGCTGTAGCTAATATTAATCTTCTTACTGCTAAGAATATGAGGTTTGTATGTACTTTTTTATTGATCTTGATTTTGTCTGCTTGCAATAAGGACACAATCATTGAAGAAACGATCACGCCAGTAGTAGATCCGCCAAGGATATCTGTTAATGGTACTATTTCAGGATTTATCTATGATTTAGAAGATAATCCCTTATCGGAGGTGGTGGTTCGATGCATAGATTTTGAAACAGTCTCTAATGAAGAAGGATTTTTTGAATTCAGAGATGTTGATCTATATGAAGACGGCACTTTGATAGGATTAGAAAAGGATGATTTCTTTTCCACTTCCTATAAAGTAAATATTCAAAGTAATCAGATCAATTATTTCAAATTTAATTTGATGGCTGAATCTGAAAGACGTTTCTTTGATAGTAACAACGGCGTAACCCACTCTTTTGATCAAGCTTCGGTTACCTTGCCTTCTGGTAGTTATCAATTAGAAAACGGTGACATTTATGATGGTGAAATTCAAGTGTCCGCTAGATGGATTGATCCCTCAAATGTTTTATTAAGAAAAGCTATTCCTGGAGATGGCATTGGATATGCCTTATCGGATCAATTGATAGCGCTAGAGTCCTACTCGGCTTTTGTGATCGAATTATTTTCTTCAAGCGGAGAGCGATTAGAGTTGCCAGAAAATATGACAGCTCAATTTGAAATTCCAATCCCCGAACTATTTAGTACCACTGCTCCAGATAATATAAAAACTTGGTTTTATGATACGGACAATGCTATTTGGATTGAAAGTCAACAAGTTCAAAGGCAACAAGAAAAATATGTAGGAGAATTTTCAAAGGTGACTTATTGGGCTTGTAGTGCAGAGCGAGAGAAAGTAGAATTGAAGGGAATTATAAATAGAGACAACATGCCTTTTGTCTCTGCTAGAATTAGAGTAAGTGACCGCGTATCCATTTTTTCTGAAGAAAAGTTAACAGCTTCAGACGGATCTTTTCAGTTTGATGTACCGGCGAATAAAGAACTGGTTCTTGAGATATTTGAAGACTGTAATAATGCTTCACAATCTACACCTTTAGGCATATTAACTGAAGACGAAGATATAGGAATGTTAGACTTTATGGACAATGGCCATATGTCTTCCATCAGCGGTACGGCGAGGGATTGCCAAGGAGCCATTTTACCGAATGCATTTGTGAAGTTGGATTTAAATGATCGTAAATATTTGTCTAGGACGGATCAGTCTGGGCAATATCAACTAGAGTTTTCGGAATGCCATTTATCAGATGTTAATTTATGTGTTATTAATCAAGCTCAAGGAAAGATCAGTGAGTCGCTCAGCATCCCAGTGGCAACAATAATTAATATGCCTGATTTAAGTGCATGCTCTGACTATACCTACACATTGGCCATTGATTACGATGGAATGGATTGGCGTCAAAGCTTAGAAAATGTTGCTGAACATGCATGGAACGTCAGTACTATACAAGCGGCTTCAAAGAAGTTCGTAGTCAATCCAAGGATTTTTAATCCAAATAATGGAGATGAATATATGTCTGGGGCATTTGTATTTGAAGAGAATGCTAGTCAAGCAGAATTTATTTTAAACTTCCATACTCAAGGCTTTAAAATTGATGGTGTTTGTGCGGTAGAAAGGAATGCAATTGGCGAACAAGAAATATTTAGATTTTATAATAATACAACAAATGTCAAGGTTACTGACGGTAATGTATACCCCGGTAATGTGACACAGGTAAATTTAGACTTAAGCTATTTTAATTAGAACCATCATTGCGTTTTATGCAATTTGGAGAATTAGTTAAAAAATTAAAGAACGGCGACCAACAGGCTTTCAAGCATGTGGTATTTACATATTCATCAAAGTTGATGACTGTGGCTAGGATTTATAACAATAGTTTGGAGGATGCTAAAGATGCATTACAAGATGCATTTGTAGTGGTGCACCAGAAAATGAAGATGTTTGAAGGCGATAGTGAAAAGGCATTTTTAGCTTGGGTGAAAAGAATTATTATCAATATTTCTTTGAGTAAGAATCAAAGAATGTATAAAAGAATGGAAGGTGTTTTAGATACCAAAATTCACCACCATTTCGAAGATGCTAAAGTGATTGGAAAATTGACACATGACGAAATCATGAATCTGATTTTCGATTTGCCAGATGGATACAGACAAGTATTTTCCTTGTATGCTATTGAAGGCTATTCACATAAAGAAATTGCGGACCAACTCGGTATAAAAGAAAGCAGTTCAAGATCAAAGTTTATGCGATCGCGAAGAATGCTTCAGTTTAAAATTAACGACCTAATGAAAATAATGATAACATGAAAAGAGAAGTAAAAGAGCTCTTTAAGCAACATGTTGATCAACACGAGTTTGTTGTTGATCCCAATGAAATTTGGGCTAATGTTGAGCCAAGAATCAATACTAAAAATGATAGGCGATCGATTTTCGTACCGCTCTCATTGTTGGTACTTACCTCAATATCTTTTGTTCTAATACAATGGAAACTAAACGCATATTTTGATACCAATATAGTTAATGATAAGATTACGTTTAAATACGCAGAGAAAGAACAAAAACCTGATGTAAACCAAAAATATTCTACCTCAAATTCTAAAGAGGCATTTTCAAACTCAAACCAAAATTCAACCATAAGTAAAACGAATACTGATATTTATAATCTAAATCAAAATGAAGATAATGCCTATGGTACCGCGCTGAGCTTTAAGAATTTACCTGGCTCAAATAATGTGCAACAAAGCGTAAAAGAAGCACATCAAGTTACCGATTTGTTGGACCAAAAAACTGAGGGACAAACTTCTGTAAATAGTAAAAACGCGCAATCAGCACTTGCTTATCCAGATAAGCTAAGCTTGGCTTCAAACTTAAATACACTGCCAGTAGCTCCTCAAGCTATAACCCCAATGAGAACCTTGCCTTTACTCAATAATTTATTAGATGGGTTTACAACAAATTTGGGAATGCCACAATTAGCCAAAAGAATTCAAGTAAAGAACAAAAGGCATTCATTCTTTGAAATATGGGGTGGTTATGCAACAATAGAAAACAACTTTATAACGGAAGATGCGCTTCACAATAATCAATTAAAAACTTTTCTAAATGAGAGTGAAGCTTATCAAATGGGTTTTAACTGGGGTTTTGGTTTAATGAAATCATTACAGATTTATGGAGGTTTAAAGTTTGAGAGAGCCTTTGATCAAATTGGTTGGTCAGGAGAATATCTGCAAGACAGTAATGGTGAGCCCATTCCTATTTCAGGAGTTGAAAACAATGGTACGCCCATTTATAATTTTGGAGAAAGCAATTATTTCGAAAGGGTAGAAGTCAACCTTAGTGGATACAATCAATTCGATGTTTTAGATGGATTAATTGGTCTTAATTGGCTACTTCATAAGAGCCAATTTTCATTCGGTATATATGGTGAATTAGGCGTGCCTCTTTGGCATCGCGAATCAGGATATTTTTTGAATGCGCATCTAGCTCCCATTGATTTGAGTGTATCTGAAGAATTATCCTACGCACCTGAGATTAGAATGGGCACTAATATCACTTATAATGTTAGCGCTTATTGGCAGATAGGGGCGAGAGTTGGCTTTTCGGAACGCACATTAAATTATACTGATGCCGCAGTTCAAAGAAGGAGCTTACAAACATCTCTAATGTTAAAGACACAATTTTAACATTTGAAAGGTATTTTTTCTGCCACGTTATATCTGCATATCAAATTTATACATATGAGCCTTGTTGAGAGGTTCTTATTTCATAATCATTAATTATTTACAACATGCACAAATTAAGTTTAGTGGTTGTTGGACTCTTGCTTTCATTTGCAGGATTTTCACAATCGATTAAATCTTATGTGATTACCTCGGCGGGGGCTTCCATGATGAATTCTGAGGGAGCATTGTACATCTCAATAGGTGAGCCGATGAACACTGAGATTCAAGAATCTGATTTAATGCTTTCTCAGGGTTTCTTACAAGTTACCTTGTATGAAACTTCTGTATCAACAACAGAATTACTCCAAGAGCCTGTATTGGCTTTTCCCAATCCTACTCAAGATTTTTTAAATATTGATCTGCCAGAAATGGACGGTGAATATCAATATCTGATCACAGATATTAATGGTGGAGTAATATCTAGGAATCAACTAACGGATCGGAAGAACGCTGTTGATTTAACGCAACTAAACTCTGGAGTTTACTTAATGAAAGTAACGAAGGAGAATAAGACATCCAAGACCTTAAAAATTATCAAACAATAAAAGAGTATTATGAAGAAAATAATATTTACACTTTCATTTTGCATGCTCTTTTTATTGGCAATGCATGCACAAGATGCCATAAGATATCAAGCGGTTGCTTTTGATGCCAATGGGGTGTCTGTTACTAATTCTCAAATATCGATTTTGTTTACCATCTACGAGGGTAGTCCAACTGGTGGTTTTACTTATATAGAAAGTCATCAACCTACGACTAGTGATGAAGGAAGTTTTGAAGTAGAGATAGGTCGTGGTACGCCGGTAGCGGGTACTTTTACGGACATTGATTGGACTGCGGATAGCCATTACTTAGAAGTTTCGGTGGATCCCGATGGCGGGAGCAATTATTTGTTGGCTGGTGTAACTGAGTTTTTATCAGCACCTTATGCGCTTTATGCAACTGAAGCCATTTACGGAGCTAGAGGTCCACAAGGCCCACAAGGTCCGCAGGGTCCACAAGGCCCGGCGGGGGAGCAAGGAGATCCAGGATCGTCTGGTCAAGTAGTCAACTTTAATTGTTGGGACACCAATTTTAATAATGTTAACGATCCTGCAGAAGATAGAAATAATGATGGCATTTTTAATGCATTTGATTGTCAAGGAGAAGCAGGTCCACAAGGTCCACAAGGACCAGCAGGTCCACAAGGGCCACAGGGTCCACAAGGAGATCCTGGTCCAGCTGGATCAAAAGGTCCGCAAGGTCCAATGGGTCCTCAAGGTGAGCCAGGTCCTGGGGGTGGTCCTCAGGGTGATATAGGCCCACAAGGACCTTCTGGTCCACAAGGCCCTAGGGGTCCACAAGGTCCTCAAGGTGAGGTAGGTCCTCAAGGTGGAACTGAAGGCCCTCAAGGAGATCCAGGCCCTCAAGGAGAACCAGGTGATCCAGGAGAGCAAGGAGATCCAGGTCCTCCAGGCCCAACAGGTGCAACCGGACCACAAGGACCACAAGGTCCACAAGGTCAAGTGGGCGATGATGCGCTTCCGCTTCAAGAAATTCTAGCTACACCGCCAGCGTCGCCTCAGCAACACACTATCTATTTAGATAGCGGCGCCAATAGAGCAGATAGTAAAGTAGGATTTAGATATTATAATGGATCTAGCTGGATAGATTTATACTAGTCAATCAACAAATAAAACAACATGAAATATTTAATCATCATAATAAATATCTGTCTGACGTTTGGCTTAAACGCTCAGTCACTAGAAGCACCACAAGCTTTTAGTTACCAAGGTTTGGCGGTAGATGCTAATGGGAATGCCCTAGCAAACCAAACTGTTGGATTAAGATTTACAATCATAGAAAGCCAACCTACTGGAACAGAAGTATATGCTGAGACGCAACAATCTTCAACTTCGCCTATTGGCCATTTTGCGGCTAATGTAGGAGAGGGTAATGTTACTGGAGGTGATTTTTCCAATATCCAATTTGGAAATTCGAGACACTACCTCAAGGTTGAGATGGATCCCAACGGAGGTAGTAATTATTCTTTCACTTCTGTAGTAGAATTATTAGCCGTTCCATATGTGATGTTTGCGCAGGATGCTGGTTCAGCAATGCTACCTGGTAGACAAGGATTAGCCGGTGATCCAGGTCCTCAAGGTGCTCAAGGTCCACAAGGTCCTCAAGGCCCAGTGGGTCTCAGTTCGACAACGGGTATCAACTGCTGGGATCTGAATGGCAATGGCGTACAAGATCCATCTGAAGATACTAATGGCGACGGATTATACAATATCAATGATTGTGCAGGCGTACAAGGTTTTCAAGGCCCTCAAGGCCCGATTGGTCCCCAAGGTCCGCAAGGACCACAAGGAGAACCTGGAGGAGAAAAAGGAGATAGGGGCCCGAAAGGTCCAGATGGACCTCAAGGACCAACAGAAGGTGATCCAGGTCCAGAAGGCCCTCAAGGTCCGCAAGGACAACAAGGTCCAGCAGGTCCACAGGGCCCTCAAGGTCCGCAAGGTCCAATAGGTCCACCTTCGAATGAAGTCGGCCCGCAAGGTCCTGATGGTCCTCCAGGAGAACCAGGAGGCCCACAAGGCCCACAAGGTCCCACAGGTTTGCCTGGCCCACAAGGACTACAAGGCCCACAAGGACCGCAAGGCATCTCAGGAAGAACATTTGCAAGTAGTTTAGAAGCAACGGGTAATGTACCGACACCATCCGCTAGCTTGAATATCTATCTTGATAATGGGACTAATAGAGCTGATGGGCAAATCGGATTCAGAGTTTGGGACGGTGCACAATGGATTGATCTTTAATTATTAAAAACTGAAAAATGAAAATTTTAAAATATATATCGCTTTCCTTTTTATTGTTTTTAACAATAGGGATGAATGCTCAAGATGTTCCGAGAGCTTTTAGTTATCAAGGTATGGCTATGGATGCCGATGGGGCATTGGTTACAAATCAAGATATTGCCATAAGAGTTCAAATAGTCAATTCTTATTTAGCGAGCAACGGTTTTACAAATTTTGAAACTGTTTTGTCGGAAGTTCACAATGTAACGACCACTGATTTAGGTCATTTTACACTAGAATTAGGGAGAGGTACTTCTACCAACGCATTTCTAGATTTTGATGATATTAACTGGGGAAGAGGAGATATGGAAATCGAGATTTTTATGGATATGAATTTAGATGGTAACTTTCAATCTATGGGTAAAATGCCATTAGTTTCTGTGCCTTATGCAATTGTTGCTTATGAAGCTAATACAGGAATACAAGGCCCTCAGGGACCACAAGGTCCACAAGGATCTCAAGGTCCTGCCGGAGATAAAGGTCCTGCAGGTCCAGTAGGTACTGGTGCTGTTGTTTTAATTGGCATAGATGGCCCTGCTGGTCCTCAAGGCCCACAAGGTGAACAAGGTGCTCCTGGTCCTCAAGGTCCAGTTGGTGTATCGGGAGGAGAGGAAGGTGATCAAGGTCCCCAAGGTGACCCAGGCCCTCCAGGACCTCCATCTAACATACAAGGCCCAATAGGTCCTCAAGGTCCTGCAGGCCCCCAAGGTGAAGCTGGACCTCAAGGTCCACAGGGCCCTCAGGGAGAGGCTGGTCCTGGTGGTGGCATTAAAGGGCCTCCTGGAAATCCTGGTCCTAAAGGTCCTTCTAAAGGTGCTGATGGTCCCATAGGTCCACAAGGTCAGACAGGTCCTGCAGGTCTTCAAGGCCCAGAAGGTGAAAAAGGAGAAACACCTCCAAATGGTATTTTTTATATGGAAATGCAATCTACACCGCCTGCAGCCACAGGTTGGTTCGCACCAAATATTTACCTTGATAGTGGCGCCAATAGAGCTGACGGTCAGCCTGGTTTTAGGAAGAACCAAAATGGGGTTTGGGTGGATATTTAAGATTTTAAGTTTAAGTCTAAGCTTAAGTCTAAGTTTAGGATAGGTCGTGGTCATACGTAACAATCGGAACTTGAATCATAGATTGCGATTAAATAAATAGATAAGATGAAGCTGGAGTTGAATTATTTCGACTTCGGCTTTTTTTATTTTATCCATACGATACTTCGATTCGAATCTACGACTTAACTACTTAACAATTAAACCAATCTCAAATCTCCAACCCCCTGCGCTCCGCTAAGTTTTTGGTTCTTTGAAATGATTGTTGTCATCGACTAAAAGCTCTCTCCATGCGCTCCGCTTAGTCGAGAGGAAAAAGGTTTACTACTTAACCACTTAACCACTTAACCACTCTCAAATTTCAAATCCCCAATTACCAATTAACAAAAACCATTTTCTATTTTCGCGTATGAAGAAATTTC
>JAHDIN010000015.1:0-12506 GCA_020630775.1 Saprospiraceae bacterium | reverse complement strand
CCCCAATTACCAATTAACAAAAACCATTTTCTATTTTCGCGTATGAAGAAATTTCTACTCGCTCCTTCGGTTTTAGCTGCTGATTTTGGTCATTTATCAAGAGATTTAGAAATGATCAATAATACTGAGGCAGATTGGTTACACGTTGATATTATGGATGGTCGTTTTGTTCCAAATATTTCATTTGGACAAAATATCGTTTCAGTAATGAAAAAACATTGTCAATTGCCTTTAGATGTACACTTAATGATTGTAGATCCGGAGCGATATGTTGATTCATTTATAGAAGCAGGTGCTGAGCATATTACTTTTCATTTTGAAGCTACAAATCATGCACATAGATTGATACATCATTTGAAATCCTCAGGAGTGAAAGCGGGTGTGGCATTAAACCCTCAAACATCAGTGGATCTGCTAGATGACATTTTAGAGGATATAGATATCGTATGTTTGATGTCTGTCAATCCAGGATTTGGAGGACAGAAATTTATATACAGAACTTTGCATAAGATTAAAGCACTGAAAGATAAAATCATTGAGCGCAATTTAAAGACGTTGATCGAAATAGATGGTGGGGTAGGATTGCAGAATGCAGAATCCATTTTAGAAGCTGGTGCAGATGTATTAGTGGCAGGTTCAAGCGTGTTTAAGTCTGAAAATCCAACTGAAACGGTTTCGAGATTCAAGGCCATTCAAATAGCTAATTACGATATTTAATGATTCAAATCATTTTTAAATCTATAAGTATTTTATGGGTGTTCTTTTTGAGCATTGGGTTCCTTAATGCCCAGGTATCTGTTTTTGGTATTGTAAAAGATTTGGATACGGATGAGCAGATAGAATTGGTGACGGTTTTTGTGAAAGGGACGAATATCGCTACTGAAACCAATGCTTATGGGGAATACAGTATTTCTGTAGAATCGGATAAACCACAAACAATAGTCTTTTCTAGAATTGGCTATTCAGAAACTGAAGTTCGGTTGAAAGCGATGAGCTCAGGGAGTAAGCGGAATATCAATATTGAGTTGGCGCCTGATGTATCTGATGTAGATATCATCATTAGAACCAGTCGTATTGAAGATGTAGGTATGGTGAAAGAAGAGGTCACCGAAATGAAAAAATTACCTACAGCAAGTGGCAATTTTGAAAGTATTTTACCACATATTGCCCTAGGTACATCAAGTGGTACTGGGGGTGAATTAAGTTCACAATACAATGTCAGGGGAGGTAATTATGATGAAAATCTGGTTTACGTCAACGATTTTGAAATTTACAGACCTCAATTGATTCGGTCGGGTCAACAAGAAGGATTGTCTTTTCCTAATATTGACCTCATCAAAGAAGTTAGTTTTTCTTCAGGGGGATTTGAGGCTAAGTATGGCGATAAAATGTCGTCGGTTTTAGATATAAAATATAAAAGGCCCGATGTATTTAAAGCTTCCGCAACAGCGAGTTTTTTGGGCGCTTCAGCACATATTGAAGGCAGTAAGAAAATTGGCGCCAACGCATTTAATAAGTTGAGATACTTGGTTGGGGCACGTTACAAAACGACGCAGTATCTGCTAGGGTCATTGGACGTGCAAGGAGAATATATTCCCAATTTCGGTGACATCCAGACCTACTTGACCTATGATATTAATAAGGACCTCCAATTGGGGGTTCTGGCGAATTATAATTTGAGCCAATTTGATTTTACGCCAAGTGAACGTGTGTCCGCTTCAGGTTTGTTTACTCAAGTATTGCAATTGACAACAGTCTTTGAAGGCCAAGAAGTCAACGCTTATAAGAATGCCATGACAGGCATGTCATTGACTTATATCCCGGAGCGAGAAAGAAATCCTTTGTACCTCAAGTTGTTGGCTTCTTATTATAATAATGATGAAAGTGAAAAATTTGACATTCTAGGTTTTTATAGATTAAGTCAAGTAGAATTAGACTTAGAAGGTGACGGTGGTCTTAATGAGGTGGCGGTCTTAGGTGTAGGTACCCAACATATCAATGCGCGGAATAGGCTCAGATATCAAATGGTCAACTTCGAATTAAAAGGGGGTTTAGAATTGCAATCTCTGGATGATAACAAAAACAATTTCATGCAATGGGGATTGAGATACCAGACTGAAGATATCAATGATCGTTTAAATGAATGGGAAAGAATTGATTCCGCAGGATATTCACTGCCCTTTAGTGAATCCGAAGTGCTTTTAAATGAAGTGATCAAAAGTGACAACGAAATTATTTCTCATAGAGCTCAAGCGTATTTTCAAAATAGCTTTAATATCCTCAAGCCGAACCAATCGGAGTTAAGGATGACAGGTGGTGTTCGTGCACATTATTGGAGTTATTCAGAAGAGTTGAATATCAGTCCGAGATTTCAGCTTTTATATAGACCGCTTTCATGGCAACGTGACGTTACATTCAAATTGTCTGGTGGACTTTATTATCAACCTGCATTTTATCGTGAATTGAGAAGCCCAACGGGAGAGATAAATCCTGATATTCAAGCACAACGTTCAATGCACGTGGTAGCAGGGATGTCGTATGATTTTATGATGAAGAGTATCAGTCGAAAGCCTTTTCGTTTGATTACTGAAGTTTACTATAAGAAACTGGATAACTTGGTTTCTTATGAAATTGATAATGTCCGAATCAGATATTCAGGCAGAAATGATGCAAGTGGTTACGTGACAGGACTAGATTTTAGAATTAATGGAGAGTTTGTACCAGGAGCAGAGTCATGGATCAATGTGTCCTTTTTAAAAGCGAGAGAACAATTAGATGGTGTCGATCATCAAAAGCGGTTTATTGGCGATACGATTGCGAGAAGCGTAACTTATGTTCCAAGACCAACTGATCGTTTGTTTAACTTGTCGATGTTCTTCCAAGATTACTTGCCTGGAAATAATGATTTCAAAATGAGTCTCAATTTGAGTTTTGGCTCTGGATTACCTTTTGGTGTGAAAGGGAATAATAGAGTTTTTAGAAATACATTTACTTTTAAGAATTATCAAAGAGTCGATATCGGATTTTTATATCAAATATGGCACGAATCCAAAAGAGATAAGAAACCTTTTCATGCCTTTAAGTGGACGAAAAACGCTTGGGTAGGGCTGGAAGTGTTCAACTTACTCCAAATTGCCAATGTGGCCTCAAATACATGGATCAGGACAATTGGCAACCAACAATATGCAATACCTAACTTCCTGACTTCCAGGAGAATAAATTTAAGGTTACGGATAGTCATATAATATTTTAGAAATATTTGATATTTCTTGCAGCGTATTGGAGTTTCCTTTCCTTATATTGATATAAAAGCGAAATTTTCATGCGAAAGCTGACTATATACTGCCTTCTTTTAATACTTGCCACAGCGTGTTATGATGATTTTGATGGTTCTTCAACAGATAGACAAACGGAAGAGCCAGATACTTTCATCGACACTGATATAACAGGTAGGGCATTTGATAACAATCAGCTTCCGCTTCAAAGCTTTACATTAAGTGTAGAGAATCATCAAGAAACGACAGCACAAGGATGGGCTTATTTACCAGCGACAAATATCAGGAAGTTTGGACAGCTTGTGTACTTCTCAGGACCCAATGGCGAAAATGGCTTCACTAACCCCCTTTTTATCGAAAATGATGTGAATCATGTCGATTTATATGCCTTCCCCAAAACCGAACAAATAAATTTAAGCTCGACTTCTGGTATTGTAGAGTTGGATGGTAACGTAAGCATCGATATGGGCAATACAGATTTCGAAACGGATAATGGTGATATCTACAACGGAACAATACTAGTCAATCATTTTATAACTTCAGATGTCACGTTATTAAATCAAGTAGGTCATCATGTTTATGATGATCAACAACTAGAACTTTGTGCTTCTAAGTACTTCTTCTATGTGCAAGCAAGTGATGAAGACAACAACCTCCTCAACTTTACTGCAGAGCGTTCAGCTTCAATAGAGCTAGATGCAGGACTCCAATTATACCATTTGAATACATCTGCTTCAAAATGGCAGCGTGTAGAATCCATAAGTCAAAATGGATATTACCTCATTGGGTCTTCTTTAGAGGGCACCTTTGTGGAAGGTCGTGCAGAAGTAGAACAACGTGCATTGGCATATGCTGACTTTAATTGGTCTCCGAAAAATATATCCTTAAGGAATCATTTAAGATCTACTTCAAAAGGTAATTGGTTGGCTTGTATGCCTACTGATCAAGAAATAGATTTTGAATTACTTACTCCTTGTGACGAAATAATTGAATCTTTTAGCCAATCATTTGAGGCCAATTCTAGTGGTAACTTGATCAAAGTAAATCCGTCTGATCGAATTTTAAAATTAGTAACAGAGGCATTTAATTGCTCTGGAGATTTACAAGATAAACCAGGTATTGTAGTAAATGGGCGTTCTACTGCAGAAGCATCACAGTTTATTTTTGCAGATCAACAAATCAACGTCTGGTTGCCTGTTT
The DNA here is from genome assembly GCA_020630775.1 of Saprospiraceae bacterium. Taxonomy (GTDB): domain Bacteria; phylum Bacteroidota; class Bacteroidia; order Chitinophagales; family Saprospiraceae; genus RFSX01. The sequence continues at coordinate 8,031 of JAHDIN010000015.1, read as the reverse complement.
GTCAGGATGAGATATTAATTACTGCATTTGATTACCTCAATAATACAATTGGCCCTGTCTTAGACTGGCAAACTAATTTTGATGACGACCTTTCTATTTTAAGCAGTTGTGATCAATATAATAGTGGATTTTCATATTTAAAAGTACGAAACGATAAAGCCTTATATGCATCACCCGAGATTGTGATGGATGGTTCTGAAACATTTGTAAATCCTTTAAGTGATGTGCTTAGGTTAAGCTTTAAGGGAGTCAATAGAGGCACTTATGGAGAGACAGAGGTTGAGTTATACTTGAGTGATTTGCAATTTGGATCGGAAGGATATAGAATAGATTGTGAAGATGACGCAGACGGTTGTGGGATTTTTGATTTTAAAGTCAGTCATTATTTTGATGGTACTGAAAACTGGTTTAGGGTCTCCTTTAAAGGAGAGATCTGGGCACAAACTTTAAATCCGCCTAATGCGGGTGACTTTGACGTAGAGGGCGTGATTATGACAAAGGAATAGGAGATTTTACGGAAGCAACTTTTATAACACAAACATTAAACATTTTTTGAAAGAAGCCGACATCATAAAAGGATGTAAGAATGGCGATCAATTAGCTTACAAAGCGTTGGTAGATACATATTCAAATTATATCTTTTCTATATGCAGAAGATATGTTTACGATAATAGTGTCGCTCAAGATTGTCTCCAGGAAAGCTTGATACAAGTGATTAGGAAAATCCACTTGTATGAAGAAAGGGGTAAGTTCAAGTCTTGGGTATCTACTGTAACCGTAAAAAAATGTTTGGATATTTTAAGAAAGGAGAAGCGGCACATGACCGCGGAGATTGAAAATGTAAGAGAGCCTTCAATGGATGAAAATGTTAGTTATGTTTTAGAGCAGCAAGATGTCATGCGCTTTTTAGATACACTACCAGATAACTATCGTATGGCATTGAATATGTTTCTAGTTGAAGGTTATTCGCATAAAGAGATTGGTGAGCATTTAGGAGTTACGGAGTCAAGCAGTAGATCTCTGGTGTCTAGAGCAAGAAAAATGGTCGTGGAGGCATTTAAAGAAGAGCAGAAAAATGAGGCCGGCAGTAAATTTCCAAGTATATCTAACCCACTTAAAAGAAAAATTATAAGCCCAATTTTTTAAGGGCATTTAATGCATAATACATTATGGATAAAAAATTAAATAACCAAGAAAAAGCTTTCAAAGAGGTACTGGAGGGGGTCTCTTTTGAGCTGGATACTGCTGATATCTGGGGCAGTATAAAAGATAGGATCCCTCCCAAAGAAGAGAAAGAGGATAGACCTATAGGTATATTTTTATCCTTACTGTTTTCTTTTATGATCGCAAGTACAGTGATTATATTTTCATTTACTAACTCCCCTCAAATAAGTGAAAATAATTTAACAGCATCTAGTCCGCTAAAAAACATAAGTGAAAATGAATTCACTTCTAAGAATACATACAACTCAAATATAAATGAGCAGCAGCGTATAACAAATGAAGCTACTGAATATGAGACAGTATTTGAGGCGAGGTCGGAATCTGCATCCGACACAAAGTCGGAATCAAGGACTTTTACTACGCAAACTTCACCTTCATCTTCGCCTGCAACTTCAATTTTAACTTCATCTTTTGCTGCGTCTAATAATCAACAAAGCAATGATTTGATTTCTAAGACCAACAATATTTTTAAAACTAAAGATGCGTATGCAACGCAGCAATCTTCATCCGACGCAAAGTCGAATTCAAAGACCATTACATCTCTAATGTCTTCAACTTCGACTTCGACTTCAACTTCAACTTCTACCTTCACCCCATTAGCAATGCTGACCTATCAATCCAAGATATTAAATGTGGACAATCGTGTTATAGACGTGACTCTACCACCGATTGAGGTATCCGCTTCAACACCAAAGGTTGTCAATTGGATGCCTTTCGTGACTTTTGCAAGTGGTTTGAATAGCAATATGTCTTCTACTGCATTAAGAGATGCCAGTCAATCAGAGTATAATGCGGCTAACTTTTTAAATGAAAGTGATCGTATTGGATTTACAGGATCGTTGCATTTTGGTTTAGAGCATAGAACTGGTTGGCAATTATCTTTAGGTGTAGATTATACAACCATATTTGCCCATTATCAACGTCAAGACTTCGATACGTTTACTGTACAAGAGGAAGGTGTTGAATCAGTTAACATAAATAGCCAAGGTCAGACCACTAACAACACAGGCTTGATTGATGTGCAGTATGAAGTCGACTATAATTTAGATTGGAACCGTAGACATAAATTAATAGATCTAAGTCTAGGTCTTGGTAAGTTGTGGTCTTTGAATCAGAAGTTTAGTGTAGGATTGCAAAGTCAATTACGATATAATTTGAATGCCAGTCATGCAGGTTATTACTATGATTTAAATACACCGGACATTCAAAGATTTAGTCGAGGAGAATCTAATATTTATAATTCAAATATAGGTCTATCTTATGGTGGAGGATTCAGCTTAAATTATCACTGGAATCAATTTGCTTTAGGGTGGTCAACGGATTTAATTTCGAATCCAAATTCATTTACAAAAACCAATTCATTTTACAATATCAAAAATACGCGTCTGGTATCTCAGCTTAAATTGAGCTACTATCTAAGGCGGTAATTATTAAACTTAATTTCGTTAATAATGAAGAATTTTTACACTTCCATTGTATTGCTATGCGCATTATGTTCTTCTCTTTGGAGTCAATCAAATGATCTACTGGTGACTTTTTCTTCGGTTGATGCTTTGGTAGAAACCAATGAGGTTGTAGAAGTAGATGTGCGTGTTTCTAATTTCTCAGATATCGTTGCTGTTCAGTTTCCCGTCATTTGGGATGCTTCAGTATTTGAGTTTGAATCAGTTACTAATGTAAGTACAGATTTACCTGGTCTGTCTACTATCTCCTTTAACTCTATTCAAAATGGTGAGTTAAGGATGTCCTGGTTTTCTGCCTCAACTTTAGGATTAGATTTGCCAAATGACCATTTGCTATTTACAATAAGATTAAGAGCGACTGGTCCATTATGTGCAGCATCATCCTTACTTATTTATGATGCACCTGGCATAGTAGTAGAGGTATTGGATGGCAATAGTAACTTAAGGGGTTTATGTACCAACTCCTTTGCAGCTCAAGTAAGTGGTCCAGATTGTAATAGTGGTAATGCCACTTTGTCGTGCAACGATAAAGTGATCGTTTCCTTGCCAGAAGAACAATTTGTTGTGGCAAGTGCAGATATGTATTTAGAAGGCGGACCTTATAATTATACTACATTAACTATTGAACCTGAAAAGCTGACTTGCGATGATTTAGGTATAACCCAATATACTGTCACGGATAATTTAACCGGAAATAGCTGCTGGGGTCAAGTCCAGCTATTAGATGGAAATGGCTATTGCGATGGTTCCGGAGGAGGCAATGGTAATGGCACATTAGTTTGTAATGACCTTATCAATGTATCAGCTGATCCATGGCAGTGCAGTGCGACTCTAGACTTAGATGCAGTGCTTGAAGGTGGGCCTTATGATTATTCTACTTTGGTATTAGTGCCTACAACTTTTGATCAATTAAATGTAGAGACTCAATATACAGTTACAGATACGCAAACAGGTAATACATGTTGGGGTAGGGTTTTGTTAGAGGATAAAACGCCTCCAGTAGTTGTAGCTGTTCAAAATATTGTTGTAAATCTGACTGCTGATCCTAATGATCCAAGTGCAGGATATACTGCAAAAGTTTATGCAGCAACTATAGATAATGGTTCTTTTGATGGTTGTTCTAATGTTACCTTATCTCCAGAGTTTGTAGAATTTGATTGCAATAATATTGGTGATAATCAAGTGTTTCTTACAGCCACTGATGAAGCAGGTAATTTCAATTCAACTTGGACAACGATCAGGGTGGAACTCAAGGATGTTGATCCTTCTAATCTAACTTGCCCTGATGATATTGTTATTGATTGTGAGACAAGTTTAGATAACCTTGCTGTATTAGGCAATGTGCAAATTGGTAATAATTGCTCACTTAACTACACAGATTTTCAGGGTTATGATCAGAATAATGACGGCGACCTAGATGATGTTTATACAATTGATGGTGTTGACGTATTTGAAGATTATAATGCAGCTTGTGGTAGCGGATCAATTTTGAGAAGTTGGTCGACTGCAGGGTTTGATTGTGAGCAAATTATTGCTATTAATAATGCTGGTGCAACATTGCAAGAAAGTGATATCGTTTGGCCTCAAGATATTGATGTCACTTGTTTAGAGCCAACAGTATTTGAACCCACGTGGACAGCAAGTAATTGTGCACTTATTGGTTTCACAGTTGAGTCTGATACATTCTTTTTTGAAAGCGATGCGTGTTTAAAGATTTTAAATAGCTATACTGTTATTGATTGGTGTGCTTATGATCCTCAGAATATGAATAACCCTGGGGTGTTCAGACATGTACAAATCGTCAAGCAAATTGATGTAGAATCTCCAAATCTAGTTGCAGAAAATTTTGTATTGTCTAATTGTGGTGCGTCTCAATTTACGGCATCTATTACTATTGATGACGGTGATTGTCCGAGTAATGAATTTGGTTGGTCAGTAGATCTAGATATAAATGATGATGGTGTTATTGATAATACTTATGAAGGAAGAACAACTTCAGAAGTCATTAATGTACCTATCAACGAAACGATTTCTCAACCTAATAGCCAGCATCGTTTAGAATGGACAATTACTGATCTATGTGGTAACATTACTCAAATTACCAGCTACTTCACGGTTTCAGATTCTAATATGGATAATGATAATCCTACGCCATATTGTATCAATTTGTCTACAGCATTATTGACAAATGGACAAGTAGAGTTATGGGCTATAGATTTTAATGCTGGGTCATTTGATGATTGTACATCTTCTGATCAATTAAGATATACATTTACAGATACAGCTCCTACTAATGATAGCAGTTACAATGCCAATGCAAGATCTTCGTCTAAAATATTTACTATGGCAGATGCTGATGGGAATGGTTTCGTGCAAGTAGATGTATATGTTTGGGATAATGCGGGTAAATCAGATTTTTGTACAGTAAATCTGAGGTTAGTAGAGCAGTCAGGAAATAATTCTGATAAGGCTAATTTTTACTTTACAAATCAGAATGTATCTGCGGGTGAAACCGTATGTATGCCGCTCAAGGTTTTAAATTTTGAAAATATTACTGGTCTTCAAGGTACGGTGAGCTGGGATAATGATGTGGTTAATTTTTCACATACTCAAAACTTTGGGCTTCCTGGTTTAAATGATAGCAGTTTTGCCAATGCTTTAGAAGGTAAATTATCTTTTGTTTGGTTTGATCAAACGGGTAATACACCTTCAAGTTTAAGTAATAATTCTACATTGGTAGAGATTTGTTTTGATGCAGTAGGGCAGAATGGAGAGTCATCAAACATTGGATTTTCTGATCAACCTACAGCTTTTGAAGTTTCTCGAGATGCTTCGGTTGTAGAATATATTTTGACACCGGGTTCGATTACAATTGGGGGGCAATCAAATTGTGTTAATGATAATACAGCGCCAATCGCAGTTTGTATTAATAATTTAGCAGTGGTCCCTACCAATGGGCAAGTAGAATTATTTGCCTTAGATATAAATGGAGGCAGTACTGATAATTGTACTTCACCTAATGACTTACGATATACTTTTAGCGCAGTCAATCCAAGTAACGATCCTACTTACAATGCATTGACTAATACATCTTCTAATACTTATACGATAGCAGATGCTAATGCCAATGGCGAAATCCCTGTGACAGTTTATGTTTGGGATGAGAATGATAACTTCTCAAATTGCTGGGCCACTGTAGTTTTAGACGATCAAGGCAATTGTACAATAGAGGAGAATGATATTATCTGGCCAACACAATATTTAGCTTTTTTCAAGCCTGTTGAAAATAATGATTTATCGATTTTCGAGCCTGAAAACTTATTGACTTTACCAGGTATAACAGAGTCTGATGTGTATCCTTCTGTTGTACAAGGTGATTGTGCGAATTTAGCTTATGCTTATCAAGACGTTGTTTTTCCAACGACGAATAATCCTGATATGTTTTTTAAGATAATCAGAAAATGGACTTTATTAGATTGGCTAACTGCAAATATTTATGAGTATGACCAAATTCTCGTTAATTATGAGGCGGGCGAATATATATGTGATACCTTACCTAGATCTGCACCTGTAGGCGATTGTGCTTCTGGTCATACATTGGAGGATGATGTCGAATGGCCGAATGATATACAGATCAATGATCACAGAATTTCTCCATTGGAATTAATAACGTCTAGTAATATTGATCCGTTAGATGCTCAGCCAACTTTTTATGACTCTACGCAAACTTATTCGATGACCTATTTAGATAGAGTAGGTGATTTGACACCAATGACTTTAGTGATTGAAAGAGATTGGACGGTAACGAATGCGGGTTTGGTAGGAAATGAGTGGTTGTACACGCAAAAAATCACTGTAGATTTAACGAACTTCTCAAATCTTGTAACTGCAAATACGATCAATAATCGTCCAATACCAAATGTAATTGTTGACGGATTTAATGCCACTAATATGCAGGGTAGAGCATTTACTGATGATCAAGTAGATCCTGCAAAGGATGATTTTGCAAGGAATGGCTTGAATATTAATGACTTGCTTTTGATTCGTTCTTATTTGGTAGGCGATATCGAATTGTCAGAACTGGAATTACTAGCTGCTGATTTCAATCAAGATGGAAATGTCAGTACGTTAGATTTGATTGAGTTGTCTAGAGTTATTTTAGGTCTCAATACAACAGGGTCCACAGCATGGACATTCGTTGATCAAACAACAACAACGGAATCGGGAATTGATGTAAAAGCACATTACATAGGCATAAAGCCAGGCGATATTGATGATAATGTCATACTATCTCAGTCGCCTGAAGAATTTGATTTTGAAAGTATTTATATAGAGGACCTTCTGATCAGCAGTGGTAAAACATATAGTGTACCGCTTTATTTCGGAAGGGATATAGACGCAAGAGGTGCTGAAATACACTTAGAATTTGATGAAAACGTATTAAGAATGAATGGTGTACGATCAACAGATGCTTTTGGTGAAATTGAGTGGAATTTAGAAGGCGATAATAAGATTTTGATTTTGAACTATAATTTCGATGGTAGTTCGAAAATGATCACAACAGATACACCTATTTTAACTCTAGAATTTGAAGCACTACAGAATACGACACTTAAAGATGTTTTCAGTATATCTACAGAGTTGCAATCTTGGATTGTAAATGATGCACGTACATTGTTTTTAATCGACGGCATTTTTACAGGATCTATTGGTGTAGGCGTCGAAGACCTTGTCGATGTACCTGTTGCTGAAGTTTATCCAAATCCTGCTTCAGACATATTGAATATCAAATTAGCAAAAGATGCTATTTACAGTGATTACAGATTCGAATTGTATGATGTTACGGGTCAGCTTTTGATCAGATCTACAGAACAAACTATTCCACTTAATCATCTATTAAATGGCATGTATATCTATAAAATTGGATTAGACAACAAAGTACAAACTGGCAAATTATTAATCAAAGACTAATGTTTGTGGTTTAACCCGAATATGCGTTAGAACTTCGTCATGAGATTTTAAAGTGCAAAAAATCAGCGACTTATATTCGAAAAGCATAGCACCGTTATGGTTAGAGAATTTAAGTTGGCGAAGCTTCTGATTTGCAGCAATTTAAGATCGTAATAGATTTTCTAGCGTATAGTTCGGGTTTAAAATAAGTTGACGGGGTTGAGCGCAGTGTTTAGCCCCTTCTTTTTGCCCTAAACCAAAAAAAATACTTCAATTTCAATTTGAACCATTTGTTAAGAAAATTAATTATATATTTGCGTCCCATTCAAAAGGAATGGTAAATAACATCGCGGGGTGGAGCAGTTGGTAGCTCGTCGGGCTCATAACCCGAAGG
>JAHDIN010000014.1 GCA_020630775.1 Saprospiraceae bacterium | reverse complement strand
AGCCAGATACTTGCAAAAAAAGAGACTGAATCAGTAATTTGAGACAGCCTCTTTACGAACACAAAAAAACACATTTATTTTACGCGGATCATTTTTCTTGTGATGCTGCTTGTTTCAGTTTCTATTCTGTAAAGCAATACACCAGTAGCGTTTAGATCCTCTGAATTCAATCTGAATGAATGGATGCCTTTTTTGAAGTGCTGGCTCCTTTCTGTTACTATTTGTCCATTAGCGTTAATCACCTTTAGAGATACCAATTCATCGTTAGGTACGTAGAATGCGATCTCTGTTTCGTTGCTGAATGGATTGGGTTCGTTTTGGAAAACTTCTAACTGTTCTCCTTCTGCATCTAATAAATTTCTAAATACTAAGTCAATCTCCCCTACTTCTAATTCTGTAGAGTAAGCCTCAGCTCTTGCAACTTGTGATGTGACGTCAATGTTTTGAGATAACTTTCCGTTGGTTTTAGTTTCGAAGTATGCTGTGAATAAAACATCATCAGCATTCAGAGTAATGCCCGTACTTTCATTAATACTGAAAGTCATCACGCCATTATAGTTATTAAGTAATGCAAAGTTATTTTGAGTCATATCAATCGCTTGGCCATCAAGCCCTACAAACAATAAGTCATTATGGTTAAATTCTAAAGTAAATTGTAGGCCACTTAATTCATGATCTCTATCTACTTTAAAAGATACTGGTACTAATTCACCCGCTACGAATGACTGATCTTCAATTTCTAAGAAAAGTGTTTCCTTACTTCTCTTTTCAATTTTCCCTTCTGTCAAAGCATTCAAAGCAACGCTGTTATTAACATCACCTACTTTAACAGCTACGAAGTCAGCTTCCATTTCAGACATGTAAAGACTTTGGATATTTATTTCTTCATCATATTCCCAAGGGTTCATCTGATCAACAAATTCTTGAGCCTCAGGAACGAACACCCATGAATCATTTTCTGGCAATTCGTTATAAATTCCTAAAATCAACTTTCTCAACTCTATTAAGTCCACAGCAGTTACACTCATAGACTTATCAGCATCTGCTGCAATCATTTTATAAGGAGAATCTAATACTTGCTGACCTAGAATATGTCTTTGGATTAAAACGATATCTAAAGTAGAGACACCATTTAAGTAATCATCGTTCTTTTCAGGATACAGCTCGTAATGATCATAAAACGCTACTTCACCAAATGCAAATTCGCCATTAGTAGTGGTCATATCCATTACAGACTCATTCATAGTCATATTATGGAGACCTACCATAACTTCTTCAATAGGTTCTTGAAATTCCGTCAACACATTTCCACCTACTGTGGTATTGGATGTTTGATCCATACAAACATCTTGTGTATCTTGGATAACAATTTCTGAAAAACAAGAAGATGTTGCACCTGACTCATCTACGATGTAAACTACTACAGGCAATGCTGCAGCTACACCATTTGGAATATCTGTACAATCATATGTCTGATTAGTTTGAGGGTATGCAGAATCAGTTGGTGCTACAAATGAGAACGTCAAGTCATCGTTGCCATCACAACCGCCTTCACTTTTAAAGTCAAAATCACTAGCCCACACCTCTAAGGTGCCACTTACACCTAATGAAACGATAATACTTGATTGGCATATTGGAAGTGGACCTCTATCTCCTTTCACAACAAAAGTAACAACACAATTAGCTTGACCTCCGCCACATTCATTATTTGACGAGAAAGTTACTTTGTGCGTCCCTACAGGAAATACGCCAGAAATTTCTAATCCTGTACCTGTCTGATCCGTGCTACCATTATTATCTTCATCAATAGCCCATGTACCAACGTGAACCGCATTACAAGTAGTTGAAATATCAACAGCTATATCTACCTGTGCTTCACAAGCACCTGCTACTGCAGTAAACTCAAGATTTGAATTAGGACAATTGAATGTTGGCACAGAAGAGTTCGTAATAGTAATTCTTTGTGTACCAATCAACACATGCTCATCTGGATTAGCTGGATCATATCTACACCAGTCTACTACTCTCCATGTTCTTTCTATAAAATAACACACACCAGAAGTATTGCTGATCGAAGGTGAACTATCTTCATGAGAGATAGCAATATTCAAACAGCCAAATGTTTTAGTCGTCGTTGGAATACCTGTAACTGAAGGATCAATACTGAAATTTGGATCGCATATATCCACTGTTACATCATCAGGAAAATCATAATCGCCATCTGTCAATGGTGTAGGATTATCATCTTCATCAAACACAATATCTTGTCTACAAGTTCTTAATAGTTGATCATTAAGATCTGTTACTCGAACCGTACGTACGATAGTTCCTATACCACACGATAAATCAAAGTTGGCTAAACTGAATTGATCATCCCCTACTTTGATACCGTTATTACATTCATTAGATCCACCACTAGGCACACCAGTCAAACTTCTATCTGTATAATCTTCGCCACAATCCAAGTTAACTGTAGCATCCATACAAACTACTGAAGTAACGCCTTGATCTTCCACACAAGCCAAACCTAAACACTCTGAGAAATTACCATCAACATCATACACTCTTAATCTAATTGTAATATTCTTCCCTAAATCTGCGCAGCAGAAATGAATGCTTTCTTGAAAGTCTGTAGCTTCATCAGCGAATCCTGTACAACTCGTTTGTTCTCTTTTTACCATGAAGTGAGAAATCTCACCACAAGGATCAAAACTATGATCGTCAAATGACTCAGCTGGCACTTCTGTAAATCCACTCGCTAATAAAGGGATCTTTGTGAAGCCTTCACAGATCGCTGTGGGTGGACTTGCATCTTGCGTAAAGATTTCAAAGTAGCAACATGTATTATCCGCATCATCAGGATTATTTGGCGTTGGGTCTACTTTTGTAGAATTACCACACGCATCTGTAAAACAGTATCTGATCCAAGCTGCTTGCTCTATAGCAGGCAATTCATAAAGATTATTGTTATTAGGTTGAATAATTCTATAAGGACCGTCAACTGGCTGATCTGTACCCGCTTCTGCTGGTAAATAACCTACTTCAATATCTATAGGACCAGAACAATCTGTTAAAGACAACACCTCACCAAATTTATCAAAACCATCTAAACCCATTGGATTTAAAACAGGATAAGCTAAGCATGATGCAGGATCTCTTGGCAAAAACAATGTGTCCATCGTACAACCAGATACAGGTGGTACATTATCTATTACTTTTATAATCTGACCATCTGAAGCCGTCTGCCCAGTACACCAATCAATCACAAACCAATCTCTCAACATTTTTACCTGGATACCACATTGCGGATAATCAATATCTGAATAGAAATACATAATATTCGGACAATCGATACCCATAGGTTCTCCAGTACGTGCTGGCGTTAAATTCGTCGCTTGATTGCAAAGATTTTGAGAAGTGATTTCAATAATGTAATCATCAGGAAAAACAATATCTGAAATATCTGCTTTCTCAACTAATATATTTTGCTGGCAAGTTGAAGAGTTTCCAGAAGCATCTGTAGCAATCCAGGTTCTTACAATAGTGATAGCATAAGCCCCCATACAACTCACTGATGTTGTATCATCTTCGAACACAACCATATCATTAACACTACAAAATCCTCCAACACTTGGATTGGCTGGGCCATCACCGTTTCCATACTCTGAACAAGTTAGTATGTGATCTGGTAAAAAGCCGTTATTGCAATCCCAAAACTTAGGTCCAATCTTGTCTTCGACTACTATATTACCCCAGCAACTGATACCACAAGGTGTCAATGCCACTGAAGCTTCAATAGTCTGACCAACATACTGATCACCTATTTGATTACTTGGTGTAATTATATCTCCATTTTCATCTTTTAGAGTGATTTCGTAATCACCAAGATTAGGAAATTCATCAAATGGAGGATTTTCTAAAATCAAATCTACTGTAATGGCTGCAAAGCAATCCTCGTTAATGGATACATTAATAGATCCATTACAAGCAAGATTTAAGTTATCACATTGAGCATGTACTTGTGCACTCACAAAGAGCATAGCAAAGACTGCTAAAAATGATTTGACGATAGAAAACTTATCTTTTATGAAATTCATTTTCATGTAAGTTTTATACTGATGATTTTGAATAATTTCGTTTTTCATAGCTACTTTCTTTTTGATCGATTACTGAATGATGATCATTTTCTTAGTAGCAGTATAGCTATCCGTTGACAGTTGATAGTAAAGCAATCCACTTGCGTTTATCGACTGTGCTTCAACGAGCATTTTATTTCTTCCCGCTTCGTAAAGCGCTTCTTTAGCATAAACCAATCTTCCATTCTGGTCTGTTACCTTGAAGCTTACTAAAGAAGCTTTAGGTAGAGTGAACTCAATAGTTGTTTCGTCCTTGAATGGATTCGGTACATTTTGTAATACTTTGAAATCAAAGTCTTTTGTAATTTTTTCAGACTCAATTTCTAAAGTATTGATCTGTAAATCGCCAGCTTCAATGCTGTAAGATTCAGATCTAAGTGGCCAATCAGACAACTGTAATCCAAGATCTTCAGAATCACCTTTTACAAGTATTTCGAATAATACTTCTCCCTCGTAAACAGACTGTGCCTTTATAGCATTCCAACTCAAGACCACTTGACCTTCAGATATCTTATCCCATGCAACATTTTCTTGTCCTATTTCTAATGACATTGGAATCACTGCCATTAATTCTGCATCTGCATCTACTACATCTAGTGAAAACTGCATACCTGCTAACTCTACATCAGACTTAGAGATAAACTGTAGTCTTGTATTGCCTTTATCTGTAGCAGTAGCTTGAACTTTAATTTCGAAAGCTTGTCTGCTTCTTCTATCAATTTCTTGACTCTGAGCATTAGCTGCTACAGAACCATTAACATCACCAATCTTCACAGCCATAAAATCTGCATCATCGACCATACTGTTTAGATATGGAACTCTGATAGATTCAGGGTATGGGAATGGATTAAAAGGATCATTAAATCTATGACCTGCATCAACAAATCTCCAAGAGTCGTTTAATGGTAGATCATCATAGATACCTAATATTAATTTTCTTAATTCAATTAAATCAATTGCAGTTATTGATTGTGAATTATCGATATCTGCTGCAATAATTTTATAAGGAGAATCTAATAATACAGAACCCAAGATGTGTCTCTGCATAATTACAATATCCAAAGTAGATACACCATTTAGGTAATCACCATCTTTATGCGGATCTACAGCATAGTCTTGGTGCATCGGTAAATCGTCAAAAGCGTATTCACCCATATTGGCCATATCATTAAGTGGGAAAGCTGGATCAGAAGACTCAATAGTCATCTCCACATTATCCACCATTTCAAAATCTTCAGTAGAGATAGTTCCAGAAATAGCTGACATAGCTCCAGTACCTATATTATCACATAAGTTTCTATTATCCTGAACTTGAACAGTAACTGTACAGAAATCTTGGTTACCGAATTGATCAGACACATATAATCTTAACTCTACATTACCTACGTTTGACCCCATGTCCAAATCTTCACAACAGAATGTTCTGTTTGTAACAGTTGATGTTTCGCTAAATGAAAGCGTCACATTTTCATTTGGACAATTGTCTCCACTACCTAAATCTAAATCACTTGCCCAAATAGTCACACAACTATCTTGACTTAAAGGAACAACTACTTCCGATAGACAGTATGGTGTCGGTGCTTTATTATCAACAACAGTTAATCGCTTAGTACCTGTTGTTACATTTTCACAATCATCTATAACAGTCCATGTAATGGTATGCGTTCCGAAAGGATATACTCCAGAAGCATCATTACCCATTCCAGTAACATCTGGAGCACCAGAATTACCTTGATAATTTACAGCATAACTCCATCTTACATTATCGTCGCAGTTATTATTTACATCTCTGAGGCTAGCCGTCAAACTATCAACTCTGATTTCGCACTGCCCTACTAGCTCTCCATCACTTACAGTCATAGCAGATAATGAAGCTGGATCAATCTGAGGTGCTACTGTGTTTATCAATTTGATCACCTGATCATGACTCCATGATTTTTCAGGCTGACACCAATCAACAACTGTCCATGTTCTTACCAATTTTTGGCAAGCACCATCAACAACTGTGAATAATAAATCAGAATATGTAGCTGAAGGTTGGCTACAAGACTTACTTCTTAATCTTGGCTCACCACTCACTTCAGGATCGATATCTCTTAGTGTACATCTATCATTTGTATAATCAACATCTCTTGGGAAAGTGATGTCATTTAATCCAAATGGAGATTGATTAACCATTGTTAATGTTTGTGTACAATCTGTAGTATTTCCATCTTTATCTGTTGCCCTGAAGGTTCTGATAATTGTTCCTTCACCACAATCTTGAGGGAAGTGATTAGGATCCATTTCTACAACAGTCACCTCACAAAGGTCAGTCGCAGTAGCCATACCATACTGAGTCAAATCAGCTGTATTGATATCGAAATCTTCATCACAATTAATATCTCTATTTGAAGGACAAGTAATAACTGGAGCTACATGATCTCTTACATTTACCATAACCATACATTCGTTATGATTACCGAAATGATCAATAACTCTCATCAATACCATCGTCTCTTCTGCAACATCTGCACAACAGAATTTAACTTTTTGTGACCATGCACATTCTGCAGTCTTAGGTAATTCTACCACATAGAAAGCAGATTGGAAATTTCTTCTTTCCGCATCCCATGTGCCATCAGCATCAACAAATGTGTGAATGAATCCTTGAATAGAAACACCTGCCACATTTTGTACGGCAATATTAGGCTCTCCAGCTCCCCAATTCGTATAACTTGAATTAGAACCATCTTCCCAACCAAATCCTAGACCTGGCGTCGTAGAGAAATCTCTATATCCGATGATATAAGGCTCATTAGTAAAAGCAGACACTTGCTCATGTAACCAAGCACCTTCTGCAGCATCATTAATAGTCACTGGTTGACCTTCAATAGCTTGTGCGTAATAGAAAGCTCTTGCTGCGTGTACTTTATCTTTTGAAAGGTAGTAATAGTTATCTCCTCTCTCACCTAAGTAATGCATGTAATCAAATCTTGGCACATCACAATTACATCTGTTATCCATTCTTCTTATGACCGTCTGGAAGATGCCACAATTGTCCCAAGAATTATCATCAAATGTACCAGGACCAGCAAATGCACAACCATCATCATTTAGAGTGATTGAATTATTTAAATCACAAGCAGGAATAGGTTGCTCGTTATCTAATAATTCTACCTCAGTTAAACATTCGTTAGTCACATTACCACACTCATCTCTTACGATATAGTTAACCCATAACGTATCAGAATCAAATGGTAAATCTTTAATACAGTATTGATTTAAAGTTCGATCAAACTCTACACCTTCAGTAGAGAAAAGTGCAGGAATCAAACCATTTTCATCTCTTAATTTATAAGCCACAGAATACGTCCATGTACCGCATTCGCCAGCAACAGCCGGTGGGTCTAGACAAACAGTAGCGCCACATTCATGTACCTCAGTAAATGCTTGCGTTTCAGGTGGTGCGATACATATTGGATCTTGAGTGTCCATAATTGTAATGATCTGCGTATGTGTTTCATCACGATTCGCACAAGCATCCCATATCGTCCACTCTCTTAATATCTTTTTAGAATCACCACAAATTGGCAACACTTCATCTTTATAACCAATCAATTGTAAGTTAACACATAACAATCCTGTTGGTCTACCTGTACAATCAGGATGCGGATTACCATTATCATCTGTTGTCCAAGCATCACCACAAAGCAAAGAAGTGTTAGGTAAACCAGAATCGCTACCTACAGTATTACAAGGATTTAAAGATCCGAATGTATTATCTGTATCTGTTTGGTTAACATCACCATTTTCAGCATCTAAACCAGTATCCCAGTTTGGAGGCCACATAATAGAACTAGCATCTACAAGACTTACAAACACTGTAGACTTACAAGTCGTTGTTGCGCCATTAGTCACGTCCATTGCTGTCCATGTTCTTTCTATCTCTTGAGGATTAGCACATGCATCATTAGATACATTATCATCCGCAACAGTTAATATCGCATCACTACAATTATCAAAACCCTCTAACAACCAGCTATTATCATCTGCATTATAAGTTACTGTCACTGATGCATCAAATACTGGAAATCCAGGAGGTGTTGCACTAGCGTCATCAAATTCGAAGCAAGTTGTGAAGTAAGGATTTGTAGGACATTCTAGAGGTGTAATTGACTTATCTTCAACAATAAGGTTACCCCAACAAGAATTAGTTCCACATTTTTCTCTTACCGTTACTGTGAATACATTTCCTAATTGCTCTTGTGTAATCATTCCAGATGTCACGATTGAATCACCAGTAACATCAAATATTTCTAATATAAATGCATCATTATTAACATCATCTCCTTCTAGGATAAAGTCAGCATCTAATTCTAAGAAGCAGTTATTATTTAATGAAATATTTACTGAGTTGTTACATGCCAAAGAAGCAGATGAATCATCTGGAGCAGTGATTTCCATAGTTGCTTCAACTGGACAACCATCGCTATCCGTAGCTGAAAACATTAGAGTATATGTTCCACTTGCAGAAAAATCTAAAGTAATCAACTCACTCATACCAGACACTGGAGCCATAGTAACACCAGCTGTAGGTGATATAGACCACTGGATATTAGCATAACTTGATGCATTTGGTACGGTATACTCTTCCGCTTCACCGAGACAAGCAAAGGTTGTACCTTCTATTAAGTCATCTCTCATCAAGACATCAGACACGACAACTTCCTGTGTATAATTTAATGTACATCCGTCAGTATCAGGATTAACAATTAATAATTCATATGTACCCGTACCTGGGAAAGTAACAGCAACGTTTGCTCCAGATCCAGTTGTTGGGTTACCCATTACAGATGGGCTAAATGTAACACCTGGCAAATCCGCAGACCAATTATAAACTGGTACATTAGGATTTGAAAATTGATAATTCACTGAAGAAGCATTAGCAGTGCATATTTCAAGTGGGCCTGTAAACATGCTTTCACTTTCTATAGAGCTGACGATAGCAATGAAAGATGCGCTAAAATCGCACATTGCACTTGTCTCTCCGCTTACCATAATTGTGTACTGCCCATTTAAAGGATAATCAACAGTCAACATCATCTTATCTGCTGACTCAGCAAAAAGATTACTACCTGGTGCTGACCACGTGATACTTGATGTCACGACATTGGCAGGAATAATATTTCCTTTCATCACTTCTAAATCAAGTGTAAAATCCTCGCCAACACAAAACTCTGTTTGACCAGGACTGCCCATCACATCTAATGTAGCCTCAGGCTCCATACATGTGATCATGTCTATGGGAACCATATCTCCAGCAGCGTTACGCACTTCAACTGAAGGCAATACCGTGCTCATAGCAAAACCACTGATCACATACATTGTAGGATCAGCCATACTTGCCGGAATGGTCGTTGGGTTAGCAAATGGCGTCATCGGACTGATGCTCTGAAAAATAGACTGTGGATTGTTTATAGTATAAACTTCACCAGCAGCGTTTCCATTGACTGTGATTTGAAATTCCAGAAATCCATCTGGTAAAGCATCATCACAACTACAGAAGTAGGAAACTGTCGGAGCTTGTGCGGATAAACTTAATACCATTAAAAAAGACATTAAGGTCAACACACTCTTTCTCTGAATCATTTCAATAAGATTTGTCAAAAAAATTGTATTCATATGTATTCGTTTTTGCTCAAAACAGGCACTTGAGGTATGGATATACCATGACCTGCTTCAACAGGCATGTAAAACCAAGATTTATTCCAAAAGGGCTTTCACATTATGACTATGTGTAATGTGTTTACATATGATAAAAAACCACTATGCGTATTAGGCGATAAGCCAAGGAGATATCTCCAAAGAGGGAAAAAAGATTTTATATGTAAAAAAGCGTTTATTTTGCAAAAGCAGGTGAAGGGCTCACAAAATCGGCGCATTTCGCAAATGTCAATCACTTGCTCAAAGCATTAATTAACAAGTCTTATGTCAAAGAATAAAAACAATTCATTGAGCTGGGATGCTTTCCAAAAACTTGGAAATCCTGAAAATGCACCTGAAGAAAAAGAAGAAAAAATGGACAAACCTGATCATTTTATAAGTAAATCTACTATTCGAGTACATCTAGAAAAGAAAGGTAGAGGTGGTAAGCCTGTATCTATAGTAAGAGGTCTTAAAATGACCAACGCCTTGATGAAAAACATCGAGAAGGATCTAAAATCTATCTGTGGTGTTGGTGGTACTCAAAAGAATGGTGAGATCATCATTCAGGGAGACAAAAGAGATAAGATTATTGAGTACTTCAAAAAGAAAGGTGCTAAGGATATAAAGAAATCTGGCGCATAGGGAAACTTGTTGCACGCGTTTCGGTTTAGGGTATGGGGCTTACGGGGTACGGTTTTTTGTGTGGCTTTGCCTTAATAACGTTGACCGTTTTGGGACCCCTAAATCCCCTTACAAGGGGACTTCTTTTTTCGTATGCAGTTTTTTAAACTCCTTTCCTACTAAGGGAAGGCTGGGATGGGTCCAAGACGGCTTAAAGTCTATAGCTTTAGGATTGATCATGGGATTAAAATCATGCCTTTATTTTGCTGACCTTATATGATGTTTTGTCAAATTGATTCGAAGTCTGGAGACTTCGAATAGCAGATGCAGAGAATTTCAAAATAGCTCAGTTTTGTGGCAATAAAACACCACTCACAACTTAACAACTTAACTACATTACTAATAACTGACCTTAAGCATACGCATATTGCCTTGTAGGTCTTTTCGAAATGTTGCTTGCTTATTAGATGCAGCGCAGAATGCTTTTAGTTCATTATGATACAAATCGCTGGTTTCAAAATATAAACTTCCGTTATGCTTCAGCAAATGGGGTGCAATATCAATTATATGTTTGTAAAAAATCAATGGGTCATTACTATTGACGAAGAGTGCTTCTTCGGGCTCATGTTTTACTACGGACTCACCCATTCTTGGCTTTTCAGATTTAAGAATATAGGGGGGATTCGAAACAATGATATCAAACTGATTATTGAAGGCTGTTAGATGATCATTAAGGATATCTACTTCTTTAGCTTTGGCATTTGTGTTTAGTTTTTGATTATTAACCATAAACACATTTAGTGCATCTGCTGAGATATCAATTCCCATGCCTTTAAATGAAGGATTTTTATAAAGCAGTGTCAACAAGATACAGCCGCTCCCAGTACCTATATCTAAAATATGGCCTTCTTGATTTTTATGCTCTGATAATACCCAATGGACCAGTTCTTCCGTTTCAGGTCTGGGGATGAGGACGTGGGGATCTACATAATATTCCAATCCATAAAAAAATGATTTATTACAGATATACTGGATGGGCTCCCCTTCTAATAAGCGACGAGCATCTTTTACGGGATCTCTTAATTCATCATCTTTTGTTGCATCTCTATAGTAAGCAACGACATTTTCAAGCTCTCTTGAATTAGATTCAAAATCTCCATGTCGACTTAGATATTTCTTAAAATGAAGATGTTTACCCATTGATGCTGATCGGATAGTTTTTACTTGAATAATAGGATTGTTTTATTGTTCGTTTCAGTACGTCCCAACGTTTTATAGACCGTAGCTCTTGGATTGTAGTCTTATCTGGAGATAGGATTTCAATATTTTGATATCCCAATACTTCAGCCAGTTTTGCAACAGAATCAATTTCCGGATTCAGAGTAGACCTTATTGCAGAAATGTAGCTTAAAACTTTCTTTTGAATGTTAACATCTAATTTTTGAAACCTATTAATAGATTTAGAACCGATAGCTCCTGTTTCTTTATAATTCCATCCTTGCATCGTCACCACACCCCCCTCTTGATCATTAGCTTCTAAAATATGGTCTTCCATATTGAGCTTTAAAAATTTTAATAAATCAGATACGCTTTGATTTGGCTTGGTGACAAGATCTTCATATTTAATTAAATAATGCCGATCACTCACATTAAGTTTCAATGCTTCTGAAGTGCTTAATAAATGAACACAAATCGCATCATAGATAGGCACGCCTCTTTGAACTAATGATGCTATGCTATCCAAAGGATTTCTGACGATATGAATGGTTTGAGCTTGAGGAAACGCCTTTGAAAATGCATATAAAGTGAACGCATTCGATGGTGTTTTTTCAGCCCAAATAAGCTTATTGGACTTTGCTAAAACAGGCTTATAAAATGACCTGACAAAATCAGAGAAGGAATCTGCACGTCTAAGAATTTCGTTTAAGTGCTGAATAGATAAACCATAATCTGCTTCGATATCGATAGCTCTGTAATGCCTCCAGCCAGCATTAGGCATGGCTTTGAAGCCTTTTTTAGTTAATCGGAATTTCGCTGTATCCCAATGGGTATACAAAGGCATTTTAGAAAACAATGAAGTTTCTGAACCACAGAAAATCATTGAATGTCTGTTCAATATTCGCCTGAGTAATGAACTGCCTGTACTTGGACTTCCTCCTATCAGTATTGCCATAGCGGATCGCAAAATTAAACATCTAAGTGTGATAACACGTAATTTTGCCTTAAGATCACTAGTTATGGGTACACCTTTCGACTTTGAATACGAGGAAATATTGGCACTTGATACTTTAGATCAAGATATTCAAGAATTAATTCAAAAGGCAGAATTGCAATTAGACTTGGCTTATGCGCCATATTCCGAGTTTTATGTAGGTGCCGCAGTACTTTCTGATTCGGGTACCATTTATCCTGGATGCAATCAAGAAAATGCATCTTACCCCATTGGTTTATGTGCAGAAAGTGTCGCATTATATAATCTAGGAAGTTATGAGAAAGCATTCAAGATCAAAGCTTTAGCTATTACTGCTCACAATCCTCATAAAGCGTTATCGTCACCGTGTATGCCATGTGGATCCTGTAGGCAAGTCATTCAAGAATTTGAAATGAGGCAAAACCACCCTATTACAATGTATTTAAGTGCCAAGAATGTAGGCACTATAAAAGTTGAAGGAATTCGTCATTTGTTGCCGAATAGCTTTTCAAAAGACGACCTGTTCTAAAGCATATTTTTAATTTTGCTTTTCAATTAAAGAGATATGAATTTTTTCGAGGAATTAGAATGGCGAGGTATGCTTCATGATATGACGCCTGGAGCAAGAGAAGCCACTGAAAAGGGCATGTGTACAGGATATATTGGATTTGATCCTACGGCACCTTCAATAACTATTGGTAATTATGTCCAAGTTATGGTTTTAAAGCTTTGGCAGCAATCGGGTCACAAACCCGTAGTGCTTATGGGTGGTGCAACTGGTCGAATTGGAGATCCTTCTGGAAAGGATAAAGAAAGACAACTAAAGTCCTATGAAGAATTAGATTCGAACCTTGCCTTTCAGGTTAAGCAAATGGAGCAGTATCTAGAATTTGGAGATTCTGGCAACCAAGCTATACTACGAAACAATTTGGATTTCTATAAAGAAATGAATGTTTTAGATTTTCTTAGGAAAGTCGGTAAAACATTAACTGTCAATTACATGATGTCCAAAGACTCAGTCAAAAACAGATTGGATTCAGGATTATCATTTACTGAGTTTTCTTATCAACTGCTTCAAGCATACGACTTCCAATGTTTATACGAACAAGACAATTGCCATTTTCAAATGGGCGGCTCTGATCAATGGGGCAATATTACCTCCGGGACAGAATTTATTCGACGTAACTTAACTGATGCAAAGGCCTATGCTGTTACAAGTAAGCTGGTTACAAAATCAGATGGGAAGAAGTTTGGCAAGTCTGAAGAAGGTAATTTATGGATGGATGCGAAATTAACTTCGCCTTATAAGTTTTATCAATTTTGGATCAATTCTGATGATGCCGACATACCTAAGTTTACGCGATATTTTACTTTAAAATCAAGAGAAGAAGTCGAGACAATGGAAGCAGATTTAGGAGAGGACAAGAGAGCGCAAAAACTCCTATTAGCTGAAGAATTGACAAAACGTATTCATGGAGCTGAAAACTTTAATGCAGTCAAAAACGTATCTGAAGTTTTATTCAATAAGAAATTAGATGCAGATACTTTGAAGGGCATGAGTTCTGAGGTCCTTAGTATGGTAAGTAATGAGATTCCAAGTTATACGGTAAGTAAAAATGTCTTATCAGGGGGATTAAACTTTGACAAGTTGGTTACTGAGCATGCCCCATTATTTAGCTCTTTAAGTGAATTTAGAAGGGCCATTAAAGGTAATGCTGTAAGTTTAAACAAGGCTAAGATATCTGACAACGCTTTAGTTATTCAACCAGATTCTTTGTTACAGGACAAATACTTGATGGTTGAAAATGGGAAGAAGAATAAGTATGTTGTGGCATTTGAGTAGTTATAACGTAAGGTTAAAATCATCTCAAATAATAGTCAACAATTACTTTACTGGCCTCTAACAATTTCAGAAAAGAATAAGGAAACTGAATTTATACAATAGCGTAAACCCGTTGGTTCAGGTCCATCCTCAAAGACATGACCTAAGTGTCCGTCACATCTAGCGCAATGAACCTCAGTACGCTTGTATCCAATTTTGTAATCCACATCTTCACCCACAGCATCTTTGGCTATCGGCTCGTAAAAACTTGGCCATCCAGTGCCAGACTTATACTTTGTGTCTGATGAAAAGAGAGGCAGTCCACAAGCTTTACATGAATAAACACCATTCAACTTATTGTCCCAATATTCTCCTGTAAAGGCGCGCTCTGTTCCAGCTTGCCTCAACACATAATACTCCTGATCATTGAGTTGGGCTTTCCATTCAGCTTCAGTTTTAACAACCTTCTTAAACCAAGTGGGATTTTCTGCGGTATTTTCCATGGATTCAGGATTAGCGTTATCAACTTTAGCTACTTCTTTCTTTGTTTGGCAAGAGCCCATTAAAGAAAGAGACATAAAAATCAATCCAATAAATGCTTTCATAATTCTAAGTTACTTTTGCTCTCCTCTTAGTGCTGCATCTTGTTTTCTAGCATAATTGATGATTTTTGACATCGCATTGACTATTGTCAGAAGCACTAAGTAAGAGAATGTAAATACTATATATAGCCACCTAAATGATCCATGGTGTACTTCATCGATACTTAAACCAGAGATAAAATAAGCACCGAATCCGGTCACCACCACCATGATGGCAAAGGCTATCAAAGCAAACGTATAATACTGCATTTTGTTCTTATACGAAAAACATAGCGCACTGCTGAAAATGACATAAATCATTATACAGGTAAAACCCGCTTCCCAATATAGAACTGGATTTTTATCGAGCACGCCAGCAGACACAAAGGCCCACACAAAGATATTGCATACTATGTAGAAAGCCAGTATAGTGGTGGCTTGCTTAAAGGGATGAATAGATCTTGCGAAAAGAGAGTTAGACTCCATTGGATAAATTACACTCTATAAATAAGATTTCAGCAATAATGTTTACGAAACAGGCACTCCATATAAATCATATGCTTCAGCATTCGTGATTTCACACATAACAAAGTCTCCTACCCTAACGAAATGGGTTTTGGCATCTATCAGCACTTCATTGTCTACCTCTGGAGAATCATATTCAGTCCGTCCAACAAAGTATTCGCCTTCTTTCCGATCTATAAGCACTTTATAAGTCGAACCAATTTTCGCCAAATTTTTCTGAAAAGAAATATCTTCTTGAATTTCCATCAATCGCGCTGCACGTTCCGCTTTCACTTCATCAGAAATGTTGTCTTCTAATTCAAACGCGGATGTATTTTCTTCATGTGAATAATGAAATACGCCCAATCGATCAAATTCCATCATTTGCACATAATCGCATAAAGTCTGAAAGTCTTCTTCCGTTTCGCCCGGAAAGCCTACTAACATGGTTGTTCGCATTGCGATTTCTGGACAAAGCGCTTTAATATTTTTAATTAACTCTATTTGTTCTTCTTGGGTGATCTGTCTTTTCATTGCTTTGAGAACGGGATCACTTGCATGCTGCAATGGCATATCTAAATAATTACAGACTTTGGGCTGCGCTTTCATGACTTCAATAATCTCTAAAGGAAATTTGCTCGGATAAGCATAATGCAAGCGTATCCACTCAATACCTTCTACTTCACAAAGTGCATTCAAAAGATCACCTAGCGCTCTCTTTTTGTAAATGTCTAAACCATAATATGTTAACTCCTGTGCGATTAAGATTAATTCTTTAACACCATGCTTAGCTAAATTTTTAGCTTGCTTAACCAACGCTTCTATAGGTTGCGAGATATGCTTTCCTCTCATCAATGGTATGGCACAAAAAGAACAGGTCCGATTACAGCCTTCAGATATCTTTAAATAAGCATAATGCTGAGGGGTCGTGATACTTCGCTCGCCTATTAGTTCATGCTTATAATCCGCATTGAGTTTGTGCAGTAAACCGGGCAGCTCCATTGTTCCAAAATAAGCATCTACTAATGGTATTTCCTTTTCAAGATCTGCTTTATAGCGTTCTGAAAGGCAACCTGTGACGTATAACTTTTCGATATCCCCAGATTTCTTCAATTCCACGCCTTCCAGTATCGTATCGACTGATTCTTGTTTGGCTCTGTCAATAAACCCACACGTATTAATGATGAGTATATTGGCATCTTCTGATTTTGTATCATGCTCTACGCTGTAGTCATTAGCTTTTAGCTGTGTAATTAGGTTTTCTGAATCAACAAGATTCTTAGAACAACCCAAAGTGATGACACTTACCTTATTCTGCTTTGTCTTCGTTTTCATTAGTGCACAAAGATAATTAGCTTTATCTCATAATCTTTACGATAATTACCACGTTATCCTAAAAAGTGCCTTATGAAAAAAATAATCTTCCCTATTATCCTCAATCTTGTCGTATTATCAGTGGCATCGGCACAATTTGGAGTCTCAGCAAAGTTTAATGCCAATACTTGGAAAACTATAGATGATTTCAGTCAAGAGCTCACAATTACTGAGCCTTCGATAGAATTTGGACTCAATTACTGGTTTAGACTTAAAAACTATAGAGTTGAATTTTTGCCTGAGGTAACTTTTGCTAACTACACCAATGACCTGGGTCTCACATTTAATGCAGCATCCATTAAGCGTAGCTATTTTGGATTTCAAGTAAACACCTTAGTCTACCCACTTGATTTTGAAGGCGATTGCAATTGTCCTACTTTCTCTAAGCAAGGAGACTTTTTTTCTAAAGGATTTCATTGGATGGTAACTTCTGGCGTGCTATTTCACCAAGCAGAAGCTATTGATATCAGAGACGCTATAGAATCTAAACCCGTTTCTTCTACAGTCCCAAGAGTTGGATTGGGTGCAGGACTAGATATTGGCTTACAGGATATTATCACCATCTCCCCATTTGCTGTGTATAATTTAGATTTTAGCGTCGCACAACCTATAGAAATTTATAGTTCTACAAACAGTATGATAGAAACTTCCCATAACATGCGTCGTATAACTTTTGGTCTCAGGCTTATGTTTCGCCCTGATTATGTGAAGCAAAATGGTGGATTCCGAAGACGCTAGTCGAATATTCAATAAATAGCTCTTATCGAGCAAACAATTCTATTAGTTTTGCGCCTTCAATCTGTTAATGGGCAAAAAAAGAGTCATATTCTATCTTATAGATGGTGCTAGGCCAGACATACTTCAGAAGTATGCACAACAAGGGCACCTTCCTAATATGAAAAAACACTTTCTAGAGGAAGGCTCTTATACTAAAGGGACCACTTGTTTCCCATCTACAACAGGCCCAGCTTACCTCCCTTATCTTTGTGGCAGTTTCCCCGGAGATCATCATATAACAGGTATAAGATGGTTCGACAAAGATGCATTTAAGAAAGGTCGATGGGGTCGTAATGCAATGAGAAGCTATTGTGGTTATGAAGCCAAGTACTTCAATGAGGACATGAACCCCGATTACCCTTCTTTATTTGAAACTTATCCAGGAGGGTTGAACATATATAACATGATTACCAAAGGTGTTGAGGAGGAAAATGATTTGACTCGAGTCGGAAAATCAAAGTTGTATACCAGAGCTCATTTTAAAAAAATCCATCACCCTGTAGACAAACTCGGTCACGCCAGATTAATGGAAGCCATAGAAAATGAGTTTCAATTCATTTTTGCTGTTTTCCCAAGTATCGACTGGGACTCTCATTACCATCATTATGATCATGAAGAGACGTTGGAGGCCTATAAGATTGCAGATCAAAGTGTAGGTGAGGTTATTCAAAAATTAGAAGAAAAAAATTGGCTTGACGACACACTCATCGTTATGGCTAGCGACCATGGTTTAACTTCCACTAAAGTGCATTTGGATGTCGCTAAGTTTTTCAGAAAGCAAGGATATCGCACACTGGCCTATCCTACCATATGGACTTTATTCCCTCAAGTCGCGGTTTTCATATCAGGAAACTCTTTTGCTAGCGTTTCATTTTTGGACCAAGAAGGTTTTTATTTTACAGATCAATTGATGAAAAAACATGGCCAAGCTTTGACAGCTTTTGTGGAAAACGAGGCTATTGATTTTATACTGACAAGAAAAAATGCAACCGACATTTCTGTGATCAATAAAGATGGTGAAGCCCTAATAAAGGTCAAAGATGGTCAAATGTCCTATGAAGCCATTACTGCTAATCCATTAGGCTTAGAGAACACCAATAAGTGGCTTAATGATAAAGAAGCATTTGACTATTGCTTTGATTCAGATTACCCTGATGCATTTGTGCAGATCAAACAATTATTTGCCAGTCACCGTTCCGGAGATGTTGTCGTAAGTGCCAATGTTGGTTATGATCTTAGAGACTTTTGGGAAATCCCAGAACATTTAGGTTCGCATGGATCTTTACATAAAGAACACATCCATGTCCCAATTTTAATGAACAAAAAAGATCTCCTTCCCCAACCGATTCGCACAACTGAAGTATACCATCTTATAAGATCTCATTTAGATGGCTGATATAAATTCTACAGAGAGTAAAATTGAGAAGAGTCGCCTTTTTAACAAGCAAATGATTAAGAAGGGTGTCATCACTTTTGTGACCATTTCCATTATTGCACTTACTGGTTTTTTCCTTTACACCAATACAGGAAAGACCATAGAAGTTTGGCAAAAAATAGAATTAAAGTATATTTTTTTATGCATGGCATTAATGCTGCTAGATCTTATTATCGGCGGTTGGAGGAATCATATTTTTGTGAAGGAATTTAGTCCCGGCACTTCTCATTGGGTCGCCTTCAAAGCCAATTTAGCGAATATATTTATGGGGGCGGTAACGCCATCTCAATCAGGAGGAGGCCTAGCGCAGTTTTATGTTTTTCATAAAAACGGGGTGAAGTTACCGGATGCGATTACAATAAGTTTTATCAATTGGGTGTCTACTATTTTATTCCTTCCACTTTCTGGTTTGTTTGCTTATCAAATTATTTCTGAAAAGATTCCAGAAGGCTTCATTTCGCAATTAGCGAAATTTGGCTTTTCGATATTCGGAACATTATTCATCGTTGTCATCGTTGCCCTTTTTTCTCCAAAAACGATTGGCTGGTTGATATTCAAATTATCAACTTTAGTGGGCAGTCTAAATAGTAAATGGAAAGACAAACTGCGTGCTTTTGGAGAAAAAGCCAAAACCTCCATGGTAGACTACCGTAACAAATGCGCTAAACTTCTATCCAAAAAACCTCAACTGGTACTGTACAGTTTTCTTATTACGATCATCTTGTATTTCAACAAATTCTTGATTGCTTATTTTATTGTCATTGCCTTCGGCGTAGAAGCAGATTTCTTAGTCATTATTGCTATTCAAGCTTTGGTGTTTCTACTACTTTATTTTGCGCCAAGCCCTGGTGCCAGTGGTATTGCTGAGATAAGTCTCGGAGGATTGATGGCAGGTATTTTATCTGAAGATTATTTAGCATCGTTCATTTTGATGCATAGAAGCTTTCTTATTTTCTTGCCGGCATTGATTGGGGCTTTTGTGGTTATTAGGGAGATCAACAAAGATTAAGTTGAAGGTCAAGCTTAAGTATAAGTTTAATATAAGTGGGTTATAAATTCAGTATTTCTTAGATACGCTTACCAATAATGGAACAATTATAAAAAAAGAAGGCAAATCAATTATAGATACAATCCTATAACAATTCACCTTCTTTTACATTTCACATTTCCTTTAAGCTTAGACTTAAGCTTCCTATATCGTACTAGGAATCAACACCCTATCAATAGTATGTACAACGCCGTTAGTCGTTCTGATATCTAAAGCATTAAGTTCTAGTTTTGATTTACCACCAGTACTGTCAACCAATCTTGGTTTTCTCTTTCTTCTAAATTCAGTTGTAATATCTTCACCTAATAAAGTGGTAATACGCATGCCGTTTGATAACTCATTTGAGAAGACGCAAGCGTCAACAACATGATACAACAACACTTCTGTTAAAGCTTCAGTACCGATAGCCGCTACTAATCCATTTAGGTCTCCTACACCTAATGCATCAATCAAATTACTGAAAGCTTCATTTGTTGGAGCGAATACTGTAAAGCTTGCATCTGGATTTGATAAGGCTGCCGCTACTGCAGGATCCGCTGCTAATACTGCTGCTACGAGAGAAGAAAACATTTCTGTACCAGCTGCAGTACCTACGATATTTTGAGTAGGCGCTGATAAGATTTCATTGATCGCATTCAATCTAACATTGTATCCTGGTCCAGATAATGTGAAAGAGGTATAATTTAAAGCTCCATTAATTTCTGGCCCATGGCTACCCTCTTTAAGTTGAGCAATATTACCATCAATCATTTCTATGCAGCCATCCTTCTCTACTTTACCATCGACAACATGATATAGCAAAATAGATATCAATGTATTTTTATCGATATTGCAAACACTTCTCTCATCGTAACCTAATGTTCTGAAAGCGGCATCAGAAGGTGCATATACCGTTTTTCTTCCATCAAAAACTGCTCTGTCTAAGCCTGTACATTGTAAAGCTCTCGTTAAAGTATTGAATGAATAATAGCTTCTGTAGTCATTTCTTTTTTCGAGTTCATTGGTAGATTGAGGCATCCAATCTGTTTGAGCTTCAATAATGTCCGTTCCGTCTTCATAGCGTATCTCGATAGCTGTTTCGGAAGTTACTGTCTCACTAATTTCTGCATCTTTAGCACAGCTAGCCAGTAGCACTGCCATGATTGTGCAAAACCATAAGGCTTTAATTTTCATGTTGTTATTTTAAATTGATTAAAAAATATTTCGAATGTCCCTTGTAGTGTGCAGATAGGGAGGGAAAGGTTGCCCCGCAAAAAAAATTATTGTAAATAATTTTTTGGTTTCTCGGTTTCAAGGTTTCTCGGTTTCTGAGGGCCTCGGCAACTCAGGGTCTAGGGGTCAATACATTTTGCTATATTATCCAATAACTTGAGAAATCCAAAAGCCTTGAAACCATGATACCCCGAAACCTTGACACCGTGACACCGAGACGCCTTGACACCTTGAAACCTTGACACCTTGACCCCTTGCCCAATTTGTTCACCAAACGACATCATCTTTAGAAATCAAAGTTGACTCTTATGGATTTTCGTTCTAGATTTGAATCAAATATGAATAATACTATACATACAAACCTATTTTGCTGCTGTTGTTGCTGTTGTGCTTTAATAAGCAGAGAATGGTGTATGTGATTTATTAATAAAGTAAATATTAAGAGCCTTCTCGCTTATCTGTGGGAAGGCTCTTTTTTTATGACTAAAATCAAGATAATGAGTAAAATCTATGTAATTCACGAAAATGATGATTGGGTGATTCCATTAAGAGCAGCATTCAAAAAACTACAATTACCTTTTGAAGAATGGTTTATTAATGACCTTACCTTAGACTTAGATGCTACCCCGCCAGAAGGCATTTTCTATAATAGAATGAGCGCATCAGCACATACTCGAGGACACCGCTACTCCCCTGAAATGACTGGTAATATATTAGCATGGTTAGAAAGGCACGGGCGTCATGTCATCAATGGTCGTCAAGCATTACAGTTAGAACTGAGAAAATCCGAGCAGTATATTGCACTTCAGAAATTCAACATAAAACATCCCAAGACAATAGTCGCTAATCATACGAACAGCCTGCTTTCAGCTGTTGAAAGGTTTAATAAATTTCCCTTTATCTTAAAGCCCAATAGAGGTGGAAAAGGGGCTGGTGTGCAATTATTCTATTCTAAAGAAAGCTTAGAAAACTCGATTAAAACAAACCAAATTGGAGAGTCTCTAGATGGCATTTGGTTGGTTCAAGAATATATCAAACCTCATAATGGTAGAATTGTAAGAGCGGAATTTGTTGGAGGTGAATTTCTTTACGCTGTAAGTATAGATGCCCAGAATGGCTTTGAATTATGCCCTGCTGATTCTTGCAACATTGAAGATGCCTTCTGCCCCGCCAACAGCCAAGCGCAATCAAATAAATTTAAAATTCTAGAACCTTACAGCAACAAGCACCTAGATAAATATCAAGCATTCTTGAAATCAAATAATATTGGCGTAGGTGCTCTAGAATATGTCGAAGATAAAAATGGTGAAAAATGGGTTTATGATGTCAACACCAATACGAATTACAATTCTGCTGCCGAACAAAAATCGGAACTGAAGAAAGAAGGCATGTATGAGATTGCTAAATTTCTGGGCGAAGCGTTGAAGTTGGAGGAAGTTAGGTTTGGGGAGTTGGTGGCGGTTTAGTTACTTGTTGAAGGGGTGAGTGGTTGAGTGGTTGAGTGGTTGAGTGGTTAGGTGGTTAAGTGGTTAGGTGGTTAGGTGGTTAAGTGGGAAAGTGGTTAAGTGGTTAGGTGGTTGAGTGGGAAATTAGAAATTAGAAATTAGAAATTAGGTTACCATATTACCAAAGCTCTTTCACATGACTAAGATAAAAAGTCTCCTTTCACGGGGATTTAGGGGTCCTAATTTGTTAAGTCACGACGAATAGGCGTAGATTCCGATCGACGCATCGGATGGTGAAGTAACATAGTGGCTCGAGGTTTTATCAAGATTTTAAGGTTTTCGTTTTTTAATAAAATTATCCGAGCTCGCCGAGTAACCGAGTTTCCCGAGTCCGCCGAGTCTAGGGCAAAACTCTCAAATTCCTTAAATTGTGTTTTTTACTAAATCAGATTAAGGTGAAATTAAAATCAGAGGCTAGTCTTCAAATTTCAAAACCGATTGAGGAGGTTTTTGAAGCCATTATTAGAAAGGAAAAATTGACGCAATATTTCATTAGCGAGAGTAATGGGGATTTGGATGAGGGTAAAGATCTTGAGTGGAAGTTTCCTGAGTTTGAAGAAAGATTTCCGATTACGAATATTAAAACCATTGCCAACGAATTTATTTCGTTTGTTTGGGATCCAGAAACTGTTGTTACAATGAGACTAGAAAAATTTAATGACAAAAGCACGGTCGTTAGAGTAGAAGAAGATGGTAAAGCAATGAGTGATGATAATCTAAAGTGGTTAGTAAGCAATGCTGGTGGTTGGGCTAATTTTTTGGCATCGCTAAAAGCTTTTATAGAATATGGGGTCAACTTGAGGAAAGGGGCTTATGAGTTTTTAAGTGTATGATTTGGTCAGTTTCATTCTTCTTGAATCCAAAAATGATTCTACTCTACTGACTTATTATTTCCATTCCGAACCTAATCAAAATATTCCACCTTGGCTCATCAATCCAAAAATTCATGAAATGCCTTATCGGACTTTGATGGGGCTTAAGGATAGATTACTTGACGGAGGCAGTTAGTCCGATGTTGGCAATCAGAACTGCGTCCGATGCTTTCAATCGGAACTAGATCCGATATTACAATGGGAAAATAATTAAAGTATAACTTTACTGTCGTATGGCATACGATAAAGTACTTATAAGCATACTAGATCAGGCTCTCGAGAGATTACCGCTCATAAGTAATGATGATTTTAGCTCTAAGCTTAACCCTACGAAATGGTCTAAGAAAGAAATCCTAGGTCACCTTATTCAGATTACAATAATCAGCAAAGGTTTTTAAGAGCGGCATCACAAGACCATTTGATATTCCAAGGTTATGATCAAGATGCTTGGGTTATCAGAAACGACTATCAAAATAGAAGTAAAGAAAATGTCATAGCAACATTTCAAATTGTCAATTTACATTTGGAAGGTCTCATCAAGGCACTTCCAATATCGCTATTATCGGCATCTACAAATGATCATAATTTTCATAAAATTTGTATGAATCTTCTACCAGAGGAAGCGTCGACTTCGCTCTCCCATTTGATTTGGGATTATCTCTTTCATATGGAGCACCACCTTTGTCAGATCCTGCCTGATTATACCCAACAGGTAGAAGCATTTGTAATATATGGTCATGTAGGTTAAATGGATTTTCTTCTCTTTTGACCTTATAAGCCAAATCCCTGACACACAATTAGCAAATGCTTTTTAATATCTAAAATATTCAGAGAATAATAGATTTATGTTTTAGCTTGTGGTTCGTGATAATATACTTTAAAAGCAGCAATAATACATTAACTTTATTGGCGATCAATTCTTGAACTATTGACTTCTATTATGATTTCTATTAAACAGTTTGCTAATTCTTACAAGCGGATTGTCCTACTCATCTCAAGTACGAGTGCTATTGCAGGATTAAGCAATATCATAATAGGTCTCATTGACGATGCGCCGCTGGCTTACCATGCTGTTGCCTTATATCTGGCCTTTGTTTTCACAATGAATTTGATAATTGCGTATAAATTTTCTGCCTCAACTTCAAAGTTGTTTTATTCTTTAGTAACACCGACATGGTATTTTTTTGGGATAATATTTGTTGGAGGAGGCTTTGCTGAAGGGGCTTCTATTATCGCCAATCTAGGATTCGTATTTGTATTCTTTAGAGACAACCTAAAGCTGCGAAATTATCTAATCACTTATGGACTCATCATATCCACTTTGAGCTATGCAATACTCAATTTAAATGGTCCTCTTTTTGAACTTTATAATCATCCTTTAGATGAAATTTTTGGTATTTTCTTATGTGCATTTTGGCTATATCTAATATTCGTCATTTATGAAAGAGAAAATCAAATATTGCTTTCAAAATTGAAAAGTAAAAACAGTGAATTAGAGTATACAAATAAAGAACTGGAAGAATTTACCTATATCGCATCACATGATTTAAAATCTCCGGTAAGAAATATTTTAAGTTTTACGAGCCTTATTGAAAGGGACTTAAAAAATGAAGATTCTAAAAGCACTGCTGAATACTTATCCTATGTTAAATCTGGCGCAAGACAATTAAATGATTTAATCACTGACGTTCTAGAATTTTCGGAAATTCAAAATGACCAACAAAACCAAAAAGAAGACATCAATCTCAATCAAGTTACAGAAGCTGTTAAACTAGCATTATATCAAGAAATTGAAGAAAGTAAAGCACAAATCAAGTCCGAAGATTTACCTACTTACTATTGTAATGAAACGCAGATGAAGCTTGTGTTTCAAAACTTGATTCAGAATGGCATAAAGTACAATCAATCTGAAGTACCCATAATTGAAATATCAAGTAAAAAGAAAGACAACTTCATTGAAATTCATTTCAAAGACAATGGTATTGGTATTGACGAACAGTACTTTGATACTATTTTTGATTTTTTCAAAAGACTCCACACAAAAGCTGATTATGAAGGCACTGGTATTGGTTTAGGACTTTGCAAAAAAATCATCAACAAAATGGGTGGACAAATCAGTCTCAAATCGCAACTAGGTAAAGGATCTACATTTATTGTGAAGCTGCCGCTTTCTAATTAGAGATCTGCAGACTGATTCTTGGAAATTATCTGCAGGAATACAACTCCTAAATAGTGCCTTATTCCATAAACCCTATTCCGTATACCTTTTAATGTGGATGCCAGGATGGGTCCAAACAAGTTATAGTTACAAACCCTAATTAAAACAAAAAAGTCGAAGCCCCTATTCGGAACTTCGACTTACCTAATTAAATTGCTTAACCAACATTACATTTATAAGCTGATGTTTCTTGTGATGTTAAATGCGTCAGTTAATACTGATACATTATAAGATCCTTTAGTTAAATTTTCTAAGTTGAATGTTTTTTGGAAACTACCATTTCCTTCTTCTTTGTAATCGTAAATCATTCTACCTGCAGCATCATAAATGTATACTTGTACATCTTCATTATTAGCCAATTCTGCATTAACAACAAATTTCTTTCCCATCTCTACTAGAGAAGGTCTGTTGTGAAAGCTTACATTTTCTAAAATGATACTATCCTTTGTAATAATCGCCTCGTGAATCTCAACGAAATTAGTGGCCTCTACTCTGATAGTATAATCACCTTGAGGTAACTTGTTTAAGTTGTACTTAACACCGTTTTTAGTGTTGTTTACTTCTTGGCTGTATACCAACTGGCCTGCAGCGTCATAGATTGAGAATGTATTTATATCTGCATCCATGCCCACTAAATTCAATACGATAGTTTTCTGATTTGGTAATACATCTAATGAAGTAGATGTGATAATATTGTTAGCAGCTAATTGAAAAGTGACTGCTGAAACGAATGAAATAATTAAAAATAAATTTTTCATAATGGAATTTAATTTTTTTGTGTTTACCAATATTTATGATGTAAAGATCTATCCATCAGCCAAATAATTCTGCGCTTACTTTGGTCAAAACATGTTCAATATTGACACATTGGGTTAATTTAGTATATATTTGAGACAATTTAGAACACATTCTTGCAATAAGCCAAATATTATATGGATAATAAAGCCAAATTCAATCTGATCCCAAGGCTAGAAAAAGTAGAGCCTGACCTCGGTTCTTCCATGCGCTATACGCGTTTTACGGAAAGGAATCCGAACTCAAAACCCTACTGGCATTATCACCCAGAAGTAGAAATGGTATACATCAGTGAGGGCTACGGTAATCGCTATATAGGCAACCACATTTCAAAATTTGATGATGGTGATCTCATATTAATGGGACCTAATATCCCCCACTTTGGATATGAATTTGGCCTGCAAGGTATCAATGAAGAGGTGGTCATACAGTTTAAGAAAGATCTAATTAAGAGTTCGGTTCAGTTCATGCAAGAGTTAGATGACATTGTCAATTTAATCAGAAAGGCGAAGTCTGGCATTTCATTCTATGGAGAGACCAAGCGTATTGCGGGTAACGAATTGCTCCTGATGGAAAAGATGGATCCATTTGATAGATTACTAACCATCTTGAAAGTACTTCAATTTTTAGCACAGTCTGAGGAATATGAAGTTCTCAATACTGATGGTATGACCCTTATTATCCAAAATCAAAATGACGAACGGATCAACAAAGTCTACCAGTATGTAAAGGACAACTACACTGCTGAAATCAGTTTGGATGAAATCAGCCAAGTAGCTTTAATGACCAAGCCAGCCTTTTGTCG
Organism: Saprospiraceae bacterium; assembly: GCA_020630775.1. Taxonomy (GTDB): domain Bacteria; phylum Bacteroidota; class Bacteroidia; order Chitinophagales; family Saprospiraceae; genus RFSX01. The sequence goes on along the minus strand of JAHDIN010000014.1, from coordinate 40,158 downwards.
ATATTTTAAAAAGTACACCAAAAAGACATTCACCCAATTTGTAAACGAATTTAGAATCAGGCAAGCTATCAGATTAATAGCCTTAGGCAATAAATCCATCACTGAAATATCTATTGAAGTTGGCTTCAACAACTTCTCACATTTCAACAAGCAGTTTAAGAAACTCACTGGTGAAGCGCCATCTGCTTACAAGAAGTCGTTATACCAGATTATAAGATAAAACAAGGACAACTATTTGTCAGCGAATTAAAAATGAAGATTTAGTTTGTTTATAATTCATCATTATCTACCTCATATCCTGGATTATGACCTCTGTTTTATCAATAAACATTTTATTGTTTTCCACTTTTATGGTTTCAGAGTTAATTTTTTCAATCCACTTTGATTCGTAATCCAAAACATATGTTGAATGCAACTCTAAGCTGAAAAAATCGAGTCCATTAAGATTATTGTCTTCTACATAATCTTTTTCATCAATCAAATATTTATAAAATATTTCTAATTGAATATCGCTATCCTTACTAAGTAAGACTACTCGCCTTTCACATTCGATAGGATTTAAAAACCATGGTATATTATAGAACATGGTATCAATTATTGCTTCTTTTGATAAAGCAAGGTCATAAGGTTCCAGAAAAATGCGAATATTATCATAAAAAGATACAGAAATAATTTGCAGTATTTCCTGAGCCGAAAAAACATCAGAGAATTCATCAAGTTCATCTTTCGCTAAGAAACTAAGCTCTTTCGTTTTCTTCAATTCTGTATCTAAAATATACTTCAAAGTATCAAAATCAATGACTTCTTCTAACCCCTGATAATAACCCCAATTATCTATTTTAAACTGCACACCATTGATAGAAGATACATTTTTGATTATATGATCGATTGTTCTTGAAATAACTCTATTTGTAAATTTATTTAAGTAATCGAAGTCACTATTTAAATTCACATCATGATCTTTCAAGTATTTAAATTCCAAAGAATTTAAATCTAACTGTTTAAGACCTAAAACATAAAACTTGTTGTTTTTATCAAGAACAGTTAGAAGATTATGGCTGTTTGAAACACTAGTTGTACTATCTCCATTTTCTATTTCAATTTCAGTTGAAGATGCATTTATATACTTAGCATCACCAATCTTCCAATTAGGAAATGCCAAATATTTATTTTTGCTCAATGTATCCAACTGCCCAGATAGCGTATTTGAAAAAGATATCATTGCAACTATCAACATTAGAACTTTCGCTGACATTATATTCTTTGTTTGGTAATCCAAGAATTTAAATAAAAAGCAAGAAGCTATGCCTATTTGACTACTACGTTACTCGAGACATCCACACCAAAATAACAAGCAGAAGCTTTATATAAGTTCACTAGATTTCAGATTATTTATTCAGGAAGCTCAGGCAAAAAACATCTTAACCTGCAAACGTTAAAACTACCTACTCCTCGGAATTGTCCATAATTCCTCTTGCCTACTATCCAGATACCTAAACCCCTCCTCAGTATGTACGCCGTCTTCTTCCAACATGATCCTAATAATTTTTCCCCATTCCTCTATTTCGGAAGAAGAATTTAATTCAATACTGTAAGCGGTGTTATAGTATAATGGATAATCCCCACGTCCAGGAATGCCATTTTGATTATCCCACATACCTATCGTCGGCCCTGCGGCATGTCCATGAAATCCAATTGGATGAGTATAAATAGACGCTTGTATTCCTTCGACTTCTGCTTGAGCCAATGCATCCTTTAAAATCTGATTGCCCGTTTTCCCAGTCTTAAATGCTTCTGTCAGAATATCTTGGACTCTATTGGATACCTTGAAGGCTTCCTTTAGATACGCTGGAGCTTCTGTTTCTTCAGGTTTGAGCACATAGAATTGTTGCTGCTGATCCGTATTGAGTCTTAGATAGCTTATCCCAAAATCCACATGCAATAGATCACCATACTGAATGATCTGTGCTTCTGGTCGCTTAGAGAAACTTCTCAAATGATCAAACTTTTCAGTATCTGCACGTTGGATGCTTACCGTAGGATGAAACCAAGTCACCAATCCTAGTTCTCTTACACGTTGTCTTAACCACCAAACGACATCTTCGGTGGCTGTCTCACCTGGCGTGATCACCTTTGTCGAAAACGCTTCTTGCAATATCCCATGCCCAATACTACAAATATGATCGTACATTTCTAGTTCGACCTTGGACCGTGTTTCAAGCCAACCTATTGATAAGTCTTCAGCGCTAACTACTCTATCGTGATATACCTTAGGCAGGTATTCCATAAAAGTCTGATACTCGGTACTCACCAGTCCGTCCGCCAATCCAAAATCATCAGAATAATTAAGTCCAATTTGCATTGGATCTTTGTCATCGATATACGTCATTAAAGCCTCCCATTGATCCGGGTAGACATCGATATTCCATTCTCCTTTAAGCAATCGACCTACACTGTATCTTGCAATAGCAATCTTACTTAATGCCCCATCTTTTGGTTTGTGAAATACCATGATCGTACGGCGTCTGGCAGACAACCATTCGGAAGGCAACATGGTTTTCATAACGGGGTCTTCATTGTACTCTCTGGAAATCAAAATCCACATGTCTATGCCAGAGCGATCCATCAAATCAGGCAAGAGGCTATCCAATCTGTACTCTAGCATATCATCAATCCACACGGCACGATCCTTCATAGACATAATATCTCCTTCGGACACTTGGGCGTGGGAACAAATTGAAAAGAGGAATAAGTAGATGAGGGAGAGGGCTTTCATATTACAAGATATTGATATTGTAATATAGCTAAAATTAAAAATTATATGGAACAGCTTTTAAACGTTTACTATTCATCAACCTCAATCTAAAAACAAAAATTCAAGTGCAATATATTAAAATCATCTTTTGAATTATTACTACTCAATTTATACCCTTAATAACAGTTACTTAATTTTTCATTCTTTTATAAAGAAACGACATACCAAAAGCGAATCCAATCAAAGCTATTGGAAAAAGCAATTGCATCTGATGTGGTTGATCTATTTTGTCATTGACTAAAATATCTGAATCTGCAATTTGGAAAGTACCTCTATAATTAACTTCTTTACTTAATTTCAATCTTGCTGTATTTCGGTCATGGACGATTCTGAAAAAATTTACATGATTTTCGTTTTCTTGAAAACATGGAATATATACAGATATTTTTTTAGGATTGAGGGGGATCTTTTCTATATGAAATTTTACATCCGTTTGATGGCTACCTAATTTAATAACCCCTTGTCCAATTTTCACTTGCTGATTGTCTATTTCTATATTGATATTATCTTTTAGATAAGCAATAATTTTTTCCTTATACTCTATTTGCCCAATAGACGCTACATCAAGATTATATTTTTTCACCAAGGCTTGTTCTACCCCATATTGTGCTAAATTTATTTCTAATATTCCAGTTACCGACCCTTCATAAAGACTTAGTTGTAAGCTGGACTGAAACGGATTATGTGCATGTAAATAGTTTTGAGAAAGCAACAAAACAATTGATATAATAAATTTGATTTTCATATGCTATTTTTAATAAAGAGCAACCAAGAAATATTACTTGGCTACTCTTATTTTTATTTGTTTTGGAATCAATTTACACTTGCAAAACTTTCACCTACAACTGTGGCTCCCTTAGTACATGGTATAATATTTAAGATTTCATCATTCATGATATGGTAATGATATATACCATCTGGAAATTCAGCAGTTGGGCCAAAATGACCACTACATTCATCTAAATCACTGGGTGTACTCCCGTCAGATTCTTCATAACCATATATTGGGAAACCATCTCTAGCATATGCTAATATTGTATTACTAGATTGTTCTATGTAGGTACACGAGACTTCAGTAATCCCATTTTTTTCTAATAAATCATTAATCACGTGAGGCGTGAGGTGATAGTGATAAGGACCATCAGGTTGCGGATGACCACCACAGGCATCTAATCCTGGAAGGGCCGCCCCCATAGGACTGGCTGCGGAAGGGGGCTGTTGAGCAAAAGGAAATCCATCAAGTGAAACGCCCCAATACTCTCTTGTATTAGTTGAGGCCGACACATTTGTCTGCACTGGATAGGCTGGAATATGATAAGTAATTTGATATGATTCATCTAGCAAGGCATCTAAGCAAGATCCGTTTATTCCAGAACCTGGCTCTATAAATCCTGACCCTGGTCCACCTGCTGGAATTTGAATATTTATCGATCCATCATCATTAATAATATCATAACCATCTGCGGCAAAATCCGCCCATAAATCATCATTTAAAACACGCAATCCAGGATTGGTGTTGCCATCATAAATTCCTAAACCACCCACTTCACCTTCGTGTTCTGGGCATATCACCGTCACCGTTTCTCTTATATTTTCATAAACCACTTTGTAACACATCGACGCTGTGCCATTAGATAGATTGCACGGAACCAATTCAAATTCACCAACTTGGGAAAAACTGGAAAACATACTTGTATTGAGTACAGGATCTCCTGCAAGTGTATCATCTGTATCATCTGAATTATCAACATAACCTGTCGGTTGTTCACAAGATTGAAAACTCACATCTGGATTACCCAGTCCATCACCATCCGTATCTTGATACCAAACGGTTTCTTCACATGCTACCTCATCATCTTGACAAGATGTCATTAAAAATAGTGCTCCTAAAAGGATAATAAATAAAGAGTTAGGGAATGTCATATTAGTTTTTTTTTAGTAATTATTTTTTGAATACGAAGGTTAGACTGAATAATACCTGATTTCCTTCGGCTTACATTTAACTTCATAGAGACAATCCAACTTCCAAAAGACCTACCTTTCGAAAAATATTATACAAATTATTTTATCAAATTGAGCCTTTGATTCTCATAAACTTGCGAGATAAATTTCTGATTATCAATTTGTTACCAACACAATGAAACATATCTGATGAAATTAGATTTTTGATACTTGTAAATAAGTGCTTAAATTAATTTTAGTAGCATCAAACACAGATTTTTGTGAAACTTTTTAGCTACAATAGCATCTAAGGCATCCATATAAAGCATGCCTTGCACTTCTTTACATATAGCTGTCTTAGCTAAATTTACGAGCCGTTTATTTCAATAATTTCACCCACAGGTCTTTATAAACGACATTTCTGATGCCTTCCCCATGTGCTTTTTTACCTGTTCTTATTTCACGATTTAAAGGGAATATATGATCACTAGGAATTTTCATTGTTTCATAGGTTTCTGCAAGGACCGTAGCACGCGGTTCCTTTGTATGATAGACACCATACCAATTATTAGGCGGTGTTATACTTTTTGAGGCATACCAATCAGCTATTTTATCAACACCCGAAAAATCCCAACCCCCTGAAAAAGTAATAATTCGGTTAACATTTATTTGCTTGGCTATAAAAGCGGCCATGCCACCACCTTGAGATTGTCCAGCAATTGTAATACTTTGCCAATTAATTGTATTCCCATCCAAAAACATACTCCAATCCCCACTCTCATCATTTGCATCTAAATAGAACAATAGTTTTTTAAAGCGATTTATAATGGCATCTTGTTCTAAATCCGGAATCAGACTTGTCATTTGTGTACCGAATATTCTTTGGGTCCTGAACTTTGAAGTACATGCCTTGTCATTTTCAAGATTCTCGTTTCTACATATTTGAGCCACCGCAGGCCGGTTAATGTAAGATAAATTAATCACCTTATATCCTTGTTCAATAGCCGTTTCAAACAAGCGCTTTGGTCCTCTGACAGGCACGCCTCCTGTACCTGGTAAAAACAAAAGCAATTTACTTTGCTGAGAAGTAGAGTCATACATAATCAGATGCGCTATATCTGCATTAGTTATAGAACTATCAGTAAGAGACGGTCTAATCAGTAATTCACGTATAGCATCCTTGGAAACTTGATTTTCTTGAGACTTTTGAGGCGTTTTAACTGAATTACATTTTGTAAACATCATTACTGATACCAATAACAAATAACTGCTTTTAATTCTAGGTATACTCAAACTCATAGATCAATTATTTAATATAAAATTTACTGCAGCTTTGGCGTGAATTTCTGTCGTATTGAAAATTGGAATGCTTAAGTCTGATGGGGTTATCATTAGCGGGAATTCTGTACAACCTAAAATAACACCTTCCGCACCCCTATCCACAAAAGATTGAATGACACTGATAACGTATCGTTTAGATGAAGAAATAATTTTGCCATAAGTCAGTTCTTCTTGGATGATCCTATGTAATTCATTGATGTCTTTTTCGCTTGATGGAACCAGCACCTCTATACAACTTTCTGATATCCTGCCTGTAACAAAGCTTTCTTTCATAGAGTACTTTGTACCTAGGAAACATACCCTTTTTATGTCTTTTGACTTGATGGCATCTGAGGTCGCATCTGCTATATGCAATATGGGCGTATTGACTTGTGCCATTACAATATCATATACTTTGTGCGGTGTATTGGCGCAGAACATAAGCATCTGTACGCCAGCCCTTTCAAGGCTTTTAGCAGCTTCAATAATTAGGCCTGCTATATCTTCCCATTTATTCTCGATCTGATATTGGTGCACCAAGGATTGGTTTAGCGTGTATACCATTAGCGGAGGGTTGGTATTATTCCCAAAATAATCATTCACAGATTGATTGATATATTTATAATACTCAACAGTCGAATGCCATGAAGTACCTCCAATTAATCCTAGCTTATTCATTATAATAATTTTACGTTAGTACTTTCATTTAAAGATGTGGCAAGTTGATCGAAAAGCATTAGAACATTAGTCTTGATTTATAACCATCATAATATTGAAAAGATCCTCTTAATAGTTCATTATTCATTATTATTCAATTGGGTATGCTCCAACAGGCTTTATTTCGGCTTCTGAAATCTCAAGTACTTCTGTCGTAATGGGATAACCACTCTGTGTATATTCTTCAACTACAATATTTCCGATTCTATTTGAAAAATATTGAAAATCATTCTTTGAAAAAATATAACAAAAATCTCTTACTGGAATAGCTGCATGTATGGGCCAACCAAAATCCTTTTCAACTTTTTGTCTGAGATCATCACAAAATATTAATGAAGCCTTCAATGTACTTTCGGGACAATTAATAAAGCCTAATTTTCGTCCATCCATATCTTCAATTTCAAGTTGAGAATTATTCAATAATTTCGATAAATTTTCATTCGCTTGTTCTTTAAGTTCTTCTCTTGTTATTCCCCAATTTATAACTTGCTTTTCTGAGATATATCTGATTTGATTATCAAAATGAATAGAGAAAACCTTTCTGAATTTTTCACTTATTTCTTCGTTTATCAAATCTGTAAAATCAATATCATTTGGAAGCAAGCCGACATAGACTTTATCCTTTGAAAATTCCCAATCTGGCATCACTGAGAATTGACTTTTCATAGTTTTAACAAATTCAACTATACGTAAATCATCTTGATCTCTTTCAAAGTCCTTTCTTAAATTATCCAGGCTTACTTCAAAGACAACATTATTATGAGAAACATGTATTAATCCGTCACCATCTACTTTCTCAATGCTTAATCCTTGCTTTTCCAACTCTGATTCAAATTTTTCAAATACCCTATCTTTTGGCTGAGAACAACCCATGCAAAGAATTAGTAGAAGGAAGTATTTGATTAACTCATATTTCATGCTTTTATATTAATACGTTTCAATTGTTTTATCTTATTCTTGCTCATACGGTTTCGTGACATATGCCGCAATAAAAAAGGAAACATCGTCGTCTCAAACGATTTTTAAAGCTAGACCTTAACATTCATTAATTTAAAGTATTTGCATTGTATTTAGGTATAAATATCTCGCTTATATTTTTGATACAATTTTTATCAATATCCTTCACATTACAACCCATCACAAGTCGGTCTAAATTAATTAAGTCCTTCACAAAATTTAAATTGTCAACATCAGGTATGCTTTGTAAATAGACTGTCTTAAGGTTTTTCAATGTTGAAATGGCATTTAAATCTTGTAACTGCTCAGCTCTGAATATTTCTATATGTTCTAAATTTTGAAGATTTTCATTGAGCCCATTCAAAGACTTTAATAATCTCATATTTCGAGCTTCTATTTTCTTAAGCTTTATAAGATTACTTAAGCCATTAAAATTTTCAAGGCTGCCATTATGAAATGATATTTCTAATAAATTTTTATTCTTCGATAAATTCAGGTCAGGATTTACATTTTCCAAATGTAGAGCTTCTAAATTATTAGTCAAATTGAGATTTATTACATTGTTAGCCGATATGCTCAGGATCTTCAAATTTGGTAATTTATCAAGATCAACCTTGCTAGGCATTTTATTTACACAAACCAAAACTTCAAGTTCTAAAAATGAATCAATTGGTAAAAATTCGGTAATATCCGAGAGAACCACAAGCCCCTTTAATTTACGAATAGAAATCAGTTTTTCTATTGAGTTTACATCTTGCTTGAAGTTTCTAATTAGGATACTTTTAGGTTCTTCATTTTTACTAAAATGCTGTACAATTTTATTCTCATTTTCAGGACTCCAAACTATACTAGAATAACCATTTAAGATATGACTATGATTAAATACTTCAAGCTTACTTTGACTAAATAAGTTTTTGATTTTTGAAAATGCCATTTTCACCTATTGGGTTTTATCACTAACTAAACTATGACCTATTAGCAATATAAGTCGTTTTAAGGAGTGATACATTACCGTGATCGTCAGTTGTTTTTTTTAGCATGTTTCATTTACATTTTTACCAATTTAAAGCATAGACCATCCCATCCAATAATTAATTCATCAAATTCCGTAACTAATATTGAACTGAAAGGATGATTGTCCAAATTGGTTTTTAGCTCACTTAACGACTTGTGCGTATTGCTCAGTTCTTTGATATTAAATTTGTAAATATTATGGAGATCTTCTTCAGTAATTAATTCGATTGATTTAATAGCTATTGGAATTGTGTCATCAATTACTTCAAGTATCGAAAAGTCTGACTTTTGGGAAATTTGGTATTGGCTTATTTCGACAATTTGATTTAAATATTTATCGTCTTTTTCTAGAGCATAAATTGATGAATTTGCCATAGATGCCACTTTCCACTTCCCATTTATATTGAAATCTGACTTAATACTTGAAATTTCAGAATAACTAATTTTATCAAGTTGGTTTTTGACTAACTCGTTTTTAAGCTTTCCTATAGATTCCATTGTTGCGCTTTTTGATACGAGTAGATTTATTCCTGTCTTGTTTCCGAACTCTCCTTTTATATTATTACAAATATCTAATGGCATCATTTTAATTCCTTGATATAAGTAATTTCCATGGTCATCAATTTGAATTGTCGGAATCACTTCTTGTTCATTACAACTTAAGAAAATTAGCGCCAATAGAATGATGCTATGTCTTTTTAAATTTTTCATACTATATAAGAAGAGCTTGTTCAAATACTGTTAACTAAAACTATTAAAATCCATCAAGCTGTATGAAGTTAGACAAACTAAGAATAGAAATGAATTCTATAAAGGCGAGTCAAGGACATCTTCAAATGCTTCATAGTATACCTAATACCCTATCACTTTTTACGATTTCTCTTTTTCCTTACTTTAATATTATAATCATCTAGTGTCCCTTTTATTCTAAGGTTTAGATATCGTGTTTTCTTGTTGGGATCTTTTTCAATAATTTCTTCATCACCAATTTCGCCGTCTTTCGTTTTTTTATTGCCAAACAATTTATAGCGGGCACTCTTCCGCACTATTTTCCATGGTATACGAAGATAATATTCGAGATCACCAGCCATGGATTGTTCTCCAGACAACTCATAATGACCTAGCGTAGACTCTATGGTCATATTAGGTATCGTGATGATGCCATTGGTAATATCCATATGATTTTGAAGGGTATCAAATCGAACTAAAGACAAGTTCTTGTCGCCCATGTAGTCAGACAGCATAAGCACAGGTTCATAGTTTTCGAGACGGCCGTGCAATAGTTCTACGTCCATATGAATCTCTGATTGATCGACATCCGGAATCATGTCAGGGTATATTCTAATATTTCCAGTAATATCTCCTGATAACTGACCGTGGACATAATCGGACAGCATCTCATCTTGCCCAAAATTTTCATACTTGAACAAGAGCTGATCGACATCTGCTTTTATAACTTTTAACTTCGGCTTGAGATAGATATGGTTAGGGTCGCTGCCATTGAAGTATCCAGATCCTAAGAATTGCCCACCGGCAGCATTGAGGCTTATCGTATCCACATAGATATAATGATCGTGTGTCGTTCTGAAGCGGCTATGAATATTTTGCAGATCGATATGATGGTAAATAAAATGATCCACATCAATATCAAAAGTCATGTCAGTAAAGGGCAATTCATATATATTGAATGCCTCGCTGTGTACTGCAACATCCTCGGTCGTTGGAAATGATGGTTGTGTCGTATTGGATTTTTTTGGTGGCGCTACTTTAAATGAAAACAATTGATCAAAGTCAATGTAATTAGCCTTTAGCCCAAAGTGATTATCTCTCAACTTAATCGACGCATCTTCTCCTAGGTAATAATTCATGTCCATATCGAAAATGGTACGCCCTATTTGGCCATGCATTTTTTCTATGACCAGGTGATCATCTTCATAATGAATTCGCCCAGAGAAATCCTCAAAGCGCATCGGATGCACATGCATTTTTGCATCGAATTGATCCAGATCGATATCTATAGAATGGAGTCCATGATCTTTATAATGCATTGCACCATTGACGTGCAGTTTAAGATTTTCAAATTCTTCATGGCGATAATCTTCGGGCACATAATTTTCACCTTGATACGTAAAGATGTCTTCCAGTTTTAGTAGATCCGCATTTAAGCTGAGGTCCAGGGTGACATCCCCTTGTAAGGTATCTTGCATCCAAAAACCGTAGTCATGAACCCGTCCATCAAAATGAAAATCTGATTTATCAATATACCCCGTGAAGTCAATGATCTCCAGATCCTTGTCATCAACAAGAATGTCAGCATGGAAGTCGTGCAGCTCGTGCGGATAGTGCTTCAGCTGGGCATGGAGTCCCTCGATAAAGAACTCACCTCTAGGTAGATATTCAAAATTGCTCAGTCCATCTGCCGTTGAAATGAATTTCATCTGGATACTAAAGTCTTCTATTTGCTCATCGATGCCCGTGCTGTCCCCTATTGAAAAACCGGTCAACGCTGCAATGTCCAACATGTCGGCAGTCATTTCTAAATCAGCTTCGATGGGCGTATTTAAATTTTGTTGGCCAGCCAACGTGTCTTCCATCAAAGTCCCGTAATTACGAAAATGGCCATTGAAATGAAAATCAGATTTATCTATATACCCCTTGAGATCATCAATCTTTAATTGCGTGCTATCAATAACAAACTTTCCATGAACGTCATGCAACTCATGCGGAAAGTGTTTGAATTGTGCATGCAAGTCTTTTATAACAAATTCCCCTTCTGGCAAGTATTTAGCTTCTGTAATAGCACGGGCACTAGAATTGAGTTGTATTTGAAGACTAAAGTCTTCTACTTGCTCATCTATCCCTGTGCTATCCCCTACTGAAAAACCAGTCAATTCTGAAAGATCCAATAGATTAGATTTGATATCCAATGCTGCCTCAACGGGCATGTCCGTATGATGGACTAAAGCTGGCAAATCAGAAACAAAGCCTTTAAGCGATAAGTCCGTCGCCCCCATAAGCAGCTCGAATTTATCCAAAACGCCTTTCTGACCATTCATGGCGAGATGGAGATCAAGACTATCAATGGGTACTGGTAAATCGGGGGACTCCAAATGCAGATTGGCGATATTTAATTCACTGAAGTAAGCCTGATTTAATTTGTTCAATGCTTTTTCTGGATGTGCTAGGTCTATGATATCATGAAAATGCATATCGAGTTCTACACGGCCCGAAACATTCTCAATATTTGATACATTAAAAAACTTAGTCAAAAAATCTAAGTTAAAGTCTGTATTGAGTTCTAAGTCTACATCAGGTTCGACGAAGTTTTTCACGACCAAAGACGCATTAAAGTTGCCTTCTTCTAATTTTGAGGTAAAGTCTTCAATAGCAAACTCCATTGATTCAAAGGACTTTTCTTGGCCATTGGTAAAGTGCCCCTTAAAGCCAAGATCATCTACGCGCTTGCGGACGCCCACATTTTCTAAATAGGCCTCATCTGCCCCGAATTGAATATCAATAAATGGCAATGCCCCATTGCCTGTCGGACCAACGATATCTGCATTAAAGAAAACTTCTCCTGCATTATTATAACTTTCTAGGGTCGGTATCAAATCTTCCGGCGCAAAAGCGATCAGCATATCAAAGTTGGGCTTCGTGCCATAGACATGCAGGTCCAAGGCCATATCCTTTTTCGTTTCTATACTCCCCTGAATATTGAAATCACCATTTTCCATCTTGATCCCTGATGGCGCTATTTCTAATAAACCCGACAGATTATCAAACGTCACATCCGTATGACATTCAAAGTGCTTATGTTTTATAAAACTGGTATCTTGGCCTTCAATGATATTGAGCTCAAACTCTGTATCTACAAGGGCTTTAATTTTATGGCCAGCTGTTTTAATCCCACTATTTGCCCAATACACATAGGTTTCTATATCCAAGTTGCTCTCTTCATCGAGCTTGTGGATATCAATATTTTTGAGCTCTATATTCTTCAGATGAATATCAAGCGGCGCCTCTTCTGTTACCTCCTCGCTTGGCGCAGCTAATGCATTTTCTATATTAATAGATCCGTCCTTATGCTTGATAATATTGAAGTAACCATCTTCGACCAACAATTTCTGCACGTCATAGTTACCGTCCACGACATCCCATAAATTAAAGCCGACATAAATATCTGCTACATCCAAAATGAGTGCATCATCCTTATCTTTTGATTCATACAACTGAATGCTATCGACTTTGATGGATATGTAAGGGAAGTTCTTAATGGGGTCAATATGCGTGTCCCCTATTTCAATTAAACCCTGATGCGTTTTATTCAAGGCGTCAATTTCCCCTTGAATGAGTGCATCCTGTTTTTGAAATACGATAAATACTAAAATCCCAAATAACAACAATGGCAGAAGGATGCCTAAGAGCATCGCTCTTTTCCAGAATTTCCAGCGCTTTAGGAAGTTGAGTTGCATATGGGGTAAAGATAGGAAGTTTAGGGTTTGAAATGTGTGTGATTTGTTATAAGCTGGCTCTAGGTTTATCAATAATTTGACTTTCATTTACTCAGCCATCGGGCTCCACAAGAAGGATTAGGTTCTTTGATTGTATTTCTATTGAAATTAACACCGCTTAGCTGTTGGATAATGGAATGCTATAAACTATTGAGTTTGTTAAAGCTCATTGCCCCTGTTGTCGTTTTAAGATATGATTTATTTTTTCTTTGAGAATTGGTAGACGTCCCTCAATGACCAAAGGATGAATATGACATGATAAGATCTCTTCCGAAGACACATGATCCATGATTGCTCTCAACTCCTCTTGTAAAAACGCTTTGACCCTTGGGTCATCATGGAGTATTTCATTCACAATGTCCAACCGATTATCCAATACATAGATGATATCTTCAAAGTCGTGGCTTGTTCTGTAATCTCCACCGCGATGCTTAAAGGCCTCAAACTTTGTTGCTAAAAAACAAGGCGCTGTAAGGATCTGTATGTTCTGATCATCAAGCAGAACTTCTTGTATATTTTCAAATCCGATCTGATACCAGCGGTTGGCAGGTCCCATATGACTACTATTACTAGAAGGCATGATATCAACAGATATGTTGTCGTACTTGTAACTGCACATGGCATGTCCGTCAGGATCTGGACTAAAGCCTAATTCGGCAAGTCGTTCTTGCATACTGGCCCATTGACCATAAGTATAGGACATACGTATCGCCATATCAATGTCACTAGTCGGTCTGATCTCTCCTGCAGCTGGATCATCAGTATACAGGCTGATGGTAGCTCCTCCTACAAAGACCATTCGATCCCGTAATTCTGCTAGTGCCTCGGCGACCTCTTTTACGAGGGCTAGATTGATGGTTTTATTTTCCATCCAATATCCGTCTTTTGAGTTCTTCCAAAGCAAGAGCTCGTTCACGAGATCTACCTACGCGAAGTGCATCTACCATAGCCAATAGTTCGTGTAGTTTAGGATCACGCAATGCAGCGGATGGTGCAGAAGCATATAAGGGCAAAATACTCTGGCCACGTACTGATCCTTTGGCGTATGGCCAGACATAGGCTTCATTGCTAACAATAGTATCATTAAGTGGTGGTGCCGAATGAGCTGTAGGAACCCCTCGTACAATGGGACCAGGTTTCTGTGGAAATACATACTTGATACCATATTCTAGAAATTCCATCAAAGCTTGCCTCATGACAGATTTGCCCTTGCTATCTAATAAACCAGCATACTTGCTTCGCTTGACGGCTTCACTGACCTCGGACTGACTCATGCCCAAGGATACTGCTATTGGAAGCTGTTTCCATGACTCGCTATTAAGTCCTACGATTTTGAGTAAAAGCAGGATATCCTGCGGCTTCATTTGAGCTATATTGCCATCCATATGTAAATTATTGCGTATCGCGATATGCAATAATAATAAATAATATACTGTAAATCAATACATAAAAAATATATATCGTGTATCGCGATATCCGATATAATTACTTTTGCCGAAGCTGAGAGGATCAGAAAACTATCCCTAAAGACATTCGGTTATGTTTGATAACCATTTTTCCTCATAAATGCTGGAATAAAGAATTATCGTAAAATATATGCTGTGATCAAACAATGTTAAGTCCTGGCATTTCACCTTCAAACACCATTTTTACTCGTCTTTCCAATTCGTCAGTTTTATGTTTAAACCAATCTTCTCTTACGTCAGAATTATCGATAAGATATTTGAAATTAGCGAATGGTTGGCGTCGATTCAACGCATTTATTAATGCCGTACGTAAACTATTGTCATGTATTTTATCTACAAATTTTTCCATTATCACAAACGATTCATTTGAGCTTGGCGGCTCAATCTTAAATATATGATGATAATTTTTATCTATTTCTTTTAAGTCTTCCTCATAAAATTCTTCAGCGTCTATTAAATTGTAATTTAACTCATTTGGTATATATATAATCTTGCAAGACTCCTTGTTTACAAAAGCGTTCATACCAGAGTCATTATAGTCCGCTATTTCTTTAATCATTTGTTTCAGTTTATCCTTTGAAACATCCATAAGCATCTTCATCTATTATTGACAATAATTCATCTAAATTACTAGACTCAGGAAAAGGCTCATAAGATTGCCACTTACCAGACCCTCTCTTCCAATAAAGCTTCCAAATCTTTTGTGATTTGACATGCTTTATTTTCGCAAATGACGAATTTTCAAATTCGTTTGGTTTGCTCCAATCTGGCCTTATTTCAAAAAGCTCAATTACATCCTTATCGTAGCTATAACCTAAATCAAGTTTATCTCTTATTTCAATTGGAGGTCTATTCTTGTCAATGTAAACTTGAATTTTTCTCTCGTTTAGATTTATTGTGTTTTTGTTCATTTTTTAGTTGCTGTTTGGAAATAGCGGACGGATCGGCGGTATCTGGCGTCTGCACTAGTAGATGACATGATATACCGCTTGTTAGCAACAGTTGCTTACTTAACGCTCTTTTAAATATTCAATAAAGTCTTGACATTCTTCACACTTATTTATTCTTAGAAGATATTCTCCACGTTTAATCAATATCTTTTCTTGTTCTTGGCTGAGAATAATTCCGTGACCTGCATGACTACTAAAGTCTACATCTTCATAAGTATTTAATAATCGCTCGGTTAATATATCAATTATTTCATCAGGAATATTTTCTTGCGATAAAAAATAATTGTAAGCATATTGAGTTGTATGACTTTCAGGAAGTGACGATAATATATCATAAAAATATGAATCATAATGTTCGTCAATCTTGTAAAATTTCTTTGATTGTATCTCAATGGCTTTATATAGTTTTTCTCTCCATATTGTATCCTTTCTTATTTGCTCTTGTACATTTTCACAATTTCGTCTCAAAACACTATCAACAAAGTAATTAAGAGATTGAGATTGTTCAAAATTGTATGTAGTATCTTTTAAAATCCAAATCATTTGATTAAGTAAGTGATCTTGGGAGCAATCATTATCTTCTAGAAACCTTAGACAATCTCTCCACTTTATTTCATTTTCTAATTTTGGTCTGTAAGTATATATTTTCCTTGTAATGTAATACTCGTAGTTATTCGAATAGCCATTTAGAAATGCAAGTTCATCTAATATTTCATTATGCATTTTACTGTAGTCATGGTTACTTGAGTACCGAGAGTGAAAATGACATAAAGTATATTCAGATTGTGTAAGCTTCGCAAATAGAGTGTCTATCCTTCTATAAGTAGAATCGCGGTTTTTTTCTTCCAATTGAGAATGCTTTATAATGTCAAAGTATCCATTTGGAAAACTTGAATTAGATAAAACTGATTTTTCTGGCATATGCTGTTTCAAGCAAGAAGAGAATGCAATTGTACTTATAAAGCAGCATAACCCAAATTTGAATACCGAATTAAATGTTTTCATCTAGTTCTAAGTTAAGTTAACTAGGTTCTACTTCAAAATTATTTGTACATCAAAGATGATTATTATATCCAATACGACTTCATACAATTACAACTAACGGATCTGTGATATGTGGCGTATCCCGAAGGGTATGCTGTGATCACACGATATTAGCTATAGGCCTTCTATTTTTAATATAGTATGAGTTGATTTCTTACCGTTTCTCTCCAATTCAATGAAATATGATCCATTAGCTAAATGTTCCATATTTATTCTCTTAGATTTTTCCTTGATTATATTTCCTTCATATACTACCTTACCTAAGACACTTATTATTCTTATATCTAAGTTTGATTTTGAGTCTATTGTTACGCTAGATGATGTTGGATTTGGATATATTTTATAAGTCTTCTCATTTATTATGCTATTCGAAGAAGTTATCCTAATTTTTATTTCTTGAGAGGTTGAGTCTGTTCCACATGTGTCCTCAATTTTTAATCGGACATTGAAATCACCATCTGAAGTATATCCGTGAAGTGGATTTTCTTCTTTGCTAGAATTACCATCTCCAAAACTCCAATCATACTTAGTGGAAGAAGAAGTATTGGTACTTGTATTATTAAATTGAATTTCTGAATTAGATACTTCTTCAAAATCAAAGGCGACATCAGGAATACTTTGTACAAAAATTTGATCTTCACTCCTTAGAACAGAATTCTGGTAATCATTAGAAATTTCAAGTTCGACATCAAATACACCAGAGGTAGGATATACTACAGAAGGGTTTCTTTCTGTAGATGTTGATGGATTCCCACCCTCAAATTTCCAAAAGTAGTTATTTGCTTCTCCTTGTGAGATATCAGCATATACAACATGATCATTTTCGCATATTGTTGATTCAGATACCGTATAATTAGCTATCATAGGTTCCAATTCATTACTCTGGACAACCATCAAATACGGATATCTCCAACTTGCTGTATCTGGAATAGATTCTATTTCTATATAATAGTCACCTTCATCTAAAACTGATGTCAGATTCAGAATACTATTGGCATCATTGTTAATCGAAGAAACCAAATTGAAATTATCATCAAATATTGAAACAGAAAGATCATTAACTGAAACGTTCAAAATATCTATTTCTAAGCTTGATAGCTTTTCAATACTGACAGCATAATCGTCAAAATCCTTATTTATCAGATTTTGTGGCAAATTGCTATTTGGTGCTTGTTCAGATATAAAACCAAGGTATGCACTATTTAATTCTATCTTAGTTGATAAATTAAACCAAGAAGATTCATCTAAACCTTTAATTAAATGCTCATGATTATTCTTGATTGATCCATGATTTTCGTTGATAAACCACCTGTCTGAATGTGGTGAGATCAAGGGTGGAGGAGCATAGAGATAGTTATTTAAATCCGCCCTTGTTGATTCTACCACATCATAACCAAAATCTAAAAGGTTAGAGATTAAACAAGCATATGAAAGATCATCAGGGGAAGGCTTTAAATTTAATCCAATTATGTCATCATTTGAGCTACCGTTACAGTTTACATCAGTATTGTAAAAAAAGTTAGTTGAGAAAAAGTCAGCTTCATTACCTCCTTCAAGATAGATTCCTCTATTAAATAAGTCATAGTATCTTAAGTCTCTAATAGCCTCTGACGAATCATCTTTGCCAAGGAATATCTCTATTAAATCAGGTCCATTAAGATTACTTCCACCATGTGGTGTATCTAAAGTTAAAAGTTTTGTTACGTGATGTTTCCCGTCATCTAACCAATTTTCTTTATTAGCAAGATACTCTCTTGCAGCCAAGCCACCCATACTATGACCTACTAAAACTACATTGCTTTTGCTTGTGAGACCTCTGACTTTTATAATTGCTTCTTTGATTGCTTTGCCTTGTCGAAATATGGCTGCTTGGTTACTAAAATCATCATTGAATGGGATAAAGTCATCTGAAACATATTTTTCTCCAAGCATTGAGATATCAAAGTTCAAAACGAATATATCACCAACACCGTTTGGATCAATATCAGAGTAGTCAATTAGTAATCCATCATCAGATGTACTTAAATCACCATCAGGATTAAGGCAGTAACTCAAAGAACCTCCATAATTTAGACCATATTTATTTGCTAAATAATTTACTGTCGTTCCCCATGTCTGGTCTCTATCTGATAAGCCATGAATTAAAATAATTGGATCAGGTAACAATGAAGAATACCAATCATCTGATATAGAGTTATTTATTTGAATTTGCCCACATTCATTTTCATTAGTGTAACATACCAAATTGTTTTCATCTGTTTCAAATACAAGATTTTCTGGATCTATATTAAATCCTATAAAATAATCACCTGTGTAATTGCCTCTTCCTAAAGGGTAAAAATATGGGATACTTCTTGTTTCATTTGGTTCTAAAACTGGTATTGAAACTCTTCCAATTATTTCTTCATAGACTACATCTAAATCTTTTGTCAGGTAAATCAGCAAATTTGTTTCCTGCGAGACCTGATTACCGATGTTTTGAATTTCGATTGCTATACTCAAAAAATCTAATTGTTTATATTCAGTTTCTGTAGGTTCGGCAACTGACAAAACTAAATCAGCTTGTGATAGTGCATCATTGTAACCAAGGATGCAAAGAATGATATTTATTATTAACAGATTCTTCATTTGTTTCGGCTTATTTCTAACGGATCGGCTGTATCGGGAGTCGTGACGAAGGAACGATTCCCTGATCACAGCATGTTATCACTCGTCATTTTCCATGTTTAATAATACGAATGGTTTCATCATTGGGTTGTAGAATCTATACCTTATGTTCCTCCCAGTACCAATTTTTTCTAAGATCAATCCTCTAACATCTTGACACAGTTTTCCCAAATTATGAGTTATATTTTCACGAATTGAATCTTTGCCAGTAATCCTATTGAATTCTTTGAGTATATCTGTCGTGGTGAAGCTATCGAATTCATCAGCATCACATGTTGCACAAGCTTGAATTACAGGTTTCCATTGGGAATTTTGTGTAGATGACATGATTGCTTTGCTATATGAGTCTCTTAATTGTTCAGTAGAGTTTTCAATAGCTTGACGAATTGCTAAATTTAATTCATCTGCTTTCACTTGTATTGAATTACTTTCAAGAGCATTCTTTATTGAGTATTTGCAAAGTAGGTGAGTATAGTGTGGAAATCCAGATGAGAAATTAAGTATTTTTTGAATTGCTGGATTTGTTATAGTCATTTCCATCTGTTGAAATCCTTTAGTAATAATTTCTTTTAATTCATCGTCTGACATTCTTGGCATTCGAATTTGCATCAAACATCTTTCTAAAGATTGGTGGTTTCCAATCAAATTGATAACATTCTCTCCAATACCTACGATCATTATTTTGATGTTCGTAGATGCATCAGATAGTGATTTAATCAAATCTGCAAATTTTGCTCTTGCATGTTGATCTTTTATATTATCAAATTCATCAAAGACAAATAGAAATTTATCGTTTGGAAATTGTCTAAGTACCAATTGAACATCATGTGGATTAATTTCTGTTTTACCTTTCACGCGATCCCCAAGAGAAACTAAGTTTGATTTAACAGCTGGTGAAAATCCTATCCCTTTAGTAGTTGTTGTGAATTGGACTTCATCTAAAGCACGTTCCCATAATGATTTAAAAGTATCAGTACTATTACATATAATTTTTACACTGTAGAGATTCGTTATCCTTTTACAGGTTATATTGGCCATGGAAGTTTTTCCAACTCCTCTTTCTCCAAACAGAATAGCATGTTGACCGTCTTCATTCATTACATCTACGATTCTTCTAATTTGCTCAATCCTTCCTCTAAAAAATGATTCTTCCTTAATTGGTGATGTTGGCGAGAAAACCTTTCCTAATAAATTTTTTCTTTCTTCTATTGTCATATTTTACTTTTTGTCTCTTGATGAGTGATAACGGAATGATGGTATCCGGCGTATCCCGAAGGGTATGCCGTGATCACCATGTGTTACCTGCTGGACTTTCTTTACAATTCAAAATCTAAATACTCTTGAATTAATGGCCAATTTATCAGAAGTCCACTACCAATTCTGAATCTCTTTCTTGAAGGACCTATAAAACCAAATTTACTTAGCACAGCTAATTCTCCTTGGAATGGTTTTCTACTAGTTCCTCCTCTTATTGCAGCGGTATTCATGACATTGAGATTATTAGCTAATTCATTTTTAACGGCATCAATATAAGAGTCTTTATCAAACTTAACTGCTCTTCCGGTCCCTGTTGTATGTGCAAAAGAATTAGCCGTAAAGAATTGTTCTGAAATTTTGTAGAAATAGTGCAGTAATACACTTAAATCTCCGTTTTTTAAAATAGCACTTCCTAAGATCTTTTTTGCTTGTCCAGAATAGTACTGCTTTGTCCTTTCGCATACATCGACGAATCTATAACCTAAATTAGATGGCCTTCCATCGTCTTCTAGAAATCCCAGGTGAGATAATCCTGAATCAATATCTTCTCGATAGCTATGAGCCCTAGTATGAATGTTCTTAGCAAAATTCTCCCACGCTTCATTTTCAGTAATAGTGCCTGCATTAAGCTTATCTATTGTCTTGTTTTTGATTGAATCGCTACGTCCTGAAAAGAACATTTTTTGATTTCCATTCTCTAGAATCAATGACGTTGGCACATTAGATAAAACATATGGATTTTTAGAAGACCATAATTTTACTACTCCTGGAAGTAAAATGTTTTCAAACCAGAATGTTCTCCAAATAGTATCATGTAAAGTAATGCCAGTTGCATAAGACAAATACTCCAGAGGCGAATTAGTGGATAATCTATTTGAAGCAGCAATTAATTGTGGTGGTAAATATGATATATCAGGTTCAGTAGGAGTATCTATTGAGCTTATTCTTTTTGAAGTTTGCAAATACTTAAAAAATGCATGAGACTCACTAGAACCTTCTCTTAAATGTGCCCATTGAGTACTTGAGCCTGGCGTTAAAGTTGAATTAGGTACAACAGGAGTTGCTAAATCAAATGATATTGGTCTGTGACAAGTAAGTTTGTTTAAAAAAGGTGATGTTAATGTAGTATCAGGTTCTTTATAGCTAAAAACACCTATAGGTAAATCTGTATTTGTTTTTTCAAGAACTTGATGAATGTAATTTCCAGGAGAATTATGTGTATTGTACACCTCTGGAATAATGATCGCGGAACCATGATACCCCTTATGAATATAAGCCTGTGATTGTCCAATTGCAGTTAAAATTCCATGAAGTCCTTCATTTGTTCTCTTTAATTCGATGGCGATTTCAATATCTCTGGTTGAATAGTCTGCTGATATTCTTCCATCGGGGATAGGCCAAGATCTTCCGCTTTCTCTATTTGCATATGCAGTCAATTGGCTAGCAACAGGGTTACCACTTAAAAGTAATGTTGGATTTAATTTTATTTGTCGGACTATTTCTGTTGTTGCCCAATTTGCATAAAGATCATGACTCATGTAATTCAAGTTTAAGTTGCTCTTCTTCCTTCTTTTCAATTATTGCGTAGTAGGCAGAATTTGGAACTTCGCCTGGAAACCAATTGTTCTTCTCTGCCTTAATTATGTTTTCACCAATTATCTGAGCTAATAAGGGAGGAAAAGCATTGCCAGCTTGAATGCATTGCTCTTGTCTATTTCCTTTAAATTCTAACTCATCAGGGAAGGTTTGAATTCTTGCAGCTTCTCTTACAGTCAATGCTCTATTCAGCCACGGATGAATAGGAAATGCATTATGTCCTGGAACCATTGTGGTTGATGGTTTATCCCGGTGAAGTCTTTTAAAGACATGACTATAATTTTTTACCTTATCCGTTCGATATCCCTTTTTTAAATTATCTGGAAGTTTATCTACATTCAACTTTTGCCCTTCTTCAATATATTTATACCGCTCAACTAAAAGGGGTTTGTGATTCATAGGAACATGACATGTAAAGTTATCTAATGATTTGTCCGTAGCTAAATCGCTAATAACTTGACCTACTGTCCTGAATGGTTTTTGCCAGTCCTTTGGTTCTTCGAAATATTTCTTTTTAGGCCATGGAATAATATGCCCAGTTTTATTTCCTATGATTAGTAACCTTTTTCTTTTTTGTGGGACTCCATAATCTGCCGCATTTAGAATTTTGTACTCAGTGTTTCCATAGCCTATTTGCTTAAATTCCTCAACTAACTTTTCGAGGAACATTCCTTTGTCTAAACTGGCTAAGCCAGCTACATTCTCCATGACAAACCATCGTGGATTTGTTTTTTCTACAATTTCTAAGAACGCATATACTAATTTATTTCTGGGGTCAATATGAGGATCATATCCTTTTGTATTTACAAATCTTCTTTTTCCAAACATTGAAAAACCTTGACAAGGTGGGCCTCCAATAACTACGCCTATTTTACTTTTCTTAAATTTATTTATTATTGTTTCCTTCATTTCTTGTTCACTCAAATCACCATGTAAGTATGGTACAGAAGGAAAGTTAGCTAAATGAGTTTTTTGAACCGCCTTATTGAAGTCTGCAGCTAATAATGGTTTCCACCCTGATTTACCAAAGCCAATAGTAAAACCTCCAGCTCCACAGAAGAGATCAATAAAACCATTCTGATCCTTTAATTTTTTTAATTTATTCCATGGCAATATTTGACCCTCTATGTTTGTTGACGAAACCATGATTGTTTTAGAAGGACTATCAGCATCTTCTTTTACTACTTTTCCAGAATGATGATTTAGAATTGCTTGGCCCAACACTAAACCTAATTGTGGTGGTACCGCATTACCTACTAGAATACATTGTCTTCTTCTATCTCCAATGAACAAGTGATTATCTGGAAACGTTTGTAATCTTGCTGCTTCACGAGGTGTTAGGCTTCTATTTTTTGTTGGATGGACTGGAAAAGCATTATTTCCAGGCACCATAGTAAGTGATGGTTTTTTTCTATTTAGTCTTTTATAAGTATTACCAAAATTCTTTCTTCTAATTTCTTTTGGTAATTTTTCGGGGGGAGGGAGTCGACCTCCTTCAGGAATTAATTTGTACCGTTCAATTACTGTTTCAGAATGATTTAGAATTATATGGCCATTAATTGAATCATCTGGATTAGCTAAATCCATTATACTTTCTCCGACGGTTTTAAATGGCTTTAATCCATTATGAGTACCGTGAGTAATTTCTGGGAACTTAAAAGGCTTATTTGTTTTTGTACCAAAAATTATAATTCGCTCCCTAAACTGAGGAACTCCATAGTCTGCAGCATTTAATATTTTTTCAAAGCATGTATATCCGAGTTTTGTGAATCGAGTAATAATTTTGTCCTTGAATTGACCACTATACATAGTAGTTAAGGCTTTTACATTTTCAAATAAGAAATATTTAGGATTTAATTCATCAACTATCCTTGCGTAGTGATCAAATAGTTCATTTCTCGGATCAGCAGACATTTTAGCACCTAATGTAGAAAAGCCTTGACAAGGAGGGCCTCCAAATATGATTTCTGGTTTTTTACCTTTTGTTAGTTTTAGAATTTCATCTGCCGTGACTTTGCTTATATCTTTGCATAAAAAGGGTAAATCAGGCCAATTCGCTTTATGTGTTTTTTCAGATGTTGGTTCAATGTCTGATGCTAATATTACTTTGAACCCAGCCTTTTCCATTCCAATGTGTAGACCACCACCTCCTGCGAATAAGGCAATTGCCTTTAATTTTCTTGTTTTCCGACTTGTGTTTTTTCTCTTGAAATACTCAGGGAATTCTTCATGAAGCACGCTGATAGTCTTGGTTCTTGGCTCAGATTTGTTTGTTTCCCATCTATTCACCGATGTGAATGATACATTTAGTCTCTTCGCCAATTCCTCTTGTGAAATTCCATTCTCCTCTCGGATTTGCTTGATTTTTTTATAAAGCTCCATCTATGTGTATTATTTAAAACGCTATAGCAAATATATAAATACACGGCGATTTAACTAATAAGATATAATGTTTTTGTTTAATCTGTTTTGTCTTGCAGGTAACTCCCCTATAACCAGAACCTTGCATAACCTAATTCCGCAATAAACCCTACATGCGGATATTAACCGGACAAAATAATTCTGATTATAAGACCTTAATAAAATTGGTCGAGAGGGGTAATGCATTAAATTAATCAAATTCTTGATAATGAATCTATTTAAAATGATAAATTCAAGTACCATAGCTTAAAATGACTCAAGGTAACGCATTAAGCATTCTTCCTTAGCCTTCAATTCAGCCGTTGTTATCGTGCTACTAAGGTGCTTCTTAATCTAATTCATTAACGGCATAAAGTATGCGACGACGGAAATTAAAACGATACTAATTAAAAACACTGGGATGGTTATTATTACCCAACATGGATTTAATGAGGTTAAAAAGATAATCATAAAACATCAATAACAATTTCTTATTCTACAGTTTAAGACATGCGGATGTTTACTTTAAGTATCCGAACTTGTTCTGCTAGTTTTAAATCCCTTGGAATTGGCTTAAAAACGTAGGAGCCTTGCTCACCCTTTTTATGTGTTACATGCTAGCTATTCATTACTGATAAATATATTTGTTCTTTCTTTTAATAGATTTAGGTATTTAGTTTTATTATCTGAGGACAAAAATGATTTTTCGATAAGTTCTTGAGCCTGTGTTCGCCAAGTTTTTAATCTTTTATAAACCCCCGCAATCTGTTTTTTATTCAATTTCAAATTCACACCGAATCTATCAAAATATATTTTACTAAAATTCTCTTTTTTCCCACCTAGTATTATTGCGGTATCTTCTTTGTCTTCTGGGAGTATGATTTTTACATTTAGCAAATCGTATGCTGGAGATAATACCCAACCAATATCTGAGTTGATCATTGAGAAGTTCTTAAGATGCATATCATTATTGCCAATGATGAAATTGAACAGTGTTAATTCAAAAAATCTCAATTTATCAAATAGTGTATTTTGTGATAATTCTCCTATTAACTTGCCCAATCGCTCCATCGTACCTTTGTATTTGTCTTCAAGTTCCATTATTTGTAAAAAATCAATCATGTGTATTTTATTACCATTGGTTTCTCTATCAATGCGTTTTGTTAGATAACATAATTCACCTGATTTGAGTCGTATCATGATTGAGGGCACAACTTTTATTTTGAACAGTTCTGCGAGTTTCATTGACAAATGTTCATTCTCAGGCATTTCAGCATAACGCGTATTTTGAGGTTTTAAAATGTAATGACCATTTAATGCATCCATAATGGTCAGACGTCCTATGTGACCATCTCCAATTTCAGACTTGATCCAACCGAGTGACAATTTAGGTTGTACTCCTGGCACTGTCACAGATTGTAAGGCAGCTTCTTCAGCAAGTTTTTCCATTTCAGAAAAATTGTAAGGCAACAGTGGTACTTTTTCCTGATCGAAAAAAGTTTTAGCACAACTACCGTGATAATCATTTTCTCCTTTAGATAATAATTCATAGCAGTACAGGCACTTATTCTTCTTCATCGGCTTTATTATTTATTGGATGTATAGTAACTGCACCTATAGCATTTTGACAACAGGCCAATAGTAATCCCATACGATCATTCTTATTTATTTTCCAACTTTTTGATGCAATGTTGAGTAACCATCCTTCTGGTATCAATCCGTCAAAAAATGGAAAAAGTCTTTTATTCTTATAATGTTGGGATGATACGGGCATATTAAATGTTATAAACTTTTCAGGAAAATTTTTGACATATTTTTGATCGTACACGAATTGATACTCTCCATTCTCTTCTTCACTTAGTATCCCTGCTGTTATATTGTTATACTTAACTAATGCTTTCCTCATAATCTTTAATATTAACTGGCTGCAGTATATGACCAAACATTATTAAAACTTGATTTACCTTAGCCATACTTAGATTTTCTTTTCCTTGTTCAATCTTTCTTATTACTGTGAGACCAACTCCAGCTTTTTCTGCTAACTCTACTTGAGTAAGTTTCAATTTCTTCCTTCTCTTTTTAACAAATTGAGGTAAATGATCCATTTTTTATATGTTTTCGCGTATAATACTATCTGATCTAAAAGAATTTATATGTAAATACATATAAAAATAGTGTATTTTACATTATTATATGCAAATGCATATAAATATGCTATTTTAATTGATATAATATGCAATTACATATAACATCAATCTAATCATGACCACCATCTTTATTAGATTATAAAACAAGGATTAGAGCACAGACTAGGATCAAACATAATGATCATATTATCATCACCCTCATACCAATTTGCAGGAGGATAACATTGGACCAGCAGCCGTCATGATCATCATATTGCGTACAGAATCACAATGGTCAATCATCAGATTAATCAAAAAGTGAGAAATGAATATCAGTAATAAAAGGAGGAAGTATTTTCTAACCCGCTACTTTTGGTTTAAGATATTAAACCTAGTATTATAATGAATAAGATAGCTCTTTCTTGCCTTATCATTCAAAAATGATTTTTCTATCAATGCGTTTACTCCCTCTCTATTCTCAAGAAAAGAATTGTAAAGTTTTTCAACTCTTACCTCTCTAATCCCTATTTTAATTCCAAAATTAATAAAGTCCTTGCCAGTAGGATTATTGACAAACTCATCTTTGAACAAGCCTTTTTTTAATGCAAAATAAGTATCCGCAACATGAATTCTTGTATTTAAAAGATCATAAGCTGGACTTAGCGTGTAATCACCATCTGGGGTTTCAAGCAAAGAAAAGTTTTTGAGATGCGCATCTCCATTTGAGAAAAGAAAATTGAATAATATTAACGCATAAAATTTTTCTATTTCGATTTGATATGCCCCTATATATGCTTTCATCATATCAGCAATCTCTTCATAACTTATATCGCCGTATTTAAAGTCTTTACCATAAGTATCTATGGATCTATTCGCTAAACTTGCAAAATCTTCTTTACCCCATTTTGTTCCATCGTTTTTAATATCGAACCTTTTTGTGATATACGCATGTTCGCCTGTTTGAAAAAATATTAAAGCATTCTTTGCTGTATTAATATTAAATACTTGATTGGCTATTTGCATTGTGAGGTGTTCATTTGCTGGAACTTGATCCACTAATTTTAAATCCCTTGGAATGGGCTTAAGTATATAGGTACCCTGCTCGCCTTCCTCAGTTAATTTCAATTTATTCTTCTTTAGCGTAAGAGATAGTTTTTCTTGCACACCTGATATTGATATTCTTTTTCTGTTTTCAATAAATTTCTCATTAGCTTCTTCTGAATGATCAGGACTTTTGTAAGGCAGCACATGATCGACATTTTTATTTGAAAACAAGTTTCTTCTGCAACTTGGAGAATAAGTATTAAAACCTTCTTTTAAAGTTCCAGGGCATTTATATAATTCTTCAATCATTCTCCATTTGCTTTAATCTTATTGCGCCAATTGTATCATTAGATGAAGTTGCAAGAAGCAGCCCAAAATGATCATCCTCACTTATTTGAAGTTGTCTTGATTGGAGTTTTCTATTAACGCCTTCTGATAGCATATTAAAGAAGAAGGGAAATAAGTAATTTGACTTATAAACTTTCTGACTTTTAGGCATTGTTAAACTTACTGCAGGATATGCAGCATTGTTCAGGTATTCTTGATCGTACTCAAACTTAAATGTCATGTCGTGTTCTTGAGATAATATACCTACGAATAAACTATTTCTATAAACTTCTGCTCCTCTCTTCATTTCTTAGTAGTAATTTTTAACTGCAATCCTAATACATCTAATATTGTTGTTACAGTCTTAAACGTGGGATTCGTTTTTCCAGATTCTAAACCTTTGATTGTCCTCAAACCAATTTCTGTGAGTTCAGACAATTGCTTTTGATTGATCTTTAATGTTCTTCTTCTTTCTTTTATTGCTTTTATTAATTCTTGGATGTGCATTATAATGCTCTTTTTATATAAAAATAATACTTACTTTACTACAAAACCGCTTAAAGTGCATTATAATGCATTTTTAGCATCAAAATATAATCAAGGATTAAATACTGTGATAAAAAGTGCATTAAATCGCACTTATTCATAGAGTATTCACCTAATTCATCAAAAAAGAAATTCAAAGTGCATTAAACTGCACTTAATGAATGACAGATATTGTAGTCACCCAAAAAAATCGGTATTAAGCGTTTCCCAACACGATGATTCAACCTTGAGCAGCCCCTCACTACCCTATCCCGTATACCCTCAACCCTATTCCTCCAAAATCTTCCCACTCAACAAACGCATCTGAATCTCCAACAACTTCGCGTCATAACGCGCATTAAGTAGACTGTTTTCTGCAGTCAACATATTGATTTGGGCTTCTCTAAATTCGATGCTTGTGGCTTGGCCGGCTTCGTAGACTTCTTTTGTGCGTTCGAAATTGACTTGAGTGGTGGATACGTTAGATTGTTCGGATTGGATGATGAATTGGGCATTTTGAAATTGATGCCATAGGTTGGTGAGTTGGGCGATCAGATCATTAAGCAATTGATCGCGTTGTAGTGATTGGCTTTGTAATAAAAGCTTAGTGTTTTCTTTTTGATTATTAAGGACACCGCCATCATAGAGATTATAGCGCAAGGACAAACCAACACCCAGGCCATCCGATCTAGAAGATGAAAAGAAAGAGCCGGGCGCACTTCTGTTAAAATTAAAATTATAATTAGCGGTAGCGCCTAGGACGGGTTTTCGATTGGCATCGATGATATCATAACTGAGTTCGGTAATCAATTGATTTTGATTGATCAATTTTATTTGGAGACTATTTTCTAGGGCCATAGCAATCACCGCATCCAAAGGCACATTATCTCTATAGGACACATCCTCTGAAACCATGTACACCGTTTCTATGGGTATACCGATAACGTTATTTAATGTTCTGATAGCATTTTCATACAACAGTACAGCATTCACCATATTGATACTGTCGCGATCTATATCGACCTGTGCATTGAGCATATCGAGTCGATTGGCTTGTCCATATTGATTCTGAATTTTGAGGCGTTCTAATCTTTCTTGGGACAGACTGAGAACATCGTTCAATACAGATATATTGGCTGATGCGCGACTGGCGTCATAGTATGCTAATAATGTATTGGCGACATTGTTTTGAATGGCCAATTGTTTTTGGATATCTGCCAAAGCCACCTGTTCTTTAGCCTGTGACCAATTGGCTTTCCGAGTGGGGTCGATAATATTGTAAGCGGCCCCAATATTGGCATTGGCACCATAGGCTAAACCGTAACCAGTGACAATGGATTCGCCAGTGGTAAACTTGGTTGTGTTGTTATTGATATTCCCATTCAAATTGGCCTCCGTTGTGACTGTTGGATTATATCCGAACAAGGCTTTATCGGTGTTGTTTGCCGCTATGGATACGTCATTTTGCGCAATCCGGATATTGAAGTTATTGGCCAATGTTTGTAATACGGCATCTTCAGGACTTAATACATTTTGACACCAGATATTTAAACCCCAAAAACAAAACATCAGACTGACAACTATCCTTCTCATAATTTACTTATTCGTTAGTTCTAGATCTGCGGAAGCCTCTTGTTCATGAGCGATTTCCATGACTGCACTTTCTAAAGATGCTCTGTCCGCCCATTCACCTGTCTTAAGCCAATGCCAAACCAGCATGCGCGTGTTATTAAAATAAAGGAAAAGTGGCAATATAAACAAGGTTAAAAAAGTAGCCATAACAATCCCATAAGCAATCGATATCGCCATAGGAATTAAGAACTGCGCAGTACGGCTAGGTTCAAATATGATCGGCGCCAAACCTGCAGCTGTTGTAATGGATGTCAGAAAGATTGCTCTAAATCGAGAGCGCCCTGCTTCGACGATAGCTTTATGAAAATTCAACCCTTCTTTGAGATGGGTATTGAATTTACCCACCAATACCAAACCATCATTCACTAAAATACCAATTAAAGCAATGATCCCTAAAGTGGATAATATACTGATGGGTGAACCATGAATCCAATGTCCCCAAGCAACACCAACCAAACTAAAAGGGATTAAAAGAAATAACAACATGGGTTGTGAATAAGACCTAAAGACAAAGGCTATGATCATATACATAATCACAAATACAACAGGCAGTAAACCTAGAATACTGCCAACGACCTTACCCGCTTCCCTATTCTGCCCTTCATAAAGCGGTTGAACACTTGGATATTTCGCTAATACTTTAGGGATAATTTCTGTTCGTACATAACTCAATACATCTGTAGCACTTTGACTTTGTTCTTTTAAATCAGCGCTTACAGAAATCTGTCTGATGCCATCTAAATGATTGATATCTACCTCTCCACGTTCTACACTATAATTCGCAATTTCGGACAAAGGCACTCTAGATCGATCAGGCGTCACGATCCACATATTATCGAGATTAGTGACCGATGCGCGTTCGGCGCGATCATAACGCACCCATACCCGTATCTCATCTCTACCCCGCTGAAATCGCTGTACAGACTGTCCAAAAAAGGCACTTCGAATTTGAGCCATTACGCCATTTAGGGTCAAACCCAACAAGTAGGCATTTTCTTTTAGATCTATTTTAATTTCTTTGATACCTTGCGGATCATTGTCATTTATATCTTTAAGAGTACCCATATTTCTCAACTCATTTTTGAGTTCTTCCTTGGCGCCTTTCAATTCTTTTATGTTTCTTCCTGTCAATGCAATAGAAACAGGCAAACCACCGAAATTCCTACCTGAGCCATAAGACAGGGACTCAGGACCAGTTAAAGGACCCACTTCTTCTTCTACCTTTTTTGCGATATAACTAGATGAAAAATCGCGTTGTTCGCCAGTCAGCAGATTCAAAGTCAAAGTCGCATTAGAACTGCCTGGCCCAATCCGCTTAACTGCAGATTCGATGATGGTTTTGTTGTCTGACTGTTCCTCCGTTAATGATTCATTAGCGCGCCAAGCACCGGCTTCTATCAAAGTAATAAGACTGTCCGTAATCATTTCATTGGTACCCTCGGGCATGGACATAGAGATTGAAATTCGATCACTGGTTATATTAGGGAAAAAAGTAGTTCTGATGATGCCGCCCTTCACACAACCAAAAGTCATAATCAATAAAGCTAAGGGTACAGCGATACCAAACAAAGGATTATTTAATCCGAATCGTAGTGCGGGGATGTAAAATTTTTCGCGAAGCCATACCATAAAGTTATCAGCATATCGATTGAGTATGAAAGGCTTCTTCCCTTCCTTCATCGCTCTTGACTCTGAGATATGTGCTGGCAATATGATCAAGGCTTCAATCAATGAAAACAATAAGGTTACAATCACAACGACAGCCACCTCATAATAGAAATCTCCGATCCCTCCTTGGACAAACAAGAAGGTACTGAATGCCACTACTGTTGTGAGAATAGCAGATACGATGGCTGGCAACACTTCCATGGTGCCATCGACCGCTGCCCTGATGGGTGTTTTCCCGCGTTCGTAATGCGCATAAATATTTTCGCCGATGACAATGGCATCATCTACCAGTATTCCGATGACAATCAACATTCCAAATAGCGACATCACATTGATAGTCAAAATATCAGGGACGATTATAAACATTCCAAAAAATGAAATCGGAATCCCTACCGCCACCCAAAATGCCAAGCTTGGCTTAAGGAAGATCGATAACAATAAGAGGACCATGATGATCCCATAGCCGCCATTTTCTAATAAAATACGTGTACGATCAACGAGTGATATAGACCTGTCCAATAAGATATCTAGGCGCACCCCGCTGTTCTCTTCATTAAATCCGAGAATATATTCTTTAACGATATCCACCATCCCCAAGAAGTCTTCTGAGTTGGTGGTGAATACACTTATCTCTACAGCATCCTCTCCATTGACAAAAATTCGATCAGGGCTTTCGGACCATTTATCATTGACTGTGGCAATGTCCTTAAGTCGAATCGTTCTACCCGAAGGGTCTGATTTGATGACAATGTAATCCATTTCGTCGCCATAGTAACTTCTGTTATTGGCCCGAATGAGATACTCCTCAACATCTGTTTTAATAGACCCTCCAGTGGTCAATATATTGGCAGCGCTTACCGCAGACGCTACCTCGCCAAAGGTAAGATCGAATGCGCGCATGTCTTTTTCCCTGACAGCTATTTCAATTTCTTCATCAGGAAATCCTGCAATTTGAATTTGGGAAGCCCCTAAATCTCTGAGATCATCTTCAATGCGTCTTGATATAGATTTGAGTGTTTTTAAATTGACGCCATCACCACTCAAGCCCATAGATACCGTCAAATTCAGTCTTTCTTGTTTACCCACGACCAATGGCTCTAAATCGACTGGAAAGGAAGCTACCCGATCCACCGCATTTTTAATTTCTGCCAATATCACATTGATATCTTCGTCCTCTTGAATTTCTACAGTAACGGTGCCAGTGTTTTCGGAAGACACCGATGTAAAGCGCTCGATCCCTTGCAGCCCACGTAGGTTGTCTTCAATTTTAAGAATAACTCCTTCCTCTACTTCTTGGGGTGACGCTCCTGGATATATCGCTGTGATGGTAATCGTATCTGGAGGTATGAGCGGAAAGAATGAAGAATTCATCCTTCTCAGACCTTGCCATCCACCCAAGATTATCGCAATCATCAAGACATTGACGGCTACAGGATATTTTATGAAATATTCGATTATGCGCTTCATGCCTAGGGTCTTATTCTGAGATATTCTTTACAATCATGCCTTTATGCGCACCTGGTGTACTATTAGCCAAAATTTTAACGCCATCGTCCAAGCCCTTGACCAGCACTGTTTCATCTTTATAATAAATGGGTTCAATTTGAACAAGATCAAGAAGTGTATCTCTTACAATAAAGATTTCATTATCACCTACCAATAATTTACGATCGATTTCATATACATTCTGTTCATTTCGACCCGTCAGGTCCGCTTCCAAATACATGCCCTCTCTTAAGCCTTCACCTTTAACATCTACATATACGGGTATCGTTTGGGAACCTGGATCTACGGTTGAATTAATTCGACTGACCTTTCCAGTCCAAGATTTAGAACGGTCTTTATTGTAAAGCTTTACGCGTTTACCAATCTTCAAAAAATCATCATAACTGGTATTGACTGAAACTTCTACTTCATAGGTATAGGGACTTATAAATGTCCCCAACTGCTGACCTACACGTACTGCTGTACCGGGCTCGATCATCGATTCGATAAGCATTCCATTAAAAGGTGCTCTTATGATAAATTTTTTAAGTTGCTCTTCTAAGTTTTTGATATTGTAGTAAGTCGTGGAAATATTTTGATTTGCAATAAATAGTTTTTCTCTAGTGTCGATTGGTGTCGGAATGGGTTTGATGGGTCGATCTATTTCATACTTATTGATATAGTCTTCCCATTGATTCACGGATTGCGGATAATCAAACTTTAAATCCGGAAGCATTTGTACCAATTGATTATAAAAACTGCTGCGCTGAGATTTAAGATTGAGCTGCTGTTGTATACTCTCAATTTTAATTAGCGTTTCATCCTTGGCGAAATAGGTCCCCGATTTAAACGGATGCGCACTTTCTTGAAAGATACCGGCCACTTCTGCATACAACTCAATACGCTTTTTAGAACTCAGCGTACCACTCGCTTTGATATTAATAGGAATGCTCGCATTTTCCACTGTATTGGTATAGACTTGGGTAACCTTCTGTGGTTTCGCCTTACGCGTTCGACTGTTCTTTTGGCTGACGTTTTTATAGACCATATAGGCTCCAGCGATAATACCTATAGATAGTAAGGCTATGATTGTTTTTCTGATTGTTTCAGATGTTTGGCGGTCTTTATTCATGAGTTGGTATTCTTGAGCCGTAAAAGCTATTATGAAGGTAACGGTTTATTGGGGAATGGGGTTCTTTATTTCTTGGTTTCTTGAGGGCTCGGAGGGCTCGGAGGGCTCGGAGGGCTCGGAGGGCTCGGAGGGCTCGGGGGGCTCGGAGGGCTCGGAGGCTCGGAGGCTCGGAGGCTCGGAGGCTCGGAGGCTCGGAGGCTCGGGGTTGAAGCTGATTATATTGGTTGTTGAGTTGGATTAATACATCTTTGGTCGGATTTGTTTTGTAATGGCTCATATTTGGTTGAGATGAAGCTTGAAGGCTGACATACGAATCTTGACGCTAGCAACTTTAACAAAATTAAAACCCAAGTTATGTGCTTAATAAGTGTTTTTTCTTATTTTTCCATTGGCAATTAATTGGAGGATTTTATTTCCTAAAAGTTGCCTAAATAATCTAAAAAGGACTTTTAATTTTTAACTAAAAATGTTTTTGATGAATCAATTAACAAGTTACTTTTTATTGTTATTTACGACCCTAAGCCTCACTTTATCAGCTCAGCAGTTTAACCATTCGGAGATTCCTCATTTTGTAGATACAGATATGAGGATTATAAAAGTCGAACCTATTGACAGTGGATTAAGACTTTTTATTATGGCCAAGGAATATGTCACTAACTCTGGTGCTCAAGAAGCTGTATACATTAATAAAATTTGGATAATGGAGCAAAAGTCGAATGGTCGTTATGTCATTTCAGACCAAATCGTTTTGAGTCAACCTGCATTAAATAGCTACAGACCTATTGACATGATGAGAAGGAATAAATTTGAAGTGGGTCTTGGATCTACAATTAAAAATTATGAAGAGATTACAGAACAGTATCCAGCTTTAAAAGAGATAGACGTATTGGATGACCACAATGGCATCTTCCCTGAAAGCTATTATAAATCCAAACTTTCCTACTCAGCCTTTAAGGGTAAAGTCCTTGGATTTAATAGTAAAAAAATCTCAAAAAATGCCTCAGAAAAAGCAGCACCCAAAAAGAAAAAAGGTAGAAAAAAAGGATTATTAAGTAAGGTTGCTCAGGTTGGTACTGATCTTAACAAATTTAACAGTAAGCTCAATGGAGAAGACCTATCCAATACTTTCGAAGTTGTAGAGGAAGTTAATTTAGATTGGGAAAAAATATACAATGGTGGTCAGGACAAAAAGAATTATTGGGCAGTCATAGAATCTGCAGCGTCACCATTAACTGGAAATGTCTTAGCTATTAATAGCTATAAATCAAAAGATGATAATTTAACAGAATTTCAACAACAAGAAATAGTTCTTATTGATAACCAAGGTGAGGTCATTAATAGAACAGAGCGAAATTTAGACATTCCATGGGAGAAAGAAATTGGTGCTAATCATTACACGAAAAATGAAAATAATCTAGCTGATATCAATTACAGCACACAATTATTTAAACAAAAAGTAACCAAAAAAATCAATGCCGAAGGGAATAAGAATCAATTGAATTTATTGGGCATCAATGCGGATGGCAGTGTCCTGTACGACCACATTTATGATTTGCCAAAGGAATTTAGAACTTTGGACACCTTAATTACTTCGGACCACCAAACGACTATTGCTATTGGCACGATGGAAAAATGGTTTCATAAATTTGTATTAGTTTCCAGTCCTAGTTCGCAGAAAATGTATGCGTTTGATGTAGATAAAAAAATGAACATTGTACCGCACAGTTACAATTCGACCCAACAAGGTGAATTTATCGTTTTCAAAAATTATAAGTCAACCACAAAATCATACAACGCTTACTATTTACATCCTTTAAACGATGCCGATTTTAACAACCCGATAGTCATTGACAATATTGACTCAGACAACAAAGGATCAAACTTCGAACTTATCATTGACGATGCTGACAATACCATTGCAGTCACAAAGGAACTTACAAAGGTCAAAAACTACAGAGGAGAAGTTACTTTACCAACTTTCTACAGAATAGCTAACGGCAAAGCTGAACAGATTTCTAATTTCGAAAATAACCCTATGTATCTCGAAAGACTTATGTATGAGCAAAAGACCAAGATATACAAGCATAAAGGGCAGTATTACTTTGTCAATAAATTATTAACTCAAGACGAAGATGGTGAGCTATCTCATCCTAACGTACTCACTTCTATGACTTTTTAATACAGATATAACAAGACATTAAAAGAACAAGAAAGTTATTGGGTTTACTTTCTTGTTCTTAATTAATTAATAAATATTCCGAAATAAATACTTCATAAAAAACCTTACTCCAAGCCGATAAGAATAGTCATGTATGAAAGCTAAAAAATTATATCTGTTGATCGTTTCGATTCTCTTATCACAGATAATTTTTTGTCAAAACCCTGCTTCCAACCGAACTTATACACAAGGAAAGAGTTGTAAAATAAAGTCTAAGAAATTTTACAAAAACTTTTACACTCGTCTCGATCGTGGTAGACTAACGCCTAAATTCCAAAAGAATAAAATGTATCTAAGGCAGAAATACAACTATGATATAGATGGTAAGTTTATTTCTGATTCACTATTTACGAAAAAAGGTAATTTAGAATTTACTTCAAAATACACCTATGATGAAAAAAAAAGAATAATTGGCATTTACCGCAAAATTGGTTTAAATTCTTATTATGATAAACTACAATATTTGGGAGATAAAATTATTATACATAAAATCAAACAGGGAAATATCTTTGCGACAGATATTCTAATTAAAGATCAAGATGGTCGCACTACAGAGAGGTTATTTCTTAATGATAAAAGAGACACACTTAAAAACATAACTTACAAATATGACGATCACGGAAACGAATCAAAATTTGCAGTAACATTCCCTGACAGGACTGAAAACTACTCCTTCGAAAGAAAATATGATGGTGATCAATTATTAACTTTCGAACATTTTGATTACGAAAATAAATTGGTATCAAAAAAAGCTTACAAGGAAACCGCAAATAAAAGCTACAAAAAAACAAGTCTTAGACTCATAAAGCAAGAAGTCTATCACGAAGAGGTAACCGTTGATAAAATTGAGAAGTTTAAGAGTAAAACAATTTATTTTGAGGATGCTTGTGGTAATGCAATTAAAAAATATTCTAATTTAAATCGCGGATTCAAAGGCAATTGGATTACAACGTATATTGATATTGAGTATTATGATGACCCAAAGTCTGATTTATAATAAGCATTCATAGTAATCAAAAAAAATAGCGATGTATAGGCTTCTTTTCTTTTTACTTCTTTCCGTATCGCTGCTTCTTTGTGCTTGCCAGACTCCATCATCTGACAATGCAACACAAGCGTTGATTTTATTTAACGCCAATCAGCTTTTGGACACTAAGAAAGCGATTCAAAATAATGACAGCAGATATCTAATAGCCTTCAATAAATTAATATAAGAGGCGGACAAGGCATTAATGGCACCTCCCTACTCTGTCACTTCTAAAACGCAATTAGCACCAAGTGGGATCAAAAATGACTATGCCAGTTACAGCCGCTATTGGTGGCCCGACTCTACTACATCCGATGGCCTTCCTTACATTAGAAAAGATGGGGAAACAAATCCAGACAGCCAAGATCCCAAAAAATCTGATCGTCCCAGAATTGGACAATTCGCTCAAGCTTCCGAGACATTAGGCCTCGCTTACTATTTTACTGGGGAATTAAAATATGCTGAAAAAGCAGCAGCATTGATAAGGACTTGGTTTTTGAATCCTGACACTAAAATGAATACGCATTTAAATCATGCACAATGTAGACCAGGTCACAACTTAGGCTCGAAGTCAGGTGTATTAGATGGCCGTTTATTGATACAAGCATTTGAGGCATCCTTATTAATAGAAACCTCAAATACATTGAACGCTTCGGAGTATTTGGATTTAAAAAACTGGGCAAATGCGTATTACAATTGGTTGACACAAAACGAGTTAGCATTACAGGAGGCGAGATCAAAAAACAATCATGGCAGTTACTATGATGTTCAAATCATGTATTTAGCTATTTATTCTGATCAACTAGAAGATGCAAAAAATATCGCCGAACAATTTTACAATTCCAGACTTCAAAATCAAATCAAACCTGACGGTTCAATGCCTGAAGAAGCGGCTCGAACACGACCACTTTTTTACAGTATTTACAACTTACATGCTATGTGCTTAGTCGCGCATTTTGCTGAACAAGTAGATGTTGATATCTGGGAAAGCGAAAATAAAAATGGACGTCTAAAAAAAGCTATTGACTATCTTTTACCTTATGTGGATTCAGATAAAAATTGGCCGAGTCCAACAATAAAGAAAACAGACCGAATGGCCCTATACCCGATCATTCAATCTATAAAAGATCGTTATCCAGATATTGACTTTGACAATTATCTTCAGCAATTCCCTATAGATCCATGCAAAAGTCATCGCGCTACATTAGCCTACCCGTTAATGCGATAAATACATCTGCTCATCGAATAAACCAATGTCTGCCTATTCTGCAGAAGCAACATTAAAGAAAAGCACTTATCTTGCCACTTGTAATGAATAGTGTATTATATAAAAAACAGATCATGAAGCCTCTTTGGAGATGGGTCATTTGTGTTAGTTTATCACTATTCATCTTCACCAGTCATGCTCATCCCACTTTCGTCTCATTAAGCAAGCCCAGCACTGAAATACGCTTTAAGATGGACACCGATTCGGTTTTTGATTTTTCTAAAGCATCTGAAACCACGGTAAAGCTCAATGCTGATACATACATAAGTCAGCAAATTAGACCGCGCCTATATCAACAAAAAAGCTGGTACAGGACGCTACTTAAAGTAGCATTGAGAAACAGACAGGCTTTCCAATTAATGGACTTGGCTTTCATATCACGCCTTCATTCTGATTCTATTGGGGAGCCATTCGTTTTGAGATTAGAGATTAGAGATTAGTAAATCCTTTTATCTAAGGTTATAGTAATTAAGTCTTGCGATTTAAAGTTATTCAGTTTTTATTGGACTAAAATATTTTAGCCATACAGAATTTCTTTAAGAAATCTCCCAATTTCTAGTTTCTAGTCACCAATATTCCGCTTCCTGTTTCTAATTCGACTTAATGACTCACCATCTTTTGGTTGGACCCCTAAATCCCCTTGAAAGGGGACTTTTTAGGAGGTGGTTTTTGACTTTGGAGGCTTCTTGAGGTTTTTTTTCACATTTTAACTTGGAATATTTTATGAAGAAGATAAAGCGGTTTTTTAGGATGCTGTTTTTAATCATGCTTATCGTTCTAGCTTGTATGGGTATAGGCTTGGCGGGCGGTGTCCCTATTCCTACGAACAGTAGCAAAAGGGATCCCAATAAGGATAAGACAGAACTTATTGAAAGCGAAGAAAATAAAGAGGATGATGAAACGAAGAAGATGTGAGCTTATGGGGCATATGGGACATCCAATTTTGATTTTTGATTTTTGATTTTCGATTTTCGATTTTTGATTTTTGATTTTTGATTTTCTAGTTTCTAGTTTCTAGTTTCTAGTTTCTAGTTTCTAGTTTCTAGTTTCTA
>JAHDIN010000001.1 GCA_020630775.1 Saprospiraceae bacterium | reverse complement strand
TATAAACTGTCCTTCTCAGCTTCTCAAAGTGAAAAGCTAGCATATACTATTGGAGAAGATAATTTCACGGAAGTAAAAAATACTTCAAACAATAACGAGATTATATTCAAAATAAAAGGAGAAGATGAGTTTATACCAGGTCAAACCAACATGGGGAATACTACTCTTGTCAACTTCAATGATATGATCAAAGAGGCAGGTTTTTATGACTTGAATTTAAATGATGAAATTGTTAAAGGATTAGCATTTAATTTTAATCGACTTGAGTCGAATTTAGGCTATCTCAAGTCAGATGATTTATCATCTCGATATGGAGATGCTGTTAATATTTTAGACAATACAGCCAATGCAGACCTTAGTTCAATAATAAAAGAAAAAGACTTAGGAATTCGTTTTTGGAGATGGTGTCTTATCTTAGCCTTGGTTTTCCTAGCTTTGGAGACCCTATTACTCAGATTCTGGAAAATATAAAGCCACAGCACTTATGAATATTCTGATTAAAAATGCCAAAATAATCGCACCACAATCAAAATTTCATAATTCAAAAAAAGATATCCTTATTGTTAATGGAGTAATCAGCAAAGTTGCCAATTCCATAACCGATAAGAAAGCCAAAATAATTAAGTCAGATGACCTTCATGTCTCTCCAGGCTGGTTGGATATAGGCACTATGAATAATGAACCTGGATTCGAACATAGAGAAACACTAAAATCTCTTGTGGCTTCTGCAGCAAGTGGAGGATATACAGCAATAGCACCTTTCCCCAACTCTAATCCTATTGTTGATGAAAAATCATCAGTACAGTATATTCTTAACCAAACACAAGATGAAGTAGTAGATTTTTATCCTATTGGTGCTATAAGCAAAAAATGTCATGGAGAGGAGATCACAGAAATGATTGACATGAAAGCCAATGGTGCAGTTGCCTTTTCTGATGGCCATCATCCCATTGCTTCAAATGGTTTGATGATGCGTGCTTTACAATATGTAAAGTCAAATGAAGATCTTATTATAAATTGTCCTAACGACACAAGCTTGTCTAACGGCAATGATGTACACGAAGGAGCTGTAAGCACTTCATTGGGTTTAAAAGGTAGTCCCAGTTTATCGGAAACTTTAATGGTCGAACGAGATATTCAACTTTCTGAATATACCGAATCTAAGCTCCATATTCATAATATAAGTGCTAAAGAAAGTATTGAAAAAATAAGTACTGCAAAGAATAAAAATATATCCGCTTCGGTTCCCTATTTAAATTTATGTTTGACTGATGCATCGCTGCAATCATTCGATCCTAACTTTAAAGTTTCACCGCCCTTAAGAGAGGAAGCGGACAGAGAAGCTTTAACAAAGGCTTTGAATGGTGGAAAGATTGAAGTTATCACTAGCAATCATCATCCGTTAGAACAAGAACTCAAGAAAAAAGAATTTGTTTATGCTGATCCTGGAGCAACGGGGTTACAAACTTGCTTTAGTGCACTTAACACCTTCGCCAACAAATTAAGCATCAACCGATTGGTTACTTGTCTATCAATTAACCCTAGAAAAATATTAGGTCTTCCAATACCAGACATCGACAATGGAGCTGAGGCCAACTTAACGCTATTTGATCCTAGCAGAAGCTGGGTTTATAATAATGAATCAAATAAGTCCTTATCTAAAAATTCGCCATTTTGGAATACTGAATTAAAAGGTAAGATTATTGGCATCATAAATAAAAAACTTTCAGCGTTTAATAGCTAATTGCAGCATATGAGAATGAGAAAATTATACTTGGTTTTACTGGCTTTTATTTGCCTTAGTGCATTCCAAAGTGAACCTACTCACAAATTTGGATTACTTAAATATAGCGGAGGTGGCGATTGGTATTCCAACCCTACTGCACTGCCGAATTTAGCTAAATTTTGCAATAGTCAATTAGGTACTGATATAGATATCAATTACGGGACAGTCGAAGTGGGGAGTCTTGAGATTTTCAACTATCCATTTATACATATGACAGGGCATGGAAATGTGGTTTTCTCTGATGCTGATGCCGAAAACTTAAGAAACTATCTTATCGCTGGAGGCTTTTTACATATCGATGATAATTATGGAATGGATCCTTTTGTAAGAGTGTCGATGAAGAAAGTTTTTCCTGAATTGGAATTTATTGAATTACCATTTGATCATCCTATTTATCATCAAAAATTTGACTTCAACACAGGTCTACCCAAAATCCACAAACATGATGACAAGTCTCCTCAAGGTTTCGGTATGATTTGGGAAGGTCGATTGATTTGTTTTTATAGCTACGAAAGCGATCTTGGTGATGGTTGGGAAGATTGGGAAGTGCATAAAGATCCAGAAGAAATAAGACTAAAAGCGCTACGTATGGGTGCGAATATTGTTCAATTTGCATTTGAAGGAGAATAGCTTAATTCCAAATTATGTCAAAGGTTATCGTAACAGGCGGAACAGGTTATATCGGATCACATGTAGCGGTAGATTTAATAAATAAAGGATTTGAAGTTATCATCATCGATGACTTAAGTAATTCCGAAATATCAGTTTTAGACGGCATCGAAAAAATCACAGGTACAAAACCATTTTTTGAAAAAATTGATCTATGTGATAAAGAAGCAACTAGGATAGTTTTTGAAAAATACAGCGACATTCAAGGAGCCATACATTTTGCCGCTTCTAAGGCTGTTGGAGAAAGTGTAGAACAACCAATTAAATACTACAAAAATAATTTACAATCATTACTTAATATGATTGAATTAATGATTGAGTATAAAATAGATAATTTCATATTCTCTTCATCCTGTACGGTATATGGTCAACCTGATATTTTGCCTGTAACTGAAGAAAGTCCAATAAAAATTGCAGAATCGCCTTATGGCAATACAAAACAGATAGGTGAAGAAATTTTAACCGACCAGACTAAGGCACCAGGGAATCAAATGAAATTCGTTTGCTTAAGATATTTTAACCCTATAGGTGCCCACCCCACTGCTTTAATAGGTGAAAAACCTTCAGGCATTCCAGCCAATCTTATACCCTATATAACCAAAACAGTGAAAGGTGAATTAGAGCAACTTACTGTATTTGGTGACGACTATGACACCAGAGACGGCACGCCAATTAGAGACTATATTCATGTATGCGACATCTCGTCTGCACATGTACTTGCCTTTGAAAGACTACTTAATAATGCAAATACTGAAAATCTTGAAATTTATAATTTAGGATCTGGCGAAGGCCATACTGTTCTAGAAATCATCAATGCATTTGAAAGCTCTACTGGAGAAAAAGTGAATTATAAAATTGGACCAAGAAGAGCGGGTGATGTCATCGCTACATATGCCAATAATGACAAAGCTAAAACACAATTAGGCTGGAAACTTAAATACACGTTGCAAGACATGACTAGATCTGCATGGGCATGGGAACAAAAGATGAGCCAAGCCAATTAGAATGTCAGAAAAAATTCGCCTCAGTTTAATTTTTCTATTGTGTTTCTCGACAAGAACTCTATTTAAATTACTGAGTGGATTTAGTAACTATGAACTCTTCGTTGATGCACATCGGTATGATGTATTGAGTGATCGTATTTTATCAGGCAATTACGATTTAGATATCGTAGCTTATATAACTGCTCCTTTCTATTGCTATACTTTAGCAGGAATTAAAGCCATTTTTAATGGACATTGGGAATCAGCGACAGTTATATTTCAGTTTATCTTAATCAGTATTTCTGCGATTTATATATATAGAATTGGAAGACTCTTATTCGAAAATATCAGCATTGGAGTAATTGCTTCTATGATTTATATTTTTTATCCTTTAACGCTTTGGTACAATTTTACATTTACTCAAGAAACAACCTTTCAAGCCTATTTCATTTTCTTTTGTTTTTACTTTTTGAAGTTTCAAAAGCACAAGGAACTAAAAGATATTAT
The DNA here is from genome assembly GCA_020630775.1 of Saprospiraceae bacterium. Lineage (GTDB taxonomy): Bacteria > Bacteroidota > Bacteroidia > Chitinophagales > Saprospiraceae > RFSX01. The sequence goes on along the minus strand of JAHDIN010000001.1, from coordinate 228,020 downwards.
TTTAGCAGGCCTTAGTTTTTCTTTAGCACTACTAACTAAGTCGCATGCTTTGATGCTTTTGCCATTTTTATTTATGGCTCTCTTGATGAAAAAAGAAATTAAAGCACTATTAGTGTTTGGATCTATTTTATGGTTAAGCATATTACCTCACGGAATTTTAAACAAGAAATTGCACAATGTATTTACCATTTCAAGTCATGGTAATGCTTCATTTTTTCTGCTTGGCCATAGTGACCAAACTTATGAATGCCTGATTAAACGCGCTGGTAATTTTGATGCTTTTTCTGCAGAAGGGTGTAATCCAAATTTTGTTTTTGACAAAACGTATGAGTTCGAAGGACTTGGATATGTCAATCAATGGTCTCCAAATAAGAGAAATAGTCAAAGATTAAAATTAGCTTTAAAATGGATTCAAGATAATCCGAATAAGTTCTTCAAACTTAAAATGCATGGGCTTCAAAGATTTATTTTACCCGGCTTAGATTTCAAACAATTTAAATTTAAGTATTGGATTTTGAGCTTTATAATGGGACTATTCATTTATATTCCTGGATATATAACGATTTTCAAATCGGTAAGAAAAGAGTGGCAAGACCATGTTTTAATCGTCTCAATCCTAGCGGTTATCGCAGCAATATTTATCATTTTCTTTCCCGTCAATAGATTTAGAGTAATCACGCTTGAGCCATTATTGATAGTGTATGCTGCATCGTTTTATTTTGGAAAAATAAAAAAGTGGCTACCTCAATTGAAATAGCCACTTATACCCTTCATCATTTTAATCTTAGATTTCAATTAAAAATCTGAATCAGGTTAAAACATTGAACTTTTATTACATTTTCACAAACTTCACATTTGCTAATAAATCCTTGTTACTTTTCAAACGAGCTGTATAGACACCTGCTGACAAATTGTTACCAAATCTAATGTTTGAGATTTGATTGTAGTCTTGCAAGAATACGCGCTCACCTTTGATATTAAATATTTCAAGTTCGATTTTTGTTTGTCTATATCCTTCTGGGATAATCACCTCAAATTCGTTTGATGAAGGATTTGGATATACATCTAGATCACCAAATATTGCTTCATTTGTACTGATGATCGTTCCTTCTTGAACTTTAAAATTATCGAAACCTGCTTCTACTGCAGTATTATTTCCAATAGCTTCTACACGTGCCGTTACAGTCATTGTGCTTGTTACCTCAATATGATCTTTTAACATGATTTCTTCGCTACTTCGCCACTCGGCAGTTTCAATGCCTTGGAAAACACTATTTAAATCAAATGCTGTAATTGTATCTACATCAACTGACTCCATTCCGTTGTCTACTGAAATTACAAATTGAGATTGTCCAGGTAAACCTTGTTGAGTCAAAGACCAAAACCAAGTGTCGTAAGAGATGGTAGGGTTATTCATGTTTTCGATATCAAATACTGGAGACGTTAAGGTCGTTTGACCTCCGATCAATACTCCTCCCATTAGACTTCCAGTATTACCAGTTACAAATGCTCCATTACCCTTATCACTGGAATCATCTCTAGGCGCTAACAATATTTGATCCGAGAAAGGTGTAGGCACACCAATAGGCAAACCTCTTTCCCATGGGCCTTGGAAAGTATTATCAACAACGGTCCAGCCTAAATCTAAATCAAAAACATCTTCATATCCTTGATTCAACTCAATGGTCAAAACCGAATTATCAAGAGAAGTAATTATATCTAAATCCTCAGAACAATTATATTGATAACCCCAAGCACCTGCAATAAAATCATATTGAGACACTACTGTATTTGATAATTCGGCGACGCCATTTTCATCTGTAATGAAGTCAAAAACAAACTCATCTACACTTAAAGAAAATTGAGCATCACGAATGCCTTGTTGAGTTGCCCCATCAATAATTTCAACATTAAAGTTGACTCTTTCAGCAGGCACCAATTCAAAATTAGCAGTTGTGACTTGACCATTTTCAAGAGACACTGTTCTTGTTTGTGTTTTGTATCCAAAAGCACTTACTGTCATTTCATACATACCTGCTTCATGATACCCTGTTTTGTACACACCTAAGGCGTCTGTAAAATCTTGTATACCTATTGCATCTAAAGTAATCTTCACATTATTAATTCGGTCCGTTGTCTGCGCATCAGTGACACGACCTTCAAGGTATGCTGCTCTTACATATGTAGGCCCTAACACAACTAGCTTACCACTATCATTACCGAAGAAACCTTCACCCATATCTCCTACTATTACAGTACCAGAAGGGAAAAATGGATAGGCACCCCAAGCACCTGCAAAACCCACAAATCCTCCAAAGAAGGTATCAAAATTTCCAACCTCAATTAGATTATCTGGTTGGGCAGCATCAACTACTTTACAACCATCAGTATAATATGAGATAATCAACCAATCATTCCATACATGGACATTATGGGGAGGAACACCATCACCTAAAGTTTCTTGAGGACGGTATTCATCTAATAAGCGAATGTTATTTAAGTCTGAAACATCATAAGCAGCTACGGGCGCATTTGCAACTTCATCTGTTGTAAATAAAGTCAAACCGTCATCTGACAGCCAAGCATTATGGGTAAAATTAAAAGGTGTCTCTTGTGTAGCTAGAGTCCTTACGTCAGACTTTTCGGTTACATCCATTACAGAGAACACACCAGCATTTATATCAGAGCTGTATGCCAGATTATTTCTAACATAAACATCATGCGAATACACTGCACGTCCTAAACCTGCAAATATTGGTTCACCAGGCGTACTCGCCACATCATATATTAGAAGTCCTCCATTATTTAAATTACCACATCCAGATAAATACACATATCCAAACTCATCAATATAAAGATTGTGGCAGGTATTAATTATACCTTCATTAGGTACATCTAAATTATTATTAACATAAGAGATAGAATCAGGTAAAGTCGAAAGATCAATGATAAGGATACCATCTGTAGTTCCTGGTTCATCCGCAGTTACGTAAGCATATTCGCCCCATGTTTTGATATCTCGCCAAGTTGACCTTTGCTGATCTATAAAATCTACCTCAACAGGATTTCTAGGGTCAGTTATATTTACTATGGAAACACCTTGGAAGGTACCCATCAATGCATACTCGCTACCATCAGGAGCTGTGTAGCCCCAAACATCGTTGCCGGGATTATCAGTATAATCTACTTCTGAATATAATTCCATATTCAGTTGCGCAGAAAGTACAGAGATTAAAAAGCTAAATAGAAGTGTAAAACTTAATCGCATAAAAGATCTTATTAAGTGAGTCAATATCGACGACATAAATATAACATGCGATCAAATAGGGAATAATAAAAAGTCGATAAAGTCGGTTAATTAGTCGTTTAAAGGATTTATCCTTAGGTATTAATTAACAAGCCTTAAGAAATTCTTAGGCTTTTATGAGAGAATTAAATGCAATCTTTGAATAACAAACAAATTGATTTCCTAACTAAATGACTTCATCATGATTAGAACAGCTGTACTCTCCATCGTACTTCTTTTAACTTCTTTACAAATCATTTCAGCTCAAGACACTGGGCTTCGCGTTTCAAAAATTAACTTTTCACTGGGTAATGATTTTGACCGAATTAATGGTCTGAATTATGAGTATTTCACAAAACAAATACCTGGATCTGAAAGCTCTAAATTTCAAGGTTTTGATTTTGAAGATAGAGATATGGAAGGCGGTGTTTGCGAAAACCCACATTATCGACTAGGTCTTTCATTAGAGCATTCTAAATTCAAAAATTTTGAATTGCAAACCAATATGGTTTACATGCCTAACAGAGTTGATGCGGTAAGTTACAACAACAACTATTTTGATTGGAATGATGCTCAATATCTAAACTTTTATTCGACACAAAATGAATTAGCTTTAGAGGCGAGCTTACTATACAAGGTACCAGTCTTGAAAGCCTTTCATTTGTATGGAGGTATCGGCACCAATGTAGGATTTACATTTGGTAATACTTTATGTATCGATGCTTCGCCAGGATTAATTATTGATGAAATTACACCAAGAAATGTCAATGAAATTTTGGATGATGTTCAGAATAACCAGAATCCATATATGGAATGCTTTGAACCTAATTCAACATTCAATCAAAGATTATTTGCACAAGTTGGATTCGGTGCCACGTTATTCAAAAGAGTAGAATTAAGTCTTATGATAAGACGAGGTGTAGGCTATAGAGCACAAGCTGATAATTCTGTTCAAGCGACCCATCTAATTTCATCTAGCATAGGTGCCAGCTACCTATTTTAAGATTAAAAATTGCCTTTAGATAATTGAAGGGTTAGGAGACTTAATTGTTTGCTAACCTTTTTTTTATTTTATAACTAAACGGTTTTGAATCCCTTCAAAAGATGTAATTGACTATTACTGCATCTACCCCTCTTAGGATTTTTTTACAGTAATAATTATCCCCGTTTAAGGGATTATAAAGGGTTATATAAATTGATATTTCTAAAGTAGCTAAAGTAAGTAACTATATATTTACTCGAAAGGATTAGCATGTTTAGGATCATCATTGAAATCTGGATCAGATAACGTTTTTAAAAATGCAATAACCGCTGCTGTTTGTTCTGTCGTTAAGGAAATAGAATCCATAAAAGTGCTCTTGCCTTTAGATCTAAATCCTCCAGAGTTGTAATGATCCATGACTTCTTCTAAAGTATTAAATCTACCGTCATGCATGTAAGGTGCTGAAAACTCTATATTTCTTAAAGTAGGCACTCTAAATTTTCCATTATCAAATAAGTTTCCCGTATGACCACCAAGACCAAGATCTTCAAAATCTCCCCAGTCTTCAGCTTCATCAAGACCGTTATTATTATATTCATTTGTGGTCAAAAGAGGACCATCATGACAATGGAAGCATTGACCATCCGGTAGATTCAGATTTGTATCAAAGAAAATCTCAAAACCCATTTGCTCTTCAGGAGAATAGATATCTAGTCCTGCATTTACTCTATCAAACTTACTCTTACCAGAGGAAATTAAAGATCTTTCAAACTGTGCCAAGGCTTTTGCAGTAAGTTCCTTTGAAATCTCATTCGTATTACTGATCCCAAAAGCTTTACGATACATTTCAGGGTAGAGTTCGCTACGCTGAATTTTATCTATTACTTCTGGCCATGTTGTATGTAGTTCTATGGGGTCTTCAACCGGCAGCAACGCTTGCTCTTCCAATGAATTTACACGCCCATCCCACATGAGACCTCTATAATGAAATCCAACATTTAATAAAGACATCGAACTCCGAGTACCAGCGATTTGATCCACACCTTTACTGACTGGTAAATTATCAGTAAAACTTCCAGAAGGTAGATGACAACTACTACAAGACATCAAACTATCTCTACTTAAAATAGGATCATAAAAAAGGTGCCTTCCTAACTCTACCCCATCTTCAGTCATTTGATTATCATCAGGCTGCTCAAATATTGGAAACTGTATAGGTAATTGATATTCAAAAGCTTTTGGTTCGTAGGTGATGCTTGTCAAATCAAGATCAACTGGTGTATTTTCAACCACAGGGTCTTCGCAACCAATTAGAAATACTAGAATATATATAGGAAGAAGTCTTCTCATAGCACTTTCAACGATAAATTAGCATTAATGTTTTACTCTATTGAAATAGCCGCTTGAATATTATTATTGATGTTATTAAGAATGTCTTGATCAGTACTTGAAATGCTTAGAGGAGCTAAAAGAGCTTTAATATCAATGACAGTTTGAAAATCAATACCATTCCCACGTAAAACATCATTTTCATTATTAATCGACACATTTCTGCTGGCTAATTCATTAATAATAATTGTTCTTAATTCATCACCTAATTGGATAGTTATTGAAATATCAGAAAAGGTCGAATCATTAATATTGTAAAGACTATCAAGAGACTCATCTAAATTACTCTCTTGGTTGATGTTGTCAAAAGGTCTAAAGCCTGTAGCAGTATTATCATCTAGGCCAATCTGAAACTCAATGGATTCGATTTTATCTTCAAATCGAACACTTCCGATAGTATAATTAGTCTCTGAATCGATAAATACAAAATCATCTTTTATAAAAGCGTCATTAACTTCTACACTATCAAGAATGGTATAACTAGAATCAATAGATTTAAAAGTGTAATTATTAAAGCAACTTTTGAAATTGACTAATACAAAAGTGTCCATCTCATTGAGTAAAATGGTATCATTAAAACCAAACTCAATTGTATCATAAACAAACTTAAAGTTGTTGCGCACCAATGGATAGGTGCAACATGAATCACATGCATTTACCGCATGCACACTAAAGTTAGAAGAAAGAATATCTAGGCAGCCTTCTTCTGTGGATTCACAGGCAATAAATAAAATTCCAAAGAATAGATTAATCAGAAGAATTACCTTTCTCATAATCCTTTACTAGTTTCTTTATTATCTGTTTGACTTGCACAGAAAAGTCTTTGTCTAATATCCAATTATAGTATTGCTTATCCTTACTTAATATTTCAGCTGCGTTTTTACCAATGTACTTTCCAAAATTGAAAACAATTTCTCCCTTATGATTATATTTTAATCTTTGGGTCACATCCACCGTCCTTGAGTCATTAGTAAATTTTGACAACTTTTCAACATTGTTGGTAATAGGGTCTGGATGCGAAAATCCATCGCCATCAACGAAATCCACACCCTTATAACGTCTTATTTGACCTTGTAGTACTTCTACGGTCGCACTCACATCCGCCATGGCGTCATGTGCGTTATCAATATTTTTATCGCAGTAAAGCTTATAAGCAGCAGACAATGTCCTTGGCTCCATTTTATAAAATATCTTTTGGACATCAACCGTACTTCTATTATCAAGATGGAAGTTAAAACCTGCTCTAGCAAACTCTTCCATGAGTAATGGTATATCAAATCTATCAGAATTATAACCTGCTAAATCAGCATCTCCAATAAAATCCCACAGTTCCTGAGCCACCTTATCAAAAGTAGGTTTATTAGCGACCATTGCAGGGGAGATGCCATGCACATTGAAGGCTTCTTCAGAAATTAGGACAGGTCCTGGATTAATAAGAAGTTCTTTATAAGAAGGTTCTTCTTTCCCACTTTCAAATTTAATAAGTGCTATTTGAATGATTCTATCTTTGACAACATTTAAACCTGTTGCTTCTACATCAAAGAAAACGATGTCTTTATTTAATTCAAAGGTATTTTTAAGCATAATCTTGGATTCCGTCTTTTTTAGCTTCTTTAACAGCATTGTGCAATTGCACTGGTTTTTTCTTCTTTCTTAATTTCATATTTAGAAACTCTACTAATAGCGAAAATGCAATTGCAAAGTATAGATATCCTTTAGGGACTGCGCCAATTTCATTACCTAATATCTTGAGGTGGGCCAAATGGGCGCCTTCAACGATTAGCATAAACCCTATTAAAATTAAAAAAGCTAAACCTAACATTTGGATAGTCGGATGTTTATTAACGAAGTTGCCAACTGGCACTGCGAAAAGCATCATAATTAGCACAGATACAACTACAGCGAAAATCATAATGACCAAAGCACCTTGGAGGCCGTTTGTCATTCCTACTGCAGTAAGTATAGAATCAAATGAAAACACAATGTTTATCAACGTGATTTGAATAATCGCACTTTTGAATGTAGATTGAGACTTACCTCCACTAGAATCATGTACGTCACCTTCTAGTTTATGGTGTATTTCTGTTACACTTTTATAAAGAAGAAATATTCCTCCCGCTATAAGAATAAGACTTTGTCCTGAAAAACCGCCCTTTATCCAACCTGAATCTAAACTGATCCATGGTTCCTTCATTGCAATTAGAATTGTAATTCCAAATAAGAGCGCAATCCGCATGGCCATTGCCAAAATAAGACCAATATTAGTCGCTTTCTTTCTTTGGTTTTCAGGAATTTTACCTGCAGCTATTGAAATAAAAATGATGTTATCTACACCTAAGACAATTTCTAGAAATGTTAAGGTCAATAAACTCATCCAAACTGCTGACGATGCTAAATCAGGCATCTCAAGCATGGTGAACCAACTTATCATATCAAATTAAATATTATGGGTAAAGATATATAAATGATACTATTAAGCAGGATTTATTAAAATGCCTCTAAATAAAAAAAGCCCTTCAGTGAGAAGGGCTTTAATCCTATTAATAACTTAAACTACTTAAATCTCGAATGAGAATCTTATGTGGCTTTCTTGCACTAAAGTGAATGATTCGATCTTTTTTCAATTCACCCAAAACACGTGCTACTGTTTGTCTAGAAGTATCAGTCACGTGTGCTATTTCTTTATGTGATAATCCGTGATTGATTAAAATTTCATCGAGTCCTATTTTTATGCCTTTAACCTCAGCCAGTTTTTTTAGAAAGTCATAAATTCTCGATTGTGCCTTTCTAAAAATAAAGTTGTTCATTCTGGTTTCGAGATTGGACAATTTCTCAACAAATATTTTAGTTAACTCGTGACATAAATGCGGACGTTTTTCAAGGAGACTCGTGAAGTAATGGGAAGATATTCTAAGAACTTGAGTATCAGCAATACATTCCGCAGTTTCTCTTCTCATTTTTGAAGTTGAAAAAATATTCTCCCCAAGTATCTCCTTCTCGTATACTATTTCCTTGATAATCACTTTATCATTACTTGTTATGGAACGTAGTTTAACAGAGCCGTTCATTATAAAATATACTGAAGTGATATTATCGTTGGACTCAAATATGTTCATGCCTTTTTTGAAGCTTTCAACTTTTGATTGATAAACCATTTGATTGATAATTCCATCATCAAGGGTCTTGAAAAAATCTAAACTTCTTAGAAAGAGATAAATTGGTGAATTTTCCATAAGTCAAGTATTTATTCTATAAGATGCAGCTCAAAACCAATACCCCTACTTTTTAAAAGAAAAATTACAGAATTTTTTACTTGTGCTATTCTACTGATATACTTATGATAACGAATGATGAATAATTCTAATTTGAATTTGTTAACATTTTTTTAACATATATACATTTATTTAATGTATGTTTCTTAATCCTTTATTTACAGTCGTTTAGGCACCTTATATCTTAATGTATTGATAACACTAAATTGGCTTGATGTATAGCTCACACTATGGTTCAAATTTGGTCTAGCCAACTTTGTGCAAAATTGTTTTTAAACCAAAATTTCAGTTCCATGAACAACATTGGCTTAAGAAATCCAAACTCTGATCTTTCAAATCACCAAATCAACACTGATAAATCCGTATTCTGGAATTTAAAACCAAAACACCTTATTGAAGCGACATTAAGACAAGGTCAAGGCACCTTATCACATAATGGTACTTTGGTTGTTTATACCGGAAAATTCACTGGCCGATCACCTCAAGATAGATTTATTGTTAAAGATGCTGTTACCGAAAATCGTATTGATTGGAATGACATTAACAGACCCTTTGACTCAAACAAATTCGAACAACTTAAAACAGACTTAACACAGTATCTCTCTAACAAAGAGATATATGTCAAAGACGCTGCCATTTGTAATGACCATACTTACCGATTGAAAGCAAGAGTGATTGCAGAATATCCTTGGAGTGCACATTTTGTAAACAACATGTTTATAAGACTATCAGAAGAGGAAATTTTAAACTTTACTCCTGACTGGACAATTTATTGTGCTCCTGGCTTCCATGCAGATCCTGAGATCCATGGTACGAGACAATCTAATTTTTCTATCATCAATTTTTCTGAAAAAACAATCCTTATTGGCGGATCAGCTTATACTGGAGAAATTAAAAAAGGTATGTTTTCAGTACTCAACTTTTATTTACCAGTTGATGAAAATGTTCTTTCTATGCATTGTTCAGCTAACGTTGGACAAGAAGGAGATACCGCAGTATTTTTTGGTTTAAGCGGAACGGGGAAAACAACTTTATCTGCAGACGCTAACCGAAATTTAATTGGTGACGATGAACACGGTTGGTCTGATGAGGGTATGTTTAATTTTGAAGGAGGATGCTATGCTAAATGCATTGGTTTAAGAAAAGAAAATGAACCAGAAATTTGGTCAGCTATTAAACCAGGAGCGATACTTGAAAACATCAAGTTCTTTCCAGGTACATCTCGACCTAACTTTAATGATACAAGTATTACGCAAAATACGAGAGTATCATATCCTATACACCATATTAAAAACCATTATAAGGATTGTGTAGCAGACCATCCAAAAAACATTTTCTTTTTGACATGTGATGCATTTGGCATTTTACCTCCGCTTTCAAAATTGACACCTGAACAAGCAATGTTTTATTTCATTTCAGGATATACAGCGAAAGTTGCAGGTACTGAAGAAGGTGTAGTCGAACCATCAGCAACTTTTTCAGCATGTTTTGGCGCTCCATTTATGCCTTTACATCCTAATGAATATGCACAGTTATTAGGTGAAAAAATTAAAGATCATAATGTCAATGTATGGTTAGTAAACACTGGATGGACTGGAGGTCCTTTCGGAATTGGTAACAGAATTTCTTTAAAGCATACAAGAGCATTAATTAATGCAGTGCTTGAAGGCAAGATGAATGATATTTCGTTTTCCAATTTTTCTGTTTTCAATTTAAGTATTCCAAGCATGTGCCCAGACGTACCGGGTGATATATTGCATCCAAGAAATTCTTGGGTTGATAAAGAAGAGTACAATCAAAAGAGAATTGAGTTAGCTAATATGTTCAATAAAAACTTTGAACAATTCGCTGATAAAGTTTCCGACAATATTTCAGAAGCTGCGCCAATGGTCGCAACACTAGCTGAAGTAGAATAATCGAATAAACTATATAAAAAAGGGCTACTAATTTCTTAGTGGCCCTTTTTTTCTACTTATTAATAAACTAAATACCTATTCAATAATTACTGCGCCGCCGCCATTATCTAAGGTTATTTTAATTCTCTTTTCAATTAAAATATCTTGGTTTGCAGCAATCTCATCATGAGTACCACTTGATAGAAAAATGATTTCTGAACCATGTCCAGCAGCGTCAAGTGCATCTTGAAATTCGTTGTATGGAAAAGCAAATGATCCATTACAAATAAGAGGGAAATTACAATTTCGATCTTTGTCTACGTAGATTTCATCTTTTATTGCGTTTGACCTCCAGATACCTCTTCCATGTGTTGCAGCACATAATCGGGTAGAATTTGGTTGCCAGAAAATATCAGAAATCTCTGTATTTACTGGCCCCTCATTTGAATCATATAAAGGTGTAATAGACCAATTCTGTCCTTTATCCTCAGAAGCTAATAAGCCAAAATCAGTTCCTACATAAACCCAATTAGAATTTGATGGATGCCACTCGATTGTATTTATTTGGATATTCATTCCTACATTGATATTTGACCATGTAGGATTTACACTATTACCATTTGAAGTATAAAATAAATTATTAGTATTATATCCTCCATAGCTGACAATTACCTCATTAGAATTATTGGGGTTAACACAAATATCTGTTACAAAGGGGTTAGGTGGCAAGCCTGATGGACTAATATCACCAGACCAAGAGCCTCCTGTATTAGTCGTTCTTTCAAGTCTGCCATTACTATAGCCAGTCCAAATTCTAGAAGAACTACCGAAGTCCACTTCAATTGCAGTAACTGTTGGCGCTCCTATTGAAGGCTTTATCACTGTCCAGTCATCTTCATCACCAGCTTGATTATTGCGCCAAAGCCTATTTGCTCCTACAACTAATGTATTCGCATTATTTGGATCCATAACAAATAGACTTATCAATCTAGCTCCGTCATTGACACCAAAATATCCTTGAGAAGAACTTGTACACCCTGTATTACTTGTACATGTGTTATCCCTAAACCAAGCGATCCAATTCCAATTGAGGCCCCCATCTGTAGTTTTAAAGATCCTTTGATTATTTAAATTAGCATATATGATTTGATCGTTAGTAAAATCAACTTCTGCATATGCTCCGTCACCAGTAAATGGTTGTGTCCATGTACTACCTGAATTTGTTGAGAACGAAAATGAATTATCTTGTGCACCACCAATTACTGTGGATCCTCCTGAGCCGATTGACCCTCCATAAAACTGTGTAATCCCAATATTTCCTACTCTACTGGTCCATCCAGAATTTTGACTCACTGTCCAAACATTACTTGCGCTATAAATTCCTCCATCATTACCAAAATAAACCCCACTTGTCGAACTCGTACCATTATAATTATTATATGGAACAATTACATGATGATCTGCATGAATGGAGTTATTTCCACCATTACTATTACCATTTATATCATCACACCAAGATGAAATCATTGTAAAATTATTGCCACCGTCCGTAGATCTAAATAAATCAACAGAACCAACGATAAGTCTTGAACTATTTGTGGGATCTACCCATATTGTATTAGCAAACCAACCAGCCGCTAATAAATTATATGCAGAGTTATTGCAATCTGTAGAAGGCGTAGTATTTGCTGTTCGCTCTGTCCATGTTACTCCAGAGTCATTTGATCTCCAGACTTCACCACCATTTCTATTCACTGAGGCATAAACTCGACTTGTAAAAGATTGAGCCCAAGAAAGTTCGATTCTTCCGCCCCCTGGTATTTGATTTGTACCTCCAGTAATTTCTGTAAATGTTGGATTTGTAGCTGTTGCATTGCTACTCCGATACATATGTGCACCACAACCTACTATTACTATATTTGAATTAGTGGGATGAATTTTAACATCAAGACCTGCTGATAAAGTTGCACCTACATTATTCCAAGTCATTCCACCATCTTTTGACAGGAATATATCTCCGGGATTCGTAGAGTTATTTGGACTATTTGTATTATTGTCAACATCTGTTGTAACAGCGTAAATCCAATTAGCATTATTTGGATCTAATGCAATATCATTTACAAAAAAGAAATTTTGGTTAGCTGGTGTTGGTAATAATGACCATGTAGAACCTCCATTAGTAGATTTATAAACACCCACTCCTGATAAAGCTCCACCTGTACCTTGTTGTCCAGTATTACCACCTGTACCTAAAATTTGATAGCCTTCTCCTGTTGAAGCATATATTGTATTGCTATTGTTTGGATCATATAAAATTTGGGTAAATGACAAAGACTCAAGAAAATCACTTTTATTATTCCAAGTTGTACCACCATTAGTAGTCTCCCAAATTCCACCGCCTACAGAACCTACAAAAATATGATTGTTATTATTTGGGTCTACAGCTATTGATCGGATTCTTCCACCAACCGCATTAGGACCATATTCAGTCCAATTATTCAATCCAGCATCCTTTTGAGGAATATTGGATTGAGCTAGAAATTTTTTTTGAAAACTTTGTCTTGCTCTAAGAACAACTTCTGGATCGATAGATCCACCTTTTCGTTCTAGCTCCCATAATTCCCTTTCTAAAGGATTTTCAGGTTTTAATTCCTGTTTAGTAGGAAATGTTTTTTTTGATTCAGTAACTGATTCATTGTTACAATTAAACAACATCAATGAAAGCAAAACCAAAGTCATTCCCGAAATGAATTGATTATTCGTCGACTTCATAATTTATTATTGAAGATTTACCAATACAAGAACGAATCCATTCTTATCTATCTCAGTCATGGCCTTTCCAATAATGGAACCTTGAGCTTTACTAAAATCAGACACTTTCATAGCTTGACCTTCTGTAGATGAACTTGTCAATAAGTCACCTGGCATAATATCTCCATTTTCTGTATTAGCATAGACATAAACTCTACCCGACAATGCAATAGGGTAATCTCCATCAGCTATACTTCCTTCTTGCCCCATCATAACACCTGTTTCAACACCGTTAGCACCAGATATGATACCAGCTACTCGTTTGTCATATGCTGTTGTAGCTATTTTTAGTTTTCCACTACTTTTGGGATCTATAGAAACTACCATACCTGGCTGAGGAACAACATCTTCTTCCAGAATATCAAAATGTTCTGCAAAATCAGAACCACCTTTAATTTCTAATTCATCAGTTGTTATTCTTGCATCACCAGCAACATCCACATCTAACATAATTCCTAGGCTGCCATCATTTCTATTCATTCTTATAAAAGGTTCATTAGCTGAACCATCAGTATCTATTAATATTGCTTCAGATGATGAAGTCATATTATTATTCCACAACCTAATTATTCCATGTCTTGTTGCTGCAGTTGCAAAATTCGCTTCCTCTATAGTAATTGAAGGATCACTAGGGCTAACTCCAATGTCAATATCACCGTCGTCATCTATTGTAATTCTTCTATAATTATCGGTATTAAACCCAGCAAATGTGAAAGTATTCATTAGGATTCCACCTGTTGGATGGGTATTGAAAAATCTCAACATGTCAGTAGAAGTTAAGTAATCAATATATGCTTCTTCAGTATTAGAGTTCATGAAAGAGATTTTACCTGATCCATCAGATAATTCCATATCGCCATTGATTTCAAATTTGGACGTAGGATTACTTGTACCAACGCCAACATTTCCATTATTTAATATTGACATACGATTTTGATTTCCATTTGTCTGGAAAATCAAATCTCCGTCTTCTGACCTAAGATTAAAATCATCATTACTTTCTAACCATAATAAGCCCTTTCGTGTGGAACCTTCATAAAAATCTAGTGCTAAACTGCCAGTAGTTGTAGATTTTTGTAAGCGTAAGCTGGTATTATCACTTTGAATATGCAATGGAACTATTGGTGAGGTTATACCTATACCGACTTGACCCGTACCATTGTAATAGATATCTGAATTTGCTCCAGCTGTCCATAGACTACTGCCTCCTCCTGCACCAGTTAATGTAGTCCATACACCAGCCTTCAGACCTTCAAAATCACCAGATTGATATCGTATGGTTCCATCCTCTGTACTAGAAGAACTAGAGACGGTAACTCCACCACTTTGAGCATGCATGACAAGCCCGAAAAATAAAAAAGAAAATAAATACAAAATTTTCATGATTGTTTAATTGACTATGTGAGATAATAAAATTGGATTCACTTTAGAATCGAGATGCCATATCGAGGGGTTGATTCTATGACGGATAGTAAATTTAACTAACGTCCTTTAAACTGAACTCCCCTAAAGAGGTGATATTCAATATGGAGCTTGAATCCTAAAAATTTACTTTATAGCTATCATACTTTAAGTAAATTCAACATGCATTTTGTTATCCCAAGTAGATTTTATCAATTTAAATTTGATCTGTTTATAACAAAAAAGAGACTGCTATTGTCATAACGGTCTCTTTTTCAAATAATAGTTTTACTCTTTTTACAACTTCAAAAACCTACTCGTCGCAGATACCTCCTTATACTCAAACTGAATCAAGTACAACCCAGGTCCAAACTCAGACATATCCAATTGCAAATTGTTTGATATATTGATTTGAGTAGCTATAATTTGCCCTTGTGTGTTGATGAAGTGAATTCTATTTGGTACGTCCTTTTTGAATTCAAAAATCAGTTTATCGCTTACAGGATTTGGATAAAAATCAATATCATTTAAAATAATTTCTTGTTCAAAAGTTGAAGTTTCAATTGAGACTTCGAAGAAAGATTCTACAATACAGCCATTAGCATCTGTAATGATTAACTGATAAGTACCTATCGGTACATTGACTAAGTCTTCCATATCAGAGACAAGCATGCCACTGGCATCAATCCACTGATATACAAATGGATCTGTACCACCTATGACCTCTATATCGACACCTCCAGAATTTGGATCATTGGCATTGACTGGCGTTATTATCGAATTAGAAATGGCTAGTTGTTCAAATATTTCGTAGTCAAAGTTTTCTTGAACTATACATCCAGCAGCATCCGTCACTGTAATGATACCTACACCATTCAAAAGTTCTACCTCACTTTCAAATGGTGGTTCACCTCCAACAATTTCAAAGGTCACATCACTTTCATCTAATCCAAAACATGGATCCGTTGTAGTTATTGTTCCTGAAATAATTTCTAATAATGGAGGATCAACAAGTTCTGCAACTGTAGAAAAACTACAACCTTCAGAATCAGTAACCGTAATTTCATAACTACCAGCAGGTAGATTAAAAGGATCTGTCACATTAGTTATTTCGATTTCATAAGGACCAACACCTCCAGTTGGATCAACTTCAATACTTCCATCATCTAATCCAGCACATGATGGGTTTACTGTACTTACATCAACACCAAAATTGCCACTTCCTTCAGGAACTTCAACTTCTATAGTTACCTCACAACCCCCTGAATCTGATACAGTAATAGTGTATACACCAGCAGAAATATTGTCTGCCATTTCAAAAGGCGCAAAAGTATATGGAGGCTGTCCTCCTGATGCAGTCACACTAAGACTACCGTTATTTTCACCACAACTAGTTGGATTGACATCAACTAAATCGATACTTAAGTCGCTTGCAACAGAGATGACAAATGTGCAATCTGATGAATTGCCACAGCCATCAGTAGCTCTAAAGGTTACTTGATTATCTCCAGGAGGGAATATTGAACCAGATGCTAATCCATCAACTAATGCTACACTTGCTACATCACAATTATCAGAAGCAAAAGGAACAGTATAAAATATAGCTTCACAACTATTGGTATTTACATTCGATAAACTGCAATCTATTTCTGGTGCGAAATACTCAACAACAACTACTGATACGCTTGCTGTTGAACTATTCCCATTGGTATCAAAAACCGCTAATTCAAAGTTTTGAATACCAATATCATCACAATCAAATTCGCCTGTATCAAATGATATAGAGTCAAGAGCACAATTATCAAATGTACCCATATCAATTTGTGCAAAAGATAAAGCACTCGCCATTCCATTTTCATCTAATTCGACTTCAATTTCTTCTTCAATCATTATAAAAGGCGCTAACAAATCTCCATTCATAAGTGTGACTGAATCTACCAATGTGCAATTATTACCATCATGAATAGTATAGATATAGGTGCCCACATTAAGGTCCGTTAATGTATCTGGAATATTAATTAATGTATCAATGCCATTTATCATAGTATCATTGGTTGGACCGTGAGACCAATTGATTGTATAATTTCCATCACCTCCATTAACCCCTATTGTAATTCTTCCATTATTTGAATTTTGACAAGAGGGATTCACTCTCACTAATAATGTGGACTGTAAACTATCTGGGGCAGTTACAATAATATTACTGGCCACCTGTGAGCAGCCTGCCTCATCTGTTACAGTTACTGCAAACATGCCTGAAGTTATTGAGTCGAGTGTTGCTGTATCCGAACCGTTTGACCATTGGTAATTTAAATTACCATTAGCACCCGAAGCAATAACTGATATATTGCCATCATTTGAATCATGGCAATTGGGATTGGAAACTATTGGCTCAATTTCTAGGTTACACATAGCACCCATGACTACTATAGAAGATTCCATCATGCAATTATTATCATCAATAACTTCCACAACATAAGTACCAGGTGTTAAGTTATTGATCGTACTCGTGACAACTCCAGATTCACTCAGGCCATTAGACCATTTGAAGGTATATGGTTCTAGCCCTCCAGTTGCTGAAGCAGTAGCTGAACCATCAGAGCCATTGTTGGCATCAGTTGAACTTGTAGTAATAATTATTGGATCTGCCTCCGGCACTTCAATGGTAAAAGTTCTTTGACAATCATTTTCATCTGTAATCGTGATATCATAAAAGCCAGGTTCTAAACCATCTTGATCACAGCCCTCATCAAAATCCCATTCACACATTAAACTTCCTGTACCTCCATCAGGATTTAATTCAACAATGCCATCTTCATTCCCAGGGCAAGATTCAGCGATAATTTCAGGGAATATTTCGATTTCATTGGGTTCATTTACAAATACAGAACCCACCATCGTTTCGCCGTTATCATCTGTAACTGTTACTTCATAACTACCTGATTCAAGATTGACAATCATATCAGTATCTTCTCCATTTTCCCATTCATATTCGTATGGAGCCATACCTCCTGAAGGAATCACTGTCGCAGTTCCATCATTGCCTTCAAAACAAGTTGTTGGTGTAGAACTGAAATCTAATTCTATAGGCATAGACCCTGCGATTGTAACCGTTAATTCTTCGGTCAATGTTTTATCCCCTGCAGATCCACTACCGTTTCCTAAAATTGCTGACATATAAAAAGTAACATCATCTGTGATATTAGGTGCTGTCCATTCCGCATCAAATGAAATATTTGACCCACCGCCAAACATTAAAGCAGGTTCATGTCCCCAATATTCTCTTCCACCACTTGCTTTAAGTGAAGAATTTCCGTCAGGGTTAGCTAAGTCACCTGCATTATTATTCGATCCATCTAAAGCTACTAATGAAAAACCTCCTCTTACTGGATTACCTCCAGTAACATCTACATCTACTGTGAGTGTGTATACTGTGCCTGGTAGAGGATCAGAAGGTACACCAGACAATGTTATGGTCCCATCAAATCCACCACCGCTTCCTCCATGACAATTACTACATAAACCATCACCTGGGGCGCCCGTTCTTCCTGAAGGAAAGCTACTGCTAAAGGCAAAAAATATGGACATGGCTGCAAATAATGAAAATACTTTAAGTCGTTTTTTATTTGAATTCATACTGATACATTTCTCTTGAAAATTAATGAAGATTTGCTCAAATATAGCATCTCACATATCTAATTATTCCTTTACGCCCTGCAAAGACAAATGCTATTATTTTGAAATACTTTATTTAAATATATAAATCGATACAATTGTTGATATTTGCTAAATAAATTCATTGATCATGCGTGCAAGCCTTTACTTATTAATGGTTTTATTCTTCATTCCTTCATTTGAATGTGTAGGCCAAACCATTACACTTGAAGAGATTTGGAAAGAATATAAGTTTTTCCCTAAAAGAGTACCTGGATTCAACTTCATGAATGATGGCCGTCATTACACGAGGTTAGAAGATAATATGATTAAAAAATATGATTTAACGACGGGTAATTTTGTTGAAGTAATTTTAGATGGAAATGGATTAAAAGATAGTGCTGGCTTTAGTGGAAAAATTTCTAGCTATAGTTTTAATGCCAATGAAGAGCTTATAATGATAGAATCTGAGAAAGAAGGTATCTATCGAAGGTCTTCAAAAGCATACTTTTATTTATACAACAGAGCATCAAAAGATCTAATTTCTGTATATGAAGAGGACAAAGTCATGTATGCCACTTTATCCCCCGATGCAACAAAAATTGCTTACGTATGGGCAAACAATCTCTATTATTATAATATAGCAGATGGCACTACCTTACCAATAACTGAAGATGGTTCAAACAATGAAATTATTAATGGTGCAGCTGATTGGGTGTATGAGGAAGAATTCTCTATTGCAAAAGCTTTTTTCTGGAGTCCTGATTCTAAAAAAATAGCATTTCAAAGATTTGATGAAAGAGAAGTCCCTGAGTTTACAATGACCAAACATAATAATGACGTATATCCTGAATACATCACTTTTAAATATCCTAAAGTTGGAGAAAAAAATGCTATCGTAACAGCACATGTATTTGATCTTGAATCTGGAAAAACAACATTAGTGGATCTGGGTGAAGAAGAACACTATATACCAAGATTAAAGTGGACTAAAGATTCTGACAATTTATTCATTTATAAAATGAACCGTCATCAGAATCATTTAGAATTAATCTCATTTAAGCCAAGTGATAATTCTACCAAAAAAGTCCTAGACGAAAAAAGCAAATATTACATAGACATCACAGACGATATTACTTTCCTAAATAATAAAAAAGAGTTTGTCTGGTCAAGTGAAAAAAGTGGATTCAATCATTTGTATTTATATGATATCAATGGAAAAGAAAAAACAGCGCTTACAAAAGGCAATTATGATGTCACGAATTTTTATGGTGTAGATAGAAAAAATAAAAGCGTTTACTATCAAGCAGCCAAAAAGAATCCATTAGAAAGACAGATATATAGTGTAGACCTAAAAGGAAAAAGATCAAAAATTCTAACAACATCATCAGGTACTCATTCAGCGCAGTTTTCAAGCACATTTGATTATTACGTAAATACACATAGCACAGCTAATGTTCCAGCTAGTTATACTGTCTATGATCGAAACAATAAAGTAATTCGTGTTATAGAAGACAACAAAGCGTTGGCTTCACTTCAAAAAGAAAAGAATGTAAGCGAAGTAGAATTTTTTGATTTTAATACTTCGGAAGATGTGAATTTAAATGGCTGGATGATTAAGCCTCAAAATTTTGACCCTAATTCAGAATATCCCGTATTCATGTATCTATATGGTGGACCAGGAAGCCAGACAGTTACAGATTCTTGGAAAGGTGTCAATTATTGGTGGTTTCAAATGCTAGCTCAAAGAGGTTATATCGTGGTGAGTGTCGATAATCGAGGTACAGGAGCGAGAGGTGAGGAATTTAAAAAGATGACATACTTAGAGTTAGGAAAATACGAGACTCAGGATCAAATTGAAGCTGCTAAATATATAGGATCACTACCCTATGCTGACCCAACAAGGATAGGTATATTTGGTTGGAGTTATGGAGGCTATATGTCATCACTATGCTTATTTAAAGGCAATGATGTTTTTAAAGCAGCTATTGCTGTAGCACCTGTTACTAATTGGAAGTGGTATGATACTATTTATACGGAACGTTATATGCGCACTAGAGAAGAAAATAAAGATGGTTATGAAAACAATTCGCCAATAAATTTTGCAGATCAATTGAAAGGTAATTATCTTTTGATGCACGGGACAGGAGATGACAATGTCCATTTTCAAAACACAGCAGAAATGGCTAATGCATTAATTGCTGCAAATAAACAATTTGACACATACTTTTACCCCAATAGAGCTCATGGTATAGGAGGGGGTAATGCGAGGTTACATCTCTACACAAAAATGACAAACTTCCTTGAGTCAAAATTGAAAAAAGGAGGATTAGAAAACGATGATAATGTTTCTCCATAATTGTGAATAGCCCAAAAGAAATAACAAATAGAAAAGCAAAATTTGAATATCAATTTTTGCAAGGATTTGAGGCAGG
Source organism: Saprospiraceae bacterium (assembly GCA_020630775.1). Taxonomy (GTDB): domain Bacteria; phylum Bacteroidota; class Bacteroidia; order Chitinophagales; family Saprospiraceae; genus RFSX01. The sequence goes on along the minus strand of JAHDIN010000001.1, from coordinate 206,895 downwards.
CATTATGCTTAAAGGAACAGAAGTGAAATCATTACGAAATGCTAATGCCAATTTAAATGATGCCTACTGTCTCTTTTCAAGTAATGAACTATATATTAAAAGTCTATTTATTGGAGAGTATGAGTATGGCAATGTCCACAATCATGAAGTCAGAAGGGACAGGAAACTCTTACTAAGAAAAGCAGAATTAAAAAAGATCCAACGCCGATCTACAGAGAAAGGCTTGACTATAGTGCCTTATAGAATTTTCTTTTCAGAAAGAGGTTTTGCAAAAGTTGAAATCTTTCTAGCGCAAGGAAAGAAATCTTTTGACAAACGAAACACTATTAAAGATAGAGATGCCAAACGTGACTTAGATAGACTTAAGAAAATGAATGAATGATTGGATTTTCTTGATGGAAATTTGAAATAGGCAAATAGCTCAGATAATAGTGTTTTAAAAACTATTGTATTGATTAATACCTTTTGAAACAACCCTTTCTTGCCTATAGCTTACCCTTAGAACCTTTCTTTTAGACCGAATGAAAACGCATACTTACTAAAAGTATCATCGGTTGGTCCATAGTCTTTATTAAGCAATGGAAGGTATAAATCTCCAGAGAAGTAAGCTGAAAGTGTTGGCGTTATGTTTCTTTGCATTCCTATGCCCAGATTCGCTCTAAGGATAAAGTTATCAGCAAAACTACCACCTTCTAAAACGCCTTCATTAAAATCAAATAAGCTTCTAAATAATGAAGACTCTCTGCCTCCTGAAGATGAACTTCCTAGAGGTCGTCTTCCCAAGAAATCATTTTGCTCGTCATAACCGGCACTAATAATTACTTCTGGGGAAATACCCGCCGTGGTAAATAATGACCAATCTGCATTCTTAACAAAATGATATTTAGTTCTTAAAGGAACACTCACAATATCATAATTGATATTTGTAAACTTATATAAGAAAGCCTCTGAATCCGAATTCCAATATTCCTGATAGTTCATTGGTTTGTTGTAAACCGAATATCCTATTCCTGTTTCAAACTCTAATTTATTGCGCTCAAAAGAAACCAAAGCGCTAATTGTATAACCAAACATTTCTGTTTGAAGTGGCCCTTTAGGATTATAGATTTCCTTAAAAGGCGTGGTAATTCTATTGTTATCAAATGAGGCCACAATATGTAACCAATTAGCATTTGGAGGAATAACTTTTTGCTCAAGTCCAAGGCTTCCATTAGAAATATCAATTACAGAAGCATCTCTTTGGATGGCTTGATCTAGAGCAGCAAGTGAACTTAAAGTCTCGGTTAATGGAAGAGGTGATTTATTTGCAGACGATGATTGATTTTTGATTGTGTTCTTTTCAATGGTTTTTCTCTGCAATACATTTACTTCATCTAAGAATGAATTTGAATCAAAAGCTGTTACGCTGTTAGTTCTTTGTATCGTATTTAAATTTGATGTTGATTCCTTATACTTACTGAGTTTACTGCTAAAATTGTTATCAACAATTTCATTAGAACTATCAGCCAAGTCGTTTAGAGATTTTTGATTAGAAGTAGCATTTACTTCAAATTGCTGCTCAGTACCCTTATCTGCAATCGCGCCTAACCTTTGATCAGTGCTGTTATGTTCAGCAATTGGCATACTTGAAGTTGTGGAAATATTTTTATCGACACCACCAAATTCAGTAAAGGTGTTATAAAAATTACTGATGCTCAGTAGCAAAGTCATTAAGGTTAGAAACTCCAAAGACTTTATAATGTAAAGTTGCTTTCTTGTTCTGTATATATTTTCTAATCTGTTTTTGAGCAGGACCCAATGTGCAGAATTATATTCTACAGTATAATTTGAAAGAGATTTTCTAATACTGTTATCAAATGAAGTATCCGCTTTCTTCAGCTCAACCGACTTTTTCTTTTCCAAAAACAAATCCCATCTAGGGCTTGAATCCGAAGTATTCAAATCGCCAAGCTTTTGTCTTATTATATCATCAAATCTGTTACTTTCCATACTCCGTGCCTTTACGAATTAAAATTCCTTGTAACTTTTGTCTTGCTTTAACGAGATTTGATCGTGATGTACTTTCTGATATGTTGAGTTTGTCTGCCACTTCTTTGTGTGAATAACCTTCTATTATATATAAATTAAAAACAGATCTATATGCTGGGGACAATTCTTGTAATGCACTTAAAATTTCTTCTGCACTCATCAAGCTTACAACATCTGGTGCATTATGAGAAACACTAATTGCATTATCCAAATCCTCCGTTCTTCTTCTACTTCTCTTTCTATAATAATCAATTGCAGTGTTAACCATTATTCTCTTTATCCATGCTTTCAAAGATGTCCCAACAGTATATTTCGAAATATGCCTAAACACCTTTATAAAACCCTCATGCAAAATATCTAATGCTTCCTCTTCGTCATTGGCATACCTTAGACATACAGGGAGCATCATTGAGTAGTGTTCCTCGTAAAGTTTTTTCTGAGCCCATTCCTCGTTAAGAATGCAGGCCTGGATAAAATCCTTTTCGCCTTGTTGGATGTTAAGTGTCAATTCCATGGGAGCTAAAGTACCAGCAAATCAATCCTTTATCAATAATTAGCACTCTCATAACGATAGTTTAACCCGATTTGCTGCCAAATTTTAAAATTCTAATAATTTAGTGACCTTCGGTTACTTCATGAAATAACGAAACAAGTAATCGAATTAAACCTCTGTTTAACAATTAATTACACATTAAGAAATCGCGTAATTAATATTCTACGTAATATTACTTGTTAATTATTAAATGTAATTTAACATTTAAGCGCCACATCGTCTCAAATCTTCATTCTATGGATTAATAAGACTTTTCAACATCATACAGCTTTAGGTCTTTAGTCATTATATTTGCATCATTATCAGTTGAATAAACATTAGCTATATTTCTAATAAATGAGTAAAATCAAATCAATTTCTTTAGATCCTTCTAAATCTGGCTCAAATGGATTAGAAGGCATGTATAAAGAATACTTTCTCGACTATGCCTCCTATGTGATTTTAGAGAGAGCTGTTCCAGCGATCGAAGATGGATTGAAGCCAGTTCAAAGAAGAATTCTTCACAGTATGAAGAAGATGGATGATGGGAGATACCATAAAGTGGCAAACATTATAGGACAGACTATGCAATATCATCCGCACGGTGATGCTGCGATAGGTGCCGCCTTGGTTAATCTAGGACAAAAAGATTTGTTAATTGACACCCAAGGAAATTGGGGAGATTATAGAACTGGAGATTCTGCAGCAGCTCCAAGGTATATTGAAGCTAGACTAACAAAGTTTGCACTTGAAGTCGCTTTTAATGCCAAGACTACTGAATGGCAAATATCCTATGATGGCAGGAATAAAGAGCCCATCAACCTACCTATGAAATTTCCTTTGGTTTTAGCACAAGGAGTTGAAGGTATTGCTGTAGGTCTTTCCACAAAAATATTACCCCATAATTTCATTGAGCTCATAAAAGCTTCGATAAAGGCTTTGGAAGGGAAGCGCTTCAAGCTATACCCTGATTTTGCAACTGGTGGTAAAATTGATGTTTCTGAATATAATGGAGGTAAAAGAGGTGGAAAAGTAAAGGTCAGAGCTAAGATCGAACAACGCGATAAAAAAACATTGGCTATTACCGAATTGCCTTATGGAGTTACAACTAATAATCTTATTGATAGTATTCTTAAGGCCAATGATAAAGGTAAAATTCAAATTAAAAAAGTCATTGACAACACAGCAGCTGAGGTAGAAATCTTATTAGAATTACCTACTGGTGTATCTTCTGAGCAAACGCTTGAAGCATTATACGCATTCACAAATTGCGAAATCTCGATCTCGCCAAATGCCGTTGTCATCGAGGATCAAAAACCCATTTTTTGCAGTGTCGAAGATTTACTCAAAATTTCCACCGAAAACACCAAAGCATTATTGAAGCTTGAGCTTCAAATTTTAAAAGATGAGTTACTTGAAAAATGGCATTCAGTAAGTCTTGAAAAAATATTTATTGAAAATCGTATTTACCGAGATATTGAAGAGGCCGAATCTTTTGAAGAGGTATTAAAAATCATTCGTAAAGGCCTCAAGAAATATGTACGTACACCAAAAGAAAAATCGAAGGCTAATGACAAGCGACTAAAATTAAAGAGAGAAATTACCGAGGAAGATATCATCAGACTCACTGAGATCAAAATCAAGAAGATTTCTAAATACAATAAGTTCAAGACTGATGAGCTATTAGCTTCAATTGAAGAGGAATTGAAAAGAGTCAATTATGATTTAAAGCATATTGTGGACTTTGCCATAGCCTATTTCGAAAATTTACTTGAGAAGTATGGTAAAGGGAAAGAACGTCGAACAGTTATCGAAGAATTTGACACCATTAAAGCCACAGCAGTTGTAGCTAAAAATGCTAAATTATTCGTTGACCGTAAGGAAGGTTTTGTAGGGACAGGAATTAAAAAAGAAGAATTTGTTTCTGAATGCTCGGATATCGATGACATCATCGCATTTACCCAAGCAGGAAAGATGAAGGTGGTAAGAATTGGAGACAAGGTGTTTATTGGCAAGAATATCTTACATACAGCAGTATGGAAAAAAGGTGATGAGCGGACGACCTATAATATGATTTATATTGATGCAAAGTCTGGGAAGGCTATGGCTAAAAGATTCAATGTAAAGGCAATAACAAGAGATAAAGAATATGATCTTGGGACTGATGATCCTAAAAATAAGGTTGTCTATTTTGCAGCACATGCCAATGGAGAAACTGAAACAGTTCAAATTCAATTGACACCAGGTTGTAGAGCTAAGAAAAAACAATTTGAATTTGACTTTGCTGATTTAGATATCAAAGGAAGAGGATCAAAAGGGAATATTGTCACAAAATGGCCCATCAAAAAAGTTACGCAATTAGAAATCGGCGAAAGCTCTATTGGCTCTATGGACGTTTGGCTTGATCTTCAAAGTGGTCGATTAAATAAAGAAGGAAGAGGAAAACACATAGGCGCATTTGATTCTGGCGAACTCGTCATTACACTTTACAAGAATGGTACATTCATGTTAAATGAGTTCAATTTGGACAAAAAGTATGATGTTGCAAACTTATTAGATGGCTCTAAGCTATATGAAGACACAGTCGTCAATGCTGTATACTTTGATGGAGAAAAGGGTTGGACTATGGTCAAGAGATTTATGATTGAAACCAGGAGCACTGATGTGTATACAAAGTACATCACCCATCACAAATCTTCAAAATTATATTTCGCATCTCTAGACGATGAAACTGTAGTTAATTATAGTTTTAAGAAGAACAATAAAAAAACTGAAATAGAATTAGATTTAGAAGAATTTATCGACATAAAAGGATGGAAAGCAGCTGGTAATAAATTAGGAGATTTCAAAATCTTAAAAATCTCTGGTGTCCAAAATGAAGAATTGGATACAGAAGATGATTCAATTTCAAATAATTCGAAAAAAAATACAGCTAAAGCTGTTACAAAAGCAACATCTAAGAGTCAAAAAACAAAGTCAAATTCAAAAAAAGGTAGTAAATCCAATTTATCCCCTGGGGATACGATAGAATTTGATTTTTAAATCTACTTTTAAAGAAAATCAACTACAATGACAATGACATTTATGGGCATCAGTATAGCAGCAATTATAGCGGTTGGATACTATTTATGGGAAAGAGGAGAATTATAAAAAAGTTCTTCTAAAAAATACGACTGTAAGTCATTTAAGAAATGACACTTGGCTTTTTGATTGATTGAGCATAATCAAATCCTTCTTGCCACCATTGACTCATTTGATCTGGATCAAAGAAAAACGAATGTTGCGTCAATAATCTCGGAGTAAATATGAAATTTACCCGAACATCATCATTATAAATACTCTCGAGGTGTCCTATTAAAACATCATCATATGCAATTTGCTTTTGCATAAAAAGAAAGGATTTTAATAAAAGATCAAATGGATTGGAAGACTTAATTATAGATTGGGGTCTGCGCTTTGGATTCAAAACTATAACGTCAATTTCCTTAGCACCCAAACTTATAGCTTCTTCAATGGGTATGTAATTTCCAAAACCGCCATCAGCATATTCAAATCCGTTTTTTTCAACCAAACTCATGAAGGGAATAAAACTGCAGGACGCCCACATCCAATCTAAAAAATCTTCATACAAGCAATCAATTGCATGTTTGTATTCAACCCTAGTCCTAGAAATATTTGAAACGGTTACAATTACTTTAGGCGCTGTTCTTTGAATCTCTCTAAAATCCTCTTTTGAGATACATTTAGCAATAGTTTTCCTTAATGCCTTTGTCTCACCAAAAGTCTTTTTCCCTTTCAGAAACATTTTCAATGTATTGAAATGATTAATAGAGACTTTTAATTCTTTGTCAGCTGTAAACTTTATATTGAATGGACAAGTACTATAAATATCACTTTGTGTGACACTTGTATACATGTGCTTAATCTTATCAACCCGACCTATACTTAGGTGCGGAATAAGCAATGCCCCTGTTGAAGAACCTACAAAAACATCATATTTTATTCCTTTTTCATTAATGAGATACTCCGCTACTCCCCCGGCAAAAGCACCTTTACTACCACCCCCAGAAATAACTAAAGCTCTCATATATAGAATAAATAATAAAAGTCGCAAAATTAAGTGGAACTATGGAGTACTGCAATATTGATATATGTCCTATTTTTAGCGTATAAATAGTCAATATGACAAATCAGAGTGCTGATAAATCATTTTTTCAAAATCTATGGGACAGACGTGTTCCTCAATACTTTGCCACTTATCTTGGAATAGCATGGGCAGTAACTCAAGCTCTTGATTTTGCATCTAAAAGATATGACTTACCATCGAGTATCGTCGATAAATTTCTTTTGTTTGCCATTATCATGTTACCAGCCTTTTTAATTTTTACATATAACCACGGCCGACCAGGAAAAGATAAATGGTTATCCTATGAAAAAGTACTGATACCCCTCAATTTATTATTAGCTATAGGATTGGCCACTATAGTAAGTCCAGGCAATTATGTGAAGGCAAGCACGCCATCTGAAATAGAAGTAACTAATGAAGAAGGTGAAACGATAAAAAGACTGATCCCGTCAGTAAATCAAACTAAAAGCTTTTCAATTTTCCCTTTCAAAAATAAAGGTAAAGAAGACGATGCTTGGCTTAAATTTGCCCTTCCTAATTTATTCGAAAAAGATTTAGAACAAGATATGAGAATATGGTGCTTAAGCGCCATAAGCTATAAATATGAATTAGAAAAAAGCAATCACTCTATTGATGACAATAATATACAACTGAAAACATTTCTAAAGATTGCAAAAGATGACATCACCAATTTTTTAGTAACTGGAGAATATGAAGTTCTGGATGATGGTCAAATCGATCTTACCATACAAGTACATGAAACTGCAACAGGCGAACTGTTCTATGAAAAAAATATAGTTACAGAGGATAAAATTGGCGTCATAGATGTTTTTACGAAAGAACTCTACGAGCTATTATACCTTAAAGAATCGAATGAATCTTCTAGCGAGTTAAGAACCGATTTACCTGCCGGCAACTTGATATCTGAAAATGAAACTGCTTTAAAAAATTATACTGAGGCTAATCTTCTTTTTAGAAATGGTAAATATGATGAAGGTAAAATCAAATTAAATAAAGCATTAGAGCTAGAACCAAATGTACCTAGCTTTTTGTCTCTTCAAGCCACGAGCGATTACAATTCGGGGTTTCCTGATAAAGCTGTAGAAAAGTTAGAGCTAGCTATACGTAATGCAGAGGATCTACCTGAAAGACAAAAATTTAGATTGAAGCAAAATTATTACACCTATGGTTCTGAGTTTGATAAATATCTTAAGCTTGGCGAATATTGGCGTCAGCTCTATCCAAGAGATTATACACCTTATAGCGAGCTTATAAATTATTATAAGCTGACAAGAAATATGGGCCAAGCTAGAGAAGTCGCTCTTTCGGCAGTTGTCAATGGTCACGGTGCAAGAGTACTTAAAGACCTTGCTGAGATTGCTATTAATAGAAAAGAGTACGATGATGCTGAGAAATATATAGAAGAGTATTACAGATTATTCCCAGATAAAAAGAAAGAAGAAGATAAGCTATTGCCCATCATATATAGAAATCAAGGACAATTTGATAAATCCATAAGCCTCTACGAATCAATGCTATTAAACAACCCTTCTAACCATGAACTTATTTCAGAATTAGGAGACCTCTACAGCTATAAAGGAGACAAAGAAATGGCATTGAAGACTTATGAAAAAGCTATAAAAAAAGCGACTGTAGCTCAAGATTCATTGATAATGTATTTCAAACTAATGGGTCATTACGCCTCTTCAGGGCAAGTCAAAGAGTTTGTGAAAGTCAGAAATGACCAAATGGATTTATCTCAAAGAAATGGAGGAAGAGTGTCAGCTTTATTTTCTCAAATGGGTCTTATTGGTTTTTATGCATTGGCTGGACAAAAAGATTTAGTAGAAGAAATGAATCAAGAAGTTGCTCAACTTGTACCAGGAAATGCTGCGATTTTCGATTGCGTTTCAAGATATCTCTATGCGCTCATTCAAGATGATAGAGAGACATTTAATAAATACAATTCTGATGAATCATGTCGACAAATCATAATTACAAGCACACCTCACTTTAATTATTTAATGGATTCCTTTGAGGCCAAGTTTGAAAAAGATTATTCTGCACAAATCAAGCATTTAAACACTTATATTGATTCTACTCAACAGGCAAGTGACGATTATTCTAGTATGTTGGTAGAAGCTTATCGCCTAAATGGAGAAGCAAAAAAGGCTCTAGAAATTTGTCAAGAAATGCTTAAACTTAGACCTGGAGAAACCCAATTAAATTTTGAGTTAACCAAAACTCATATGGACTTAGGTCACATGGAAGAAGCAAAAAAGGCTTTCGAAGTTGTTCAAGATCATTGGAGTAAATCCGAACCAGAATTTATTCTCTACGATAAGTTTAAGGAAGTCGAAAAACAATTATCTGCTATATAAACTGCATTCGAACATTCACTATGACTGAAAAAAAGGATAAGCATTTTATAAAGAAGCCAATTTATAAAGGAGGAAATACAGCCTTCAGAAAATTCATAAAAGAGAATTTAAAATATCCAAAGGAAGCTTTGAAAGCAAAAATCGAAGGGACTGTTTTGGTAAGATACGAGATTGACTATAAAGGGAAGGTAACTGACGCTAAAGTGAAAAAAGGGATAGGATATGGTTGCGATGAAGAGGCTATGCGTGTCATCAAATTATTAAAATTTGAAGTACCCAAAAATCCTAGAAAGTTGAGAGTCACTTTTCATAAGGAAAATAAGATCAATTTTAAAATTCCTAAAAGCATTCAAAAGACTAAAAAAGCACCTCCACAAAGTACTATACAATATACGCTTACAACAAAGAAAAAAGATGAGGTCGAAGAACTGGAGAAAAAACCTGTTTCGTATTTCTACACTATCCAATATTAACATTAACTACCGAACTATTAGTTAATATCGATGTTATTCAATCTTTATAGAGAAAAGAAGGCATATTATCTATAATTTCTATATCTATCCTGTATTTGCGATAAATTCATTGCATTAAATTAACTAACTATGAAATTCAAACTTTTACTCCTATCCATTTCACTTTTAATTTGTCAATCATTATCAGCTCAATGGGGCGGATTTGGGGGCAATAAAGGCCCAAAGATTAAAGGTAAAATCAGTGGACAACTAATCGATTCATTATCCAATGAAGTAATTCCTTACGCTACTATTGTCTTGACTAAATCTGGTAAGACAAAAGAAATAAATGGGGTACTTACTGAAGATGATGGGAAATTTAAAATGTCCGAATTAAAGATGGGCAAATATGATGTGAGCATTTCGTTTCTCGGATACAATGAAAAAAAGCTAACTGAAATTGAATTAACAGGTAAAAAGCCTGACGTAGATCTTGGAAAAATTCCTTTGACTTCAACAGATTATTTGCTTGGCGAAATTGAAGTGAAAGAGAAGCGTGCGCTTATCGAAAATAAAGTAGATAAAATTGTCTTTAATGCTGAAGATGATTCATCAATAGCGGGTGGTGATGCTACTGATGTACTCCGTAAAGTCCCTACATTATCTGTTGATTTAGAAGGTAACGTATCACTCAGGGGATCGCAACAAGTTAGAATATTAATCAATGGCAAGCCTTCAGGAATGTTTTCAACGAACGTTGCAGATGCGTTGAAAATGTTTCCAGCAGATCAAATTAAAAAGGTAGAAGTTATTACTTCGCCAGGTGCCAAATATGATGGTGAAGGTAGTGCTGGTATAATTAACATTATTACCAAGAAAGAAAATATTGAAGGTATAGCAGGTTCGATTAATGCCAGTATTGGAAATAGGCAAAGTAATGCTAATGGTAATTTAAACATTGGTAGAGGTAGATTCGGATTTACAGCTGGTGGATCAATGTACTATTCACATCCAATAGATTCTGAAAATTGTTTCCTTCGAACTGGAAACCCAACTCAGAATTTCTCTGATTGCATCAGCTCACAATCAGGAACAGTCGATGATATACTATACTCCTTTAATGGTGTCACCAACAGTTCTAGATTAGGCTTTAATACTACCGCTAGTGCATTCTATGATTTTAACGCGTATAACGCTATTAATACTTCTTTCAGTTACAGAGGTTTTGGTGCCGATCAAAATTCAGATATACTCGGCGCCTATTTTACTGAATCGTTTAATAGGCTTAATGTAGGTGATAATTTATTTAGTGGCTATGATTGGAATACAGATTATACGAGAAAGTTCGAAAACAACGACAAACAAGAATTAACAATGGCCGTTCAGGTTTCTGGGAATATCCAAAATCAAGAAAACACCATTGAGGAATCAGGGCCATTTACAAGAAACGAACTGCAAAATAATGATGGAGATAATTTAGAAATTACTGGTCAAATTGATTATGTCCACCCTATTGGTAAATCTAATAAACTTGAAGTAGGTATAAAGTCTGTCATCAGAAATATAGATAGTGATTCTGATTTTTTCAACTTTGATTCTGCTACTTCTCAGTATGTTCAAGATGATGTCAGATCGAATGTTTTCCTCTATGACCAAAATGTTTATTCAGGTTATGCATCCTATAATTTCTTCTTTAAAAAATTCAATTTTGTTACAGGATTGAGATATGAAAGAACGGACATACAAGGACAAGGCGTTCTAGAAAGTCAAAACTTTACTGACGACTATGATAACTTTCTTCCAAATTTTGCTGTATCCAAAACATTGAAAGGATTTAGAACGATAAAATTTGCTTATAGTCAAAGAATCCAAAGGCCGAGTTTGTTCTTTATTAATCCATTTAGAAATACTGCAGATTTTGCCAATGTGGCTGTAGGTAACCCAACGTTACAACCAGAATTAACCAGTCAATATGAGATATCGTATAACACAAACATCTTAGGTTTTACAATTTTTAGTAGTTTCTATCACAGAAGAACAACCGAAATAATTGAGCAGGTAGTCACTCAAAATGATGCTGGTATAAATATTCAAACCTTCAATAATGTTGGAAGAAATAATTCTTTCGGTACAAATATCTTCTTATCTAAATCAATTGGCATCTTTACTTTAAGAGGCGGCGGAGATGTATACACCTATGATGCTACAGGTATTATACAAGGACAAGAAGTAAGTAATGAAGCTATTTCTTACAGATTATTTACGAATGGAGAAGTTTCTATTTCTGGAACTTTAAAAGCAGACTTCTTTGGCTTTTTCCAAGCGCCTAGATTTACACTTCAAGGAGAAACAGCTAGCTTCTCTATATATGGAATAGGATTCAGAAAGGATTTTAAAAACTCAAGTATCGGTATCAGACTAATCGAGCCATTTAATGAATTCAAAAACTTTGATTCTGATATTACTGGAAGTGATTTCAGACAAGTTTCAAGATTCCAATTGCCATTTAGATCTGTCGGCATCAACTTCAGATATAAATTTGGAAAGGTAGACTTCAAGCAAAGAAGATCAAAAATTAGAAATACTGACCAAAAGCAAGGTGAAGGCGGTGGTGGTGGCCAAGGACAAGGCGGTCAAGGTCAGGGACAAGGTTAAAACCAAATCCTTAGTGAAAGCAAATAAAAAAGAGGGCTACGACAGATGTCGAGCCCTCTTTTTTTAATTTATTTTTACTTGAATTAGTTGTTAGAGAAATTCTTATCTCTATAAACTGCATTCAATATTTCGTTTCTTCTTCTTACAGATGGCTTTACAAAATTCTTTCTAGCTCTCAATTCCTTTAATACTCTTGTTTTCTTGTATTTTCTCTTATATCTCTTTAGCGCTCTGTCTATTGATTCTTCGCTTTTTACATTAATTATTAGCATAAAGTATTTTTCTTAAGTTTAACGAGGCGCAAATATAGATATATTCAATAAAATTCGCAATATCCTTTACATTATGAAGCCTTATAAGATTGAAGTTTGTATTGAAACTATAGAGGAAGCTCAAAATGCCTATAAAAAAGGAGCCGATCAATTAGAAATTTGCAGTAATCTAGAAAGAGATGGATTAACACCAAGTCTCGAAATGTGCCGTAAAATAAGGGCATCCTGCCCTATCCCTCTCAAAATCATGGTGCGCCCCCATGATTTGTCATTTGAATACAACGAGGAAGACATTGAGGTGATTTTTAGAACTATAAAAACATTTGTAGATGAAGGATTTAATCATTTTGTCTTTGGCGGGCTTAAAGCCAATCAAATAGATATACAGCTATTAAAGAGCATTTTCGAAGCATATCCAGAAATCATTATGACTTTCCACAAGGCGATAGATGTTTTAGACAATCCTACACATGAAGTTATCAAGCTCAAACAGTTTAATAATATCAAGTTTGTTTTAAGTTCAGGTGGTGCTAAAACTGCAATAGATGGAGTGGAAACATTAAAGAAAATGCAGTCAGAATTAGGCGAAAATGTTCAAATAATTGCTGCTGGAAGCATCATTCCTGAGATCCTACCACAGCTTCATAATAATCTACAATTTAAGCTATACCATGGACGAAATATCCTCAAATAGCTAAATATTATTAATAACTTTAATATGTTAATGTCAATTACTTGGCGTTAATGTAAATTAAACACCAAATCCTCAAGATTTTATATTGAATTCATGTCTTGTGGATAGGTAGTTGATATTATACTAGCATGAATCCATTAGTCAAAATTAAGTCTCTAACTTCTTTAGGCGTTACTAAAGATTTATCCCTATACGAGGCTGCCCGGACTAAAATTATCAACACAATATGTCTATTTGGGATTCTATTTGTGATTTTAGCAAACGCTATCCTTTACCTAAAGTCTTCTTGGGAACCGCTTAATTGCCTATTATTTCTTTTGACATTCATTTTCCCTTTGATTGCCAATGCTTTCAAAAAGCAACAATTAGCAACATCAATTCTTTTTCTTGGAGGTACTGCAGGTTGTGCAGTAGCAGCTTACATGGTACCAGAAAAAATAATATACTTTACTATTCCGACATTAGTACTGCCCTTCTTTTTTGATGGTAAAAAGATGCGTCTATTCTTTATCATCTTTGTTTTGGTTGCTGCTATGGGCTCTTATAAATTATCAGGTGGAGATATTACTGAGGTTACCCCTATTAGATTAATTGTCTCTTTCGTCTGTCTAGTTATCGCAAATTCATTTTTAGTAATAATGCTTAACATCAAGACGAAAAAAGCACAAGAACTAAAATCACTTCTTGCAAATATTGAAGACCAAAAGAAAACTTTAAAGAAGAAAGAGACTGAACTGCTAAAGGTGACTGAAAAACTAAATTCTCAAAATAAAGAACTTGAAAGTTTCGTCTACATAGCTTCTCATGATTTAAAGGAGCCAATCAGAAATACTATTTCTTTTATACAATTATTAAAACGAAAGATTGGAGACCAAAAAGTTGTTGAAAGCAAGAAGTTAGCGCTTTTAGAAAACAATGCTGTACATATAAATAGATTAATCAGTTCATTACTTGAATACTCTAGAATTGGAAAAGAGGATGAGTCTTCTATTATAATTTTAAAAAGTCTGCTCTCAGATATTTCCGCAGAAGGAAATGTACAATTATCTATTAATCAACAATTCCAGGACCAACTTCATTTAATTGGAAAGGAGGATGATATCAAAAGGCTATTTTCTGAATTGATAAAGAAAGTATTCTCGAATGAAGTCACTAATAGTATAAACATTGAAGCTAGTAATGAAAATTCAATTTTCAAATGTACACTCTCAGCTAGTCAAAATTCTTCATCAGAAAAGCATGAATTAAGTCAAAACCTAGGTATCGCCATATCACGAAAAATAGTTGATCATTACAATGGGAACTTATCAATTAAAAATGGTGAAAATGGCAGATTAGATATTGAAATTACTTTACCACAACAAAGCTCACTCTCCTGAATTTATCACTAAGTCATATTATCAATCCTTTACGGTTAATTGGAATAAATGATCAGTTACCAGAACTAGAAAAGGTAAAAGTCGAGATTATCAATAGCATATGCTTGATTGCTATATCGGGCTGGGCAGTAAATAATCTAATTATAAATTTAAGCCAGGGGCTTTTTGACGAGATACTCATTGCTTTACCTATACTTTTTAGTCTAATCCTTCCTCTTTATTTGCATCATTTAGGCAAATACGATTTTTCTAAGATTTCGTTTTTATCGTTTGTTAGTTTAAGTGTCGTCATTTTATATATTAACGCAGGACAAAAAGCTTATTACGAAATAATTTTCGTTCTTCTTTTTGCATTAGCTATTATCCTTTTTAAAACTACGAAAGGAAGAGGCTCAATGATTGCCTTTATCTCTATTTGCTACCTATTTGCATATTTATATACATCCCAATATGGTGCGTTAAAGCCAGACAAGGATTTAACTGGCGTCTTTGAAGTTGTTTTTATCGTGATAATTCTGGCATTATTTATTGTGAGTTACAAAACCGTCAATCAGATAAATTCTTTTTCAAACTTCATCCAAAGAAATGTTTTAATAGAAAAAGAAAACTTAGAGCTTATCGCTCATAACAACAATCTACTTAACAAACAAAAAGAAGAAATTAAGTCAAAGAATGATGATATAGAATTTTTCTTCTCCATGTCCTCAAAACATTTGTTTGAACCAACAAAACAAATGAAATTATTGAGTCATGATCTAAAAAATTCATTTAGTGAGAACGGATCTCAATTCTCAGAAGAGATCTTAGACATCATAGAGTATTCTGCTGAAAGAATGCATCATTTGGTTTCTTCCATAAATGATTATTCTCAGATAAATGAAAATAGAATCAGAGAAAAATTAGACACAACTACTATTGTAAAAGCCATAAGTAAAAATATTCAAAGGCAGAATAAGGAAATTGAAATGCTGATCCAAGTAGCGCAATTGCCTACCATTTTAGCTAATGAAAGAGAAATTAGAATTTTATTCGAACAGTTGCTATCTAACTGTATCAACTTCCGAAAAAATTCTGGTTTACTTGAAATCGAAATAAATGTTGATGACTTTCCAAACTATTGGAAATTCTCAGTTAAAGACAATGGTATTGGAATAGATAAAAATCATCAGAGTAACATTTTTAAAATGTTTCATAAACTACAAAATCAAAAAGATTCTAGTAGCACAGGCATAGGACTACCTATCTGTAAAAAAATTGTGAACCTGTATGATGGAAATATCTGGGTAGATTCAAATCTAGATGAAGGCGCAACCTTCTACTTTACACTTAAGAAATATTTGATGTAATTTGTTGAAAACTAGTCAAGCCTTTCTCTATTCTGTTAATCGCCTCTTCACTTCCGATTAAATTAATAATCTCAAACAAATCTGGACCTTTCATACCTCCACAAATCATAATTCTCAATAGTGGTAAATAAGCGCCCATTTTTAATTCATTCTCGTTGAGATAGCCTTTTACCTTTGCTGCCATTTCTTCTGCTCCACTTACAGAATTAATATCCGATATAATCCTATTAAAGTGTGTATCCATTTCTGGCTTATACCTCTTTTTTACTTGCTTCTGATCATATTCATTTGGAGAATTAAAAAAGAATTCTCCCTCAGTATAAAAGTCTGGGAAAAATGTAACGCGTTCCTTCATGAGTGTAATAAACTGCTTTATAAAATTCTCACTCACATTTATTTCTTTCTCAGATAACATTGAAGATACAATTGGAAACAAGTCTTCGTTGTTAGATTTTTGGATGTAACTCTGATTAAACCATTTAGCTTTATCAAAATCAAATCTAGCTCCACTCTTTACTATCTTATCTAAGTTAAATAATTCAATCATTTTATCCCTTGACAAAATTTCTTCATCATTACCAGGATTCCAACCTAATAAAACCAAGAAATTCAACAGCGCATCTGTATCAAATCCCATCTCCTTGAAACCCAAATAAAGTACATCCTCTTTTTTATCCTGCCACTCCATTGGAAACACTGGAAACCCAAATTTTGCGCCATCTCTTTTGCTCAATTTTCCTTTTCCAGTAGGTTTCAAAATTAATGGAAGGTGTACATACTTTGGCGTATCCCAACCTAAAGCGTTATACATAAAAACATGATGTGCTGTTGAAGACAACCATTCTTCTCCTCTAATGACATGAGATATTTCCATTAAATGATCATCGACAATATTGGCAAGGTGATAAGTGGGCATACCATCATTCTTTAAAATCACCTTATCATCCAACTCACTAGTTTTAAAAGTGACATCGGATCTGACTATATCACTAAAACTAATCTCTTCATTAGATGGCATTTTTAATCTTATAATTACATTATTATTGGCAGCAATTAGTGCTTGAGACTCCGATTCTGACAATGTCAAACTATTCCTCATTTCATTTCGAGTATTGGAATCATATTTTGCAGAATGTACACCTTTCGCTTCATAACTTTTTCGCATTTGATCTAACTCGTCTGGCGTGTCAAATGCATAATATGCCTTACCCTTTGCCACTAGTTCTTCAGCATACTGCTTGTATAGTTCTTTTCTTTCCGATTGCCTGTATGGTCCAAAATCACCTCCATAGCCAGGGCCTTCATCTGGTGCCAAGCCCAACCAATCTAATGAGTTTTTAATATAATCTTCTGCACCATCCACATACCTAGTTTGGTCTGTATCTTCTATTCGCAGAATAAAAACGCCATCATTCTTTTTTGCGAATAAGTAATTGTACAATGCTGTACGAACGCCTCCAATATGTAGTGGTCCAGTTGGACTTGGTGCAAATCTTACTCTTACTTTTTGACTCATATCATAAAATTAAGGTGCGAAAATAAAAAAATGCACTGAGGTAGTCAGCGCATTTTTCTTATATAGGACAAGCTATTGTTTATTTTAATACAATCATCTTTTTAGTTTCCGAATACGCATCACAAGTAACAGTATAATACAATATACCATTTGTGCCGATTTGAGCTTTTGTCAACTCAAATTTATTCTCCCCCGCTTCCATCTTTCTTGATTCAGAATATATAACACGACCATTAGCTTCGTGAACCTCAAACTTAACTTCCTGTGATTTTGGTAAGTACAACTTAATAGAAGTTTGCTCTGTAAAAGGATTAGGTTCATTTTGATATAACACAAAGGTCTCATCCATTCCATTATCAGCTTTCAATGATAGCGACGGTACCTTTACATGCCAATTATCTGTTAAGTAAATTTCTGGTTGAATCCGCTCACTCAATAATGACAGCTCAACTCTACTCTTATTATGAGGATTAATATTCAAATAGAATAATGGAATACTTGGTCCAGAAACAGCGCCTTCTACTGAATGCCAACTTATATTCAGAATGCCTTTATCATCTATATAATAATGGTCACTTTCAATTTCAGTACTTCCAGATAAAATTTCAATAAAATCAGCATTGTCCAATTCTAATTGCATTTGAAATCCATGTATTAAACCTTGATCAGTTGTAAATACAGGAATCATTTGGCCTTTCTCATGACTTTCAATATCCAAAGAATAGATTAAGTTATAATCAGTTCTCTTTGTTAGCTCTTCATTGGATAAGTTAGTTATTGCAGTATTATTAACATCACCTATTTTGACAGCTATAAAATCATTCTCCATATCCTCTATCTGCATAGTCTGCTTGAGAATATAATCATCAAAAGGGAAAGGATCTGAAGCGTCTAAGAATTCGAATGCTTGATCCACAAATCGCCAAGAAGTGTTATTTGTAAAGGTATCAACCCTTCCTAAAATTAAATTTCGCAACTCTAATAAATCTAAAGCAGAGACCTTATCATCATGAGTAACATCTGCTGCAATAATTTTATAAGGAGAAGCTAGTTGTCGGCTTCCCAAAATATGCGACTGAATAGAAAGTAAGTCTATGGTGGATATACCATTTAAGAAGTCTTTATTCTTATACGGCCTGATTTGATAAAATCCTCCATATGGAATATTTTCAAATTCAAAGACGCCATCAACTTCTGTCATATCCATTTCATCAACATCAGCTGGGCCTTTTAAATAAGTCTCCACTTCCATGACTGGCTCACTCATCTCTGTTTCTATATGGCCACCTACTGTCGCTCTGATATTTGAATTATCTGGACAAGCGTTGTTATTATCCTGCAACTCAATTGAAGCTGTACAGTTAGATTGATTACCCGAAGCATCAGTCACCCATAATGTTACATCAATCATTTGACTGATTCCATTTGGAATATCATCACAATCAAAAGTTATAGCATTCATTTGGCTTACAGCATCAAAAGAGAATATTAAATCCGATTGTACTGTGCAATTATCTGTACTCCCTGCATCAAAATCATTTGCCCAAATAGTTAATTCACCATTATTAGCCATAACGCCTGCCGTTAAGTCTACGCAATATGCCGTAGGTGCCTTACCATCGTGTATAGTTATAGATTGTGTACATGAGGTAAAATTATTACAGCCATCAAATGCTGCCCAAACTATATTCAGTTGACCTACTTCTAAGTTTTGGAGTGGTACTTCTACCACATCACTTTGCGAATTCCCTTCCAGTTCAAAATCGCCATCATTATCCAAATCAATTTGATATGTCCAATCAACATCCTGTATAAAACCACAACTATTATCAATAGCTGAATTCGAAAGCGTCAATTGCTCAAGTAGACAATTGTCATCTTGAATAGATACTTCAAAGTTATCACATGACTGAATGACTGGACCTTCTGTTTCAGTAATTTTAATTTCTTGAATATGTGTCCACATACCTATTGGATCATTTGGCAAGGCATCTGCTGGTCTTTGACACCAATCAATAACAGTCCAAGTATTTAAAATTTTAAAACAGACATTATCTTGGAAATAAAAGGTGTCGGATTCTAAATTTATACCGACCACTGAGCAACCGAGTAAATCTATTTGAGGCTCGACCTCAGGAATGCCCTCACTACAAGTACCATCGAAATCACTTGGCCATACTATATTGTCTTCCGAAAATAATTCTGCGCCTTGAAGTGTAATCGTTTGCTTACATTCTTGCCCTGTAGCAGTCACTGTCCAAGTTCTAATTATTTGTCCAGAACTACAATCTCTAATTAGTTGCTCTTCATCTACAAAAGTTGCAGGTAGTGCATTACATATAGACGTACTTGCAGGGGCGCCAGTAAGATTTAGATTCGTATAATCTTGATGGCAATTTAAGGTGATATCATTAGGACATTTGAAATCTGCAATTGGGAAATCTGATACTGATACATTGACCATACATTCTGCCATGTAGTCACCTTCACTACCCCATATCTGATTACCGTCAGCATCATCCCAAGCTCTTAGAATAACTTGTATAGGTTCAGGTCCAACATCAGCGCAACATACCTTAATACTTTCCCCAGGAATGATATCCGAATCATCACCACAAACAGATTCCATTCTATACACCAGAAAATCTAATGCCGTACAATTATCAAATGATCCATCATTAAATATTTCAGCATTCAATTCTGCGATACCGGCATTACTCAAAGAAATATGCAAATTCTGATCACATATTAAATTCGGCCCAGATTGATCAACGACATTAATATTAAAGGTGCATCTAGAGTAATTGCTACACTGATCTCTGACACTGATCTTTACTGTATGCTGACCTGCTGATAAATTGGTTAAATAATAGTGCCCTTTTGGATTTTCCATTACAGATCCAGGTGTAACTGTAATTAAGGTATCTTTTATAGAACCACACAATTCGGATATATCTGGAAAATAATCATTCAGATAAATATCGGCAGTACAATCATAACCATTACTTGCAACTTCAATATCGTCTGGACAGTTATCAAATTGAGGTGGCATATTGTCTAGCACCTTAATTGATTGATATTTTTCAAGAATTGGATTCACCATTGGGTCAATTTCATCACACATATCTCTTATCATCCACTTTCTTATAATTTCATAACTGCCTTCGCAATTGTAAAGTATTTGATCTTCGTAATTCCAAA
This sequence comes from Saprospiraceae bacterium, assembly GCA_020630775.1. Lineage (GTDB taxonomy): Bacteria > Bacteroidota > Bacteroidia > Chitinophagales > Saprospiraceae > RFSX01. Next base: position 186,313 of record JAHDIN010000001.1, on the reverse strand, counting down.
AATGTGAACATAATCCATCGCCAGTTTCTGCAACTGCTACTCCGCCTATTGTGGCCCATCCAGTGCTATCTGGATGTAAATAAGATTGGTCTAATGCAATAACTTCACATGCGATTTCTTGAGTAATAACAGTATCAGCAGGAATCACAATATCATTGATATCAAATCCTTCCACTTGAATATTCTGAATACATTCGATTACATTATTACTTTCATCAGTGACGTACCACTTTCTTTCAAGTAAAGCTGTGATATCCTCACACATATCAAAACGGGTCAAGTTGTCTTGATAGCTAAAATATATTTGTTGTTCGCAACTTTCTACAGCAGGTTGGCCTGTTACTTCAGGATTAAATGCTTGATTACATGCAATAGTTACATCTTCCGGACAGACAACTTGAGGAATGAGTTTATTTTCAACCAATAAATAACCCCAGCAGCAATTACTTCCATTACAATCGAAGCAAACTTTAACTTGTATCAATTGACCTACATGAGACTCATCGACTACATTGGTACCATCAATAGAGTTACCAAATTCATTACCATCTTCATCCATTAAGGTTAAGCAGTAATCATCAGTACAACCATAATCACCTCCTGGAACTAAAATCATATCAGGAGTTATCGTCTCCATACAATCTGGACCTAGGCTCATATTGATTTGACCAACACACGCAATCTGAGTTGTGGATGGAATGTAAGGCAGTACAGTGATATTGAAAGTACACTCTACCAAATTGTCAAATTCATCTATGTAGAAATAACTTATACCATGACTGCCACTTATTAAGTTAGACAAATCAAGATTATTAGAAAGATTTTGACTACCACAATTATCAAAAGGCGTAGGTAGTATAACATCGCCCGGTGCCACTTCACATTCACCTGGTCCTAACTGAATCACTTGATCTACGCAATCATCTGGATTAATTAAAGGCAATTCGGCATCATTAACGATCACTTCAAAACTGCATTGTGATTTATTGCCATATTCATCTATCATCGTATAAATGACAGTGGTACTACCAACTTCGAAATAAGCGCTATGCAATTCTCCTTGACGCACATCACCCGCTGGAGGCAAACTGATATTATCATTAGACTCAAAGTGCATTGTCATTTGTGACAAGCCACAATTATCAGAAGCAAGCGGATGCCTCCAATTAAATATAGCACCACAATCACCAGGATCATTGTTAATAACTATATCAGATTGAGAATAAGGGAGTAACTCAAGGATTTCGAGTGATCCATTTTGAATTTGACCAGCATTGCCTCCGACATTTTCGATCCTCAAAATCCAAGAGCCTCCCGCATTTTCATTATAGAAATCAGCAAATAGTCCTAATGGTTGATAGAACTCAATGCTACTTTGCGTATTACAATCAGTATTAGATATTGGCTCGCTAGCCATATCATCCAAAGAAATATTTATGCCCATAGACCCAACGCAATTACCATTCAATAAATCAATGGTTGTTCCACTTGGGCTAGTTAAAAAGATATTCAATTCGGCACCATCAATAATATCAATTTCTAAATCTATGAGATTAACATCACCAACTGTTATTCCAAATGGCACATCGTAGTTTATATATGTGCATGCATTAGGTAAAATATTTATTGGGCTATCTAAAATATATCTTGTCGTATCATACTCCGCACAGAATGGTGCTTGATCATCAAGTACAGTTACTTCAAATGAACAATTAGCCTCACTAAAGACACCCTCCTGAATACCCACTGTTGTACCATTAGGAGACATCATAGAAAAGCCTTCATTCAATACCCCTAAGCTACCAATAAAGCAATCAGAGACTATTCTAAAATCTGAAGCTAAGTCATGGTCACATTCATAATTTCTAATAAAATGTGCACCAGTCAAGTCACCGCTGAATATGAAATTGGAAGTAGTATGCCCATTTATTGAAACGCCATCTAATGGTCGTTCAATAAATTCTATCCAATATGATGCTGGACTGCTTGAAGGGATATTAGAAAAGCCTTGAAGATATGTCGAACCTACATTTAAAATTGTATTGTTAGGCACATTGTGACTTTCCGAATTCGTACCATCTCTTCTAAAGTTCAAACAACTGATATCTAAATTAGCAGGTCCAAAGTTGGTTATTTCTACAACCACTGAGTCACCATTTTGAACCAATTCAGTAATTAAAAGCAACGGCTGATCTGTTATCCTATAATTCACTTGAGAAGTACCTACCGGAAATTTAATTCCACTTGCATCCTCAAAACCACAATAAAGTAAGTCATCATTTTCATCTATTATCTCATACTGTATCGTCACATTATTAGGGCAATTATCTTCCCAATTAGTAGGAGCAATTCCATTGACAATGGCTCCACACATTTTTGGATCATTATTTACAGTCAAAGAAGAAGGACATGAAATAACTGGAGGAGTATGGAAATCGTTGACACTGATTTTATATTCGCAATAGCTCGTATTACCACAATCGTCTTCCGCTACGAAAGTGAGAATTGTAGTTCCAACTGGAAACAAGTCTCCAGAATTATAATTTGTATTATCCGTTTGAGTAACTGTAACATCACCACAATTATCTTCTGCAATTGGAAAGTCATAATTGACATAAGCGCTACACCAGCTATCTGGAGCATCAACCACGATTGGTGGTCTTGGACAATTTATAAACTGTGGAGGTGTTACATCACCTATTCCAAATCGATGTATAACTGATGTACTATTGCCACATTCGTCTGTAGCTGTAAATTCAACATCTACAAATTGCGTATTACCACATATGGTCATCCAATTAGAAGGGTCATAATCATTTGACCATTCCAATAGTCCACAAATATCACTAGAACTTAATCCTGCATTGTTGGTTAACCAGAAATCAAATTCTGGGTAATTGCCATTAGCATCATGATTACATTCTTCCATCAACATATCCTCACCTCCTGTAACCAAAGGATTGGTTGTATCAATAATATTAAACCAAGCTTCTGCTGAATTAACATTGCCGCAATCATCTTGAATTGTGAATCGATATAGGTCTCTTCCTGTAAATCCACAATCATCCTCTTCACGAATCAAATCCCATTCCCATGAAATTCCATTAGTACATATATCGGCAGCTAATCCAGAAGCATTACTATTCAACCAATTATTCAATTCAATTTTATTACCTCCACCATCACATTCTACAGTTAAATTAGAAGGCGGAATTGAAAATTCTGGTCGTGTTGTGTCTTCAATTATAAATTCGGCAATTGTGTTATTGCTTTCGTTGCCACAGGCATCTGTAGCGGTAAACATATAGATGAATTTCTGAGTTAAACCGCAAGTGGATTCAGAATTCATCAATGTATAATTCCAAGTAAGATTATCACTACATACATCATAAGCTTCTGCACTACCATGATTATCTAACCATAATTGTAATTCTGCTTGATTTCCAGTACCATCACATTCAACAGTAATAGATTTTGCAGGAGAAGAAATCTCAGGAGCAACATCATCTGTGATGCTTAAGTTAGCAGACGCTGTACTGAAGTTACCACATGCATCTGTAATGGTAAAGGTTACTTCTACGCCACCTTGAATATCACATTCAATATTGATGTCATTAAAGTCATTAGAGTAAACTATTAGACTGCAATCATCTTCAGCCTCTGCTCCTCCAGCAGTATTTAACCAAGCTTCAATTCTGCCCATTGGATCTAATGTGCCATCACATTCAATTTCAAAGTCTTGTGGAAGAATTGTCCAAGCGGGAGGTGTTGTATCATTAATCGTAAATATCGACGTAGTTGTAGAACTATTACCACATTCATCAGTGGCTGTAAACGTTACTTCTACTTCGCCAGTTGAGCCGCAATCTGCAGCAATTGAACCATAATTGTTTGACCATGTAACATTACCACAAATATCAGTAGCCTCAGCGAATCCATTATTATTGAGCCAATTTAAAACATCTATAGCATTACTGCTTCCATTACATTCTGCTGTAAAATCTTCCGCACTTTTTGAAATTAAAGGAGGTGTTGTATCAATTAATATGAAATCTGCCTCGGCAGATGAGGTATTTCCACATTCATCGGTAACTATAAATCTATAAGTTCTTACTCCATTGTCATCACATTCATAAGTCACGTTAATTAAGTCATACGCCCATTCAAACTGATCTGAACAAAGATCTGACACTTCTGCTCCTCCATTACTTGAGAGCCAAATTTCCAATTCATTTCCGTGATTTAAAGGAGAGCATTCAATGACTAAATCTTGAGGTAAAATATCGAATTGTGGAGCCGTAGTATCTTCTATGATCACTTTTGCTCTTGTACTAGATTGGTTGCCACAATTATCCGTTACTGTAAATATGTAATAACTTGTTTCTGTATCTCCACAACCATCAAGATCCATTTCCAAGGTATGCGACCATACGAGATCTTGGTCAGAGCATAGATCGGTTGCCACAGCTAAACCATTATTGTCTAACCAATCATTAATCAAACTTGTATTATTTGGATCCGCACATTCTAAAACTAAATCTTGAGCTTGGATGTCAATATTTGGCTCAGTTGTATCTACTAAAGTAATTGTTGCTGAATCTGTAGTAGTATTACCGCATGGATCAGTCGTTGTCCAAGTCACCGTATATGTACCAGTCAATCCACACGCTGCCACAAACACATCAGGATAATTATGCGATACTGTCAAGGTACCGCTACATTCATCTTCAGCTCGTGCGGAATTCAACCAGTTTTCAATTACTGCAGTATTTATCGCATCAGAACATTCCAAGGTTAAATCTTCAGGAACGTTTAATTCTGGTACTACATTATCTTCTATTCTAAATACAGCAGAAGTTGTGCTCAAATTACCACAATCATCAGTTGCAGTAAACACCACTTCAACATCTCCGGTAGCAGAACATCCATTTGATAAATCACCTATAAAATTATTTGACCAAACTATAGGTTCACTACAAGCATCAGTAGCTGTCGCGCCACCATTATTATTTAACCATGCCAATAAAGCAGTACTTTGATTTGAATCATCACACTCAAGAATCAAATCAGAAGCTTGGGTGATAATTGGATTTACAGTATCATCTGTTTCATAAGTAGCCACACAAGTTGACGCATTTCCTTCCTTGTCAGAAACCGTAAATAGATATACCCTTTCGAAAGTATTACCGCAGCTACTTATGTCTGTCAAAAGAAGTGTATCAATCGTCAATTCTGAATTAGAATTACAGTTATCCAATGCAGTACCTGCTATACTATTAAACCAAAGGTTTAAATCTTCAGACCCACATGCAACATCTATAGCATCCGAACAAGTAATAGTAGGGGCTTCGCAATCTTTAACTACCACATCAAAACAACATTGTGAATTATTGCCTGAAGGATCTGAAATTGTGTAACATACTTCGCTCGTTCCAAGATTGAAAATGATGTCTTGCTCTGCGACAATATTTATAGTTTCACTATCTCCATTGGCAGTAGTGGCCCCCATTATTTCAAATTCTATTGAAAATCCTGTGCAATTATCTATATAGAGCGGATCAGTAGACTTATCTGACAGCCATGTGCAACTACTATCATTTGTGCACTGGATTACATCATTACTTGGACAATCAATACTTGGAATATCACTATCCAATACTGTAATTAAGAAAGTACAAGTTTGAGTATTACCACAATCATCGGTTGCTGTAAATGTTTGACTTGTTATACCTAACGGAAATTCTTGACCTGAAGCAATTCCATCCGTGAGTTCGATTTGCACCATTTCATCACAGTTGTCAGAAACAACTGGTTGACTATAGATGACATTAGAAGAACATAAATCTACATCAACATTGACAGTCAAATCTGATGGACAATTTTCAAAGAAAGGAGGTGTGTCATCATCCATCGTGATAATTGACTCACAAGTATGCGAATTGCCACATGCATCTGTTGCTGTAAAGGTAATTGTTAATCCAGTGCTTAGATTACAATCAAGACCCGGTAAATCATTTGGATATGTGTTGGTTACAATTACGTCACTGCAACCATTTAAATCAGAGGATGTAGCACTATTTAACCAACTTAAAATTAACTGATCATTACTTTCTTCCCCACAGACTAAAGCTAAATTATCAGGACAAATTACTGTAGGATTCCCTGTATCTTCTAAAACATAATCACTCAAACCTGTAGTTGCATTACCACATGCATCCGTAGCTGTAAATAAATATGTTCTTGATTCTGTACCACCACAACCACTAGTTGTATTCCATAGCTCACTGACAATCGTTACATTGCCACATGCATCTGTCGCTGATGCTTGAGCTCTCCACGCTGCCAAACTTGTTGTTATATCTCCACACTCTTCTATCAATGCCGTCGGAACAGTTAACACAGGATGTGTCGTATCTTCTAATATAACATCTGCTGTGGTTGTACTTGTATTATCACATGCATCTGTTACTGTAAATACATACGTCGTTGTTGTTGTATTACCGCAAGTTGCCACTGCCGGCATCGCAGCAAAACTCCAAGTCAATGCTGCACTGCAATTATCACTAGCTACAGCTCCTCCGTTATTTGTTGTCCATGCTGTTATCTGAGCTGCATTATTCACGCCTGCACATTCTAATATTAAATCATTCGCTCCTAGTTCTATAATCGGATCTGTTGTATCTTCTATTGTTATTGTTCTTGAACAGGTCGTCTCATTTGTACAAGCATCCGTCGCCGTAAAAACTACAGTGTATTCCCCACTCAATCCACAGTCCGCTTCAAAAGTATCAGCATAGTCATTAGCTAGTGTTACATTTCCGCATACATCTGATGCATTTGCTGTACTCAACCAGTTACTGATGATCGCATCGTTTAAAGGATCTGAACACTCCAATGTAATATTTGATGGACAGTCTAATGTTGGTGCAGTCGTGTCTTCTATGGTGAATGTAGCTTCTGTTGTACTTGTGTTACCACAATCATCTGTTACTGTAAATATTACTGACACTTCTCCTGTCTCTCCACATGACCCAACGATTCCATCAAAGTCATTGCTCCAACTTATTCCGTTACATACATCTGAAGCTTCTGCACCGCCATTATCATTTAACCATGCTAATAACGCCTCCGTACCATTATCTCCATCGCTGCATTCTATAGTCATATCCATCGCCGCTGTTTCTATCTCGGGACTAGTCGTATCTTCTATTGTGAATGTTGACAAACAACTTACCACATTGCCAAAGTTGTCTTCTGACTCAAAACTGTAGACATAGCTCTTGGCATTGTTGCAATCACTTATTGTATTGAATAAACTATTACTTAAACTCACATCAGTATCACAATTATCATCTCCTGCTACGCTTGCCAGCCATGTATTTAAGGCTGTTGTATTTCCTGATCCATCACACTCTACTGTCATTGCAACAGGACAGGTTATACTTGGGTCTTCGCAATCCTCAACGATTACATCAAAACAACAACTGGCACTATTACCAGCATCATCTGTAATTGTGTAACATACTTCACTTGTGCCTAATTCAAATTCTACATCGTCGCTTGCAGGATCGTTAATTCCTGTAGCAGCTGAGTTAGCACTTGTTGCTCCAGTTATTACATAAGTAACCGTATAGCCTTCAGCTGCACAATTTTCATTGAATAGCGCTTCAACCTCATCAGTTGATTGCCATGTACATGCGTCAGCATCTACACACACCACTACATTATTACTTGGACATGTTATGCTTGGTACATCACTATCTACTACTGTAATGTCGAAGGCACATGTTTGGGTATTACCACAATCATCGGTTGCGGTAAATAATAAACTTGTTGTACCTATTGGGAATGCACTACCACTTGCTATTCCGCTTGTCATTTCTACGTTCACCGATTCGTCGCAATCATCTAAAGCTATTGGCGTACTGTATATTACATTTGTCTCACATAAATCTACATCTACATTTACCGTCATGTTTGATGGACAGTTTTCAAAGTATGGATTTAATGTATCATCAATAGTTATCGTGGAATTAAAGTTATAATTGTTTCCACATTCATCAGAAATATTAAATGAAACGTTTGTGCTTACTCCGCAACCGTCAATAACATTACCATTAAAGTTATTTGTAACAATAACATCCCCGCCACAAAAATCAGTACCCGTAAATGAGTCCAGCCAAGATTGAATAATTGAAGGATTGTCTGGGTTACCACACTCGATTGTTAATGGATTGGGTTGAATTAATGTAGGTGCATTAGAATCAATTATTGTAAAAGAAAAAAGCTGTGATGACTGATTACCACAATCATCAACGGCAGTGATTAAATAAGTTTCAGTGGAAGTTCCACCACAACCAGAGATAGAATTATAAAGCTCATTCGATATAATCGGAGTCATATCACAATTATCAGTTGCAAAGAATGCGGCTAATAAATTATTTAATTCTGTTGGATTATTGGTCGGATTACATTGTACAGTAACATCATCTGGACCAGAAATCAAAGGTGGTGTTGTATCTTCTAATATAACATCTGCTGTGGTTGTACTTGTATTATCACATGCATCTGTTACTGTAAATACATACGTCGTTGTTGTTGTATTACCGCAAGTTGCCACTGCCGGCATCGCAGCAAAACTCCAAGTCAATGCTGCACTGCAATTATCACTAGCTACAGCTCCTCCGTTATTTGTTGTCCATGCTGTTATCTGAGCTGCATTATTCACGCCTGCACATTCTAATATTAAATCATTCGCTCCTAGTTCTATAATCGGATCTGTTGTATCTTCTATTGTTATTGTTCTTGAACAGGTCGTCTCATTTGTACAAGCATCCGTCGCCGTAAAAACTACAGTGTATTCCCCACTCAATCCACAGTCCGCTTCAAAAGTATCAGCATAGTCATTAGCTAGTGTTACATTTCCGCATACATCTGATGCATTTGCTGTACTCAACCAGTTACTGATGATCGCATCGTTTAAAGGATCTGAACACTCCAATGTAATATTTGATGGACAGTCTAATGTTGGTGCAGTCGTGTCTTCTATGGTGAATGTAGCTTCTGTTGTACTTGTGTTACCACAATCATCTGTTACTGTAAATATTACTGACACTTCTCCTGTCTCTCCACATGACCCAACGATTCCATCAAAGTCATTGCTCCAACTTATTCCGTTACATACATCTGAAGCTTCTGCACCGCCATTATCATTTAACCATGCTAATAACGCCTCCGTACCATTATCTCCATCGCTGCATTCTATAGTCATATCCATCGCCGCTGTTTCTATCTCGGGACTAGTCGTATCTTCTATTGTGAATGTTGACAAACAACTTACCACATTGCCAAAGTTGTCTTCTGACTCAAAACTGTAGACATAGCTCTTGGCATTGTTGCAATCACTTATTGTATTGAATAAACTATTACTTAAACTCACATCAGTATCACAATTATCATCTCCTGCTACGCTTGCCAGCCATGTATTTAAGGCTGTTGTATTTCCTGATCCATCACACTCTACTGTCATTGCAACAGGACAGGTTATACTTGGGTCTTCGCAATCCTCAACGATTACATCAAAACAACAACTGGCACTATTACCAGCATCATCTGTAATTGTGTAACATACTTCACTTGTGCCTAATTCAAATTCTACATCGTCGCTTGCAGGATCGTTAATTCCTGTAGCAGCTGAGTTAGCACTTGTTGCTCCAGTTATTACATAAGTAACCGTATAGCCTTCAGCTGCACAATTTTCATTGAATAACGCATCAACTTCATCTGTTGATTGCCATGTACATTCTCCAGCATCTACACACACCACTACATTATTACTTGGACATGCTATGCTTGGCACATCACTATCTACTACTGTAATATCGAAGGCACATGTTTGGGTATTACCACAATCATCGGTTGCCGTAAATAATAAACTTGTTGTACCTATTGGAAATGCACTACCACTTGCTATCCCGCTTGTCATTTCTACCTTCACCGATTCGTCGCAATCATCTAAAGCTATTGGTGTGCTGTATATTACATTTGTCTCACATAAATCTACATCTACATTTACTGTCATGTTCGATGGACAGTTTTCAAAATATGGCGCAACACTATCATCCATTGTAATTGTTGCTTGACAGGTATGTGTATTGGCACAACCATCGGTAGCCGTAAAGGTGACTGTTAAGCCGCTGCTCATTTGACATGCTAAGCCAGGTAATGCATTTGGATATGTATTTTCAATTCGTACATCACTACAACCGTTTACATCTACTGCTGTGGCACTATTTAACCAATTTAAAATTAATAGGTCATTACTTTCGTTGCCGCAAACTAATGCCAAATCAGATGGACAGGTTACAACTGGATCTACTGTATCTTCTAAGATATAATCACTTAGACCTGTAGTTTCATTACCACATGCGTCCGTAGCTGTAAATAAATATGTTCTTGATTCTGTACCTCCACAACCACTAGTTGTATTCCATAACTCACTGACAATCGTTACATTGCCACATGCATCTGTAGCTGATGCCTGGGCTCTCCACGCTGCCAAACTTGTTGTTATATCTCCACATTCTTCTATCAATGCCGTCGGAACAGTTAACACAGGATGTGTCGTATCTTCTAATATAACATCTGCTGTGGTTGTACTTGTATTATCACATGCATCTGTTACTGTAAATACATACGTCGTTGTTGTTGTATTACCGCAAGTTGCCACTGCCGGCATCGCAGCAAAACTCCAAGTCAATGCTGCACTGCAATTATCACTAGCTACAGCTCCTCCGTTATTTGTTGTCCATGCTGTTATCTGAGCTGCATTATTCACGCCTGCACATTCTAATATTAAATCATTCGCTCCTAGTTCTATAATCGGATCTGTTGTATCTTCTATTGTTATTGTTCTTGAACAGGTCGTCTCATTTGTACAAGCATCCGTCGCCGTAAAAACTACAGTGTATTCCCCACTCAATCCACAGTCCGCTTCAAAAGTATCAGCATAGTCATTAGCTAGTGTTACATTTCCGCATACATCTGATGCATTTGCTGTACTCAACCAGTTACTGATGATCGCATCGTTTAAAGGATCTGAACACTCCAATGTAATATTTGATGGACAGTCTAATGTTGGTGCAGTCGTGTCTTCTATGGTGAATGTAGCTTCTGTTGTACTTGTGTTACCACAATCATCTGTTACTGTAAATATTACTGACACTTCTCCTGTCTCTCCACATGACCCAACGATTCCATCAAAGTCATTGCTCCAACTTATTCCGTTACATACATCTGAAGCTTCTGCACCGCCATTATCATTTAACCATGCTAATAACGCCTCCGTACCATTATCTCCATCGCTGCATTCTATAGTCATATCCATCGCCGCTGTTTCTATCTCGGGACTAGTCGTATCTTCTATTGTGAATGTTGACAAACAACTTACCACATTGCCAAAGTTGTCTTCTGACTCAAAACTGTAGACATAGCTCTTGGCATTGTTGCAATCACTTATTGTATTGAATAAACTATTACTTAAACTCACATCAGTATCACAATTATCATCTCCTGCTACGCTTGCCAGCCATGTATTTAAGGCTGTTGTATTTCCTGATCCATCACACTCTACTGTCATTGCAACAGGACAGGTTATACTTGGGTCTTCGCAATCCTCAACGATTACATCAAAACAACAACTGGCACTATTACCAGCATCATCTGTAATTGTGTAACATACTTCACTTGTGCCTAATTCAAATTCTACATCGTCGCTTGCAGGATCGTTAATTCCTGTAGCAGCTGAGTTAGCACTTGTTGCTCCAGTTATTACATAAGTAACCGTATAGCCTTCAGCTGCACAATTTTCATTGAATAGCGCTTCAACCTCATCAGTTGATTGCCATGTACATGCGTCAGCATCTACACACACCACTACATTATTACTTGGACATGTTATGCTTGGTACATCACTATCTACTACTGTAATGTCGAAGGCACATGTTTGGGTATTACCACAATCATCGGTTGCGGTAAATAATAAACTTGTTGTACCTATTGGGAATGCACTACCACTTGCTATTCCGCTTGTCATTTCTACGTTCACCGATTCGTCGCAATCATCTAAAGCTATTGGCGTACTGTATATTACATTTGTCTCACATAAATCTACATCTACATTTACCGTCATGTTTGATGGACAGTTTTCAAAGTATGGATTTAATGTATCATCAATAGTTATCGTGGAATTAAAGTTATAATTGTTTCCACATTCATCAGAAATATTAAATGAAACGTTTGTGCTTACTCCGCAACCGTCAATAACATTACCATTAAAGTTATTTGTAACAATAACATCCCCGCCACAAAAATCAGTACCCGTAAATGAGTCCAGCCAAGATTGAATAATTGAAGGATTGTCTGGGTTACCACACTCGATTGTTAATGGATTGGGTTGAATTAATGTAGGTGCATTAGAATCAATTATTGTAAAAGAAAAAAGCTGTGATGACTGATTACCACAATCATCAACGGCAGTGATTAAATAAGTTTCAGTGGAAGTTCCACCACAACCAGAGATAGAATTATAAAGCTCATTCGATATAATCGGAGTCATATCACAATTATCAGTTGCAAAGAATGCGGCTAATAAATTATTTAATTCTGTTGGATTATTGGTCGGATTACATTGTACAGTAACATCATCTGGACCAGAAATCAAAGGTGGTGTTGTATCTTCTAATATAACATCTGCTGTGGTTGTACTTGTATTATCACATGCATCTGTTACTGTAAATACATACGTCGTTGTTGTTGTATTACCGCAAGTTGCCACTGCCGGCATCGCAGCAAAACTCCAAGTCAATGCTGCACTGCAATTATCACTAGCTACAGCTCCTCCGTTATTTGTTGTCCATGCTGTTATCTGAGCTGCATTATTCACGCCTGCACATTCTAATATTAAATCATTCGCTCCTAGTTCTATAATCGGATCTGTTGTATCTTCTATTGTTATTGTTCTTGAACAGGTCGTCTCATTTGTACAAGCATCCGTCGCCGTAAAAACTACAGTGTATTCCCCACTCAATCCACAGTCCGCTTCAAAAGTATCAGCATAGTCATTAGCTAGTGTTACATTTCCGCATACATCTGATGCATTTGCTGTACTCAACCAGTTACTGATGATCGCATCGTTTAAAGGATCTGAACACTCCAATGTAATATTTGATGGACAGTCTAATGTTGGTGCAGTCGTGTCTTCTATGGTGAATGTAGCTTCTGTTGTACTTGTGTTACCACAATCATCTGTTACTGTAAATATTACTGACACTTCTCCTGTCTCTCCACATGACCCAACGATTCCATCAAAGTCATTGCTCCAACTTATTCCGTTACATACATCTGAAGCTTCTGCACCGCCATTATCATTTAACCATGCTAATAACGCCTCCGTACCATTATCTCCATCGCTGCATTCTATAGTCATATCCATCGCCGCTGTTTCTATCTCGGGACTAGTCGTATCTTCTATTGTGAATGTTGACAAACAACTTACCACATTGCCAAAGTTGTCTTCTGACTCAAAACTGTAGACATAGCTCTTGGCATTGTTGCAATCACTTATTGTATTGAATAAACTATTACTTAAACTCACATCAGTATCACAATTATCATCTCCTGCTACGCTTGCCAGCCATGTATTTAAGGCTGTTGTATTTCCTGATCCATCACACTCTACTGTCATTGCAACAGGACAGGTTATACTTGGGTCTTCGCAATCCTCAACGATTACATCAAAACAACAACTGGCACTATTACCAGCATCATCTGTAATTGTGTAACATACTTCACTTGTGCCTAATTCAAATTCTACATCGTCGCTTGCAGGATCGTTAATTCCTGTAGCAGCTGAGTTAGCACTTGTTGCTCCAGTTATTACATAAGTAACCGTATAGCCTTCAGCTGCACAATTTTCATTGAATAACGCATCAACTTCATCTGTTGATTGCCATGTACATTCTCCAGCATCTACACACACCACTACATTATTACTTGGACATGCTATGCTTGGCACATCACTATCTACTACTGTAATATCGAAGGCACATGTTTGGGTATTACCACAATCATCGGTTGCCGTAAATAATAAACTTGTTGTACCTATTGGAAATGCACTACCACTTGCTATCCCGCTTGTCATTTCTACCTTCACCGATTCGTCGCAATCATCTAAAGCTATTGGTGTGCTGTATATTACATTTGTCTCACATAAATCTACATCTACATTTACTGTCATGTTCGATGGACAGTTTTCAAAATATGGCGCAACACTATCATCCATTGTAATTGTTGCTTGACAGGTATGTGTATTGGCACAACCATCGGTAGCCGTAAAGGTGACTGTTAAGCCGCTGCTCATTTGACATGCTAAGCCAGGTAATGCATTTGGATATGTATTTTCAATTCGTACATCACTACAACCGTTTACATCTACTGCTGTGGCACTATTTAACCAATTTAAAATTAATAGGTCATTACTTTCGTTGCCGCAAACTAATGCCAAATCAGATGGACAGGTTACAACTGGATCTACTGTATCTTCTAAGATATAATCACTTAGACCTGTAGTTTCATTACCACATGCGTCCGTAGCTGTAAATAAATATGTTCTTGATTCTGTACCTCCACAACCACTAGTTGTATTCCATAACTCACTGACAATCGTTACATTGCCACATGCATCTGTAGCTGATGCCTGGGCTCTCCACGCTGCCAAACTTGTTGTTATATCTCCACATTCTTCTATCAATGCCGTCGGAACAGTTAACACAGGATGTGTCGTATCTTCTAATATAACATCTGCTGTGGTTGTACTTGTATTATCACATGCATCTGTTACTGTAAATACATACGTCGTTGTTGTTGTATTACCGCAAGTTGCCACTGCCGGCATCGCAGCAAAACTCCAAGTCAATGCTGCACTGCAATTATCACTAGCTACAGCTCCTCCGTTATTTGTTGTCCATGCTGTTATCTGAGCTGCATTATTCACGCCTGCACATTCTAATATTAAATCATTCGCTCCTAGTTCTATAATCGGATCTGTTGTATCTTCTATTGTTATTGTTCTTGAACAGGTCGTCTCATTTGTACAAGCATCCGTCGCCGTAAAAACTACAGTGTATTCCCCACTCAATCCACAGTCCGCTTCAAAAGTATCAGCATAGTCATTAGCTAGTGTTACATTTCCGCATACATCTGATGCATTTGCTGTACTCAACCAGTTACTGATGATCGCATCGTTTAAAGGATCTGAACACTCCAATGTAATATTTGATGGACAGTCTAATGTTGGTGCAGTCGTGTCTTCTATGGTGAAGGTAGCTTCTGTTGTACTTGTATTGCTACAATCATCTGTTACTGTAAATATGACATCAATTTCACCGGTAAGTCCACATTCGTCAGAAAATTGTGAAGTGTAATTATTGGTCCAAGTAATCTCGGGACCGCATATATCGGTTGCAGTGGCACCACCTTTATTAGCCAACCAGCCAATAAAGGCATCCGAATTTCCAGCTCCATCACATTCAACTGTCATGTCCATTGCAGCAGTACCAATCAGAGGAGTAGTTGTATCCTCAATGGTATAGTAGGCATAACATGAACTTTGATTACCTGAAGAATCAATAGCTGAATATTCATAAACGAGAGTTTGTGTGCTTCCACAACCGCTTATAGTATTTATTAGCATGGAGGTAACTTCTACAGGATCGCAATTATCTATTACGTTACCAGCACCTTCAAATAAATCGAGCGCGTCATTAGAATCACAGGTTTGTGTAAGTCCTACTTCTACATCAAGTATTTGTTCACAGTTATCTTTATCAGTAATGGTTACTGTATAATTTCCTGCCGTTACATTTATTAAATCTTCTGATGTTGCACCTGTGGACCAAAGGAATGTAAATGGAGCCCCATCTGCATCAGTTGTTACATCAATACTGCCATCAGCTAAATTTGGACAAGAAGAATCTTCAGTTGTTACCATATTACTATTTTGACAACATTCTGGCTGACCAGATCCACATTGTATTCTAACGGGTTCAGAAAAGTTATCAAAATATGTATAGATTGGGGCCGCTTCGGTTCCTGTCACCCATGCCATATTATTAATACCGCTACCTATAGTCGGAATAAAATCAAATGTGGTATTACAGCCAACATTTCCGATTACTGTTCCATCAGTACAGCAATCCGCCCAGTTAAAGTTAGCAGACACCGTAGGAAAAATACCAGTTATTTCTCCATTATCATCTGACAGATCTAGGGTTGCATTTGCGGGTAGGCAAAAGAAATCCATCATTGCGGAACCGCCATCACCACTAGGAGCATCCATTATTACAACCAAACTAATTTCTCCGGTATTAGTATCCTCATGAAGAAATAATAAAGTTGTATTTATTAATTCGAAACCTGTATTTGCCGAAGCTGCATCAGGATTACCATAAGAATAGAATGAAACTGCGTCTTCATCAGTTTTTATTGTAGTTATAGGAAATGATTGGGTTCCTTGAGTTGCTGTGCAATTACAGTCCATCATAGCCTTTTGCGAAATGCTAGTTCTTTTCTCAGATTTAAAACTGCTTAAAGGCACATCGGAATCACACTCTACTGTAATATCATCTGGGCAAGTAATCACTGGGGCTTCGCAATCTTCAACATTTACAGTAAAATTACAAGCTGTTGTGTTTCCATTTACATCAGTTGCAGTTACTGTTACACTACTTGAGCCTACCATAAATACAAAGCCTTCTATTTCAGCAGGAGTAACTACAGAACGATCTGGATTTTCTATACTGTATGATAAAGTTGTATTCCCACAATCACTTACTAGAGGATTCACTGATTCGTTACTTACCCAAGAGCATGTCCCTTCATCACTACATACATTTATGCTTGGAGGGCATATTAACTCTGGGTTTTGAGTATCAACTATTGTAACATTTGTACTACATGTTGAAGTATTTCCACACTCATCGGTTGCGGTAAAAATGACAGAAGTAATTCCTATTGGTAATTCTTCATTGGGAGGAGGAGACGTTTGAAGTATACTTTCTATTTCATTACAATCAGTTGATAAAGGTAATGGCAATGCGATATTTGCTCCACAATTATCTACATCAACTGCAAATGTAAGAGAAGGCGTACAAGTCATAGTAGGACCTGTTGTATCCTCTATAATATTAATATTAGATGTTGCCGTTACAAATGCACCACAAATCGTCTCGACTGTCCAAGTTACTGGTATCACATCACCACAAGCATCGAGAATAGAACCTGCTATATAATCTGTAGTAACGATAGGGTTATCGATATCAAAGCAATTAAATACTAAATTATAATCATCTAACCATTCTGTAACTAATAAAGATATATCCTGGTCACATGTGACATTTAAATTAGTCGGAGGAATAATTTGTGGTGGTTCAGAATCCTCGATTGTATACGTAGATGTCATCGAAGTAGATTGATTACCACATGCATCGGCAACAGAGAACACATAGGTATATATGGTTTGAGTAACGGTACCATCACATTTTTCTTCAATGTTTATTAATGCATAGTTAGTTATTGGATCATCATCACATTCGTCCTCCACAACAATGGCTGATGCAGCCCATCCATCTGGATCTGTATTATCATCACAATCAATAGTTACTGCTGAGTTTAATTTAAAATCTGGAGGTGTCGTATCAATAATTCTGACATATGCTATTACAGAAATCGAATTACCGCATTCATCCTCAGCTGTAAAAGTATATGGAATAATTTGTGAATTACCGCATGTTTCAGTTGCAGTACCTACTACTGATGATAAATCAACTGGTTCTGGACTATCATCCACTACCATCATTCCACCAGAATTTGAAACCCAATTTGAAATTGATGTGGTATTTCCAGATTCACCACATTCTAAAATCAAGTCAGAAGGTGGGATCATTATAATCGGCTTATTTCCATCAACAGTTATAATAAGACTATAAACAACAGAACAACCGCTAGATGTATTTAATGAATAGGTTACTACGTAATCACCACTTGCTGAACTTGAGAAAGTTCCGCCCGTACCATCGCCATTATCCGAAACACCAATTCCTGTAAATACTCCTCCTTCTTCAGTGGGAGTTAGGGTTACAACTTCGTCGGCACATACTAACTGCTCTGCATCAAATGAAGCATCTAATTCTGAACCGTCTTCTACAGTAACATTGATTTCAGTACTTACTTCACAAGAACCTTCTTGATAATCATATTCCAAAGTATGCGTTCCAATTCCAGCAATAGCTGGATTGAATGTTGAACCCACTACTCCAGGTCCTGATAAAGTACCACCTGAGGGACTCACTGAAACATCCAATGCTTCGTTTACTAAACATACATAAGTTGGAAATAAAATTTGAGCTTCTTCTTCAATACCACAACTTCCATTTAGATGAAACTCACATCCTTCTTCATCTATAACTGTGACTGACCAATTAGTTTCTCCTGGATCAAGCGTTAGCCTTACATTCCCTCCTACACCTACAGTACTTGAACTTAAAGTTCCACCAGTTGCCTGAAGAATATAATCAGAACTTCCAGGTGTAGCTCCTTCTGTGACTGCCTCAGGCAAGCCACCGTCAAATCCAGAAATCGTTACCACACCAGTATTTCCATCGATACAAGTACAAGAAGCATTTGCTGTTATTGGCTCTAATAAAACAAATGAAATATAATTGGTATGATCACCACAACTTAATATTTCTCCAAAGCACGAACCTTCACCAATTGGCTCTACATTACTATCTCCCCAAACAGATCCAATAACTTCAATCAATGTATTAGATGGTAAAGCACCCCCTCCGCTTGTTAAGGGAGCATTTGTATTTGAATGATCTTGTATTCCTGATCCACCATCGTTCACAATTGTAACTTGAGGATTTGATCCTGTTGAGGCATTGTATACATTTATTAAATCTCCAGCCGTACCACCATCAGAAGGATATGGATTTGCTGGATTTGGTCCACCATCATAATAAAAATCCAAATGGTAACTTCCAGTGGAAGGGTCGCTATCTGCCAAAGCACCTGTACCGTTAGGATCATCGAACATCAATTCATTCAACACATCAATATCTATTGATTCTCCATCGCATATAATATTGTCAGTCGAGTTTAAAGTGCCCGCCTCTGCTGTGGTTTGAATAGGCCAAACAAATGAATGAAGCGCGATACAATTGCCATCTAAAACTCCAAATGGTTCTACACAATCCACACCTCTACCAGGCCCACATGTACCATCTACTTCGGAACCTTGAAACCCTGCTGTCCCTCCATTTGTCCTAACAGAAAAAGTAATCACACCATCCGCTGCGGCCTCAGATAAATCTGCCGCTGGAATAGAAACTTGTAAGGGAAAAATAACATCACACTTATCACCTTCTGGGAGTCCTGTTAACTGGGATTGCGAAATGATAATACCACACTCATTAACTATATAAGCTACTTCACAACTATTGTTGAAATCACCCCTTAAAGTAATCGTTAAAACACCTGCTTCGCACGATTGACGTTTTTCTGGAGCTACAGGTATATTGAATATGATGTCTGGACCTTCTGTATCTAAACCCGTATTACCATCATGATCACAGTATTCGGTACCATCCTCTACTAAGACTTCAGTGGCTCCTCCAATGTCCGTTTGATTTACATTAGCGATAAAATTTTCATTGTTGTCTCTTGTATCTATGTTAGAACCTACAAATACCCCATTGCTACAATCACCTAAATTAAATGCAGGAACACCAGTATCATCACAGGAAATTGGGTCTGGCAATTGCCCAAACAAAATATTGGACGAGAATAGTAATGAAATACTTAATGGAAGGAAAAACTTATTCTTGATGAATAGTTTTTTGGAAGAAACTTGACTTTGTAGAACAGGAAGATTCAGATTCTTGATTGAATCAAAACACCTCTTAAATCTTTCTATAAGATTTTCTAACAGCCTACTCTTTGAGTACTGCATATTGACTTAATAAATTGTACAATTCGTAAATTATTAAGTCCTATCACCATGCACATATCAAATAAAAAATATACGTAATAAACTGTTTATAAACAGCATACTTCATACTTTTCTACCGCAAGTTGGTTGTTGTGTCAGTTTAAAGGCTAAGGGGTTTAACTTAGATTATTTCCAAGAGGTAATCAAATATAATTAATTACAATATGTTAGAATGCGAAAATTATATATTAATTTTTATATATGTGTTTATTGCTGATTATTAGTTCTTTAATTTACGATAATTAATGAATTAATATCTTCAATCAATAACTCAATTTGAGAGACTATTGTCCCATTATAAATCCCTCGGACCCTTCGTTTTTGATCAACCAAAATGAAATTTTCAGTATGTAAAAAATCATCTGAAGACAACTGTAAACCCATCTCGCCCTCTATGAAGTATGAATTACGCGCGATGCTATAAATAGTCTCTTTAGGGCCTGTCGCAAGATGCCACATTTTATCATTGATATTATACTCCTTGGCATAGCGCTTTAACTGCTTTACTGTATCAATCCATGGTGTAACGGAGTGGGACAATATTTTAACCTTGCCTGAATCTTCAAATTCATCTTGGATAAGCATCATGTTTTCTGTCATTTTCGGGCAAATTCCAGGACAAGTGGTAAAGAAGAAATTAGCTACGTAAACTCTGCCATCAAAATTATCATTTGTTATTCTTTGATTATTTTGATCTTGAAATGCAAATTCCTCGATTGTATGAATACGATCATAATCAGGATCTGTAGGCGCTATCCATTGTGATTCCCAATCTGCCGAATTATAGAATGGTAACTCTGCTGCTTCTTTTTTACATCCTAGGACGAGGAAACCTATCAGTGATATATAAAAAATAATTTTAATTGCCTTCAGTATTTTCATTTAGTGTAATGCAGCTGCTTGATCCCATTAACCCAAAGTATCTTCCATTTCTTTTAGTATAATTTGCAATAACTACCCCATTAAGATCTAATATCTTGTTCTTAATAATTTGACCTTCCTCATACCATCGTTGGATTTGAAGTTTACCATTTGGATAATACTCTTTATAGTCACCTATTCTCTTACCGTTTTTACACATGTAATCAAAAGAAATATTTCCGTTGGTGTGCCAGCCCTTTTGCTCCCCATTCTGTAAACCATTTAAATAAGTGTATAGAAATTTATTCGCATTCTTTTTATTAGTAAGGTATCCTGAAAATCGTTGATTATTCAAATAATAGATACTGTCTTGAAAATTCAATTTTGAATCATCTATTGAAACATAAATTTCAGGTATAGTATCAGAGCTTTGATTTAAAGAATCTTTACACGAAATAAAGAAAAGAATAATACAATGGGCAATGACTAAAATAGCTCTCATTCCTCTTCTTGACTTTGCGCCTCAAAATAATTGACCAATTTAATTGCAATACTTTTACCGACGACTTGCTCTATGTCTACTTTATTTAGTCCCTTAATTTTCTTGACTGATCCAAAGGTTTTAAGCAGTGTTTCGGCTGTTTTAGTTCCTATACCAGGAATATTGGTTAACTCAGTCCCTAATGCATTTTTTGATCTTTGATCTCGATGGAAGGTAATTGCAAATCTGTGCGCCTCATTACGTAATTGTTGGATCAATTTTAAAGATTCAGATTTCTTATTAATGTATAATGGAATGGGATCACCTGGGAAATAAATCTCTTCTAACCTTTTAGCAATACCTATCAAAGTAATTTTATCTTCTAATTGAAGATCTCTTAAAATTTCGTAAGCTGCATTTAGTTGTCCTTTTCCCCCATCAATTATGACAAGTTGGGGCAAATCGGCATTCTCATTTTTAAGCCTGGTATATCGTCGCGTTACCACTTCTTTCATAGAAGCAAAATCATCTGGCCCAACTACTGTTTTGATGTTGAACTTCCTATAGTCCTTCTTTGAAGGTTTTGCGTTTTTAAATACAACACAAGATGATACTGGATTCGTACCTTGAATATTTGAATTATCAAAGCATTCGATATGAAATGGCAATTCGTCCATTTCCAAATCACTTTTCAATGTATTCAAAATTCGTTCAGCCGAAGTTTGCTTCTTTACTTTAGTGGCTTCATCTTTTCTTTTTTGTAAGATGTAGTACTTCAAATTTTTCTCTGCCAGATCTAATAAATGTTTTTTATCTCCTCTTTGCGGAACAGTAACTTTCACATCATCAACTAATTGAATTTCACTCTGTAAAATTACTTCTGGAGCG
Source organism: Saprospiraceae bacterium (assembly GCA_020630775.1). Lineage (GTDB taxonomy): Bacteria > Bacteroidota > Bacteroidia > Chitinophagales > Saprospiraceae > RFSX01. Next base: position 163,976 of record JAHDIN010000001.1, on the reverse strand, counting down.
ATACTATTAAATTTTTCCCGCAAGTAATTTATGGAGAATGCTAGCAAGTCCTCTTCATTATCATTCAGATTCTTTTTAAGTTCTACATTGTCAGAATTTACTAAAGCCCCATTTACAATTTTTAGATAGGACACATAAGCCATATCTTCTTCTGATCTAATATAGAAAACATCACTATCAACAATTGATGTATTTACTACAGTTGATTTAGATTGATAGTTATCTAGAGCTTCTAATTTTTCTTTGAACTCTTGAGCTAATTCAAATTCTAATTTTTCTGCAGCTTGAGATATTTGAGATTTTAGATAATCTTTTACGGGTTTTACTTGACCCTTTAATATATTTTTGACCTGCTTTATTTTTTCATTGTAAGCTTCTTCATCTTCAAATCCAACGCAAGGACCCAGGCAGTTTTTAATGTGATACTCTAAGCAGACTTTAAACTTTCCAGCTTCTATATTCTTTTGCGATAACTGTAAATTACAGGTTCTGAGCTTAAATAATTTTTTAATGATATCTAGTAAAATTCGCGCTCTGTACTTTGAAGTGTAAGGTCCAAAATATTGAGAACCATCTTTCCAAACTCTTCGTGTAAAGAAGACTCTTGGAAAACGCTCCTTCTTTACAACTATATAAGTATAAGTCTTACCATCTTTCAGCATGACATTATACCTGGGCTGCAACTTCTTAATTAAGGTATTTTCTAAAAGAAGTGCATCCTGCTCGGTTTCAACGACTGTGTACTCAAACCTGTTTGCATTTTTAACAAGCGTCTTTGTTTTATATCGTTGATGCTTTTTTTGACCAAAGTAAGAAGAAAGTCTATTCTTTAAATTCTTGGCTTTACCGACATAAATGACGATATCATTATCGTCAATGAATCTATAGACGCCAGGTACTGTTGGAATCTTTGGAGCTAGAACTTTATAATCTTCAGTTGTCAAATTTAATCTTCAGTCTGAGATTAAAATTATCTATTTTTTAATTCTTCAATAATGCCTTTTAATAAATAGTAAGCTGCTTTAGGATTTGTAGCTAATGGCACATTATGAACATCACACTGACGCATAAGCATTTGTACATCTGGCTCATGAGGATGCTTATCTAATGGATCTCTAAAAAATATCACCAAATCAATTTCGCTTGTAGCCACCATAGCAGCAATTTGAGCATCTCCACCTAGCGGTCCAGACAGTAGTTTTGTGACTTCAAATCCTTCTTCTTCGATTTTGGAACCTGTTGTACCTGTGGCTACAATGGTAGATCCTTCAAGAAATTCTTTATGCTTTAGAATAAAAGAAACCATATCCGATTTCTTCCCATCGTGAGCAATTAGTGCAATATTGATATTAATCATAAACTAGTTTCGTAAGACAATAAATTTCCGCTGAATATTACCTTGTCCTGTAATAATATTGAGTAGGTATTCGCCAGCCGTATAATTACTGACATCAATATCTTTAAAATGTAAGCCTTTATTGAATTTTGTACTAGGCGTATCAGATATCAATCTTCCAGATAAATCCAGTATTTGTATTCTAACCTCTAATGCTTTATTTAGGTTCATCTCAAAATTTAATTTATCCTTTACTGGATTTGGATATGGACCTTCTATTGAAATATCTGGATTAACTAAACTCAATTTATCGTTCGTGCTAAGTGGATTGTTTAAATTTATGAAATTGGCATAAATAGCTAAGTTGCCATCATTCGTCCTCCCGTCAGCCCAGAAAGGTATGATATAATCACCTACTACAACTATTTCATTATATTCACCGACGCCAACATTGCCATTTCTAGAACCAATTCTATTAAAATCTGTCGATTGGGTATTTACAGGAAACTGACGAAAGGACTCTCCGTTATCATTAGAAATACCCACATAATAATCTGTTTGATTATTTACAACATCATCTCTTCGGTCATACCAAGCTAAGGCTACTTCACCTTTGTTTGTAACTTCAATAGCAGAGTAAAATTGATGTATTCTTGGGTCAAGATCATCATTTATTTTTTGAGGCGTAGTCCATGTCTCGCCACCATCCTCAGATCTACATAGATAAATATCTAACCCTTCTGATTCTATTCCGTCAATTCCGAAAGACGTAAATGCTAAGTACATAAATCCATCAGTCGGTCCCCCTGATTTATCCACAGCAATATGCGGACATGGATATAATCTAGCGGGATTAACACCACTAACGGTAGTTCCACCCCCTTGAATTTCAGGAAAATAAAAATCAGTGATTTTTTGATTGGGCTCATAAGTTAATCCGCCATCAACTGATTTAGCGAGATATATGGCATACTTATCAGTTTCCATATTATCATCTGCTAAAAAACTGACAAAGACGTCTCCACTAGAATTCGTCTCCATGCTCGTAAATTGTGTTAAAGGAAATTCACTTCCCGATAGTTGAAGCTTATTTGAAAATTCAGCTTCGCCATCAGCCATTACTTTGGTTGTTATATTGTAAGTCGGAATTTGGTTATCGAAATTTATTTCAACATATGAGGTATAGATATTTCCAAAGTGAGGACTAGATGGATTTAAATCGTAAGCTAACCACTCTTTATCTGGAGCTGTTTCTAAATCACTAAAAGCTAGTAAATCAGAAAATGCATATTCTTCAATAACTGTACGATTTCCCCAAGTCAATCCATTATCAGAACTCATTGCAGAATACACCCCCCACAAAGCTTCTGTGACTAAATTATTTGCTGAAATCAACAGCCAAGTCATATGAAGATTTCCATTTCTATCATAAGCAAAAACTGGATCACCACCACCTAATGCAATTCTATTGGGTAGTTGACCATTAAAATCACTTTTCTGCCAAGTATCACCAAAGTCATTAGTTACGTAAATTGATATACTTAAATCCGCTTCAGCAAAGGTATTGACAAACCGCATACACCCCACTACTATATTTGAAGTGTCATTTGGATTTACTATTGCATGTAACTCAAATTCAGGAGAGCCACTTTCGCCAACTTGAATTTCGCCTTCTGCTTTTTCTATAATAATATTTGAATTATCCTCTTTGATAATATCTTCAGAGATATTCAAATATTTACCCAGCAGGTGCTCGTAAATTTCAAATTTCTCTGATACTACTTTATGACCATTTTTATCTTTAGGCCATTGAATTTGTTCTTGAGAATAAACACTTTGAACTGAGAATAGGGCTAGCAAAATGAAAATAGTTGTTCTAGTCATGTTTTTAATTTTAATGTAAAATAGTTATTGAAAGTTGCTATTCATTTAAGAAATCGATATTTCGCTTTAAACCTTTATATTTTGTCCTCTTCACTGCTGATCCTTCAAATAACTCGTTAAATTTCTCTTCGTCTAAGTTATTCCAGTCTTCTGAAGTTAGTTCCAGTAATCCTTTTTTATTAACAAAATCATCTTCTGTGTGTTGTGAAGAAAATCTATTCCATGGACATACATCTTGGCAGATATCACATCCATACATCCAATTCTCCATTTGATCTTTAAACTCAATTGGAATTTTATCATCCTTTAATTCTATTGTTAGATAACTTATACACTTCGAAGCATCCATCAAATATCCTTCCTTATCAATGGCTTGCGTAGGGCAAGCATCAATGCACTTAGTACAAGTACCGCAATAATCATCGATCGGTGCATCATATTCTAATTCAAAATCAACAATTATTTCTGCTAAAAAAAAGTAAGAGCCTTTTTTTGGTGAGATGATTAAGGTGTTCTTTCCAACCCAACCTAAGCCTGATCTTTTAGCCCAATCCCTTTCTAAAACCGGAGCAGAGTCAACAAAATATCGACTATTAAAATCGCCAAAGGTCTCTTTAATCTCTTTCTGAAATTGCTTTAATTTCTTTTTAATAACCTTATGGTAATCCCTGCCATAAGCATATTTTGAAATTTTGGGTGCCGAATTATCAGACTGTAGCTCTTGAGTGTAGTAATTATAACTTAAACATATGACAGACTGTGCACCTTCGACTAACTGGGTTGGATCCGTTCTCTTTTCAAAGTGATTTTCCATATAGCTCATTTGACCATGATAGTTCATATCGAGCCATTGTTTTAATTTCTCAGCTTCCGCTTCCATGAACTCTGCTCTTGCAAATTTCACATCTAAAAAACCAAGATCTAAAGCCTTTGACTTTATCCAATCGGATTTATATTTGATTGAGTTATTTTCCAAAGATGTTGCTTATGGTACAACTATTTTTGATCCTTTTTATTTTTTATACTTTCCCAAGTTTTAAATAGAATCTCTTGATTAGGTCTTTCTTCGGGTATTTCATTCAAAGGTTTTACTTCTTCTGATCCTTCTTTCATTTGCTTGGGCAATTGTTGATATAAAGCAGTCCCTTTCGTTTTCCAATCAATCATTTCTTGCGACAAAGTTTTTATAATTTTGGCCGGGTTACCTACGACTAAACTATTATCTGGAATCTGCATCCCGGCTTTGATGAAGCTCAATGCGCCGATTATACTATTATTTCCAACAATGACTTCATCCATAACTACCGCATTCATTCCTACTAAAACATTTTCACCAATCTGAGCACCGTGAATGACAGCACCATGACCTATATGTGCGCCTTCTTTTAGAGTAACGGTTATTCCGGGAAACATATGGACGGTACAATTTTCTTGTACATTACATCCATCTTCGATAACTATGCCTCCCCAATCTCCGCGAATTGTAGCTCCAGGACCTATATATACATCCCTTCCAATAATTACATTTCCAGTAACTGCAGCCAAAGGATGCACAAAAGATGAAGGATGTACAACCGGAATAAATCCTTTAAATGAATAGAACAAAAATTAGAATTTCAAGAATGAACAAATGAGTTAAGTTATAGATGAAATTACAATGAATAGCGCATCTAATTGCAATACTTAGGCCTTAATGTATATAAAGTTTATAAGGCTATTAATATGGAGCCAAAAATTACTTGATATTGTTAAGGATAAACATGAAACTTGGATCTTAATCTATTATCTCCTCACTTTACGTCCACCAGCTGTTTCTTTTTTGTAATTAGCATCTGAAGCCCTTTTAATATCTACCATCAAAGCGGCATAGGCACTTTCTGAATTGGTTCTATATTCTTGTCCACCATAACGTATAATACCACTTCGTCTATTCCAGTTTTTAGCTAATAAGGTATATCTACCATTATTTCTATCACTTGGGCCAAACATTAAATACTTATCAGAGTCATCATCAAAACTTACAGCGAAACGATCGTCTTTAGGCGAAAAAACTAGAATACCTGGTGTTCCTTTCTTAATTACCACCTGCTTGACGTTACTATTATCCTTGATTTGAATTTGGCCATCTTCAATTTTCGATCCTCCTGAAGAAGTGCTTTTATAAAGAACAATGTCTTGGGACACATAAAACTGAATCCGTTTTAGCTCTGCTTCTGACCAGTTATTTTCATTTTGAAGACGATCAGAAAAATAAGTAAGTTTTTTGCTGCAAGATGTTAGTAGTAGACTTGAGCTAATTAAGAAATATAATAGACTTTTCATTATGATAGGATTTAGTTCATTAGACTATTAAAATAAAGGATGGTTAATTTCAAATCACGTATTTAAGACATTTTAACCATCGCGTTAACGATAAATTAAGAGGTGCTAGAGGCTATCTCAAAACCTTAAAGAAATCAGTGATAATTTTACTGCACTCATCATGCATAACACCAAATTCTAACTTTGTATCTGCATGCAATACTTCTTTGCCATACCTCATAAAACCTGATTTATCATCTGAAGCAGCATAAACCAATCGACCAATCCTGGCCCACTTGATTGCGCCAGCACACATAAGGCAAGGTTCTAAGGTGACAAACATTTCACATTCATTAAGAATTTTAGAACCTAAATAATTTGATGCGGCTGTAATAGCTAAAATTTCAGCATGAGCTGTCACATCATTTAGTACTTCTGTTTGATTGTGGGCTTTAGCAATAATCTTATTATTACAGGTAATCAAAGCACCTACTGGTACTTCGCCATTATCGAATGCCAACTGAGCTTCATCGTATGCTTTTCGCATGAAGTATTCATCAGTATAAACTTCTATCATGGAGTAAGGTTAGTATTATACATCTCAAAGGTGAATCAAAAATTTTGTAGCCCAAAAAAAAATATCATAATTTTACGCATGGAATCGAATAATACTCCTCGCCCAAGAATTTCCGAAGCGCTTACTTTCGACGATGTCTTAATGGTTCCTGCTTATTCGCAGGTACTTCCGAAAGATGTAAGTGTAAAATCTAGAGTTACTAGAGATCTTCATATTAATATTCCGATAGTATCTGCAGCAATGGATACAGTCACAGAATACGCTTTAGCTATTGCTCTGGCCAGATCTGGAGGCATTGGAATCATTCATAAAAATATGAGTATTGAAGCCCAAGCGGATCAAGTCAGAAAAGTCAAGAGGTCCGAAAGCGGAATGATTATCGATCCTGTGACCTTAAAAGTCGATTCTATTGTGAGCGATGCTTTACAATTGATGAAGTCTTATAAAATTGGAGGAATTCCCGTTGTTGATAATGAAAATCATCTTATTGGCATTCTTACAAACAGAGATTTGAGGTTTGAAACCGATAGAAATAAGTCTATTAAATCACTAATGACTTCAGAAAATCTTGTTACCGCTCCTCAAGGAACCAATTTAACTGAAGCCCAAGATATATTACAGAGATATAAAATCGAGAAACTACCAGTAGTTGACGATCAAAATAAACTTGTAGGATTAATCACCTATAAGGATATCATGAAAGTGAAGGACTATCCTAATTCTGCTAAGGATAGTATGGGAAGATTGATTGTAGGAGGCGCCGTAGGAGTTACTTCAGATACTATGGAACGCGTTGAAGCCCTAGTAAATGTAGATGTTGATGTTGTCGCAGTAGATACAGCTCATGGCCATTCTGCCGGCGTGCTGGAGATGGTGAAAACTATTAAAGGTCATTTTCCTCACTTACAGATCATTGGTGGTAATGTCGCCACTGGAGAAGCGGCAAAAGCACTTGCGGATGCTGGAGTTGACGCGGTTAAAGTAGGTGTCGGACCAGGAAGTATATGTACAACTAGAATAGTTGCAGGCGTTGGTGTCCCTCAACTTACCGCTATTATGAGAGCTGCCAAAGGATTAGAAGGGACTGGGATTCCAATCATAGGAGATGGGGGTATCAGATACACAGGTGATATTGCAAAAGCTATAGTTGGTGGTGCTGATTGTATAATGGCTGGTTCATTATTCGCAGGTACTGAAGAAGCACCTGGAGAAACTATCCTTTTTCAAGGAAGAAAATTTAAAGTTTATAGAGGAATGGGATCGCTGGGTGCCATGCAAAAGGGATCGAAAGACAGATACTTTCAAGATGTAGAGGACGATGTAAAAAAACTAGTACCTGAAGGTATTGAAGGAAGAGTGCCTTATAAAGGGACTGTTGGAGAAGTGATGGTTCAATACATTGGCGGTTTGCGTGCTGGAATGGGATATGTAGGTGCTAAAGATATCAGTGCTTTAAAACATGCTGAATTAGTACGTATTACTAATGCAGGAGTATTGGAATCACACCCACATCATATTACAATTACGAAAGAAGCACCAAATTATACAAGGTAAATTTTGGAGCGTCAACGTCAATATGAAACTGTTTACGAACAGATTTATCCAGCACTAGACATATTCGAAAATACAAGACAACGAGCCGCTCAGAAAACTAAGAATTTAAGAATAATCCTAGCCACACTTTTTGGAGTTCTAGCTTTAGTCGTGGCTTTCTTTTTTTTAGCTAAAGAACCTGGCATTCTGGCCTTTCTTATACCTATAGGTTTATTAGCTTTTTTCGGTTCGGGATTTTACAAGAGACAATACTTTAAAAAGTATAAAAGTGATTTAACCCAAATCGTATTTGGAAACCTTGGTATCCAAACTAAGATGAAGCCTTTTAATCATGTAAAAGGTGCAGATTTTAGAAACAGTAAACTTTTCAAAAGGACAAATTCTTACTCAGGAGAAGATCTGATCGTTGGTGAGAAAAATGCTGTTCTTTTTAAATGTTCGGAGCTAGAAGCCAATTATGAGGTAAAAGATTCAGATGGAGATATCGTGATCCAGGATGAGATTTTTAAAGGTCTTTTCTTCACTGCAGACATTCCACATGATACAGAGACTTCAATTATAATACACACCAAAGATTTTCAATATTCTTATTCAAAAAGTATTCCTTCCGGTGATTTTGATACATTAAATGAAGCGTTTGATCATCTATTTCACCTTTCCTACTCCGATTATGATAGAACATCACATATTCTATCCCCAAAATTTATGCAATGCCTAATCGATTTTAAGTATAAACATGCACACCCTTTTGTTTTGAAAATATCGGGTAGCAAAGTTTACCTAGCCATCAATGAAGAGGTTAATTTTTTTGAATTAGACTTTAAGAGGTCTGCAAAAGATAAGGAGGTTGTCTATACAATTTGGCAAGATTGTGAATTCTTTGCAGATATCATTGACTTCTTAGAAGAGGTCAATTGATACTTAAATTGGTGTATTGAATCGCTGTGTTGTTTTTTGTAACAAAAGCTAACTTATAATCTCCTGATTCTAAAACAGAAGGATTAATCCTAAGCTTATTTGACATCACAGGTATTTGAAACTTTAATAAGCCCTCTTCATCATAAATTTGAACGAAGGTGACATAATCTTTAGTCACAAAATTGAGAGATTTAGTCTGACTATTAAATTCTGCTAACCTAAAGAAATCCTGTTGTTCTTCTTCTATTAAATTAACTTCTACACCATCAGCAGAAATTAAGCTTAAACCTTCTTCAGGATTGTTAGCTAATAAAGTACTGGAAAAGAAAAGTAAAATGATTGAAAGTGAAAGTTGATAATTCATGGCTAGTTTTCGGGAAGAGTTATGAAAAATATATTTAAAAAGAAAGGCTGACCTATTAGTATAAGTCAGCCTCTCGAATCAAATTATTTTTGATTAGTTAACCTGAAGATTAGTAAACTGAATCGTTTTATTGTTGTTTGTGATGAATCCAATTTTGTAAGCACCATTTTTAAACATCTTTCTTGAAATTTTCAATTTGTTTGACATTACTGGCAATTGGTACTGTAATTCGCCTTTGTTATTGAAAATTTGGATGTAGTTGATGTAATCCTTAGTCACGAAATCTAAAGCATCCATTGTTGAGTTATACTTTGCAACTTGGAAGAAATCTTTCTGAGCAACATTTACAACTGACATTTCTACTTTAGCAGTAGAGATAATGGCTAATTCAGATTCTGGAGATGTACTTGCTAAAGAAGCAGTAGAAAAAAGAACTGAAGCTGTAAGAATTAAGATTATTGATTTCATGACTATAACTTTAATTACAATTCAAAAGTAAGTCTGAAATAAGCCTCAGTAAAGGGGCTATCCCCTACGTTGACTACATGCTTATGTACCTATGCACTACAAAGCACAAAATTCAATCTTTTCGTGCCAAATAGACGACATTAGAATGCAGGTTATTGAATACTAAATATCTTTTTGGAGCTCAGAATGTCCGCTAATAAGCAAATTCTTGACTGCTTCATAATCTTTAGCATGCGCATAAACACGCAAAACAGGCTCTGTACCGGAAGGACGGACCATTAACCATTCATCTTCAGATAAATAAAATTTATACCCATCAATATCTTCTGTCTGGATCACTGGTCGGTCACCTATCTTTGTGATGGCACCACTCTTACACTTATCCATAATCGCCCATTTTTTAGATTCTTCAATATGTAAATCATCTCTGTCGAACTTAAATGAGCCAACCTTTTCATAGATATCATTGATCAAATCTTCTAATGACTTTCCTGTTTGTGCCATAAATTCCATGATCACTAATCCAATCCATATTCCATCTCTTTCTTTGATGTGACCTTTTACCGCTAATCCTCCTGACTCTTCGCCACCCACAAGGACATCTTCATTGGTCATAATCTCTGCGATATACTTAAAGCCTATTTTAGTAACCTCAATGTCAAGATTATAGAGCTTCGCCAACTGTTTCATTTTGCTCGTAACAGAAAAAGTAATAATCACTTTCCCATCTGACTTCTTATACTCTTTCATATAATAAAGCAAAAGCAATAATATATGATGAGAATCTACAAATTCACCTTTCCCATTGTATAGTCCAATCCTATCTGCATCACCATCATTGGCTAGGCCTAAGGTTATTTGATCGTTTTCTTTGATCAACTGTGAAAGCTCTGAAAGATTTCTATGAATAGGCTCTGGAGCTTGTCCTCTAAATGATGGATTATAATCACAATGCAATAGATGGGCCTTAGGAAATAATCTTCTTATAACATTTTGGCCAGCACCATACATAGCATCATATGCTAAAACAACATCTGAGTTTCTAATTAATTCTAGATCAAAGTTGGCTTCAACGTGATTTATATATAAATCTTCTAGGTTAACATATTCAATTAAGCCATCTGATTCATAAGCTTCAACGGATTTTAAATCTCTATCAAATTTATCTTCAATATAAGATTCAACATCAGCAATATCAGATGGAATGGTAGGACCGCCATAAGCAGACTTTAATTTAAAGCCATTATAATCTGGTGGATTATGACTAGCTGTAATGACGACACCCATATCTGCCTCATATTTGACAACACCTAAAGAGACCATTGGCGTAGACGCAAAATTCTTATCATAGAATACCTTGATGCCATAGGAGCATAAAACCCTCATGGACATTTCGCTAAACATAGGTCCACCAAATCTACAGTCAAAACCAATGACTGCCTTCTTAAATCCTTTCTGGTGCATCCACTTTGCAGTAGCTTCTGCCACACGTTGCACATTTTCGAGCGTGTAGTCTTTAGCAATAATAGCTCTCCAACCGTCGGTACCAAATTTTATTTTTGAAGCTGTCATGGTATATTTTTTTACAAATTTAAATATGTTGGCTTTAATGAAAAATGATTTTCATATTAAAAAATTGTTTAATATGTTTGTTCTTTCATGGATTCTTACAAACATAAAGGTCTCCGATCAAAATTAACAGCTACTGTTAAAGCTAAAGGCATTACTGATAAAAAGGTATTGAATGCTATTAATCTATTACCGAGGCATCTCTTTTTAGATAAAGCATTTGAAGAATGGTCTTATAAAGATCAAGCATTTCCTATTGGCGAAGGTCAAACTATATCTCAACCCTACACAGTGGCTTTCCAAACTGAATTATTGGAACTTAATCCAAATGATAAAGTTTTAGAAATTGGTACAGGTTCGGGTTATCAAGCTTGTATACTATCACTATTATGTAAAAGAGTGTACAGTATTGAAAGACAACGTCAATTATTTTTAAAGACTTCTGATTTACTTCGCCAAATTGGGTACGGTTCTATTAGAACGCTTTTTGGAGATGGTTATAAGGGCGCTCCCAGGTTTGCTCCTTTTGATAAAATACTAATAACTGCAGGTGCCTCATCCATTCCCCAAGATCTTATCGATCAATTAAAAATTGGTGGATACCTTGTACTGCCTCTTGGTGAAGGTGATTCAAAAACGATGACTAGGATCACTAAAACCAGTGAAGATCAGATAAAGCGTGAAGTATTTGGAGAATTTAGATTTGTGCCTTTTCTAGAAGGTACAAGTTAGATCAGCAACAATACAGCTTCATATTAAAACATGGTGTAATATTTGCACTACACAGGTAAGTCATTAATTGAAACCTGATGCAAAATTATTCAACCGAGCTTTCTAGAGCACAAATTTCACGTGCTGCTATTCAAAGGCTATATATAGCCATGAGACACTTGTTTATAAGAGGATCCTACAAGCCACTAGGTGTATCTGGTGAGTCTATGATTAAATCCCTATTAGAACTAAATCCTGAAATATATGGAAGCATCAGCGATCCAGAAAAAGTAGAACTGAATGGATTCCATTATGTATTTCAGCGATTGCCTCAGGGTATTGAGGAATGTAGATACGTGAAATTGATTAGTCGAGAAGGATTTGAGGATTCTCAATATGCGACGATCATCCCTAGTAAGCGAAGACGCAATTGCTATAGAATTGATAAAGAGCTCATGTATATTGAGGTAGTTAGGGGTCGCAGCGATATTTATGATATCTTGACGCATTTGACTTTTATGTATATAGAGGCAGAGAAGATTAGAAAGAATGCGCTCGATCATCGAAATAGAAAAAGAAGAGAATGGAAGATGCTTGAAAGAATTATCGAGAAGCAGAAATCTAACAAATCATTTAATAAAGAATTAGGCTACTCCTACTTGAGTGTTTTGCTAGGTCGAACATTTGAAGAAACTTTAGAAGTGGCGCAGCTTTTTGACACGACCAAGAAAGTTAATTCTCTATTTAATATTGTCTATTGGTTGGGCAAAATGAGTATGGACGAGTTCATTGATCAAAATGACAGAGAGATAAGTTTCTCATCAACATTAAGAGAAAAAATTGGTCATCACTTTTTTGGAAACTTTTGGGCTCATAGAATCAAGCAAGAGCTGGATAAACTTGACCTATTAGGAAGGCCCATTCACATAATCAGCTCTAACTTGCATAGTGTGATGAATTCAATCTATGCCTTGCCCGCACTTAAGGGGCAATTAAAAGCAAAGAGCGCTGATCAACTATTCAAAAAACTTTCTAAAGATAGTAATGAAAAATTGAGAAAGCGTGTCTATGATTATGCGTTACTCAACGGTATGTATTCTGTTTATGATGAGACAGGCGTAAATATTGGCGTACAAATTTATGATAGCACCAAGATCAAAAATGTGAAGAATAAACATTTTGATCTTAAGCATAGTAAGCCTTTTGTAGTTATCGTCATGGATTATGCCTTTGGAGAACAAGCATATGAATTGATGGATGAGTTATTGAAACCATACGAAAAGGGTGATAAAAAAATACGACTTCAAGTTAAGTCCGTAAATGTGATGGGCAAGGCGGGAATCCTTGAGGGAGACAAGGGAGATATCATGTTACCAAATGCACATGTGTTTGAAGGCAGTGCTGACAACTACCCTTTTGACAATCAATTCAATAAGGATATATTGAAAAATTCAGGAATCGATTTTTATGAAGGCCCTATGGTCACGGTATTAGGCACCTCTCTTCAAAATAAAGATATATTACGTTACTTCCTTAAGAGTTCTTGGGAAGCGATAGGTATCGAAATGGAAGGCGCACATTACCAAAAAGCTATTCAGTCAGCGTCAAAAATTCGAAATTCTATTGACAAAGAGATTACTGTTCGTTATGCTTATTATGCTTCTGACAACCCTTTAGAAACAGGGTCAACATTAGCGTCAGGAGGATTGGGACTTGATGGTGTCAAACCTACATACATCATAACAAGAAGTATATTAAATAGTATTTTCCAAAGTCATTAAACCAGAACTATACATTTGCCTGAACGATATTATACTTTTCGAATATAGGTCACTGATTACTGCACTTTAAAAACTCACAAGGAAGTTCTAATACAAAATCCAGGTTTACAAGAGAAAAGCAGACCGAAAATTCATTCGATCTGCTTTAGAAGTTTTCTTATTTAAAACTTCATACACTACAGTACTACGTGATTGACTTTAACACCCGCTGTTTCTTAGTTCCTGATTTTTATTTCAGAGAACTTTATTTCTTTTTTTCCTTGTACTAAGAATCCAAGTTTGTAATCGCCTTTCTCTCCAAACAAACTTTTTCCAATTTTTACTTTTTTAGAAAGTACTGGCAATTGATATTGTAACTCACCCTTAGTATTAAATATTTGGATATAGTTTACTTTTTCCTTAGAAGTGAATTCTAATGTATTATCATTTTCGTTAAACATTGTTGAAGTAAAAATCTCAGACAATTCTACATCAACCATTACCTCAATGTTTTCAGAGTTTAAAATTTTCACTTCTTCAACTGGACTGTTAGATGCAAAAGCAGATAAAGTGAAAATAAATGTTGCAGCTAGACTTAAGATTAGATTTTTCATGACTTCAACTTTTAGTGTTTTTAAATATTCTGTTTCAAAGATGAACTAATCAGTTTATACACACAATGAAGGATCATCTACAGAAATATCATTGGTTGCTACATCTATCCTACAAATATTATATTCTGAAAAATTACCGTCATATAGCCGACATTACAAAAAGCAAAAGCCTTGTGAATCATCATTTCACAAGGCTTTTATTTCAAAAAAGAGATGAATTACTTCTTAATCACTCTGAATTTTACTTATCAATCTTAAGAATTCTAGGTATATCCAAACTAATGTAAACAGTAAGCCCATTCCAAAATACCATTCATAATGTTTAGCTGCCTGCATGTCTTCACCCTTTTCAAATGAATCAAAATTTAGTAATAGATTCAGTGCAGCAACAATTAATATTACTACAGTAACACCAATGCCAATTGGACCATTACTGTGTAAGTATGGAATTTCGAAAGTTCCAGTCAAAGAACCTATCCAACTTAATAGATAAATAATCATAATGGCTCCAACACACATGCTCACTATCATTCTGAATTTCTGAGTTACTTTAACTATTCCTGTTCTGTAAAGGAAAAGCATCACTAATAAACAGATCATTGTAGCTCCGGCTGCTTGCAAGACGATTCCATTATGAGCAAATGCAAAAAATGCAGAAGCGGAACCTACCAATAAGCCCTTTAAAACAGCATAAATTGGAGCTGTGATCGGGGCTAAATTAGGTTTGAATGACGTTAAAAAATATACCGCAGCTCCTCCTAATGCACCGATAGTCATAAACATCTGTGAAGGAATTGAATAGGTAGTTACTGCAACAGTAAGCATAATCATAGTCAAAATAGCTGTTTTAGTGACGGCACCATTGACTGTCATATAATTTGTACTTTCAATAAAAGGACCGCCCGTTCGCTTTACTCTATCTCTATCAACAGCGATCGTTTTAGCAATCGCCTTCTTATTAAGCATAGGGTTGTTCGATCTTAAAATATTCATGATTTTTAATTTTCTACTTTAATTGACCTTCCCAATATTGGATAGCGTCTTTAATTTTTTGTCTTCTATTTTCTGGACTTGGGTGTGTTGATTGGAATTCAGGCACTCTACTTCCTCCTGAAGCTTCTTCCAAGATATCCATCACTTCGATCAAATATTCTGGATTATAACCTGCTTCCATCATTAATCTTACACCCCAATCATCTGACTCTAATTCTTGGTCTCTGCCGTACTTCATATTTTGATATTGACCAATCATATTAGCGATTTGAGTCATTGTATGATCACCTCCTGAGCCCAACATAACACTTTGTATCAATCCTTGAATAAAACCTGATTTAGCCATTCGTTCTGCTCCATGCCTATGAATGACATGTCCAATTTCGTGTCCTAATACACCAGCTAGTTGGTCTTCATTTTGTAATCTTCCAAATAAAGCAGCTGTGATAAAGCACTGACCACCTGGAAGAGCAAATGCATTTACGGTTCTTTCATCTGCTAAAAGATGAAAATCAAATTGATAAGGTGAACTGCCAGCAACTGTGTTCTGAACCAAACGTTGCCCTACTCTATCAACCATTCTTTGTGCATCTTGATCTGCATGGAGACCACCATGCTGCGCAGCCATTTGATCTCTAGATTGTAAGCCTAAGGCCACTTCTTGATCTACTGTCCACTGAACTCTTTGCACTTCACCAGTTAAAGGATTCTCTTGAGTAGATGTGAAATATTTAAATGCTTGGTAGCCTGCCATTAATAATCCTATGACTAAAAAGATTTTAAATCTTCCTGTACCCATTCCTCGTCCTCTACGACTATAAGGGTCGCCTGTGCCACCGTAATGTCTTCTTTGGGGTTCCCTTCTGCTATACATAATGCATAATTAATAAGTAAACAAAATACAAGAATGCCAACCTGATTGAATAATCAATGTCAGGAATTACTTTAATAAAATAGCAAACTATCAATACAGGTATTGATGCAATAGCTATTGTAACAATAGGAATCCCAATTATATTCAATAAAAACATCGGGATATCATCAGCAGCATTGTAAGGATAAGTTAGATAAGCGATGATCATCATCAATAGAATCAACACCCAACTGCTCCATTCCGTTCGAAAATCCATGATTTAAGTTTAGTTTTTCTAGTATGATCTAAATTAAACTAAATTTTTCCAATGCATTAAATTTTATATCCAATTGTGAAACTCAATTGAGAGCGGCTAGATTCATTGGTGACATTGATTTGTCTGCTTGCATCATTAACAAAATAAGGACTATATGACTGATCAGAACCCCTCAATTGATAACCTACATCTAAATATATCCTGTCTCCCCTTATACCAACGCCACCGCTGTAAACGTATTCTGAGTCACCATCAGCTTGTGGCGAACCTAGAATACCTACCCCTCCTCGAATTCTAAATTTTCTATATACCATCTCAATACCTGCGTGTAGATTTACAGCTGAAGTTAATTGATTAGAAATTCTTGCATTGAGCTCTTCTTCAAAAACGGGATCATCTGAAAATGTGAATTTAGATTTTGAATAATTCAAATAAGTAAAGTCCAGATTTCCGAATCCTTTTAGTTCTCCAAAATTTAATAGCATGCCTAGACTTCCTGTCAAACGAGAAGGCGTTCTATATCTATAATCTGATCTTCCATCCGGAGAGAACGAAGTAGTATCTAAGGTTGTAGTCGCTTCAGTGAATGAATACCTCAAATTTGTATTAAAGTTATCATCCATACTAAAGAAACTTGGCGTCTGATAAGCTAAGCCTAATCGTAAACTTTTTCCAACGGTATATCCTATGCCTGTCTTAAAATTAACACCAACACCTGAAGTAGATAATCTTTCTTGATATTGTAAAAGATTGAAGAAAGGTATTCTGTCATCAATATCATTTTCGAAATACACCTTATCCTCTTCAAATGAAAAGAAGGGAATGCCCACGCTAAAACCTAATCTTAGCTTACGGTTAAAACGACCTGCCCATGCTATATTGGCTTCATTGATATTACCAGAACGCGACACTTCCTGGCTTTTATTTACTATATCTTCTGGGATGAAATCTGTCTCGTAAACCAAGTCTCCATCAAAGTCATAAATAGCCCCTGTCTCAAATGCTAAACCTGATTCAAAAAATTCCAACTCGTCAGGGGTAAAGCCGTTCGCAAGTGCACTAAATCTTTCTGTAATACTGCCTTCATTATTTGAGGAAAAAGCAAAACTTTGATTGAAATTATTATAAGATTGAATCCCTAAACTAAAATTACTTGATTCAATTACACCCCCTAAATTTTCTTTTACCCATACGATACTTAGATTGGAAATTGAAGGCACTACATCGCTACTTGTTTCTTGCTGTGTCGTTCCTAGAATAGAGTTGGTATTTCCTCCATTAAACGCCATTGTAAATGTTAATTCACTTTTTCTGAATTCAGCCAAACCTGCTGGATTAATGCCCAAAACACCAACATCACCACCCATAGCCCCAAATCCTCCACCAACTCCAGCTGTTCGAGCTGTAGATCCTGGAATCCAATAAGAGTATCTTAAAGCTTCTGCTACCGTTTGGGCACTGATAATAGATAATGTGCCAATCGAAATTAAAACAGAAAAAATGTATTTCATCATAATATGTAGATTAGGGTTAATATCATTTAACCATTAAAACGCCGCATATAATTTCTGTTTCTTTCTAAAAAACTCAAAGCGACAATTTGAAATTCAAATGGTATAAAAATAAAAGTTGTTCGCATTTTTAACCCGCATTATATAACAGAATTCGGGTTCAAGGGTATAAAAAAAGGCGGATTTAAAAAATCCGCCCTCTATGAAATATTAATCTTTAGTATTTTTTATCTACCTCCTCTTCTTGAAGATGTACCTCTCGAAGATGAACTTCTTGAAGAACTTCTGCTCGGAGAAATGCTTCTTGATGAAGAACTTCTGCTTGTTCTATTAAATGATCTGTTTGAGCTACTTCTAGATGTTCTGTTAAAACTTGGAGAAGAACTTCTTCTTGTTGTGTTATAACTTCTTGAACTTGGTCTAGTCGTTGATCTTGTTGTACTTCTAGTTGTACTTCTTGCAGGACTTGTGTTCGTTCTTCCAATAGTACTTGAATTTCTAGATCTCGTAGTCGTTCTAGTAGTTGTTGTCGTTCTCGTTGGAGAAACAGTTCTTCTAGTTGAGCTGTAATCTCTAGGAGCTGTTGTTGTTCTTGTTTTTGTTGAAGTCGTTCTAGCTGTTCTTCTTGGTGTTGTTCTAGTTGTTGCGCTAGAAGTATTACCCAATGTGCTACCCGTTCTTCTTGTGGTTGTTACAACACCTCTTGAATTAGTGATTCTAGTATTTCTATTGAAATCTGAACCTCTTGCAATTACACTCTGTCCAGTGCAAGGATTGTAAGAAGATCTGTTTGTATATCCTCCAGCCCAAGTCGTACCGCCGCCAGACCATGTATTATATCCTCCCCAAACTGGGCCTCCCCATCTGTTGAATCTATTTACTCTATTAAATCTATTCCATGCGAATGGATTATTGAATGTATTGAATCTGTATGGGTTGTAAGATCTGAAGTAAGGATTACCTACATTAATAGTGATAAATGTTCCAGATCTGTAGTATGTGTTATAGGGATTGTAGAAATCATATGGGTTGTAAAACCATGAGTTTGCAGCCCAAGAGTTTAACCATACTAATCTTACGTTACTTCTTCTATTTCTTGTGATTCTATTTGTGTAATAATTATCATCATATTCAGACCAATATTCGTAATCAGAATCATCGTACGTGACATCATCATAAGCTACATCATCATAATCGTCATAGTCGTAGTCGTCACCGTCTTCGATTATAATATCTGAATCTGGATTATAATATAAATCATCAAACTGAGCGTTCAAGCTTAAGCCTGTGAACAAGAAACCTAAAAGGGTAAGAAGATTAATAATTTTCATGATTTCAAATTTTAAATGTTTAGGAATCGAATTGTCCTCAAGTTATAATTTATAATGCTTTGCGTGCGTTAAAGAACGTTTAAACCATCTGTTAAAGCACGTTAATTTATTTAACATTACAATTTAACACTCGACGTTTCGAATCTTTACTATTTAGACATATTTTATTTGCCCAAGGTTCGATTTTTACGTCAAAAAGTCCTGTTTTAACTAAATTTTTCAAATTGATAGACTAAATGTTATCACTTCTCTCCTATTTCTTAATGTTTTTACCTTTGCATGACTAATAATTAAACACGAAATATGCATTAGGAAATCTATTACGATCCTAAATTGCTGCAAATCAGAGGCTGTGCCAACTTATATTCTCTAACCATAGCGGTGCTATGCTTTTCGAATTTAAGTCGCTGATTTTTTGCACTTTAAGATCTCATGACGAAGTTCTAACACATATTTCGGGTTTTAACACTTAAGCAGGATAGATACTTATATATTATGGCAAAAGAAATCACTTCACGCGTAGATAATTACTCTCAATGGTACAATGATATTGTCAAAAAAGCCGGTTTGGCTGATAATTCAGCTGTCCGAGGTTGTATGGTTATCAAGCCATTAGGGTTTGGGATATGGGAAAATATGAAGCAACAATTGGACAAAATGTTCAAGGATACAGGGCATGTTAATGCCTATTTTCCACTTTTTATTCCTAAAAGCTTTTTAAGCAAGGAGGCAGAACATGTTGAAGGTTTTGCGAAAGAATGTGCTGTTATTACCCATCACAGGTTAATGAATAATCCCAATGGTTCAGGTGTCGTTGTCGATCCATCAGCAAAACTGGAAGAAGAATTGGTCGTTAGACCTACGTCTGAAACGATTATTTGGAACACTTATAAAGATTGGATTCAGTCTTACCGTGATTTGCCACTACTTATCAATCAATGGGCCAATGTTGTAAGGTGGGAAATGCGTACGCGTCCTTTTTTAAGAACTGCCGAATTTTTATGGCAGGAAGGACATACGGCTCATGCTACTCGTGATGAAGCGATCCAGGAAGCTGAAATGATCCATGAAGTGTATGCCCGATTTGCTGAAGATTATATGGCCATGCCTGTCATCAAAGGTGCTAAAACAGCGAATGAAAGATTTGCTGGTGCTGAAGAAACTTTCACCATTGAAGCATTGATGCAAGATGGTAAAGCCTTACAAGCAGGTACCTCTCACTTCCTAGGTCAAAATTTTGCTAAAGCTTTTGATGTAAAGTTTGCAGATAAGAATAATAAAGAAGAATATGTATGGGCCACTTCTTGGGGTGTTTCTACAAGATTGGTAGGTGGTCTAGTCATGACACATTCTGATGATGAAGGATTGGTACTGCCTCCAAGGTTAGCTCCAACTCAAGTTGTGATCGTCCCTATACCGAAGCCTAATGAAACGATTCTTAAAGTGGCTAACGACATAGCTGATAAATTAAAAGCTTTAAATATCTCCGTGAAAATTGATAAAGACGATCAGAAAAGACCGGGCTTTAAATTTGCACAATACGAAATGGAAGGTGTCCCTGTCAGGTTAGGTATTGGCATGCGAGATCTTGAGAAAAATCAGATTGAAGTAGCTCGAAGAGATACTAAAGAAAAAACTGCTGTTGCTCTAGAAGGCATTGAAAGATATGTGCAGGATCTTTTAAAAGAGATACAAGACAATCTGTTTAATCGTGCTAAGCAATATCGTGACGATCATATCACCGTGGCGCATACAATGGAAGAATTAGAACAAGCACTTAATGAAAAAGGTGGTTTTGTAAAAGCCCTTTGGGATGGTACAACTGAAACTGAGTTAGCAGTTAAAGAAAAAACCAAAGCGACAATTAGATGTGTTGATACGGAAAATACATTGGGTAGTGGCAAGGATATTATGAGTGGGAAGGATGCAACGCAGACGGTGTTGTATGCTAAGGCTTATTAATAACGAAGCATTACCAGTAGGTTGTAATAGCAGTCAGATAGAAAGAAGTTTTTCACCAATCAATTAGATAATTCAAAAAATAAAGGAGTCACTAAGAAGTGACTCCTTTATAAATTACAAATACTTTATAATAAGAATAGAACTATATACTTTTAAATGACTCTAATCATTTGATTCATCTTTCCCATGAATAAAATCATATTGCTGAGCATAAACGTTAAAAATACTATCTAAATCAGAATAAATACTTGCGTTATCCCTAATGTCTTGATAAAGTTGTTCTATAATTAAAGAATCATTTGTAGAGTTTCTCTGTTCTAGCCCATTTTCACCTAAGAACTTAAGTCGATTAGTTTTTATCTCCTCTATAAAATCCTCAATATCTTTATCAGTGACTGACTCCCAAAAGTCCACATCCTCTTCACTAGGAAGCTTTATGCTAGAAGCATCTTTTAGGATAGGGTCTTCTTTTATCTTATTTAAAACTAGTTCTCTCTTTGTGGTTTGGGAATTACAACCAACTATGAAAAACGAAAAACAAATAGTGAATACAAATAAGTCCTTCATATAAATTTTATTTTTTTAACTAAAGTAGTTACTACAAATCGAACAATTGGATTCAAAACATTGACAGCACATTCGTCAAACTCTAAATGTGAAAGTATCACTTATTAGACTATCATTTATAAAAGAGGCTCCGGGAGGAGCCTCAGATGGATCTTTGAGTTATTACCATCTCTCAGTGTTGGTATATATCATAACTAAAGATCTCATGATGTTTATCTTTCTAAGCTACGGGATATTTGATTAAAGTTGTAATTATTTTAATAAAAGCTTTAGCTACTTTTCCATCTTTTATTCCAAGAGGTATCTGTGGCTTGTCTGCTTTTAATAAACGTGGAGATGTTATCAGGTTGGTTATCCATCCTGTCATTATAGCGAATCGCCTCTCTAACTTCCTTAAGGATTTGACTTATTGTTCGTTTTTTCAAAAACCAAACCTTTTGAGAAGTATACCTTACTAGCATAACTGAATTTATCATAAGCAACACTTTTAGGGAGCACTTTATTCTTAGAGTACTTCGTGATTTAAGTGTTACCTTAAGGTGATCCTATTATTTTGATAAATCGTTTAACAACTTAAGTGCATCCGCTTTATAAGGATGGTTGGCGCTTAAGGATATCTTATCTAATATGGATTTAGCATTATCTAAATCACCTCCCTTGAGATAGCTTAAAGACAAATACCATTCTGACTCATTTTTGATATCCACATTTTCTGATGATTGATTTCGCTTGAGAAAGCTCATAGCTTCGTCATACTTTTTCGTCTCTATTAAGCATATGGCTTTATAGAGATTTATTTTATCATAGTTGCCATCGATCTCTTGGAATTTATTAAATGCAGATTGATAATCCTTTGTGGAGTATGATTTAAGTGCTGATTTGTACGATTCAGAAAGTTCATCGACTGTGCCTCTAGTTATAACCTCAACAGGATATGCCGTATAATACTCCGCGAATAAAACCTCGTTTGTAGAATTATTACCTTGAATTAGTTTTGGAACTAAGAAAATCATTAAGCTAGAAATAATAACTAAAGCTAAAATTAAAGTCCAAAGCTTATTTTTATTTCCACGAATATTTTTCTTTTGTTTTAACTCATGCTTTTTCTCAATAGCTTCAATAAACGATGTAACTTTTTCTTCTCGATCTTTATCCAAAGCTTTCTTAATCAAACTTTCTCTAAGCAAGGCATCTGTAAAGTCTTTATCGGTCTTTAATGCATTAAATGCATCAGACTCTTCTGGCGATAAGGTATCATGAAGATACTTATATATTAGATCTAATTTATTGTCATCAAGTTTCATGGCTTTTTTCTTTCAATGCGTTCTAATAATCTTTTGTAGCAACGTCTTTTTAGAGTTTTGGCTACATCAGCATTTTTGAGATCTAACAAATCGGCGATTTCTTTCATAGTTAAATTATCAAGATAAAATGCCTTGAGGATAATTTGACATTTTTCACCAAGCTCACCTATAGCTTCCGTACACTTTGTCCATAGCTCATCTTTAAAATCTTGATCTTCTTGATCATCGTCATTATCATTATTTCTATAGAAAAGTGTTCGAATATCGTTTTCTTTTCTTTGCTCGTTAGCTATATAATAATTTCTATTTCTTCCTAGATTTACGCATATACTTGTGAGATAAGTTTTTTCAGATTTTAAGGATGTCATTTTTCCATCCATCAAATTTTTATAGATGATTAATAATGCTTCTGAAAAGATTCCATTGGCTTCGTCCTTGCTAATATTAAACTTCGATATTACAGTTAAAGTGCAGTAAGATTTATAGTTGAGATATAAATCTTCTAACCACTGATTATTACCGCTTGCAAGTTGTTTTTTAATTTTAAACAACCTATCCTCACTCATAATAAAATACTTAGGTGATAAAAATAGTTTTCTTAAATGACCTTTTATAGTTCTACCTATTCATTTTATTATAGACCAAAAGTAAACACATGATTGATAAAAAAATTAACGAAGTGTAAAGGATCCAAGGATTACCCGTTTCAAACAAGGGTGCATTATCTCCTATTAAAATAAATCCTGCCCAGTAATATGGATCTCTTCTTGAATGGTGCGCATTTTGACGATATTCCCATTTAGCATCTTTAAGTGCTAACGATTTCGTTTTGCCTTCTTTTAAGCCTTTGTAATAATATTGCATTAACTCAGAAGTTGTGCAATCATCCACCGGCCATAAGCTCACTAATGCACTTTTACATCCAGCATGGAAAAATCCTTTAGCCAAAGACATAGAGCCCTCTCCTTTGATAATTTGACCATATCCCGTCTCGCAAGCACTCAACACAACATGATCGGCCCCAATATCTTGTAGTTGAATTTCATCAGAATTAATCGATTCATTATTAAAATATAGGATGCTATGTTCCATATCCTCATCTAAGCAAGAATGCGTTGCCAAATGCAAAATTTTAGCATTGCTAGCTTCCTCAAAGATGAGATGAATACTATCCGAGGTTATATCAGTATTATGCTCACCTAATATATTTCTAATTGAATTAACTTCTGATTCAGAGCACAGCAAATCATATTCGCCTATATCATCACAAGATCTTTCTGCTAAATATTTTTCTGACCCCTTATTGTATGCAAAACCCAAAAAGTCTAAATCCTTTTTTGTTGAAGGCTTATCCTTTAACAACTTCCAGAGTTTTGCAGAGTATTGATAGTGGATATCATATTTGTCACCAAGGTATTGGCCGTCTTCGGTTTTTAGGAGTTCAAAGGGGAAATTGTTTAGGAAGTCGTCGGGGATTATGATTAGGTTGGTGATGTTTTGTTCTAATCTTGAAAAAACTTTTCGATAAAGAGACAAAAATATTTGAGAATCAATTTTTGCTTTTGAAGATTCTGAATTTAATTCTAATAAAGATGAACTTACCTCAAATTCATTGAATTTTATTTGACCAAATTCGATTCCATATTTTGAAACAATAATAAAGTATAAGAATTCATTACCATTAAAAAACTCAATTAAACATTGATTATCTTCTAAATCATTTTTCAAAGAATTAAGACTATAAGATTGTTTTAATGAGAACTCAACTTTTGATTTATTTAGAAGATCAAGCCTTTGAATATTTGAATCAAGCGAATCTTTAAAAATTTCAATAAAGCGAGGATCTATTTCCTTATTCGTTTTATTCTTTTCGATAATATTAATTAATTCTTTAATCCTTGCAACCTTAGATTTCTTTTGAAAGTTATTATCAAAAGATAAATCATATTCCAACAAAAGAGACTTATTCATTTCTAAAATCTCATACAATTGATTTTCTAATCCGAATTTAGCACAAGGCATTATGAGATTCTCAAGGAATAAATTTTGTTTTTCTGCCCAATATTTCCTTACAGAATTATCACAAATATCAAATCTGAAATTTCTCAAAATTTCTAATGATAATTCTAAATGCTTTCTCAAGGATTTTAGATCATTTTGCATTCCAGATATAATTATCAAATTTAAAAGTGCCTCTAAGGTTATAATATTATAGTTACTGTTTAATGAGTTTTTATCTTTCAACAATGATCTACTCAGTAATTGTTCATAGGTATATGCTGCTTTATCTAAATTCTTTATTTTCAAATAAAAGGAAGATACCAGTTCTAAACATTCTAAAATCAAAAAATTATCTTGACCAACTACTGCATCTTCATAAAATTTGAGAGCTAGATCAATTTCTCGAATGATTTTATCCTCATCTAAAACGGTCTCTTTGGAAAGAAGAAGCGCATTTAGATAGTGTATCTGGCCTTTGCGCCTATTATTCAAAGATTCTTTCTCAAAAACAAGTTTATTCAATAATTCTCTACCTCTTTCCTTGTGACCACCTGTAAGAAATAACTCTACTAATTTAATTTGATATCTTATTTTCTCATCATTAGCTTTTACCTTAAGATTTGATTTCTGTACTAACTTAATAGCTTTGACCAAGTAATCTATCGCTTTATCATTATACCCATTCTCTTGTGCGCATAGTGATTTCAAATAAAGTGGATAAGAAAGTCTAAAATCAGATTCTCCAAATATTATTGAAAGCTCTCTGTATGATTTTTCCGCATATCTCATTGATCGAAAAACATCACCTTTCAAATAATAAGACATTCCCAAAGCTTCAAAAGCCAAAGGTTTTAATTCTTTATATCTCTTTCTCTTTGGTTCACAATTTATAGCTTTCAGCCCATACTCAATTGACTTATTAATATCGAAGCCCCTAAAATATACACATGAATTATTATAGTATAAGAATAAATAATCACTATCCTTACTCAGGAATTTTACTCTTCTAGATAGAATTAATTGGACAGAATCCAATCCTAAAATATTTTTTTCCCATGTGTTAATAACAGAAAGTCTTAATAAACAAACGAAGTTGACTTCATATAACTTCTTACTCAAGCTTGATTTCTCTATTCTTTCAATCTCACTTTTGTAAAATGAAAAATCATTATCATCAATTGTTTTCTGAGCGGCTATAATCTGTTGAAGATATATAGAATCATGGTTTTCTGCACATCTAATTTCTTGACATAGAAGAGTTAATAAGTATATTATTAAAAAAAGTCTCAAACAAAAATTAAGGACAAACAATGTCAAAATCTAAACAAAAATCAACAGGCACGAAAGTATCATTTCCATTTCCAATTTCTTTTATAAATGTTTTAACTCTCACTGAAGATTCAGAAGTACAATCTATTACAGAATAATCGGGAAAGACTTCCTTAAATCCTGTACCATAAGAAATTAATTCACCTAAATTTCCCACATATAACGCATTAAAATTATCACTTCGGACTAAAGTGAATATATAATCATAAGGATCACTTGAATTGCCTGTAGCTAATAAAGCGGACCCTCTATTGATATTTACTTTCAGTGGTGTTTCTCCATGAATTTTATCTTTTTCTCCATGCTCCCATCCATTTCCACATATTAATTCAACATCATTAAGTTTTAGGCATCGTCCAGATTGAGAATATGAAAATGTCACAGAAAGAACTACTGTTGTAATTGAAAATATTAGTTTAATCATAATTTTAATTTCTTATTAATTTATAATTTTAAAAAGGTAAACACTAAAATCAAATTATAACTAAAAATTTACAAAAAAACTATTATTAGAATTTTGAATCCCCATCTGTCACCCAACCGTCACTACTCTACCTCTTCCCCATCCTTACAATTCTCATTGTAGTACATATGGTTACCGCAAGTCTTCATGAAGTACATATCGCAATAGTTAGCGGCGGTAATTTTAAAAGCTTCTCTGTCCTTACCGTTTGTCATCATTTTACGGTAATAGGTTTTGTGCTTTTTGTTGCCGCCGAGGTTGGCGTTGATGCCGCGTGGGATGGTTACTTCTCTGAATAGACTCGCTGAAGCGTCTTTAAAGCCGTTTTCGTAGCCCATTTGTTTGAAGATACCATCTAAGAACTGGCGTTCTTTGGCACTGCCGTCATAGTTGGTTTTAAGTTTATTATAAAACTGAGCGGGTGTCAGTCCGTGTGAATTGCCGTATTCTGGATCTAAACCTAACCTGGTTGTATTTTTTGGTGGTTCGCCATCTGGAATTTTGAAGACAGGGTGTGTTAGGGCATCACAGTCGCATTTTTTGATGATGACTGGTGGTGGGATTGCTGCTGCTTTCCATCCTATTGCCGCAGGTATAGGTACCGCTCCAATAGGAATCAGAAAAAATAATAATGGTAGTAATAATAAAAACAAAGGCCACCAGCCCCCTAATCTTGCCGGCACCGCTTCTTTGATTTTCGCAGGCCCACTTGATTGAGCTGCCGTTAATTCTGCAAAGGTCATTGCTCCTAAAGCTGCTGCTCCAGCTGCGCCTGCATATTTCGTAATACGTTGATTCGTATTGATAAGGTTTCTCGTTTCACCTATTTGTCTGCGGTTTTCACCGATAAGATTTCTTGTTTCGCCTTTGGGGTTTCGGGTTTCGTTGATAACTCTTCGGTTTTCTCTAACCAAGTTACGTTTTACACTAAGGACTTTTCCAGTTACTGCCGCCGCGGCTACACCTGCTGTAGCGGCTTTGCGTTCGCCACTCACTGCACCACCCTTTCCTAATAAAAATGCTAAATAGGCTTCTGCCTCTGCTTTGCTATTTAAAGCCCCGCTTTTCCCTATTTCTTGATTATTACCTGCTTTAAGCGACAGAAAGAAATGCTTCATGGCTTCGGTAATCGACCATCTTTCTTCTTGAGTTCTGTTCTTGATGACGGATTGAATGCCATTATCCCTCCCTTTTGCTGATGTATAACCTTCGGATCTCAGGGCGACATCGCCGTTTTTATCTAACATAGCGAAATAGAACTCGCCATCTTTTTCAAATATTGAAAAGTCTTTATGACCCTCTGAAGAACCATGTCCTTGATATTCTGATAATGCTAAATAATCGTCTTGTTTCATTGCAAATACATCATTTTGTTAGTAACTGATATCCAATAAATTGAAAGTCAATACATTAAATATTAGGAAAATAGCATTTAGTAAACGGTGTCGATCAGCAGGATTTGGTGCTCAACGTAAGATTCTAGATAAGAATGGTCGCTACACCATATCGACATCGTAAATTAAGAAAAATCTGAATGCTATTTGAATTTTGGCAGTTTTTCTCCTGCATTGACTGCAAATGGCAAATGATTTTCTTGTGGTGGCAAAGGACAAGTGGAATAGTTAGTCAGGGCACATGGCGGATTATAAGCTCTGTTGAAATCAATTAAATAGTAATCTGGATATTTTTCAGATTTTCGAACTGATAAAAAGCGACCACCTCCATAGGTGTATTCACCTGAGGTAGTATCTTTTAATATGATAAATAATTGATCTACGCCACCCTCAAAGGCCATCAGATAACGCCATTGACCTTCATGTATGAACCGCAACTTTCCAGCAAGTTTATATTCTACATCAGTCCCAACGATATTTTGGACAACCATGATATCTTGGCCTGGAGTAGCTACTAATTCACCATATTTTATATAGTCATTAGTTACTTCATAAGTTGGAATACCTTGAAAACTAAATCGTGTATCTGCTAGGGTATTTTTGACTCTTAATCCCAACTTATCACCACGCTTAATGACATGCATATGGTATGATTGCTCATTGAGTACAGTTGGAGATCCCTGTTGATCATGCAATATAGTACCGTCAGCTTGTGCTTTTTGTTCTGAATTAATAAAGGCTTCTCCTTTTGGTTGAAACTTTACCTTATCGCCATCAATCATAAAAGTGCCTGCTTGACGCAATCCAATGTCTCTTAAAACTATATCATTAGAAGCTTCGGTGCCGATTGTATTTTCTCCTTGCTTGAGCCAATACAGACCATCCAAACTTAACCATCCTAACGGACTCTTTAAATTATCAATGCGCTTTTGCTGCCAATCCTGTAATTCTTCTAAGTAAGCATCTGTTATTTCATATTTCTCTAAAAAAACATTGGGTACTTTGTCTAAATTGAGGGCATCCGTAGTTTTTTTTGAGCATGATACCAGTAGAGAAAATAGGATTAAGAGCGTCGATAATCTAAGCATTAATTAAGGTTTTAAATTTGTCAATAGCTGCAGGTATCCCTGAAGCGTCAGATCCTCCAGCTGTAGCAAAAAACGGCTGACCACCTCCACCACCTTTAATTTCTTTAGCGATCTCTTTAATAATAGTACCAGCATTTAGACTTTTGGATGCTACTATATCCTTATTAATCATCAACATAAGCTGAGGCTTATCTTGAGCTACAACACCTAATAAAATAACTGCCTGATCAACTTCCTTTTCCAAATTAAATATCAAAGTCTTCGCTTGCTTGGCATCAGCCATTACTACTTGTTGCGCTAACACATTGATACCATTAATAGATTCAAATTTATCTTTAAGTTCTTTTTGCAAATCACCAGCTTGATTAGCACTTAACTTTTCTAATTTCTTCTTGAGTTCTCTATTTTCTTCTTGGATACCTTGAACTGCTGCTAAAATATCTTTAGGATTTTTCAGTAAACTTGATACCGCATCTAGAGCATCCATTTTTTGTGAAATATAATTTTCGGCTGCTTTCGAAGTTATGGCCGTTATCCTTCTGACCCCAGAGGCTATACCTGTTTCTTGAGTGATTTTAAAATAACCTAACGCGCCTGTATGGCTGACATGACAACCCCCACATAATTCTCTAGAATAATCAGCTCCAAAAGTGATCATCCGTACCGTATTTCCATACTTTTCACCGAATAACATCATGGCGCCAGCTTCTTTGGCTTCATCTATCGATATACTTCTATCCTCTTGCAGTGGAATATTAGCTCTAATCTTGTCGTTAACTATAGACTCTACTTCTCGGATTTGTTCTGAGGTCATTTTCTCAAAATGTGAAAAATCAAATCTTAGAAATTCATCTTTCACTAATGATCCTTTCTGTTGGACATGTGTACCTAATACATCCCTTAAAGCAGCATGCATGAGATGCGTAGCCGTATGATTATTTTCAATTAATGCTCTTCTGTCAGCATCTATAATTGCTTTAGCTTTAACAGAAGGGTTATCTGGGATTTTGTCTACATAATGGATAATTAAATTATTCTCTTTCTTGGTATCTAAAACCTTGATTTGAGTTCCATCAATACTTAATAATCCCGTATCTCCAACTTGCCCACCCCCTTCTGCGTAGAAAGGCGTTCTATCTAATACAACCTGATTAAATGCTGTACCCTTTTCTTTAACAATTCTATACTTAGTTAATTGTACGCCTTCAAGTGTATGCTCATCATAACCTACAAACTCTGTGTCGATATTTGGATGCACCTCATGCCAATCGCCCGTTTCTTTTTGTGAATCGGCTCTACCTCTTTGACGTTGCTCTTCTAAGGCTGTTTTGAATCCTTCCTCATCAACGCGCCACCCTCTTTCTTCTGCTACCAATCTTGTTAAGTCGAATGGGAATCCATAGGTGTCATATAACTCAAATGTATCTTTACCGCTTAATGTTCCATCATCAACTTTAAGGGCTTCTAATCTTTTAAGTCCATCAGAAAGCGTTCGTAAAAAAGATTTTTCTTCCTCTTTAATTACTTTAGAAATAAATTCTTCTTGCGACTTAACTTCTGGAAATGTCTCTTGAAAATTTTCTGAAAGCAATGGAAGCATTGTATAAATAAATGGTTCCTTTATATCTAGAAATGAATAATAGTATCTTACTGCTCTTCTTAAAATTCTTCTTATCACATATCCAGCACCAGTATTACTTGGCATCTCACCGTCAGCTATGGTGAAGGTAACAGCTCTCAAGTGATCAGCAATCACACGCATGGCGATATCTTGCATATTATCACCAGAATAATCACCCGTATATTTAATACCAGTTTTGGTCTCCATAAAATTTATGAACGGTGTGAATATATCCGTATCATAATTTGAAGTTTTATTTTGAAGGATCATTGATAATCTTTCAAAGCCCATGCCTGTGTCAATGTGCTTAGCTGGCAACTCTTCCAATTGACCGTCTAGTTTTCTTTGATATTGAATAAAAACTAGATTCCAAATTTCTATAACCAAAGGATGGTCTTTATTGACCATATCTTTTCCAGGTGATTTGGCTTTTTCTTCTTCGCTACGTAAATCATAATGGATTTCCGAACAAGGACCACAAGGTCCTGTATCACCCATTTCCCAAAAATTATCTTTCTTGTCGAAGTACAAAATTCTCTCATCAGGAACATATTTTTTCCAGATTTGAGCAGCCTCTTCATCAGGCGTGGTCTTATCTATCTTATCGCCACCAAAAACAGTAACATATATATTATCCTTATTTATACCATATACTCTTGTCAACAGATCCCAAGCAAAGAAAATAGCCTCCTCCTTAAAATAATCACCAAAAGACCAATTCCCCAACATTTCAAACATCGTATGATGATATGAATCTCGACCTACCTCTTCAAGATCATTGTGCTTACCCGAAACCCGCAAGCATTTTTGTGTATCAGCAACTCTCGTTTCTGCTGGCTTTTGATGGCCTAAAAAATAGTCCTTGAATTGATTCATACCCGCATTAGTGAACATTAAAGTAGGGTCGTCTTTAACAACTATTGGTGCTGAATCGACGATTTCGTGTGATTGATTTTTAAAATAGTCCAGAAATGCTTTTCTGATCTCTTGTGAAGTCATAGTAACTTAATCTGTTGAGATTTAAACAAAAAAATATAACAAAAGGCTTTATTACAACTGATTACATATTAGTTTTTATTTTAATATGAATGAATTATATATTAAAATTGACCATATATAATTCCTTAATATGTAACATATATTTTGTTATATGGACTCACAAACTTAATTTAGCGCCGCAATGAACCCACTGAACATGCCTTTTTTCAACAAAAGCAAAACTACTAATATCTATATTCTAAGAGGGCATGAGTAGAGACAAATACATTTTTAATGAGGAAACTTTACAGTACGAAAAAGTAAATGTTTCAGTATCCGCAAAACTTACAAGAGCATTAATATATATAGGGTCTGTTTGTATAGTTTCTATATTGTTATACTTCCTTGCCTATACCATTATACCTACTCCAAAGGAAACAGCTCTAAAGAGAGAAATGACTCAGATGGAATATCAATTTTCTAGCATTTCTACTGATTTCGAAAATATATCTTCTCAGTTGGAAAATCTGCAGGAGAAAGATGCAGAAGTACATAGAATTATTTTTGGTATCGATCCAATTGATAAAAACATTTGGGATGGTGGTATCGGAGGTCGTGAATCAGTGGATTACTACAGTAATATGGAAAATTCTGAGCAGATCATTACTGATACAAAATCTAAAGTTGAGCAACTCAAATACAAATTAGAACTACAAAAAAGATCATTAGATACCATATTTGGTTTGGCAAAGCAAAGAGAAGAGAAATTGCTTTCAATACCCTCTATTAAGCCAGTTCAAGAAGATAAATTAAAAAGAAGAATTGGAGCCATGTCAGGTTTTGGCATGAGAATTCATCCTGTCCATAAAGTTTTGAAATTTCATAAAGGCATTGATTTTACAGCACCTAGAGGTACGGCTATACAAGCAACAGGTAATGGAAAAGTCGTGAAAGTTGAGAATAGAAAAAGAGGTTATGGTAAAAACATTCTTATAGACCATGGTTTTGGATATACGACCTTATACGCACATATGCATGACATCGTTGTGAAGAAGGGAGATGTAGTTACTAAGGGACAAAAAATAGGTACAATAGGAAGTACGGGTACTTCTACAGCGCCTCACTTACATTATGAAGTTCGCATCAATGGCAAAGCAGTTAACCCAATAGACTATTGCATGGATGGACTAACACTTGAAGAATATCACGAATTAGTAGAAAAAGCTTCTGTGGAAAATCAATCGTTTGATTACTAATTCTAAAGAATAGAAACCAGCTTTACTTTTTTAAAGCAAAACTCAAGGCCATCCCAATAAGATGGCTTTTTTTATTGGAAATATTTCGATAAATATTGTTGTGTCAAATCATCAATCACATCACTCCCTGAGAGTGCATCTTTGACATCAAGTACCCGACTCTCTAGTGCCATCAGATTCTGAATATTCAACAATAATCTAGAATGATTAAGGCTACTAGAATCATAGTTAGTAACCGGCTTAAAATATATATGATTGAATCCGGCCAAATGACAGAACATAGCTTGTGAACCTGATCTAATTAATTGATCATTTTCATTACTTATCGTTTCATGAAGATGACTAATGGCTGATAGTATCAAAGACCTATCAGGATAAGTTTGCTCGAAATAAATCCTTAAAGCTCGAGCAAAGGGGATTATTTCAAGTAGGTTTTCACTCACACCTATTTCTGCAGTTACAGAATCATCATTTGTTTCGGCAAAAAACCGCTTAAGACAATATGAAAGTTCTGAATACTTTAGGTTGTCCGATAAATCGTAAGACCATCTTGGAGTTGATTTTCCTCTGAATTGCTCCCAACTCTCTCTTACTTCATTTGATCCATCAATATTCACATTTATCATATCTAGATAAACATCTGTAAATATGACCTCCCAATTGGGTTTTTGATCAGTAGTTATCTTGACAGTTTGTAAATCGAATTGGAGCAACTTCTTCAGTGCCGTATTTAAGTCTTCCTCATTGGTTATGACAAAATTTAGACCGACTGACAATCTTGGAAAATGCTTGATGTTATAAGTTGGAATGCTAGAACTATGTGCTTGAAACGCATTAAACTGCACATCAAAATCTAACACCTTCGTTTTAGAGCTGAAATCCTCAGTTTTAAGTTCTTTTTTGAGTTTTTCAGTCCATTTTCCAAACTCGGGTTCTGGCCATTTTTCTTCAGTAAGTTTGAGCATCCCAATAATTGAACTTTATCTTAAAATCGCTGTTAAATTTTACTCTTGAGAGTCTGAAAATCAAGCATTTCAGAAGTTATATTGTATATATTTGCACACAATTTAAGATTTATAAATGAATCAAAATAAGCTAATCTACTTGGACAACAATGCCACTACGCCTACTGATCCTAGAGTAGTTGAGGCTATGCTACCATTTTATACCCAACATTTTGGAAATGCTGCCAGCAGAAACCACCCTTTTGGATGGGTTGCAGAGAATGCTGTAGACAAGGCTAGACAACAAATTGCTAGTCTTATAAAGGCCGATCCAAGAGAAATTATCTTTACATCTGGTGCTACAGAGGCTGATAACTTAGGATTAAAAGGCGTCTTTGAAATGTATGCAAGGAAAGGTAATCATATTATCACCCTAAAAACAGAACATAAAGCTGTTTTGGACTCTTGCAAAAAACTAGAAAAGCAAGGTGCACAAATAACCTATCTTGATGTAAAAGCGGATGGACTTGTTGATCTACAAGAACTCGAAAAGGCCATTACAGATAAAACTATTTTAGTTTCTATCATGTGGGCCAATAATGAAACGGGTGTCATTCAACCAATGAAAGAAATTGGTGACTTGTGTGCAAGTAAAGGCGTTTTGTTTATGTCTGATGCTACTCAAGCAGTTGGAAAGATACCGGTTGATCCCAAAGCAGTAGGTGTACACTTGATGGCTTTTACAGGTCATAAAATGTATGGACCTAAAGGAGTAGGAGCATTATTTGTCAATAGAAAAAATCCAAGAGTAAAGGTAACTTCTCAGCAGGATGGAGGAGGTCATGAAAGAGGTATGCGATCTGGCACACTCAATGTTCCTGGAATTGTAGGTTTTGGCAAAGCTGCTGAACTTGCAGAAAACGAGATGCAAGCTGAAGCTGAAAGACTTTCAAAGCTAAGAGATAAACTAGAGGCGGCGCTTGTTTCTAACCTAGAAGAGTGTTATATAAATGGTAATGTAGAGAACAGAATGCCACACGTTACTAATATTTCATTCAAACATGTAGAGGGTGAAGGGTTGATGATGACTTTTAATCAAAACATTGGCGTGTCTTCAGGATCAGCATGTACTTCTGCTTCTCTAGAACCATCTTATGTCCTTATTGCTTTAGGGTTAGGAGATGATTTAGCGCATTCTTCAATTAGATTTAGTTTAGGAAGATTTAATACTGAAGAAGAAATTGACCGAACTATAAAACAAGTCTCTGAAGGTGTCAACCATATGAGAAATTTAAGTCCAATCTGGGAAATGTATAAAGAAGGTATAGATTTAGATGCTGTAGAATGGGCAGAACATTAACTTGAACTTTAATAAAT
This sequence comes from Saprospiraceae bacterium, assembly GCA_020630775.1. GTDB lineage: Bacteria > Bacteroidota > Bacteroidia > Chitinophagales > Saprospiraceae > RFSX01. The sequence goes on along the minus strand of JAHDIN010000001.1, from coordinate 128,671 downwards.
TTTAATCTGTTAAAATATTAAAAGCTAAAAATGGCATATTCTGAAAAACTACTAGAACACTTCAAGAAGCCTAAAAATGTAGGTACACTTGATAAAGAAGCTCAAAATGTAGGCACTGGTCTTGTTGGAGCTCCTGAATGTGGTGATGTTATGAGACTTCAAATAGAAGTTGATGACGAATCAAAGGTCATTAAAGATGCAAAATTCAAAACATTTGGTTGTGGATCTGCAATTGCTTCATCTTCATTAGCTACAGAATGGCTAAAAGGAAAAACTATAGACGAAGCTCTAGAAATTGACAACATGGATATTGTAGAAGAATTGGCTCTACCTCCAGTTAAAATCCACTGTTCAGTTTTAGCAGAGGACGCGATTAAGAGTGCTATTTCTGATTACAAAAAGAAGAACGGCATAGAAGTCGCTCCTTCTGATTCCCACTAAAATAGATCATACGCGCATATGTTATTTGTAGCAGATAGTGCTAAAGATAAAATCCAAGAATTAAAAACTGCGAATGCTGAATTAACGGATTCGCATTTCATTAGGGTAAGTGTTACGAGTGGTGGTTGTTCTGGATTAACCTACAATCTCGACTTTGATGATAGTCAATTGCCTGATGATCAAATATTTGAAGATAATGGCGTTAAGGTAGTCACTGATCTAAAAAGCTTTTTATATCTGTGTAATACAACCCTAGAATTCTCAGGAGGGTTAAATGGAAAAGGATTTCATTTTAGCAATCCTAATGCCTCAAGAACTTGTGGATGTGGTGAAAGCTTTGCTGTTTAAACAGATACTTTCACCACATTCATTATCATTTTTTACATTTCTCTCACAGATCCTCCAGACCATTTATTAGAGTCAATATCTTTCGACTTTGGATCACCTTTAAATTTTACAGATCCACCTGAACTTGCATTCGCCTTTAAGTCATCAGTTACCCAAATTTTCACACTTGCCCCGCTTGAAGCGTCTGCATCAGCATATTTAGACTTCAAATCCTTACCATTAAATGATGCTCCTGAACTAGCATCTACTTTCAGTCTTTTAGTTTCTCCTTCTAAAGAAGCGCTTGCACCCGAACTTATATCGACATCTACATCTGAAGATTCTAATTCTAACTCTACTCTTGCTCCGCTGGATACATCAACTTCTAGATCGTCACTTATTAACGTAGTATGTCCTTCAACACTTGCTCCAGAACTTACTTTAATTTCACTAAGAGAAGAATTATAATAAAGGTCAACACGTGCCCTTCTGTTATTATTACCCCAAAACTTGAGACCACTGCTTTTAAAATGAACTTTCACTTTTTTACCGCTTTGTTCAACTAAAAGATCATCAATATCACCTTTGAGCATTTCACATTCAGCTTTTGAATCGCCTTCATGTAAATTCACTTCGATACCTTCAGATACCGATATTATGGTATAGTCGGAAAGATTGATTGTTTTTGTTTGGCTAAAAAGAGACGGAATTAATAGAAATAGGAAGATAAATTGGAATATACTTTTCATGATTTTGTTTTTTCATTAACTATACTGATAGAAAACCTTGGAGGTTACAAAATTTTCATATTTTATTAAAATAATAGATTATCATGTCAGAACCAAAAAGAGTAACGGGAATAGGTGGTGTTTTTTTCAGAACTAATAATGGTGCAGCCTTAAAAGATTGGTATTCAAAACACTTAGGGATAAAAACTACTAATTATGGCGCGACTTTCATTAATAGGCAATGGTCTAATCCTGACAAGAGTGCCTATCTGCAGTGGTCTCCTATGGCAAATGATAGTGCATACTTCGAGCCAAGCACGAAGCAATTTATGATAAATTACAGAGTTGAAAATCTTGAATGGCTGGTCAAAAAATTGAAAGAAGAAGGTATCACAATTTGTGATGAGATAGAAACTTATGATTATGGTAAGTTTGTACACATTCTAGATTTAGAAGGAAATAAAATTGAATTATGGGAGCCAATAGATGAAAGCTTCGATGAATACAATAAAGAAAACTTTGATGATACAGTAAATTTTTAGACCAGCATTTCTATTTTAAATGTATAAAACGGTAGAATTTGATTCGTTTAAATTTTATCAACTAATAAAGATTCAAAAATGAAATATATCATAGCCATTGATCAAGGCACAACCAGTTGTAGAACACTTTTAATTAACACTAACGGTAAAGTCGTAGGTGTATCTCAAAAAGAATTTACCCAATACTTCCCTAAAGCTGGATGGGTTGAGCATGACCCCGAAGAAATTTGGACTACTCAATTAGAAACGTTTACCGAATTACTTTCAAATCAAAATATAAGTCCTTCTGAAATAATCGGGATAGGCATCACTAACCAAAGAGAAACTACTGTTGTTTGGGATAGAAAAACTGGTCAGGCTATACATAATGCTATAGTTTGGCAAGACAGAAGAACAGCGCCTTTTTGTGAAAAACTAAAAACAGATGGGCATGCAGAATACATCCAAAATAATACTGGCTTAATTATAGACGCCTACTTTTCTGGCACTAAAGTAAAATGGATTTTAGATAATGTTGATGGTGCCAGAGAAAAGGCTAATTCTGGAGATTTGTGTTTTGGTACTATTGACAGTTGGCTTATCTATAAAATGAGTCAAGGAGAATCTCATGTAACTGATCACACCAATGCTTCGAGGACCTTATTATATAATATTAAATCAAAGACTTGGGATACAAAGATGTTGGATTTATTAGACGTCCCAGCAACTGTCCTTCCAAATGTGCAAAATTCTGCTTCGCATTTTGGTGTTTTCAGATATGAAGGTTACGAAATTCCGATTTGTGGGGTGGCTGGAGATCAGCAGGCTGCCCTTTTTGGCCAAGCATGTTTTGACAAAGGAAGTGCGAAAAATACTTATGGTACTGGATGTTTTCTTTTAATGAATATTGGAGACGACTATGTTAAGTCCCAATCTGGACTACTTACAACTCTTTGCTGTAATGAACTAGGAGAACCTAGCTATGCCCTTGAAGGATCCATTTTCATTGCTGGTGCAGCCATACAATGGCTGAGAGATGGATTAAAGATAATATCGGATTCTGCGCAAACACAATCAATGGCTGAGGAAGTCAAAGACGACCATGACGTTGTCGTTGTTCCTGCATTCGCTGGTCTTGGCGCACCCTACTGGAACATGTACGCAAGAGGCGCCATTTTTGGTTTAACAAGAGGTACAAGTCAAAACCATATAGCAAAAGCAACCTTAGACTCATTAGCATATCAAACAAAAGATGTATTGGATGCCATGATTAAGGACAGTAATGTAGTCTTAAATGTTTTGAAGGTTGATGGAGGAGCGACGCAAAACAATTATCTAATGCAATTCCAATCCGATATATTGAATTGTGCAGTCGAACGTCCTGAGAATGTAGAATCTACTGCTATGGGTGCCGCTTACTTAGCAGGTATTACTTTAGGAATTTGGACAGATGAGGTAATAGAGCAGAATAGGAACGTAGAAAAATCATTCGAACCAAATATAGAAGAATCAAAAATAGATATGCTATATACACAATGGCAAAAAGCAGTTAGAAAAACAATGGATTGGATTGATAATTAGAGCTTAAATGCTATGCTAAATTTATGGATTCAATAATTTGATTGATATCTAATTCGAACATGCACTTAAAATGAGTTTTAGGACATTTCTTTCTCCCTTGTTTTGTGCAAGGACTGCAAGAAATATTCGTATTTCTAAATATCGTACTCTTATTCCCTGAATTATAATAAGGTGTAAATCCCAATAGTGGATGTGTACTTCCAAATACTGCCCATACTTTTTTATTTAGTGCAGCCGCTATATGCATCATTCCAGTATCACCTGTAACAACTCCTAATGACCTTGATATAATCTCAGCTGATCCTTCGATTTTTAATTGACCAACTAAATTTATAGTCTTAGAATTTGCCCTAACTAAAAACTCACCTATTGATAATTCGTTAGGTCCACCAATCAACACTGATGGTAGTTTTATACTTTTAATTATCCTTTCAAGATGTTCTTTGGGTATAGCCTTAGTATAGAACGCAGCGCCCACATTTATACAAATGAACTTATCGGGTAAGTGTAACTGATCACATTCTTCTCTTATTTGTTTAGGAATAAAGAATTGAACTTTAGGCTTATCGTAAGTTTTTAATAATGGTTGAGCTACTTCTATAAACCTATCAACTATATGCTTCCGCTGCTTCTTAAATAAACCTACGTTTGTCAAGAGCCAATTTTGAACTCTTGGTTTATCGAGCTTAAAAGACTTGACACCTAAAGCTCTTTTTACTTGAGTTGATCTTAAATTATTATGCAAATCAAGGACATAGTCGAAAGACTGTTTTTTCAATTCGTTGACTACTTCGTCAAGTGAATCTTTTAATTCCCAAACTTTCTCAACTTTTGGATTATTGTCTAGTAAGCTTGAAAAAAGTGCTTTACATAAATAATGTATTTCATAGCCATTTTCTGATAAAGCATTAATTACTGGAGAAGTCAATACGATATCTCCAATAGAATTGAATCTTATAATTAATACTTTAGGTTTCCTCAAAAATATTTGGCTAAACTATTCTTTCACAAAAGTTGTCGTCCATAGTTGGTCTTTATATTTAAGATGAAAAACATAAAGGCCATTTTGCAAAGATCTAATTTCAATATCCTCAGAAATACTACCTCGTAAATCAAGTGAATTAGATAAAACTAACTTACCTGATATATCATAAATCTGAAACTCTGCTGTTCCCGAAAAGCTATTGTCTCCATTAATTAAATGAATAATATCAGATGCTGGATTAGGTGTTATTCTCCATTCAGATTCATTAAGTTGAACTTCCTCTGAGCTTGTAAGAACTCTATTTCCATTACTAAACCAAACCCCCCATTTTGAAGGCTGAGAATTTGAAAAGAAAAAATTATCAGAGTTCGGAACTCGCCCAATTTTTGTCTGATCCAATTGTAATATTCCTAATTCTGTTGGACTGAATACATTGTAATCATAAATTAAAAACTGATCATCTTTTGAATAAGCTGGATAGCCGAGTCCTATATTTTCGAATATCTCACCTATATCTCCAGTTTCAATATTTACACCTAAAATTTGGTTATTATTTTCTTCAATATAATCTAAGGCAATAATGAATGGTGAATTTTTAGAAAATGTAGGATTGCCGACACTTATGCCCTCTGGAAGTGATCCAAACAGTTTTTCAATTTTGCCTAAAGACCATGTATTTGCATTTTGATTCCACACTTCAAGGAATCCAACATCCCAATACTCGATCTCCCCTCCAGTAGATCCATTAATTCTATTTAAGGCATCATACATTACATAATTTCCTGAAGCATCAAACTCCATTGCATCTGGATAGAGTACATTTCCAGTAGAAAGACCTTCTGTAAAAGTAGGATTGAACAAAACGAATTCTTGTTCTGAATCAGTAGCAAAATCATATACCCAGATAGTTCTATTTTGAGGATTATCTTCAGGGTTTTGTAAGCTGAAGGTTCCAGCAATTCTGGATCCATCTTTAGATACAATAATATTATCCCAGATCGGTTGATCAATTAATACGCGCTCTTGCATAACTGGGGGATCCACAGACCAGTCAATATTAATGACATAAGCTCTTCGATCTGCACCAATAAATACAATAGCACTTCCATCATCAGTAACCGAAGGTTTAGAATGTATATCTGTAGTTGTCAAAGGATTAAAAACTACACTTGCTGTAGTGATATTTATAAGAAATAGATTTGATAAATCTGGATCCGCAAATAATAGAAGATCATCCCCTGGATTGGTTTCTAAGTTTTGAAGATTTGTTCCTCCGCCACCATTTCCAGTAATACCTACTTGATCAAATGCTGATGCAGCTGCTTGTGCTACTGAAGGATTATTCCCATAAAGATCCTGAGAAGACTGAATTATCGCGTTACGGCAATCTGTAAAATTAGACGACCTCGTCATGTAATTAATAAGTGCGTGATAGTAAGTTCTTTCCGCAATTTCTTTGGAAGTATTGGTCGCAAAAAGATAAAAGGCATGATTAGGGATACCACTATTTATATGAACACCCCCGTTATCTTCGGAGCCTGTATACCTTTCATTATAATGTTTTGGTTGCCAACCACCTCTTATATCACCAGTTGCTGCTCCATTATGCGGGTCTTGCATACTTCTTAATGCACTTCCAGATCTTAATACATCTTCCCCGATTAACCAATCTTCCCTATCAATCATAGCACCAAAAATATCTGCAAAAGATTCATTTAGAGCACCTGGTTCACCAAAATACTCCATGTTTCCTGTTGCCTGAATAACACCATGAGAAATCTCATGACCTGCAACATCTAAGCCTCTTCCTAACGGCAGAAAATCTGAATCACCATTACCATAAAATATTCCCAAACCATTCCAAAAGGCATTTCCCATTGAAGTACCATCTTCGTTGGCAACATTAACAAATGATATAATATTCTGCCCATTACCACTTATAGATTCTCTACCATGAACATTTTTAAAATACTCATAAGCTTCGCCTGCATTATAATGAGCGGATACACCTTCTCGTGATTCACCCCAAGTATTATCTTGAGAGACAACATGAAAATAATCTGCATCATTATTAATTGGTGAGGCATTATTCATGTCAATCGTCCAAATTACACCACTCGGATTATCCGGCATGTTAGAATTTGATTGATTAAACATTGTTCTAGATGCATCAATTAAAAAGAAGTTATCGGATACATCGTAAGTATTAATTCTACGCACTTGATTGAGCAAATCGAATGCATCTGCTTCTGCTAATCCATCAAGAGCTGTATTATGTTTACATTGTGAATGGTCATGATGTTTATTACTATTATCGGTAGATGGAGCAAATCCTTCATTGTCATGATTATGAAATCTACATACAGTAGAATATTCTTTTATTGTCTTTCCAGTTACTGCATCAATAATGTAAGTCAAATGTTCGCCTAGGTTAGGATAGATCTCTATGTGATATGCTTTTTTATATTCACTATTGATTTTTGTATAAACCAATTCCTTTGAAATCTGATCAGCATTAAAGGTATACTCCAATTTATTCAAGGTATTCCATTGCTCATCGAAATTTGATAAAGTAGATTTAATGTTTTCAAGAACTCTGTCTTCAGATATTGGCTGATCATTCTCTTTAATAAAAGATTCAGATGGTATGTATCTACCATTTTGCAAATAAATCTCTTCTTCTTTAGTATGTAATATTATCTCTCCACCTAATACCTTTATTCCATTATGATATTGTTGGACTTTGATGTGTTTGTTTCCATTTTTATCAATGGAGACATTTTTTATTTGAAATGATTCTTTTTCTAAGTCTATATTCAATTTTTTAGAAAGACTTGAAAACCAATTATCAACTTTGGCTTTCATCGAAGCACTTTTATTTTGAGAGACATCAGCAGTAAACCAAGATAAAATTCCATCTTCAGACGCCTTTACATCAATATTTAATCCGTTCAGTTTTGATATATCAGGTTTCTGGAACATATTGATATCAAAACCTTTAGTTGCTTCCATGTTTTTGACTCTTAAATCTTGAGTCACTATAATTGGTTTAATATCAATATTTTCTAAAAGTGGATTGATATGCTTTTCTTTTTGTCCATGAAGCATAAAGCTTAAGCATATTAAAGAAATGGTCAATATATTCTTCATAGTGTCTATTTAACTGGCATATTATTATTGGCACTTTTATTCATTTCTTTTGCAAATGCCATTAGATTCTTAAAATATATCCTGAGTGATTCAGGAACTTCAGTATCGTAATCTCCCCATTGAATCTTGTGTGAAGCTTCCCCTTCTTTATACCTAACGATAAAATTATAGATATTGCCTGATCGATTAATATCCAAATTTCCAAAATTTAATTCTTTGTAGGAATTAAAAATCTGTTCAACTCTAGCATTTTGTTTATGCTTAAATGCATACACTTGATCTGTATTGGTGCCTTTATAAAATTCACCATTAGATAGTAAAGTGTATTCGGTTACTTTACCAGAAAACCCACCACCACTTCCAAAAATGATCTTTTCACCTTTAAAGTCGTATGGCGACTGATGGGTAGATTTACAGCTATTCAAAGAAAACATGAAAAGCAGTAATCCTGTTACTATGTTATAATTAAAAAGTAGTCTCATATATAAAAATGACTTATATGAGCAAATGTAATAAGCTCATATGCTATTTTTTTTGATTGATGACTCTATTTTTAATAAATTTATGTTAATATGTCAATTAGAAATACGAAATAGTTCTTATTGATGTTATAATTAATGCGTGAATCGCAATTACTAATTATCTAAATAATAAACAATAATGAGAAAATTATTATTCCTTTTCACTTTTGTACTTTTTGCAGGTGGAATCTCAGCTCAGAAGTCATGCTCGAAAGTATGCACTAAAGATCAAGCAGCGGCTTGCAAAAAAGCTGGTGTTACTTGTATCATCATGGAAGAAGGATCTACTACAAGTGTAGCTTCTGCTTTAGCAACTGCTGAATTAGCTGCTGACAATGATGAAAACATTGAGAAGTCTGTTTGCTCAAAGTCTGGAAAAATCAGTTTCTACAAGAAATCTGTTTGTTCTAAGTCAGGTAAAGTTTCAAAAGACGAAGTACTTTATGACGTCAAGTCTGCTTCATTCGTTAATGTTTCTCCTTCTGATGCTATGAACAAGGAGGCAAAAGTTGTTAAAACTTCTTCAAGTGAAACAAAAAAATGCGCAAAATCAGGTAAAAAATGTTGTGCAAGTAAGAAAAAAGTAGGAGCTTAAAATTTTAAGTTCTTCAAAATAAAAAGCTCTCGTCAAATTGACGGGAGCTTTTTTTTTTGCTTAAATATTATTAAAAATCAACGTACAATATATTTATTTTTGTTTTATATGTTTTTAGCTAAATAAATTAAATGGCTAAGAAAAAGAACAAAATAAAAAAGAAGCATAAAGCAAGCGAAAAGCTGAAGAATACTAAAAGCTCAATTCCTGCGAAACCTCAGCCAAAAGGACCTAAGTTTTTAGCTTTAGGCTTAATTCTAATCATTACCTTTTGCACCTATATTCCAAGTTTGCAGAATGAATTTGTCAACTGGGATGATGACAAGAACTTTTTAGAAAATGAGTTAGTATCTACCATACAGAAAGAGAATTTCTGGTCTAATACAAGTAAAATTTTCAAGTCTGATGTGATTGGAGGATATAATCCTTTGACCGTTTTTAGTTTTGCCGTTGATAAATTAATCTTTGGCTTTGAAAAACCTCAGTATTGGCATCTTCATAATATCCTTCTTCATTTAATAACAACTGCTTTTGTATTTCTAATAGGTTATAGATTAAGGCTTGGTCTTTTAGGGGCTATAATCTTAGCCATGTTATTTGGCATACAACCTATGAGGGTTGAGTCAGTGGCCTGGGTCACAGAAAGAAAGGATGTTTTATTTGGAGCCTACTATATGGCGGCTTTATACTTTTATATAAAAGGGAAGCAAGAAGGATTCAATAAGAAAAAGTGGATTATTATTTCCATTTGTTTTCTATTCTCTTTGTTATCTAAAATTCAGGCTGTTTTCTTACCAATATCTATGATATTGGTTGACTACTATTTGAGTAGGAGTTCGAAAATTACTTTTAAAAGTATTATTTCAAAGGCTCCATTTCTATTAGGCTCCTTAACAATAGGTCTTGTCAATATTTATTTCTTGAGCAAACAAGGGTCGATAGAACAACAAGAATATCATGGAATCTCAAGAATATTTATTGGCGGCTACCAATTAGCTATATACTATGTTAAGTCATTAATACCTTTCAGATTGTCACCATTATATCCATATCCTTCCAGTCTGCCTTGGTATATGTATGCTTCATTACTATCGTTCTTTGCAACTGGTGGTTTACTTTGGTGGAGTTATATGAAGAAAAGAAAAGTGATGTTCTTTGGTATAGCATTTTTCTTTAGCAACGTCTTTTTACTGCTTCAAATATTAGGTGCTGGACAAGGGTTCTTAGCTGATAGATTTACTTACATAGCCTACTTTGGATTATTCTTCATTTACAGTTTTTATATAAATAAAATCATCAATAAAAAGCCAAATTTTAAACTACCTCTATATATCTGCTTAGGCTGTTTATTTGCCTTATATGCGTTTCAAAATTTCAATCAAAATAAAGTTTGGAAAAATAGCGATACCCTTTGGAGTCATGTACTTAAATACTACGACAGAACGACACTACCATTTGGGAATAGAGCTAATTATAGAAGGGACTATAGTCAAGAGCTATTAAGAAAAGCAAATAAAATTCAGAATTCAAACCCACAAGAGGCTCAACGTTTAAGACAAGAGAGTAATAAATATGTTGTAGCTGCTTTAGATGATTATTCTCAAGTCATCAGACTTAAACCCAATAAGCCGGAACCCTATAATTCTAGAGCAAGGTTGTATTTCAACTTTGACCAAAGAGACTCATTGCTAAAAGCCTTGGATAACTACAATCAAGCTATCACTCTAAAACCAAGGGATGTAGAATACCGTGTAAATTTAGGGGCTACTTATGCCAAGCTTGGAGACTTCAATAAATCATTACAAGTATTGAATGAGGCAGAAAACATAGATCAAACTTGGGCTAATATATATTTGAATAGGTCTGTCATTTATAACATGCAATCAAATTTTTCTGCTGCTTTAAAAGACATTAATAAGTATTTGGCTTACAAACCATATAATAGATCTGATATGTGGTATGAAAAGGGACGGATTCATAACTATTTCAAACAATACAATGAAGCACTAGAAGCGCTAAATAGAGCTATTCAAATGCAGCGTAATGGAATTTACTATTTTGAAAAAGCTAAAGTTTTGTTTTCACTAGGAAGATATAACGAAGCTAAAAGAGAGCTTAATATATCTAACCAGCTTGGGTATAAGGGCCCTGCAGATATAACTAATCAGATACTTCAAACAAATTAAACCTCTTGAAATTATCAATCCTCATCCCTGCCTATAATGAAGAGAAAACTTTGTCAGATATTGTAAACAGAGTTTTAAATGTAGAACTACTCAATCAAATTGAAAAAGAAATAATTATCATTGATGATTGCTCAACTGACTCTACAGCTCAAATTGCTCGAACTCTTGAGGCTAATAATAAAGTAGTGTTCTACCAACATGAAAAGAATGCTGGAAAAGGCGCTGCTATAAATACCGGTATACAGAAAGCAACAGGCGATCTAGTCATCATTCAAGATGCCGATTTAGAATATGACCCTAATGAATATAATTTACTTCTAAAGCCGATAATTGACGGATTTGCTGATGTAGTCTATGGTAGTAGATTTCAAGGAGGCAAACCGCATAGAATCTTATTCTTTTGGCATACTATCGGTAATAAAATTCTAACTGCACTTTCTAACATGTTCTCTAATCTAAATCTTACGGATATGGAAACATGTTATAAAATGTTCAAGTCAGAAATAATAAAATCAATATCAATAAAGGAAAAGCGATTCGGTATAGAGCCAGAGATTACAGCTAAAATCTCTAAGATTAAATCTATAAGAATATATGAAGTAGGTATATCCTATTATGGCCGTACATATGAGGAAGGAAAGAAAATTAACTGGAAAGATGGTTTTAGAGCATTATACTGTATTGTTCGCTACAATTTATTCAAATGAATCCTGACAATTTTTCTTTCCCAGAAATCGACGAAATCGGAATTGAAACTTTAGAAGCTGTTTCCATTGCAGTAAATTTTAACGCGTGGATGTACAAAACAATCTCGTCATTCTGCAAAGGCAAAATATTAGAAATCGGCTCGGGGATAGGGAATATTTCTAGTCATTTCATATCAGACAATAAAGACATAACACTTAGTGACATAAGAGATAATTATGTAAATGAACTTCGTGATAAATTTCAATTAGAGCATGACTCTGTTCTAAAACTCGATCTTACAGATGAGGACTTTGATCAAAAACATCAGAAGTTATTCAATAAATACGATACAATATTCGCACTGAATGTTGTTGAACATATACTTGATGACAACTTAGCTATAAAGAATGCAAAAAAACTATTAAAGCCATCTGGTAAACTCATAATACTCGTTCCTGCTTATCAGATACTATATAATTCATTTGACAAAGCTTTGGAACACTATCGTAGATACACATCAAAAAGCCTAAATAAATTATTCGTAAACAACGAATTAAAAATTGAGCATAATCAATACTTCAACGCCTTTGGTATGCTTGGCTGGTTTGTATCTGGTAGAATTCTTCGAAAAAAAACAATTCCTATCAAACAGATGAAGATTTATGATAATTTATTATTCGTAGCTAAGACAATTGATAAAATAGCAATGAATAAAATTGGTCTATCTGTTATTACTGTTGGTTCCAAAACTAGTTGATTTTGAAATATCGATTCGGAGTTTTTAGATCTAATCAAGTTAGGGCAAAGGTTTAGCAAGGCTAGTGGCTTTGGAAAGGCTTTCAGCCGAAGAAGTGGCGAATTATATACTGCGTTTATTGATCAAATAGTATGCAACATAAAAAAAGCCAGTCTTTTTCAAGACTGGCTTTATAGATAATAAACCAAAATGCTTACTCAATCACAATCATGTGACGAGTTGCAGTGTGTTCGTTTGTTTCTAATCTGTAGTAGATTAAGCCTGTTGCATTGATCTCGCTTTGGCTTACTCTTATCTCGTTGTAGCCTTTAGCATAATCTCCATCTATCACTTTTATGATCTTACCCGTTACATCATACATCGTCATCTTCGCACTTCCCGCCTCAGGTAAATCAAATCCTATTACCGTCTGATCTGCAAATGGATTTGGCTCATTCTGATATAAACCAAACTCGCCAACTTGCTCGCCGCCTCTTAACTCTATATTCACCTCTTCTAAGCTTGAGCCTACATAAGCCTCACTTCTTGTAATTGTATTACTCAATGTGATCATTTCACTTAACTGACCTGCAACTGATGCCTTCATCGTTACTACCATCATCTCCCCTTCAGCTATTGGACTCAATTGTCCATAACTCATCGTCAATTTATCGCCATGGCTCGCTACATGCTCCTCACCTATTCCTGTTCCACTCACTGACTCTAGACTTAAGCCTGTTGTATTCATCGTGAACTGGTAACCATATACATCTGTTCTCTCTGTCTTCAATACTAACTCTACTAATTCACCTTCCACTACAGCTCTATCTTCGAATACAATCTCGATATTCTCGCTTCTCTTATCTATTTCTTGACTCTGTGCTAATTGGACACTTCCGTTTACATCTCCTACTTTAACTCCTACAAAGTCAATCCCTATTGCATCTTCTTCTAAGTCTGATACCATTCTTGTCTCATCATACAACCATGGATTGATCGTTGTCAACTCTTGGTCTGCATCTACAAACTTCCAACTTCCATTATTTGGTAACGCTTGGTTGATGCCTAATATCAGCTTTCTTAATTCTATTAAATCTAGTGCTGTTATGTTTCTATCATTGTTTACATCCGCTGCTATCATCTGATAAGGACTCTGTAATAACTCGTCTCCTAAGATGTGCTTCTGGATTAAGATGATATCCAATGTACTTACACCATTTAAGTAGTCATCATTCTTCTCACCACTTACCATGTAGTCTGTATACATCGGCATATTCTCAAAGGCATACTCGCCACTTACATTCGTCATGTAATCCATGCTGAAGTTGATCGGCCCATCTAAGTGCGTCACCACATTCTCTACACTCTCTCCTTGCTCTGTCTTGATCGATCCTGTGATTCTTGCACTTCCGCCTCCTGCATTGTCTACTAACCTTAAATTCACTAAACAGAAGTCTTTGTTACCACACTCATCCCATACATAGATCGGTACTTGTACAAAACCATTTGCATCTGCATCTGCAGCTGTAAATACTTTTCCTGAACTTCTTGTTGATGGCTCCCATCTGTGTACATCACCGCCATAGTCGCCTAAGTCTTGGTACTCTCCAAAGCCATTGTTCGGACAATCCTCATCGTCATCCTCTGGATCTACATTCACAGCTTCACTTGCATCATAGTACCAGAAGGTACCATCATACCAATCTTCTCTTGAATATTCCTCATCACATCTTACAGGTGGTGCTACATCTGTAAATGTGAATAATAAGTTCTCGCTATCTGTACAGTTATCAAAACTTCCTCTATCAAAATCTATAGCCCATAATTCTACTTGACCATTTGACATTAATGCTGTACTTAAGTTCAAGCAGTATGGCGTTGGTGCCTTCTTATCTGTAATCTGGAAGTATCTCGTTACACTACTTGTGTTACCACATCCATCATAAGCTCTCCATACAGCTCTGTGCCATACCTTGCTACTCTGGATACCATCAGGTAAGACGATGCTGATCTCCTCTCCATTTGAACTCTTTGGTACGTGGAATGGATTCGGCTCTCCTGCTGGTGTTAATTGTGGCTGCTCTGTGCTATATGTAAAGTCTTCTGTCCAATCTGCAAACGCATCTATCACTATCTGCCATGCTAACCAATCACTTGAACAGTCGCCATTATCTTCTGCGCTACCTGTTAGTACTACCCCTTTACTTGTACACTCTTGTGTCACTGCAAAGCATAAACTATCCGGTACACTTACCACTGGATCTTCTGTATCTATTACTTTGATCACCTGTGTGTGGCCATACTTACCGCCTGCAAATGGATCATCTGGGTTGAATACACACCAGTCAATCACACTCCAGTGGTTTAATATCTTGAAGCAAGCACCATCCTCGAATAAGAACGTGTCACTCTCCATAGCCATGCCTACTAAGTTACATACTGGTGCTTCCCACGTTGGCTCGCCTGTGTCGTAATCGTCACAATCTACTTCTACATCACCAGGGAATCTTATCGTCGATGCATCAAAGGCGTCTATCGGTTCTACAACAAACCACTGCTCGCATATTGTCGCTCCATCTGATCTGAACTGTCTTCTGATAGCTCCAAATCCACAACTTGTATTGAACTCAGGTACCAAGTCAGGTAGTCCATCTCCGTCAACATCATATAATGGTGGTGTCGTCGCTGGCTTATCTCTTGGCTCTGTTCTATCTCTTACATCTTGTGTATCGATATCTATATCTATTCTGCCACATGGTCCGTATACATCTACAAAGCCTGTCATGTCAAAATTGAATAAATCCATATCGCATGTCACGACCATGCTCTCAGGACAGAATACTGATGTCCCTACTTTACTTTCTACTAGTACTGTAGCCCAACTGATATTTTCATTACCCGCTACATCGGTTACTCTGAACATTACTTCTTTCTCTCCTAAGTCCGCACAACAGAATACTACGTGATCGCCCCATAACGTATCTTGTGCCTCACAGTAATCATCACTTGGTCTTCTGATTTCTATTGTCACATTTGTACAGCCATCATAACTTCCGTTATCGATATCTGTAGCAAAGATTTTTCCTATGCCATTCGCATCTCCATCTACTGGGTTACCTAAGTTTGTTAACGTCGTTACTACGTTTTGCTTAACTACTGGTACTGGTGGTGTTAAATCTTCTACTGTTATTGTAAATGTTGCTTTTGTGACATTACCACAGCAATCGGCAGTTTGTACCGTAACCGTTGTTGTACCTACTGGTACATCTCTGATGACACCGCCTACTACATTTAATCCGCCTTCGATTCCAACTACCTCTACTGTTAGGTTATCATCACAATTATCTGATAAGTGTTCTGGAGTTGGAACAGGTACGTCTACTGAACATTTCCATGGGTCTACACTCATGAATACATCATTAATGCTTAAGTCTGGTGCTATATCATCTACCAACTTGATCACTTGATCATATGTAATGAAGTCTCCAGCACACCAATCTAATATTGTCCATGTTCTTACAACTTTCATATTACCCATACAACCAGGTGCACATGCTTCTGTTTCTAAGTCTGTATAACCAACAATCATGTTGCAGATCTCTGATGTCACTGCTTGTGCATGAGGGCCTGTTGGGTTTCTTCCTTCTATATAAAAGTGTGGGTATGCAAACCATGTCCCTTCGTTATTCTCTACTACACAGTCTACATCTAATGGTGGATCGTCACCATCATCATCTGTATCTTGGTCTTCTGTCCCTGAAATATCAAAAAACGCTTGTATACCTTCTGGACTGATATCTACATTACATGTAGGAATCTCTACTACCTTCTTTGGTAGTAATAATGTGTCCTCTACTGGTGTAGGTATGCATAATGAACCAAACTCTACAAATGGTGCTTCTATTACTCTGCTTAAATCTAATGGTGTAAAGAAGTACTCTCTTGTACAACTTGCATAGCCTATTGTACCATCTGGCTTCGTATACGTTAATGTGAATGTTCTTTGTAAGATATCGCCATCGCAACCATTCTTCGCATATACATCATAGTAGCTGATATCGAATTCATTGTATTCTTCACAGTTATCTGATGTGTGGTCATCCGCAAAATCATCCGTTGCTTCTGGTATTAAGTTATCTCTTAGTCTATCCCAGTAACCTTCTTCAAATAATGGTAACTCATAACACATTAATTGACACTCTGGTGCGTAATCAATAACACCATCTCCGTCGACATCTCCCATACCGCCTACTGGACAAAACTCACAGTCTACTGTTGGCTCTGTCTTGTCTTCAAATGTTACATTACCCCAACATGAGTTGCCACTGCATATCTCTGTTACTGTATATGTTAATGAGCTGCTTATCGCTCCACTTAAATCATCCAAATTGTACACATTGCCAGCATGATCTGTAAATGATACTTCTAAGGTTAAGTCTGCGTTTGTAAAATCATCATAGTTCTCTAAAAAGAAATCCGGCGTTACTGCTGCCTCACATGCTGATCCTACTGTTATATTAACAGCGTCATTACATGCTAATGATGGCGCTACAGCTCCTGTACCGTCTAAACGCTCTTGTAAATAAGCATTATCATAATAAATAGCTCCTCCATCAAATCCAGGCTCCTGGAAAAAGAAGTAGCTTACTTGACATGATACAGCATCGTCTGGCGCTACTGAGATAGTACTGAAATCGTACCAACCTCCATTAGCCCAGCTGCCTCTGAATTGTTGCGATGTCGTGAATGAACAGTCTCCATCTGCATTGTACCACTCTAAGTGTACTTCTGCAAAATTGCTACCATTACCAATATGATCTATTGGACATGTAGCCGCACTTGGGGATTGCATATAAATACCAGCTACATAAGTCCTGCCTGGTGTTACTGGAACTGGATTTGAAAAAGCTCCCGATGCGTTGAATCCGCCCGTAAACTGCCCAAAAATCTTTACCATATTGCTCCCGTTCTGAGGCTGTGGTTGAAAGGCTCCACATGGAGAAAATGGATTCGCTCCATTCTCTACGAAAATGTTACCAAATCCTGCACCGAAAAAATTCCAACCAGCATCATTGGGGTTAAAGCCACCAAATCTGCCACCTAGTGCATTGTCTTCAAAACTTCCATTCGGGAGTATATTCGGACCTAAAGGCCCATTAGAATTACAACTTTGGTCAATTAGAACACATTGCCCGTTCAAAGCAAATGTCATCCCTATTAACGCTAATACGTAAAATACCTTCTTTAGGTAAACCATGAGATTGAGTTTGAAAATTATCATTTACTAAATTCCTCAAGCTTAAATACTGTGCTAAGCTTAAAAGCACAAAAGCCACTCAGATCATCATTTTTCGTCTTTGCGATGATTTGAATGACTTCAATATTTAAATCTTGTTGCTGAAACTCAGAACTTAATCCTGCATGAGCCTCTGAGGAGATCAGAGCTGTTTGTGCTGTCAATGGTCCTCCCAAGAAAACAAGGGCGAGACAAAGTAACAAGCACACACATAATCTTCTGAAAAACAGAGTATTACTACTCTCTTTTGTATAGAGATTCATTTTTTGATTGAGTTTGAGTTTGAGTTTATTATCGAGAACACTACGTTCTCAGGCAGTAAAGGTAGTAAAATATGTTGTATCCAAATAGTTTTTAGAAAAAATTAAACGCAGTCATGAAGAAGAAAAATAAGATTAATTCATATATAATTATTCCATATATGAATAATACCGTAAATTATGGGAGTTATAATTTATATACACCTGATTATCAAATGATTATATTTTTCATATTAATAGTTTGAATCAAAGATTAAAATATATATCCCTTATAATTTTTTTGATTTTTTCTTTAAAAATCTATTCAAAAGCGCTTTTTGAAATACCATTACCTGATAGTGTTCATAGCTTTAAAATCTTAGAACAAAATGGATTCATTTTCTTAATCTCGCCTTCCAAAAAATATATACTATCAGACAACAGATTTCAAGTTATTAAGAGTCGACAAATAACGGTTGCAGACTGTAGATTCAACTTAAACTGCCCTAATAACCCATGGAGTTATGTTGATTTTGATGAAAAAAAATTAGCCTTCCATCAATCAAATGGGATTATTAATTCAAAATTAGTTGACTCAGAAACTCAAATTTTATCAGGATTTAGTCCAAAAACTATCTGTTCCTTCGATAACACCTTGATTGTAGGTGGGAGCAACGAAATATTCGTTTTCGAAAAAGAAAAACTCCTGAAAAGAATATCTCTTGCAAAATTTCTAAAAAAAGGAGCAGCTATTAGAAAAGTCATTCAAATCAATCATCAAGACATTTACATCATAACAGATCATCAGCTATTAAAAATCAACAGTCACAATACTCAAGAATTGCTCCGCTCAGAAGAGATTTTATTTGATTTTATAGTTGACCATAATGAAGGGGTATGGATAGCTACTAATAAGAAACTCAAATTCTATGGAAATTTTTCAATTAAATACTTCTACTCTTTCGACACTTCAGCTAGCCAGTTATTTGAGATCAACCAATCACTTTTCAAGCGCCATAAAAATCAGCTCCTAAAATTTCAAAATAACGAATGGAAGCAGACAACTCAGGGCAATCCCAAGCATGTGGCTTTATCTGACACTAATCAAGTTATTCTTTCCTTCAAAAATGAAAATTGGTTTGTAGATAAAGATTCAGGAAAAGTAACAAATAAGTCCTCTAGTCTTATAGGTCAAGTTTTTGATAAGTCAAATGAATTAACAGCTAGCTCTAAAGGGCTTTACTTTAAGAATACCAGGATATCTCATTCAGCCGAGCCTTTTTATAAAGTTTTTCAATACAACAAAGACGCTTTTGCTATTTCTAAATCCGGAATTTATAAATGGTCAAACCAAAACCTTAAGAAATTAAAAACTATAAATATCTCTTACTCTCACAACATAAATAAGGCTGGAGACCTAATAATATTCATATCAAATCACAAAGTTTATGCTTTTGACTTAATTTCCGAATCAACTAGTCAACTACTATCTAACAACTCTCAAGTATTCGACATTCTGATCAACGAGGATAACCTCTTTGTACTAACTGCCAACTATATCCTAAAATATAATCTACAGCAAATTTTAAATAGGCATCTTGATATACCTCTTGAGTACTTGTACTTAGGAGACAACCTTGACAATGGACAATTTTATAAATTATTAGGCAAGTACTGGATTAATTCAGATCATAGGAGTTTTCAATTTAATCCATCAAAATTTTTTAAATCGAATCAGAGGCTTTATTGCTTTTTGGAAAATAATAAAGCATTAAAATGCCACACAAATAATTATCTACCCAACGACAAGATATTTGAATTCACATTTGATGGCACAGATTCTACTCATGATAAAGTTAAATGGAGTCGTTCAAGTCAACATCATATAGATCAAGATAAGATTGAAAAAATTCATGTTGAGATGTCAGATGTTCAACTTGGCACCTCTATCTACGCCTCAACCTTAAATATTCCAAAATCAGAAAAGAAAGTACGTTTTATAGATTTAGGGTATAGCTTTATTGCTTTGATTACCTACACTATATTAACTTTGTTGTTTAGGTCTCGATACAAATTGAACTAATACCAAGATCCATCTGAAAAACGTTTAAGTATTCCATGGGAAAATGCTCAAAATTTATCATTGTTTTTCTATTTCTCAGCTTTATTGGCTTAAATGAAGGTAATGCCCAAAAAGGCTATGAACTCGGAGGACATTTAGGTATTAGTCATTATTTCGGTGACTTAAATACAAGTTACAGGTTATCTGATCCTGGCTTTGCATTTGGCATTAAGGGCAGAAGAAACTTTAATGAACGACTTTCCCTAGCTATAGCTTTAGATTATGGAAGGATTAGTGCATCTGATGCCAACTCTAATAACAACTTCGAAAGGCAAAGAAATTTGGATTTCTTCAGTCAAATATTTGATCTAAGCACAGTTTTAGAATTCAATTTTTTTCCATACTTCCACGGTTCCAGTGAAGAATATTACACGCCATATCTCTTTGGTGGTATTTCATTTATGAAGTTCAATCCTAAGTCTGAACTCGATGGCGTTACTTACGACTTAAGAGACTTAGGGACTGAAGGTCAATTTATAGGCAATGAATATGGTTTAGTATCGGCGGCTTTTGTTTTCGGCATTGGCTTCAAGTGGGATATCAATAGAGATTGGAGTTTTAATGTACAATTGAGTGGTCGAAATATTGCTAGTGATTATATAGATGATGTTAGTCTAAGATATCCAGAATTTGCAAGCTTAGAAATCCAGAGAGGTCAAGAAGCTGTGCGCTTATCCAATAGATCCCCAGATCCTGATTTCGCCGTTCCGAATATGCAAAGAGGAAATGGAAAAAGTAATGATGTAGTTTATTTTCTTAATATTGGGATTATGAAATACTTCGGACAACTAGAATGTCCACCCATTTCAAAAATCAAAAAGAAGTAAGCACATCAAACACTACGAAATCCAACTCTCACCCAAACCAAGAGGTTATCACTTAATTACAAAGGAAATTCTTCAAAACATAATTAACTTACCTGAGATAGGTTACTTGAAAGTATTTATCAAACATACTTCGGCTGCACTTACCATAAATGAAAATGCCGATCCTGATGTAAGAGAGGATTTTGAAAATATTATAAATCACATAATCCCAGAAAATCTTCCTTTTCTAAAGCACACCTTAGAAGGTCCAGATGACATGCCTGCTCACATAAAAGCAGCATTTATTGGCCAATCTGTCGAGATCCCGATAATAGATAGACAATTAGCCTTAGGTACTTGGCAAGGCATTTATCTTTGTGAATTTAGAAACAATGGAGGTTCAAGAAAACTAATTGCAACTGTAATAACTTAGCAAATGTCATTTATACTTGAAGGTTTAGTATTAGGTTTAAGTCTAGCATTTTCGCTAGGGCCTATATTTATAGCCTTAACCGAGACTTCAATTCAAAAAGGTACGTTGGCAGGTATATTGGTAGGGGCAGGCATTTGGGTTAGTGATATTTTGTTTGTTGGATTCTTTTACTTCTTTATAAGTAAGATAAAAGAAACCATAGAATCTCCTTCATTTGTTTTTTGGATGGGTTTGTCGGGAGCTATTTTCCTAATCCTATTTGGTATTTATTTGATATTTAGAAAACCTGAAATAAACTTTGATCAAAGCAAATATACAGTTCGAAATTATATAGGTTTTTTTATCAAGGGCTTTACCGTAAATACAGTTAACCCATTCACTTTCGTATTTTGGATTTTTATTATTTCGACTTATATCATTGGTAGACAAATAAGCCATTCAGAGTCTGCTCTTTTACTTGGAACTATTTTATTTATTATCGTCTCGTCCGATCTTATAAAGGTATTTTTATCAAGTCTGCTAAGGAAAAAACTGACTATTAGAATTTTAAATTATTTATTCAATTTTTCAGGTATAATTTTAATAGGATTTGGTTGTTATATGATATTCCAATTACAATAAAGACTTTTTTTATTGTACTTATCAAAAAGCTGTATATCTTGGAATAAACTACACCCACATGAGAATTATCGTTCTTACAATTTTATTCCTTTCGCCTTATATGCTTGTTTCTCAAGTTGAATACTCTTCAAATTTTATTGAAAAAGTACCTCTTAGAGAAGTAGTGAATATCGGAGCCAACTCACCAGATTTTATTCCAAATATTCAATATATAGAAGGACCAAAACAAACAAGTACGGAATTAGAAAAGGTTAAACAGACGATAAAGAAATTATATCCAAAAAAATATGATCTGATTCCTGAACTAGAATCAAGGTCAGTTGATGGTCCTATATTATTAAATGGATTTGCAGGAAATGTTAATGATGGATCTCTACCAGAAGACAATCATATTGCAATATCTAATGAAGGTAAAATTATAGCAGTGGCTAATAGCAATGTAGCATTAAGAGAAATAGATGGCACTGTAATTAGAAATAGAACATTAGACTCTTTTACAGGTACTGCTGCAGATGGTCTTTCGAAATTTGACCCTAGAGTAATATATGACCCTGAAATGGATAAATTTATTTTTACTTGTCTTGCAGGCAATAACAGCACCTCTACTGTTATTATTCTTGCATTTTCACAAACCAACGATGTCAATGGTGATTGGAATATTTATGAATTAAACGGTAACCCAAGAGGCGATAATACTTGGTCAGATTATCCAATGATTTCTGTAACTGATACTGAGTTTTTTCTAACCATGAATCTTCTTAGAGACAATGAGTCTTGGCAAAATGGATTTGAAGAGTCTGTTATCTATCAAATAGATAAAAACAACGGCTATAATGGCGAAGCTTTAACTATTAGATACTGGTCTGATATAAATTTCGAAGGTAAAGCTATCCGAAATCTATGTCCTATAAAATATGCTGGAGAAAATTTAAATGAAAAAATGTATTTCCTTTCGAATAGAAATTTTGCCATTCAAAACGATACCTTTTTCTTATTGACAATCGATACCGAGCAGACTAATGCAACTTTAGACATTCAACATGTTAGTGCAGATTTTTCTTACGGCGCGCCACCAAACGCAAACCAAACTACTGGCGCATTGCAAACTAATGATGCAAGAGTTTTAGATGGTATACTAATTGAAGATCAAATTCAATTTGTTGGAAATAGCCTAAATACTATAAATGGTTTTGCAGACGCTTATCATGGGGTTATCAGTAATGTTTCTTCTAATCCAAGTATTTCTGGTCAATTGATAGGTGGTTCTAATATTGAATATGGTTACCCGGGAATTGCCTGGTCAGGAAACGATTTAAGCGAAGACGAATCTATAATTGTTGTCTCTCACACAGCTTTAGATCGCAATCCTGGCATTTCTGCATTTCTTTACAGGAACGGAGAACTATCTGAAAGAACAGAGATCAAAGAAGGTATGGATTTCATTAGCAATTTTGGAGGATTAACAGATAGATGGGGAGACTATATTGGTATACAAAGGAAATACAATGAGCCTGGTAAAGTTTGGACCAGTGGTACTTATGGATCAATTATTAACCGAAGTTTTACATTTATTAATGAAATCAGTTCACCTAATGTAGTTTCTAATACTGAAGAGCCGCTTAAAGAAAGTTTAGACGCTAAATTATTTCCTAATCCGGCCTATAATAAGATGCAATTTAGCTTTGAAGTATTTGATTACGAACCAATTGAAATTGCAATCTTCAATGTAAATGGCCAGTTAGTAGAATTACTTTACAAAGATCAACCTAAAAAACTTGGATTAATTAAGTTTTCCTTCAATGTAGATGCACTAGAAACTGGACTTTATTTATTCTCCGTTAAAGTTGGAAATGATATAATTCACACAGATCAAATCATTAAAAACTAAGTAAAACAAGCTATACAATATCCATTGTCATCTGAATTACTTTTTTCAGTAAAAAGTGGCATTCTTTTGGGTTAACAAATTATTGTTAAAACCAATTAAAAAGCACTTAGATGTGTTTTTAACCTGAAAGATCTAGACATGATGCGCGGCAGACATGGAGTATTACAATTGATTTCAATGCTTTTATTGAGCATAAATTGCTCTTTTGGACAAACTAATGCTATTCCGAATGAATCTTTTGATACATCAATAACTATAAAATACAATGCTCAAGCGGGCACAAATTCTATTTATTGGAATACTGATTCTAAGATAAAAACCCTTCCAAATCACTTTTACATTTTACGTAAACACTTCACTGAAAGCCATTTTACTGAAATAGGCAATGTCTTATCTATTGAGAACAAGCAAGAATATAAGTTTACAGATACCGATCTTACTCAGACGGGAATTTATAATTATAAAATACTTTTCTCAAAATCGGATTCTGAAAAAGCAATAGAACTTAATAGTAGTATTGAGGTAAATAACTTAAAAAACAAGAAAACAGAAATTCATAAATATATGTATGTAGATTCTACACAGAATTTTGTTTTCTTAAGACTCATATCTAATAAAAAAACACACTTAAATGGCGGTTTTTATGATTCTAAAGGTGAAATCATCCAATCTATTGAGGTAGCCTCCATAAATGCTGGCCTGAACGAATTGAAATATGACATAAGTGCCCTCAAACAAGGCAATTATTTGATGATTCTAAATATTGACACCGAACATATTATAGAAAGGATCAATATTTGATACTAAACAAAGTAAAATTTGTTGTTTGTAGAATTCTAAGGTTAATATTTCTATAATAATTCATTCCAAAGAAACAAATACACTAAGTTTCGAATTATTTACATTATATAATTGAATTAACCTTTAATTCATCAATTCGTCAAAGATTTATGACTCTTTACAAGCTTACGATAACAATTTTGCTTTCGACTTTATTAGTTGGTATTCAAGCCCAAGATATTAGATTGAAAAATCCTTCTTTTGAAGGTCGTCCTTATATGGGTGAAGCTGGATATAATCTTAACCTAGAAGGATGGTACGATTGCGGTATAATTAATTTTCCTACAGCTTCACCACCAGACGTTCATGCTGGAGTTAATAGGGATACTGCTTTTTGGGATAATACCGTGGCCACTTCACATGGAAAAACATACTTAGGTATGGTAGTCCGAGATAATGAATCGTGGGAATCAGTTTCTCAGAGAGTCTCTACACCATTAAAAAAAGGTAAATGCTATGCCTTTTCTATTTATATAACAAGATCAGAAACCTATAACAGTAATCGTATGGGTGATCGTAAAAATGCTCCTAAGGCCAGTTTTACTGAACCTGCAGTTTTAAGAATATGGGCTGGAAATGGTTATTGTGGTACTTCTCAGTTACTAGGCGAATCTTTACCGATAGATCATAGCGATTGGAGAGAATACGTTTTTCAATTTGAACCTGATGATGATTATCAAGTCATTACTCTAGAGGCGTTTTACAAAACACCAGTTCTTTTTTCTTACAATGGACACATACTTCTAGATAATGCTAGTCATTTAGATTTAGTAGAATGTGAAACTAATTATGAAGTTTATGTGAGAGAAAGAATCGCTAGACCTGAACCGCCTCGAAAAAAAATGCCCGCTCATAAAGCTGCTGCTCAAAAAAGAAAAACATTTATCAGGGAGCAACAACAAGCTCAAGTTGATACCATAACTTACGTAAGACCAAAAAAAGATAATGTATTGGCATTAGATAGAAAAACTATCAAAAAGGGCCAGAAGATAAGAATTGATAAATTATATTTTGATGCTAATGATTCGAATATCAAGCAGGATTCGTATGAAGTATTAGACGAAATATTTTTCTTCATGAGAGACAACCCTGATATTAAAATAGAAGTTGGTGGCCATACTAATGGATTACCTAAAGAGTCATTTTGTGATAGTTTATCTGAAGTAAGAGCCAAAGCAGTTACCGACTATCTTATTTCTCGTGGTGTAGAAAAGGAGAGATTAGAATATAAAGGCTACGGCAAAAGGAAAAGAATAGCCTCAGATAAAACGCCAGTAGGTAGAAAAAGAAATCAACGTGTTGAAATTAAAATTATCAGCATGGGGTAAGCTATGAAAATTTTAATTGATATGTATTTAGAAATACAATCATGAAAGTATTGAAAGTTATAAATTAGAATAAAATATAGATAATGAATTGGAAGAGATTTGCATTTGTGTTTTTGATAGCTGGATCATTTTTATTCAGTGGATTCGATCCTGGAGATCCAAAGGAAAAAGAAACATTAATAGTTAATGCCATTCTTAAGTACCTGGAGCTATACCACTTTGAACCTATTGAAATAGATGACGCGTTTTCTGAAAAAGCTTTCGATAATTACCTTAAAAGTATTGATGGCAGAAAACGCTTTCTTATCCAATCAGAAGTTGATCAATTAGAAGCATACAAGCTTAAAATAGATGATGAAACTAATGCGAAAACTTTCGAGCTTTTTGAGCTTTCGATCGGCATTATTGATCAATCACATGAAAGAGCTGAAAGATTGTTTAACCAAGTCTTCAGTGAAGAGATCAATTTAGAAAAGGAAGAAACTATAGAATTAGATTCAGATAAAAGAACTTATCCGGCTAGCGAATCTGAACTAAAAGACTACTGGAGAAAATTAATTAAATACGATCTTGTAAAAAGATTAAAAGAAAAAATATCAGCTCAAGAAAAAAGAGTAGAACTCGAAAAAGAAGAGGCTGAAAATCCTTCCGAAGCAAAAGAGGCAAATAGCGAAGTTGCTGAAAAAGAACCATTAAAATCAGTAGAAGAATTAAGACAAGACGCTTTAGATGCTATGCGGAAATCATACGATAGTTGGTTTGAGACCATGGCTAAAGACAGAAGAGCGGATAAATTCGCAAGATATGTCAATGCCATTACAACAGTCTTTGATCCACATACGGATTATTTTAGCCCTAAGGAAAAGGAGGATTTTGATATTAGAATGGGTGGAAAATTAGAAGGTATTGGAGCAAGACTTTCACCTGAAGATGAATTCACCAAAGTTGTATCAATTGTCGTTGGAGGTCCAGCATGGAAAGGTAAAGAATTAGCTGTTGATGATCTTATACTTTCTGTCAAACAAGAAGAGGAAGATCCTATAGATATCACAGGTTGGAGGTTAGATGATGTTGTTCAGAAAATTAGAGGACCTAAAGGTTCTATAGTTACACTTAAAGTGAAGAAGCCAGATGGCAGCATAGTTGACGTAGCAATTACAAGAGATGTTGTTAATATTGATGATGCTTTTGCAAGATCTCTCTTAATGGATATGCCAGGCAAACTTGATAAGGTTGGCTATATAAGCCTTCCTAAATTTTACAGCAGTTTCGAAAAAGAAGATGGAAACTCTTGTGCGGAAGATATTAAAAACGAGATATCTAAACTTAAGAATGCTAATGTTAACGGTATCATCTTGGACCTGAGAAGCAATGGAGGAGGTTCATTGAAAGATGTTGTTGACATGAGCGGCTTATTTGTGAAAGATGGACCAATTGTACAAGTAAAACCAAGAAACAGAGATGCTTACTTATATGAAGATGAAGATGAGGATGTACATTATGACGGCCCGTTAATTGTTATGGTTAATCAATTTAGTGCCTCAGCATCTGAAATTTTAGCAGCAGCTTTGCAAGATTATAATAGAGCTGTAATTATCGGAAGCAACTCTACTTTCGGCAAAGGTACTGTGCAAAGATTTGTAGACTTGGATAGAGTATATAGAGATCAAAGTGATTTAAACTTAGGTAACTTAAAAATTACAATGCAGAAGTTTTATAGAGTGAATGGAGGCTCTACTCAACTTAAAGGTGTAGAACCAGACATTATACTTCCTAATAACTATCACTACATAGATACTGGAGAAAAAGACTACGATCACGCTATGGAATGGTCAGAAATTGATCCCGTTAATTATGCTCAAGATGTTTATAACATCAATAATAAATCGGAAATAGTGAACAAGAGTAATGAAAGAATAAAAACAAATGACAAATTTGAATTGATTCTTGAAAATGCTCAAAGATTAAAAGACAATAAAGATATGACTGCCTACCCTATCGACTTCGATGGATATAGCAGGTACATAGATACACGAGAGTTAGAATCTAAGAAATATGAAAATTTGTTTGAAGACAAACTTTCAAGTTTTAATGTCTACAATCTTGATATTGATAAAGAATATATCAACTTCGATGATTCAAGAATTGCGAGAAATAAAGATTGGATTGAAGGCATAGAAAAGGACTTCTATATAGAAGAAGCCTTGATGATTATGAAGGACATGATAAATACTCAGAGCGGTGCTAAGATTGCCCGACTTTAGAATAAATTAGCATTTATTTAAAAGGGAACTTCAATAGAGGTTCCCTTTTTTTTATACAGATGCTTTAAGTTTCTTTTTCAAAGCGAATAACTCATCTCTGTATTGTGCCGCAGTTATAAAGTCTAATTCTTTAGCTGCCTTTTTCATTTTAGCTTCAGTATCTTTTATTGTTCCTTCTAGCTGATCTCTACTCATATATGATATGATAGGGTCTGCAGCTATATTTGGTTCCTCAGGTTCAATGTAAGCTTTGGACTTACCACCACGAATATCCAATATTGACTTTTGAGCTAAAATCTCTTCTCTTGTTTTACTAATGGTTGTTGGCGTAATACCATGCTCTTCATTATAAGCTATCTGAACTGCTCTTCTTCTATTCGTCTCATCTATTGTTTCTTGCATGCTCTGAGTAATTTTATCTGCATAGAAAATTACCAAACCATTTGAATTTCTTGCTGCCCGACCTGCAGTCTGAGTTAATGATCGATTATTCCTAAGGAAGCCCTCTTTATCTGCGTCTAATACAGCAACCAATGATACTTCGGGAAGATCTAAACCTTCTCTCAATAAATTAACACCCACTAATACATCAAATACACCTAATCGTAAATCTCTGATGATTTCAACTCTATCTAAAGTATCTACTTCTGAATGTATATAACGTACTTTAATATCCAGTTTAACCAAGTATTTAGTTAATTCTTCAGCCATACGTTTAGTAAGCGTGGTCACTAAAACACGTTCTTCTAGATTAATTCTTTTATTAATCTCTTCTAGTAGATCATCAATTTGATTCAAACTTGGCCTGACATCTATAGGTGGATCTAGCAATCCTGTCGGCCTAACAATTTGTTCAACAACTAACCCTTCCGTTTGCTCTAATTCAAAATCACCGGGAGTAGCGCTCACATAAATGATTTGATTTATGAGCATTTGAAATTCATTAAAATCTAGTGGCCGATTATCCAAGGCTGAAGGAAGCCTGAAACCAAAATTGACCAAATTCAATTTCCTTGCTCTATCACCACCCCACATACCTCTAACTTGAGGAATGGTTACGTGGCTTTCATCAATAACAATTAAGAAATCATCAGGAAAATAATCAATGAGACAGAATGGCCTAGTACCAGGATTACGACCATCAAAAAACCTGGAATAGTTTTCAATTCCATTACAATATCCTAGCTCACGCATCATTTCTAAATCAAAAGTGACACGCTCCTTTATACGCTTTGCTTCAATATATCTACCTTCCGATTCGAAAAACTTTTCATGCTGGAAAAGCTCATCTTCGATTTCTTTGATAATATGATTAAAACGATCCTTGGGTGCAACATAAAGATTCGCTGGAAAAATAGCTGCGAAATCTAGAGACATGATACGCTTTCCCGTTTCTTTTTCAAACTGATCTATAGTTTCAATTTCATCACCAAAAAAAGTGATGCGATATCCATAATCAACATAAGGCAAGTTTATATCAACGGTATCACCTTTTACTCTAAAGGTGCCTCTTTTAAAATCTGTCTCAGTACGAGAATATAGGATTTCGACCAACTTATAGAGGAACTGATTCCTAGAAAATATTTGGCCTTTTTGCAGTCTGATAATGCCCGACTTATAATCCTCTGGATTACCCATTCCAAAAATACAACTGACAGAAGCTACTATAATAACATCCCTTCTGCCCGACAATAATGAAGAGGTGGCTCTTAGCCTTAATTTATCAATCTCTTCATTAATGGATAAATCTTTCTCTATGTAAGTATCGTTATGTGAAATGTAAGCCTCAGGTTGATAATAGTCGTAATAAGATACAAAATACTCTACTGCATTATTTGGAAAAAACTCTTGCAATTCACTATAAAGCTGAGCCGTCAATGTTTTATTATGCGTAAGTATAAGTGTAGGTTTTTCCACTTGAGAAATAACATTCGCAACTGTGAATGTTTTACCTGATCCTGTAACACCTAATAAGACCTGAGACCGGTCACCTGTATTCACACCATCAACAAGCTGCTTAATGGCTTGAGGTTGATCACCCGTAGGTTTATACTTTGAAATAAGTTCGTAAGCCATTATGCAAATATATATTACCTTGAATCTTTATAAAAGCATTTATTTTGAATCAAAAATTGAATACTCTTAATTTCAAAACATACGGAGAAGGAGAACCTATAATTATCCTACATGGATTACTAGGAATGCTAGATAATTGGCACTCGTTTTCAAAAAAGTTATCTCATGAGTACAGAATTATAAGTGTTGATCAGCGAAATCACGGTAAGTCTTTTCATAGTGACGAATTTAGTTTATCACTGTTAGCTAAAGATATAGACGCTTTAATGTCAGAGCTCAATATTGAACAAGCAACCATAATTGGCCACTCTATGGGCGGAAAGACGGTAATGCAATTGCTTAGTGACATACCTTACAGAATTGATAAAGCTATTATTATTGATATCTCTCCAAGAGAATACCAAAGAGGTCATGACAATATTTTCAAAGCATTAATGTCTTTAGACTTAAACAATCTTACAAGTAGACAACAAGCCACAGAACAACTCCTTAAGTCTCTTTCAGACTTGGGTGTGGTCCAATTTCTCCTAAAAAATCTTCAAAGAGATGCAGATAATACTTTCAAATGGAAAGCTAACGTCAATGCCTTGTACGAAAACTATGAAACTATTTTATCTAACCCATTAGAAGATAAATATATTACCACGCCAACTTTGTTTGTCGCAGGCTCGAAATCGAATTATATTCAAGAAGAAGACCATGATATTATCCATTCAATTTTCGTAAGTGCTACAATAGAAGTAGTCCAAGAAGCTGGACATTGGATACACGCTGAGAAACCAAATGAATTATTGAAAATTGTTAAAGATTATTTATCATAATTTGAATTCTCTTAAATTGAAATTAAGGAGCCGTTAAATAGGGTTTAAAGTCTACAATCTTCTAGCAGATTAGTCATAAAAGTTGGTCTTTGTTATAAATTCCTTGACTTATAAAACTAACTGCCATGAAAAAAATACTGATCATCATTACAGGACTATTATTTCTGAGCTCTTGCAAGACGCTTCAATTTTCTAGTATTCCTAATGGTACTGTCCTTCAGGACAAAATTGTACCCCTTAAACCAGAGTTTGATTTCGAAAGCTTTGGTCCGGATTATGCAGACCTTTACGACTTCCCAGTTGATATTATATTTGGTGGCCCAACTTTAGAGTCCACTGTAAGAAATACTACAGATCAATTTAAAATAGCAGAGGATACTAAACGTATTTACTATACAGAAATCACAAAAAATATTTCTGAAAGAGTTGGCGAAACCAAAGGTGTAGCTGTTGTGAGAAGGGGAATGAGAACCAAAGGAATCAAATCCTATGTGAACCCAGTTGTCTCTATATTGTCATTAGGCATTGCCAACTTATTTGGATATCCTGTAGCCGTTCACCGAGATGAATTAGAATTAATTGTTGACATCTATGACATGGACGATAAGGTCGTTGCAAGTTATGCCGGATTTGGAACTGGAGAAGCTAAAGAAGCGCTTTACTCAGGATATCAGCGTAGTGATGCCAGAAGATTAGCTCATGCCCAAGCTTTTAAAATGGCAATGGATGAAATAAAAGACCAATTGTATAATGACAGACTAAAAATCAATCGTGAATTAGAATAATGTTATTGAAGATTTTGATGTGAACTAAATTGCAGTTCAATCGATTGTTATAAATGATCGATGAGCTGCAATTTTCTATTATGGTCAATCCGTTATATTTACAAGAAGAATTTTTGAGAAATGAAACATTTTAAGATTCTATGCTTAGTCATAGCTTCCTCTTTAGCCATATCATTTACAACTGTTAAGAATGATAAACTATATGAAATTGCCAAAAACATTGACATTTTCGTTCAAGTCTATAAAATCTTGAATGCTGAATATGTAGATGATATAGATCCTAATCAATTGATGAGAATCGGTATAGATGCTATGGTCAATTCTCTTGACCCCTACACGAATTATATATCTGAATCTCAAATTGAAAGCTATCGAATCAATAATGAAGGTAAATACGAGGGAATTGGTGCAATAGTCCAAAAAATTGATGACTACGTCACAATTGTTGAGCCTCAAGAGAATAGTGCTGTTTTAAATGCAGGACTACAAGCAGGTGATCAAATTAGGGCGATTGAAGGCAGATCAACCAAAGGGAAATCTCAAGAAGAGGTCACTACTTTTTTTCGAGGTATACCTGGCACAAAAGTTTTGATGACCATATTTAGAGAAGGGAAAGGTGAATTTGACGTGAATTTGACCAGATCTCAAGTAAAAATCCCCAATGTCCCTTACTCAGGTTTCGTTGATGATAATATTGGATATGTGGCTCTTACAACATTCACGGCAGATGCAGGTAAAAATATTCGAAAGGCCATCAGAACCTTAAAGAATGAAAACAATAATATTGAAGGTCTCATCCTTGATCTTAGAAATAATGGAGGTGGTCTTTTAAGAGAAGCTATTAGTGTTTCGAATATATTCGTTCCTCAAAATGAAGAAGTAGTTAGTGTAAAAAGCAAGGTAAGAGATCGAAATGAGGCATATAAAACAATGGCTCAACCTCTAGATTTAGAAATTCCTCTTGTAGTATTAATAAATAAAAGCTCTGCATCTGCTTCTGAAATTGTATCAGGTGTTATTCAAGATTTTGATAGAGGTGTTTTAATGGGTCAAAAAAGCTATGGAAAAGGACTCGTACAAAACACGCTTGATGTTGGATACAATTCTAGAGTAAAAGTAACTACCTCTAAATACTATATTCCGAGTGGCAGATGCATACAGTCAGTTGAGTACAAAGATGGTGAACCTGTCGATATTCCTGATGAAAAAAGATCTAAGTTTAAAACGCGAGGCGGTCGTACGGTACTAGATGGAGGAGGCGTTTCTCCAGATGTTAAATTAATACCAGTCCCTGAGTCTGACTTACTTAAAGCATTAAAATCAGATTATATAATTTTTAAGTATGTAAACAACTATATGTCAAAAGTTGATACTTCAAATGCTGAGGTTGAAGAAGTTGTATTCAGTGACTATGCTGATTTCAAATCCTTTGTGAATAAAATTGGATTTGAATACAAAACGGATAATGAAAAGCTATTAGAAGAAATCACTGCAAACCTTGAATCAAGTGATGAGGTACTCATTGCAAATGACATCAATGCTATCAAAGGGAAAATAAATAATTTTAAAACAACGGCATTAGATAAAAATAAAGCGGAAATCATCAATGCAATAGAATTGGAAATCGCTACAAGAAGAGATTTACAAAAAGGTAAAACTTATCAAAAGCTTGTAGATGATAAAGAAATTGATGATGCAGTGGCATTATTAAAGGATTCTGGGAGATATAATTCTATTTTGAAAAAGTAATGAAAGAAGAGATCCTACTGTGTTTAGAAACTTCGGGACCAAAATGCTCTGTTGCAATCGGTAACTCGAACCAGATTTTAGCTAAAATATCAGCCGAAGGAGACTGGAGTCACAGTCAATATTTGTCAGCATATATAGATCAAGCACTTTCTGCTGCAGGATTACAACCTACAGATTTAAGCGGTATTGCTATAAGTAAAGGACCTGGTTCTTATACTGGGCTCCGTGTCGGAGCGTCTACAGCTAAGGGATTATGCTACGCAGTAGGCATACCATTGATAGCGATTGATACACTAAAGATTATTGCTTTTGATATATGGAAGCAAATTTCTTCAAAAGAAGAATTACGAATAATACCACTAATTGATGCACGCAGAGAAGAAGTATATTATACTGTATTTGATAATGAATTGAATCATATTTCAGATACCAATAACCTCATTCTTAATGATCGCAGCTTTAATGAGTATGCTGAGTATAATACAATCATATGCGGAGATGGTGCTTTAAAGGCAAGAGATATTATTAAAAGTCTATCTGCTGATTGTTTTCAAGTAAGTTACCCGCATGCAGAAAACATGGTTGAATTAGCTTCAAGGAAGCTAGAAACTCAATCTTTTGAGGATTTAGCTTATTTCTCTCCATTCTATCTAAAGCCTCCAAACATAACCCAAAGCAAAAAGTTGGTTTAATACTATGGTAGCTTAACTACTAAAGTCTAACAAATCCATTATTATTTCTATATATATATAATTGATATAGAACTAATTACGAATTTATCTGTTAGATATATAAGAAGTGAAAGGGGTCTAGAATATTTAGATAGATATTCTTTAAACGATCGCTTTAAATGTTAGAATATTATGGAGTTAAGATCCTTTAACGTTTTTGGTACAGTTTTGGTAATAAAGGCTATGTATTGAATCAACTTTATTTTAAAACTTACCGATGAGAAATAAAAAGAACGAGACTGTTACCCTGAAAAAAGGCAGTAGTGAGATTAGACTCGATTACGCGGATTTACGGAAGGCTGTATTGGTTCTCAGAGCCGTTAACCACAAATTACGACAAAGAATTATTGACCTCTTAGAAGAGAGTCAAACTATGACTGTAACTGATATCTACATCAAATTAAGATTAGAGCAGTCGGTTGCGTCGCAACATTTAGCCATCCTAAGACGTGCGGGAGTAGTCTTGACTGAAAGACAGGGTAAATTTATTTACTACTCATTAGATACCGATAGGTTAGACCAAATATCCAAACTCGTTGAAGATCTAGCTGGATAGATTAATATCATCATCTGAACAACGGGTAATATTTTCACGAATATTACTTTCTCATAAAGTTTTAACAGGAAGATGCTAATTTTTACGAATTAGCATCTTTTTTCATATATACCTCTCTATATAAGTGCTATTTACAAATTACTTTTTTTCGTAATATTTTCTTTTTCCGAGATTATTCCTTTTCTTTGTACTTAGGGTCTTAACAGAATTAGAAAACACGCAGAACTGATGAAGCAAACTAAGGTTAGGTTCAATAATGAGAAATTGCAATATTCCTCAACATTGGTCAAAGCGCTCGCACATCCCCTCAGGTTAAAAATTCTAGAATACATTGATAGCCAAGGTGTTATAAATGTAAACAGGATATATAATACCTTGAAAATAGAACAGTCAGTTACGTCACAACATCTAAGTCTTCTGAAGATGGCTGGAGTTGTAAAGTCAGAAAAAGAAGGAAAATTTGTACACTATCACATCAATTATGACGTGATAAAAAAGGCAGAAATAGCTGTCAATAATTTCCTTTCAGCCTCTGGTATTTAAAAGTATATCACATTCAATAGATTTTAATAGCAAGAAATCAACACAAATGGTTGATTTCAAATTAGTTCTATCTAATAATATTTGAACATCAAAACGCTTTATATCTGAGATTATTTCTCCAAGTTTTCGTTAAAACGCCTCGCCGTAGCTTAAGCTATGCCTGCGTTTTCTACCTTGAATTTGAAAAAATAATCTAAAAATCTAAAGCGACAATTTGAAAATTCAAATGGTATAAGAATTAACATCTGCACCAACAGGATTACTACTTAATAGTTGAAGTATTGTAACCTAAATAGCTGAATATCAATATAAAATGGTTTAGGAAATGAAAGAGAGCTATAATAAATACCACATGGTATCTATTAACTCATATCCTCTTGTTTGACTATTGTATTAGCGCTTTCTGACTCTGTTTTCTTCTTGTCAGACATAAAGAAAGACCTGTAAAAGATTAAAATGATAGCTACTCCTATGGAAATAGCTGAATCTGCAACATTAAAAACAGGTCTAAAAAATAGAAATTGTTCTCCTCCCCAAAAAGGGAACCAATTAGGGAAAGTAGATCTGATCATAGGGAAGTAAAACATATCCACAACTTTACCTTGCAGAAAGCCAGCATATCCCCCACCCTCCGGTAAAAAAGTTGCAGCACCAGAATGATATGGTGATTCTGAGAAAATCATCCCATAAAAAGCTGAATCAATAATATTACCTAATGCACCCGCAATAATGAGTGCAAAACTGATTTGTAAACCGAATGATTCTTTAGAATTTATAATCAGCTTCAAGAAATATATAAGAAAACCGACTAAGAATATCCTGAATATACTCAGCATATACTTACCTAATTTACCACCAAATGATAAACCGAAAGCCATTCCATCATTTTCAATGAAATAGATCTTTGCCCAATCTAATCCTAGGATATTGAAGCCCCCTTGCAAATTATAATTTAACTTGATATAAACCTTTAGTGCTTGGTCTACAATGACAACAAAGAGTATCAAGAAAATGAGGATAGAGGATCTTTTCAAAATTTATATTTCAGTGTGCTTAAAAATTATCTGATCTTTTTCTTTTTCGCCTCTATACTTAAGGTAGCGTGTGGAACTGCTTTGAGTCTTTCTTTCGAAATTAGTTTATTCGTTTCTCTACATATACCGTAAACCTTATTCTGTATTCTTAATCTTGCATTACTGAGATGTTGAATAAGCTTTCTTTGGCGCGCTGCCATATTTTGTAACCTTTCACTCTCGACGGTTCCAAGGCCGTCATCTAATCCTTTGATTTTAGTGCCTTCATTATCGGCTAATTCCTGAATTTGAATTAAATAAAATTCTAATTCCTTTTGAGCTTTGTCAATGCGCTCAACAATCAAATCATCGAATTCTTTTAGTTCGCTATCACTATATCTGGTTTTCTCAGACATACCGTATTTAAGAGATTAAACAGGTCACAAATATATACTAAAAGCTCAAATCATATTACTGAAATTCCGAAACAGGAACCAGCAAGACCATTAATGAAGGAATAAGGTTATGGAAAGCATGGAAAAAGATACTTTGCCAAATATTATTTCGTACGCGCACATAACCAAGAAAGAGGCTTAAAATCGCTTGAGGTAACACAAGAACAGGAGCTAGATACCAGTGTTCTACATCAGAAAAATTAAAAATGTGGGCTAATGCAAACAATGCCAAAAAGCTGTAGAAGAAAAAGGGAAAATAGTTAACCCATACTAGTCTTAGGTATTCTAATTGAAATCGTAAACATGTTATCAACGCAAT
The DNA here is from genome assembly GCA_020630775.1 of Saprospiraceae bacterium. Lineage (GTDB taxonomy): Bacteria > Bacteroidota > Bacteroidia > Chitinophagales > Saprospiraceae > RFSX01. Next base: position 91,328 of record JAHDIN010000001.1, on the reverse strand, counting down.
TATTAATATCAAAAAAGATAGAATTCCAAAATGTAGCCACGATAGAAAATAATAAGTGTTATTCGCAATACCCAAAACACCAAGAATAAATAAAACCAAAAACACAAGTCCTACTAAGGGATATCTTAAAGGGAATCTAAATATGAATTCTTCTAAAATCGGTGCCATCAAAACTGTAAACAAAAAAAACATCCATATCGGATACTCCTTTAAAACATCTGTTATAGCATGTCCCATATCATCAACCCCAGCTAAAGCCATAACGGGAATAGCTACAAAAAAAACAGTTAAAAAAACAAACCCATATAATATGAATAACATCCCAAATGTCTCAGGTTGATCATTCTTATAATTAAACTGAGGTTGCTTTAAAAACCTTAGAAATTCAAATATGCTTTTTGAAATATCCATTGTGTTTACATATCATGCTAAAAGTAATTTTAATTAATGAATGGTATAAATTGATCAACAACATTGTTCATATATGCATTGTGAATAATGTAATTTAGCGCTCTATATGATTAAAAACACTACAACCTCGATGGATTATCTTAATGAACTAAATGATATTCAAAGACAAGCTGTTACTACCATAAATGGTCCTGTAATGGTAATAGCAGGCCCAGGCTCCGGGAAAACACGTGTTTTGACATATCGTATTGCACACCTCATACAATCAGGTGTTGCTCCTTGGCAAATTTTGGCTTTGACCTTTACTAACAAAGCTGCCAGAGAAATGAAAGAGAGAATAGAAAAGGTAGTTGGCCCAGATGCATACAAAGTTTGGGCAGGAACTTTCCACTCTCTTTTTGCCAGAATCCTCAGAGTTGAAGCACATAGAATTGGTTATCCAAATGATTTTAGTATTTACGATACTGATGATAGTAAAAGTGTCATAAAGGAGATCATAAAAACATTGAATCTCGATTCAAAAGCTTATAACGTAGGTGCTATCAAATCGCGCATTTCTAGTGCAAAGAGCAACTTAATTACTCCTAAAATGTACGTAGCAAATGAGGAGTTGATGAATCATGACCAAATGAATCGTCGTCCTATGACATACAAAATTTATGAAAAGTATGTAGCTAAATGTCTACGATCAGGAGCAATGGATTTTGATGATTTACTATTACAAATGTTTAAACTCCTTTATACTAATCCGGACAATATCAGATCAAAATATCAAGGTCAATTTAAATACTTGATGGTAGATGAGTTTCAAGACACCAATTTCCTTCAATACGAAATCTTGAAGCTTTTTGCTATTTATGACAAGAGTCCACAAAATGTTTGTATAGTCGGTGATGACGCTCAAAGTATCTATTCATTTAGGGGTGCAACGATTGAAAACATACTTCAATTTGAAAATGATTTTCCTGAAGTCCAAACATTTAAATTAGAGCAAAATTATAGGTCAACGAGTTTTATTGTTGAAGCAGCCAATGAAGTTATCGATTACAATAAACGCCAAATTCAAAAGAAAATTTGGACTGAAAATGATGGTGGACATAAAGTGAAGTTGGTCAAAGCCATGACAGAAAATGAAGAGGGCAAATTGGTAGCTGATAAAATTATTGAACAAAAAAACAGGTTCAATTTACCGAACCATGAAATAGCCATCTTATACAGGACCAATGCACAGTCAAGAGTATTTGAAGAGCACTTAAGAAGATATGATATTCCTTATAGAATTTATGGAGGTCTTTCTTTCTACCAAAGAAAAGAAGTCAAAGACGTCATCGCATATCTTAGGTTAGCCATAAATACTAGAGATGATGAAGCATTAAAACGGGTTATAAATTATCCAAGAAGAGGAATCGGTCAGACTACCATTGGTAAACTGACGCAATTAGCTGATGACAATGAACTTTCTATGTGGCAATGCCTCAATCAAATAGAATTAAATGTTCGATCAAAAAAATCACTGGGTGATTTTGTAAAAATAGTCAGAGATAGCCAAGAAAAAGCCGCTACAAATAATGCCTATAAAGCAGCACTGCATATTGTCAAAAGATCGGGGATTGTAGACTTACTTAAAGCAGAAAATACTTTAGAATCAAAAAATAGAATTGAGAATATTAATGCACTTTTAGATGGTATACAACAGTTTACTGAAGACGATGTACTAGACGAAGGTGAAGATATTAATAATCAAGATCGAGGATTAGCCAATTTCTTACAAACTATTTCCTTGATGACCGATCAAGATGAGAATAAGGATAATAATGACACCGTCACACTTTTATCTGTTCATGCTGCTAAAGGCTTGGAGTATAAATCCGTATTTGTTGTCGGTATGGAAGAAAACTTGTTTCCTTCTTACATGTCACTCTCATCACCAGATCAACTTGAAGAAGAAAGAAGGTTATTTTACGTAGCATTAACCCGCGCTAAAGAACACTTACAGCTATCATATGCCAGTAGTCGATATCAATATGGTCAAGTAAGATATAACGACCCCAGTAGGTTCTTAGAAGAAATATCTGACCACAATATTGAAGCAAATATCTCAATCAAACAGAAACCTGATTTTGGACCTCCTAAAAAGTTAGGTAATCTTCGTCCATTGAAATCCGCAAAACTAAAAACACTACCTGTAGATGTTAAAGACTTCAAACCGAACTTAGCTTCAGAAATTAAGGAAGGTCAAAAGATAATCCATTTAAAATTTGGCATCGGTAAAGTTCTATCTATAGATGAACGGAATGTGGCTACAATAAAATTTGATGAATCTTTAGAAAATCCTGAAAAGAGAATCATGTTAGAATATGCCAGACTTCAAATATTGGAAGATTGATAAGCTGTTCTCTCTGTTCTATCCCATTTACCTTCATCTATTCCTTTTAAAAACTTGATGAATCCCATAAGCAAGGCAATGTTCATAATGAGGAAATAATTAAGGCCTCTAAGCAACATAAAATTCAACCCAAAACGTGTTAAAATCCAATCTAAAAGAGGTATAGCAATCATTCCCAATATGCCTATTATAGAAATCACTTTTAATATGGCATCATTGCCAAAACTGAAATAACTAAATGAGATAAAAATCCCTAACAAGAAAAAAGGACCTAACCACCGTAGCAATTTGTGGGAGAAAATATTAAATCCGACTTTGCTAAATGGCAGCATTAAACTTGGATAAGCCATAACATTTTGAAAATTACCAGCACCTATTCTCTTTTTTCTTTTAAATTCTTGAGAAAATCCATGTGTAACTGGCTCGTAAGCTTTTGCTGATAATTCATTAATAGCTGAAAATCCTTTTTTAAAAACATTCATGGCTAAATAGAAATCATCTACTAAAAAGTTATCAGGAATATCTTTAAATAACTTCGCCCTTATTGCATAGCAACCACCAAATGGACCTATCATACGCTGGCCTACTTTACTCTCAAAATCCTTCAAACGCATTTCTGAAACTAAGTAACTAGACTCTGCTTTGGATATACCCTCAGATACCATATCTGTATAAATCATATGCGCATCTACCAATCCAATCTGATCATTTTTAAAGTGCTGGACCAGACCTTGAATCACACTAGGGTCTAATATCACATTGGCATCAGTTATTATGTAAATGGTAGGTTTAAAATTATCAAGGGATTGAGCGTATTTATTCAGGTCATTAAGAATGGCAGGCTTCCCTCTCCGTTTTTCAAAATTTATAAAATATATGGCAGGCTCTTTTTCCTGAAATGTCGTAATTATCTCATTTGTCTTGTCAGTTGAATTATCCGATCCAATAAAGTACTTGAGTTGTCCTTTATAATTTTGAGAGAGCAATGATTTCAATTTACTTTCAATAACCTTCTCTTCATTATGTGCAGCCATTAACACAGCTACATCAGGCCAAGAAGCATCCGCATCAAAAACCTCTTGATTGGACAACTTTCCTCGTGAAAGAAAGTACATCAACAAGGGATAGACTAAATAAGTATACAAAATTGATGATGTACAAATAAGGAACAGTAACTTGAACCAAAATTCCATACTCAATAGTAGTGAATTTAGACAAAGTCTAATGACTTAGATGAAAATATTTATTACGTGGTTAAATAAACTTTTGTGCTTAAATATAAATTAAGATATTTTTTAACAACGCTCTTAATAACACCATTTTTACCCTTATTATATCTGGAAGGCAAAAGACTGTATGGCGCTATATCAGTCTTACAGCCACCAAAAGACACTAGAGGTGAAAATCAACAAAATGCTAAAGAAATTCTAATACTAGGCGAAAGTACCATGGCGGGCATAGGTGCTAAAACCCACCGTGAAGGATTTGGAGGACATCTTTGTGAAACATTAAAAAGCTACTTAAAATCTTCTTTCAATTGGAATGTAAATGCGAGAAATGGATTTACAGCTAAATTGGTAGAAACACGAATCCTTCCAAAAGTACCTGATCAAACTTATGATATTGTAATAATAGGACTTGGAGGCAATGATGCCTTTAAGTACACCTCACCTTCTAAATGGAAAAGTGATTTGATGTCACTTAATCAAAGTCTAATTCAAAGGTTTCCTTCTACACCTATCGTATACCTTAATATGCCTCCTATTGAAGATTTTCCAGCTTTTAATTTTCTACTCAGAAGATCTATTGGAAGTAATATCAACTGGATGAGAGAAATTGTGGAAGATGTCACTTCGAAATTTGAAAACATTTATTTTAACAATGAGAAAATTATACTCAAAGATTGGATGCAAAGGCTTGATAACAAATACACAGAAGAAGATTTCTTTTCAGATGGCGTCCACCCTTCCGCATTAACTTATCAACTATGGGGAAAAGAAACTGCAGAATATATAATTCGAGAAAAAATTATATCGTAAAAGACCCCAGAAGTATTAGAATCTTAAATCTTCCACTAGTATACCTTCGAAAGCGCTTTCATCAAATGAAAAAGTATCATCAGTACATTTGAATCCTTTTAGGTGATCTTTCATTTTCATTGTCATCCTCGAACCATCCTTAGAAAAGATAATGGCCTCCAATGGCTGCTTTAAAGTCTCATCAATGACTATACGAATTTTAAAAAATTCAGAATCACTTGAAATAGGCTTACACTCAATCTCAGATACTGTATGTGTTCCTTTCATGTAACTATTCGACAACATGAAAATATAATTACCTGAAGTATGTAAAGAGAATAAATCACTTGGAGTAATTACTCCTGAATCCTCATCAAAATCAGCGTCATTAATTTGTAGTTCATTTCTCTCTTTAAAATAAACCCAGACTGTCTCTTCATCAGAAATAATCATTCTATCATCCATGTCTAAAGAAAACTTATCTCCAGATTGTATTAATTCAGCTTTAAAACTAGAATCATCATAATCTGGGCTCTGAACTAGGATGTCGAAATTAAATTTATGAGAATCGTATTGATCATATTCTTGTTTGATAACTTCAAATATCTCAACCGCTTTTTCATCCGATAATTCAATAGCTGGTTCTTGCGCAACACTTGAAATGAAAAAAGTTAATTGGATGGAAAAAAATAAGAGTATTCTCATACTATGCTTTTAAATAAAGACTCAATGGCTTATCAAAAATATGTTTTTGAACTATTAAGAAGATTTAAAACTCTGTTAAATCAAATTATTGTTTGCCTAGATAAAGGTCTGCAAATGAAGGGAATGCTGCACTTCCATAATGACTAAAGCACTTTTGATAAGAAAAGTCCATTTTATATTCACTCTGAAACTCATTAAAAAATTCAGTGAGTTGATCAAAGTTCATATTTCTCGAATTAGGCTTTGGGTAAAACACGAGATGCTTAATAGTACCATCAGGTTTCCAAAATACGTTAAGCCAAATTTTTATGCCCTTGATATCAAATTCACGCTTTTCCGCATACTTTTCCATTTCACTTAATAAGCTAAGCCACTTTCTGTAGGCTTCATCCATAGAATCATCACATACTGATAATAAAAGATCATTACAGTCAGCGACTAAGTCTTCATACTCAACTTCATTCTGACCAATCATAAAAACAGAAGGTAGAGAATCTATCCTACTAGAGTTTATATCAGCTTTGAGGGCCACTCCCTGAAGAAGTATTACTACAAAAAGAATTGATTTTATAAAGATTTTCAAGGTATTTATTGACTCAAATTCTATTAAAACTTAAAAATATACAATATTTACTACATCAATAATCAATCTTTGTTTCCACTTAGTGCCGTATTATCCTTAATTAACAATTTTTTATAGAATCATGATACTAGATCTTATTGCTGGAATAATAGTCGCTTATGGCTTATATCAAGGATTCACTAAGGGTTTAATTAAAACTGTTTTTGCTACTCTATCACTAGTTGTCGCTATTGTCGCAGCCATGAAGCTGTCTCCAATAGTCATTACAGCACTAGAAAACATGACCAATATCCATAGAGGGATAACCTTTGTTTTGGGTTTTGTGATCACATTTATTGGCGTTATGGCACTTATTCGATTTATCGGCAATAAATTAGAAAAAGCGGCTAAATCAATGAATATCGGTTTACTTGATAAATTATTAGGTGCTGGGTTAATGGGATTGTTCTATGCCATACTTATCAGCTTTGCAGTTAGTCTAGTTGATAAAATAGATTTGATTTCAGAAGAACAAAAAGCTCAATCTTTCTCCTACAGCTTACTAGAACCTTTACCAAGAATGACACAAGATATCGGTCAATCTTTACAGCCTGTATTCAAAGAATTCTGGAATAAGCTGATAGACGTTATGGATTCCGTCAAAGAAAAAGGTCAAGAAATTCAATCTAATCAAAGCGAAGGTTAGTCTATACTTTACCAGCTTTAAGATGCTCGATATAGTGCATTAATTCCATCTCACTAGTAAATAAAACTTGTCGAGGCTTTGACCCGTTAGATTCGCCGACAATGCCCAAACATTCCATTTGATCCATGATTCGGCCTGCTCTGTTATAGCCTAACTGTAGTTTTCTCTGTAATGAAGATGTCGACCCATGTTGATTTGACACAACCAATCTAGCAGCCTCTTCAAACATAGGATCTAAATCACCCCATTTTAAATTTGAAGATCCTAACTCAGCATTTTCATCAGCGACTTCAGGTAAATGATATGGTTCAGCGAATCCTCTTTGATTCGATATATGATCGATTACAGCTTCAACTTCTGGTGTGTCAACAAAAGCACATTGCAGTCTTACAACATCACTTCCCACTGACAATAGCATGTCTCCCTTCCCTATCAATTGCTCTGCACCTTTAGTATCTAAAATTGTTCTAGAATCAATTTGGGAAGTCACTTTATAAGCAATCCTTGCAGGGAAATTAGCCTTGATCATACCAGTAATAATTTTTACTGAAGGTCTCTGAGTAGCTATTATTAAGTGAATACCTATCGCTCTTGCTAACTGCGCCAATCTTGCTATAGGTAACTCTATCTGATTACCTGCAGTCATGATCAAGTCAGCAAACTCATCAATTACTAAAACTATAAAAGGCAAGAACCTGTGCCCATCTTTTGGATTCAGTTTCCTTGCGATGAACTTCTCATTATATTCCTTAATATTTCTTGCTCTTGCTTTCTTAAGTAAGTCATATCTGGTATCCATCTCTACAGTAAGAGAATTTAATGTTTGGATAACCTTTTGAGTATCTGTTACGATAGGTTCATCTTCATTCGGAAGAAATCCTAAGAAATGTTTGTCTAACGAACTATATGGAAATAGTTCGACTTTCTTAGGATCAATCATGACCAACTTTACCTGAGATGGATGCTTCTTATAAAGTATCGACATCAAAATTGTATTGATACCTACTGATTTACCTTGACCTGTAGCACCAGCAATTAAAAGGTGAGGCATCTTCGCTAAATCAGCTACAAATACTTCATTAGAAATAGTCTTCCCTAAAACTATCGGAAGGTCCATCTTGATAGTATTAAACTTAGAAGATGCTGCTACTTCCTTAAAAGAGACTATTTGTTTATTCTTGTTTGGCACTTCAATACCTACAGTACCCTTCCCAGGTATAGGTGCAATGATTCTAATCCCTAATGCAGATAAACTTAATGCTATGTCATTCTCTAATTTTTTAATAGAGGAGATCTTCACACCAGGTGCCGGTACGATTTCATAAAGCGTTACAGTAGGACCGATTGTCGCTTTAATTTTAGTGATTTTAATCTTATAGTTTAGAAGCGTACTGACTATCTGATTTTTATTTTCCTCTAATTCTTGTCTATTGATTTCAACCTTATGTTCTGAATAATCTTGTAATAATTCCAATTCAGGAAACTTATAAGATGACAATTCTTTTATTGGATCATAAGGTTCAAAATTGTCTTGATTTTCTTCTGTTACATACATCCGCTCGCTGTCCATATCAGGAACACTAGCTTTATTTAGCTCCACTGGAAGATCGCTAGCTGGTTCAGGAGCAGGGATTGTCTCTTCGATATTTGTTTCAGATAACTCCAATTGAAGTTGCTCAGGATCAATAGATGCAGATTTAGGTTTAGGATTGGAATCAGGAAGCTTCAGTTCAATTGAATCAGATGACTCTAAAGCTTCCTCAATTCCTTCATCGGTTTTTGGCATGGACCCTTCGAGGCCTTCAAACAAGTTCTTTCTCTTTTTTACTTTCTTCTTAGGTTTTAGATATTCTTCAACACCAGCTGAACCATTGTTTGAACCAAAATTAAAATCAAGTTTAGGAAACGAGATATTATCAAACCCCGTTGCCATTTTTATTCCTTCAAATCTTAAGAGTGGGTTAACCACCCAAATAAATACTGCCGCAATTAATAGTACCATAAAAAGAATCAATCCAATCTGACCAAGGAAACTTGATAAATAATTACAGATTGAATATCCCATAAATCCTCCCCAGCTAAATTCAGATTTGTAGGCGAAAAATTCTAGTACAATAGAAATGAATGTCATGATAAACAAGACATGAAAAGAAAAATTAACGAATGGTCTTAGAGGTACTTTCTTAATTAAATCATGTGCTAGTCTAATAAGTAATATTACAATACCAAAGGATGCTAATCCAAATCCCCAATAGAAAAATGTGTGCGAAATAAATGCACCAAGTCGACCCAATAGATTCTGCACTTGAACCTCTCCATCAAATAAAATCGAACTTGATAAAGTCATTACTTTATCTTGATCAAACTTCCAAGTAAAGAAATAGGAGAAAAATGAAATGGCCATGAATAAGCTGAAAAACAGCAGGAAAACCCCAAATATCTTGAGGAACCTTTCATCTTTAAAACTAAAACTGGATAACCTTCCCTTCGAATTCTTTTTCGAGCGCTTTTTAGCCATAGTTAATCGGTATTGGAATAAAATGTAGGGCGAATATAAAAGCTTTTATTTCATATTAAAAAAATATTACAAGTATTTTTTATTGATAATCAGTATTTAACGCATATGTATATTATATAATATGTAATTATCGCTCAATTCTTCTAAACTGAAAACCTTACTACTTAGTGTCAGATATACCCATATGATGCCTTTCCTGTGCAAGAAAGGAGACTTATATTTGGCATAAATTCTAACTGAATGAAACAAACCAATATATTAATTGCAGGGGCTGGAGGAATTGGTCAAGCTGCAGGATTGATATTAGCATCAGATGCATCATTTGATGGTGTTATATATATCGGAGATAGATTTGAACAAACGGCTCTCGAAGCAGCTAATTTTGTTAATACAAATTCAGAATCAAATAAGGCAATTGGATTCAAATTTCCAGAGAATGGTCATTCTGAGACATTAACATCTTATCTAAAGGAAACAAATATCATTCTAGATTGCCTTCCAGGAAGTGAAGCTCCAAGATTAGCACAGTTTGCAAAGGATTTTAAATGTCATTATGCGAACTTAACAGAGTATGTTCAAGAGACAGAGGAAGTTACTAAGATCGCTCAAGGTGCAGAAACTGGTTTTATTCTCCAAACTGGTTTAGCACCAGGTTATATAAATGTGCTTAGCCATCATTTATTTAAGCAGTTTACCGAAACGTATAATGTTGAAGAAGTTGATTCTATAGATATGAAGGTGGGTGCACTATCACGACATGCAAGAGAACCTCACTTCTATGCATACACTTGGAGTCCCATTGGCGTTGCCACAGAGTATATAAAAGATGCGCTTGTTGTTAATAATTTTGAAACAAGCACGATATCTTCTTTATCAAAAACTGAAAAGTTATTAATTGAGGGTGTTGTCTACGAAGATGATTTTACCTCTGGGGGAGCTGCAGATCTGCCAATTGCCTTAGCTGGAAAGGTCAAAAATCTAAACTATAAAACAATAAGATATCCAGGTCATTATAATTGGGTAAGAAGCATTATTGATTCAACGCCTGAAAATAAGGATAAGGTAAGTTTCTTAAATCAAACTATGTTAGATATCATACCGGCTGTTGAAGATGATAAAGTTGTCGTTTTTTCTTCTGTTAAAGGAAGAGATCAAAAAGGGGTTCTAAGAGCTATAGAGAAAAGTATTCAAATTTATCCTTCAACTGTAGGTAAGCAAACATTAAGAGCCATTCAAACAACTACTGCTGCACCACTATGTGAAGCAGCAAAATTATTAGCTACAGGAAAATATAAGGGACCTATATTCCAGAGCCAGATTGAAACCAACGCTTTCCTAAATGGACACTTTGTGGCTCAAGTATATGGTAATATATAGACCTAATGGAATGATATAATAAATCAAATCGTTTAGTACTTTTTATAATCATTCCAATTTCAAAGCAGAAACGGATTATTCGGCTAGATCAAAATTTGTATAATTAAATTCTATTTATTTAACAGAATCAAGAAACCTAATTAATAATTCACAGCAATAAATAGCAGCTGAAATAAAGCAAATACCAACACCTAACCCCACACCAAAATCACTGTCAAAAACATAATTATTTAACAGAGCCATTACTATGCCTCCTATAGACAATCCTAGCAGCAACCAAGTGAACGACGATTCTATAGCTGAGGATTTATTCTGAAGTTGTTGACGTAGATGAAAAAAAGAAAACATGCTCATTAATGCAACACCAACGCCTAAACCTCCGTATACATTATCACCAAAGAAGTAATACAGACCACTCCCAACTAAAGTTAAAATGAAGAATGTTATGGAACAATATTTTATAAATCCAGGTTTATTTGACAAGTTGGATACTGTATTTGTAAAAGTTATCTAATTATTTCAAAAGATTTGAAAGATTTAAGTTCATCTACTATATAAGAAAGAGAATTAACAATTGCTGAAGAAGGTCCATCATGGCACCATTCCAAAAATTCCAATACTAAATATTCATCTCCCTCAATATGGATTTCAACTGATCCATCGTATAAGTTTTTAACCCTTCCAAACAAACCTAATTCATCAGCTTTCTTTTTGGTAAAATATCGAAAACCTACACCTTGAACTCTCCCGACTACATTGATTTTAAAACTTTTAGCTTTCAACCTCTATAAGTTTTTTTACCGCATCATTTATCAAATCATAGACATAATCAAATCCTCCGGAATAATATGGATCAGGGACCGCTCTATTTTCACCAGGATAAGAATAATTAAGAAGCATTTTTACTTTCTTTTTTTCAACTTCACTTGAGGACAAAGCACAAATGTCTTGATAATTTTGGGCATCCATAGCAATGATTAAATCAAAATCCTCAAGATCAGATTTTAAAAATTTTCTTGATTTTTGGCACGTAATATTGATGCCATTTTGCATGGCTACTTCTATAGATCGAGCATCAGGTTGTTCTCCTACATGCCATCCTGAAGTACCTGCACTATCTACTTCCCATCCTAATCCTTTATCATCTATTTCCCTTTGAAGAATACCATGTGCAAGAGGAGATCTACAAATATTCCCTAAACAAACCATTAAAACTTTCAAGTGCTGTATTTATAATTGCTCAAAGTCTGCTAAATTAATACATCTACAATAATCAATCAATTGAGCATAAAGCGGATTTGTCTCCAACACTTTTTTATTTCCAAGTATAATTACGTGCTCTTTCGCTCTTGTTAGTGCTACATTGAGTTTGCGATCTATTCCTTCATCAGTAAGGCTAGAAATTTGCCTTAAAGCATAATTCTGATTCACAGATAAGGAAATAACAATTTGATTTCTAGAACCTCCTTGATATCTTTCAATAGTATCAACTGTAATTATGTGCCTCGAAGGTAAGTTATCTAATCCTTCCTTGATAAGAGCAATCTGTGATCTAAATGGTGTTATGACCCCAATAGAATCCTCTTCGATTTGTAAATTATTTTGCATGTAAATATTGCCCCATAAATCAATTATTTCGACAGCAAGCTTTGCCTCTCTTTGATTTGTTTTATTTGTCAACAAATGATCTATTGGAACATCTATAAATATCATTCGATTCTGAATGAGAAATGCTGATTGAGTATTAAAATCCTTTAAAGCCGGCTTTTGAGTAAGTCTTTCAATATCTAATAAACCCAAATTGTTTTCATAAAATACAGGACTTACAAATTGTTGAATGGTTTGATGCATTCGACCTTGTTTTCGTAATGCTCCTATCACCCAATTCCATTCATTTCTCTCGCAACACTTATACATTCTTTCAAATAATGAGATACGCATATCCACTAGACCTATGGCATCTAATTCATGGCTTTTGCAAAAGGATTGATCTGGTTTTTGGGTGACAACTGCTGGCAACTGTTTATGATCACCAATCAAGATGAACTTTTTAAACTTAGTCAATAAGCCAACAATCATTGGTTCTAATAATTGAGAAGCTTCATCTATTATGACGATATCGAATTTCTTAATTTTAAGAAGAGGTAGATTACTTTGAAAAGAAGACACGGTCGACACAAAAAATCGTGTTTCATTTATCATATTCAATAAAGTTTTTCGTGACTTTACCTTTTCCATGATAGTACTTAATAAACGGGATTTAAACTTTTCCTTGGTAGAAAAACGCGATCCAATTCTTATAAATTTTGCATTCTGAATACTGCTGACCGCATCTGATATTTCATCAACTGCTTTATTTGTATATGCTAAGAATAAAACATTCAGCTTAGTTTTATTCATATAAAAATCTGCCAAATTTTTAATCATTACGCTAGTCTTACCCGTTCCAGGAGGGCCCCACAACAAATAATAATCTGGACTTACTATGGCCTCATTTAGAATTTCTTTTTGTTGTTGAGTCAAATGAGGGTTATTAAAGAATTGGCCTTTAGTATTTGGCTTATCAGGTTTTATCCTGGTTAAAATCAAATCTCTAAATCGCTTCGATGCATTTATGAATTCATATAATCCATGCAATTGTTTTGTGAATCCACTTTCTAGCATATCGGGCTCTAAATGCCAAAATCTATTTTCGTCGAAGATTTGAAAATTGCCTTGCTTTGCCCTAAGCCTTATGGTGATCTCTTCTGAATTAATTGATATAATCGTGCATTTAAAGACTTGAGATAAAAGTGCTGAATGTACATCAGATTTATCTGGATAGAATACTGCAATATCTCCGTTCCTAAATCTAGACAAGATATTGGACCTATCTGAGTACGTGAGTACTATAAGAGAGTCTTGATCTTCAGTTATATGTTCTTTTATATTTAAATAGGAAAGCATCCTAAATGCTTCCATTTTCTCTTCTGTAGAGTCAAGCCAAATGGATGCTAAACCATTGGATTTAAATATGCCATGCTCTCCCGTCTTGGACAATTGAAATTCTCTCGAAACAAATCCCAAGAAGTTTGAATAATAAGCTATTTCTAATGCATCTAATTTCTGAATAGTATTTGAAAATTGTTCAGCACCTTTCTTAAGGAATCTAAAATCAGTTGATACTTTCGAAGGATCGAGAAACGATGTTAAAGATTGAAAATTACCTTCTTCAGATTTTGCTAATACTGATTCTAGAATATACAACTCATTTCTGACCTTAAGCGCTTCGTATTGTTTCTTCCTTACTTTTGGAGCATATTTCAATTGATCAGACGTTAAGGCGGAATATAGGATATAGCTATTAGCCTTTCGTTTTCCTCGATAAACTGATTCCGCTAATAAATCGTAAAGCAAAGTTTGGGTATAATGATTTGCATTTAATCCATATGCATTAGCCCTAAATAATCTACCACTTTTCAATTCGACGATATCTAAATTTTCGTCAGAAGAACTATCATGCAGGAGATCCAATCTTCCTTGAAGACCAAATTCGTTTGAATAAAAACTTGGCTCTAAATATGAGTTTGAATTATGAATTTTTAAATTGATCAAACCATTTTTCACAGAGTCTTGAAGATTAAGGAAGTGCGTTTTTAACTTACCTAATAAATCAGCCAATTGTATATCGCTTAAAAGTGCAAATTGCGTAGGAGCTAATTTAAAAATTGAAGGAAGGATTCTTTTAAAACTTACTTCAGGATTAGAAATTAATTCATCTAAGAAAAAATTCACAATATTCCCTAGCAATAAATGAACGCTATAATCTTGGGGTATAAGCTTACTTGAAAGATATTTTAATGCATTACTCGCACCACTTTGAAAACATTCTGAAACAGAAGTCACGCCAAACAAAAAGTCAGGTTGAATGACAAACATATTAGCTTGAATAAATCCTTCATCACTTATACTATTGTCAACAAAAGATACAACTACTGGGAACTCAATAAACTTAAGTATACCTTTTAAATGTCTTTTTGCTTGTTCAGATTTAAGTGTAACTTTTGAATGTTGTTCTGGATCATTTTCGAGAACAACCAAAAACTCTAATTGCTCATTAACGGAGAAAGCCATTCCACGTAATATCCGTTCAAACCTTTTTTTCTTTAAAGTTGATTTACCTCTAGATAGTTTTTGAAAAAATGGTTCGACGTCAAAATGTAAATCCAGATCTGCAATATGGTTTATATTAATCTTAACCAACTTGGGAGCTAGTAAAATCAATTCTTTAAACTGTTCTTCTTTATATATCCTATTCTCTAACCGCCTTCTGTAGTAATGATTTTGTGAAATGAGGTCTCCTGACCATTGAAACTTAGTTGAAATGAAGGCAATTCTCGAAAACAAGGTGGTAAACTGGACCGGATCATTTTGCGATATAATTTCAAAAAACAAGTTGTATAACTTAAATGATCTATTCAATTGATCCCTTCCAAATTCCTGCCTTTGCTCAATTTCATCAAATTGAGAGAGCAAAACGGTCAGTTCTTTCTTATCTATTAGAATTTGAGACATATGAAATTATGCGATAATATTAATACTTTTGGGAACCAATTGTAAACATTAGCAGTTATATCGCATTGTTAGTCATTCCTAAAGGTGCTTTCCCTTTCCTATTCCAAAAACGAAACGAAAAAACATTGAATCTACCTAGACAGGTATGTTTCATTAAAAACTAAATTATTTATTTCTAACCTTAAATAACTTTTATAAATGAATTTACTCGATATGATGAAAGACCAGGTGTCTGGTTCTTTAATATCAAGCGCTTCAAAATTTCTAGGTGAATCAGAGTCTGGTGTAGGTAAAGCATTGGATGGTATTTTTCCAGCATTAATGGGCAAAATGATTGATACTTCTGATGATAGTGATGGTTTGAGCAAATTGTTTGACATGGCCAAAGGAGCTGATACTGGCATCCTTGACAATGTAGGCAGTCTGTTCGGCGGTGGAGCAGGTAATGTAGCAAAACTTATGAACGGAGGTTCAGGAGTTTTAAATCTACTTTTAGGAAGTAACTCTGGCGGGTTTATTGATAAAATCGCTGGTTTTAGTGGTCTAAAAGGCAGTGCAGCATCATCTTTAATTAAAATGGCTGCTCCATTTTTAATGAGTATGATCGGTCGCCATATCAAAGACAAGGCTTTAGATGCTGTAGGCTTAGGCAAGTTTTTAGGTTCTCAAAGAGGAGCTGTAAAATCTGCAATGCCAGGTGGTCTTTTAAGTTCTCTAGGTGCGGGATTCTTAGGTAAAGGATTCGATGCAGTTACAGGCTTAGCTGGTGATCTTGGTGATGCTGGTAAAAAAGTAGTAGGTGGCGCAGCTGATTTAGCTGGTGACGCCGCAAAAGGCACTATGGATGCAGGTAAGAAAGTAGTAGGTGGTGCCGCTGATTTAGCTGGTGGTGCTGTAGATGCTGGTAAAGCTGCTGGTGGTGGATTGATGAAAATCTTATTACCACTATTGATTTTAGCAGCTGTTGCATTTGGCGCATACAAAATGCTTGGAGGCGAAAAATCAGTTGGAGACATTGCAGGTGACACGAAAAACATGGTAGGTGATGCTGCTGGCTCTGTAGTTGACGCTGCAGGAGATGCTGCTGGAGCAGTAGGAGATGCTGCTGGCTCTGTAGTTGATGCTGCAGGAGATGCGATCGGATCAGTATTCTCAACAATAGATGAGGCTGCTAAGAAAACATTAGATGGCATTAAGTTCGCAGCTGGTTCTGCTGGTGATCAAATGATGAAATTTATTGATGGCGGATTTAAAGGAGATTCTAAATTTAGATTCAACAATTTAACTTTTGATACGGGATCTGCAGCAATTTCTGGAGAAACTGGTGTTGAGGTTGATAATATCGCTGCCATTCTAAAAGCATACCCAAATGTGAAAGTTCACGTAACTGGTCATACTGATAATACAGGTGATGCTGCTGGTAATGTGAAGCTTTCAAATGAAAGAGCGGCTTCTGTAAAAAGAAGATTAATGAAAGCTGGTGTTGGTCCAGATAGAATTACAACTAAAGGATTAGGATCTTCTGATCCTGCTGCTTCTAATGATACTGAAGAAGGTAGAAAACAAAACAGAAGAATTGAAATTTCAATATTGAAATAATTATTCTGTTAAAGTATATTGAAAGCCTGCTGATTGACTAATCAGCAGGCTTTTTTGTTTTATTATAGTGTTATAGGTATTTTCCATTTATAAAACTTCCTTTGTTGACTAGAATTAAGTTTTTAATTTTTTGGGTGGTTCTAGGATATTATCATACCGGATACACTCAGGTACTAGGGCTCGAATTACTTGGAGACAAGAATGAAGTAGAGCTAGAATTCGAGTACGACCGAAACTTTATTCTTTTAAAAACAAGGCTTTCTAACTTACCTTTCACTTTTATATTCGATACTGGTGCCGAACACATTATACTATTTAAGAAAGAAATAGCAGATATTCTAGGATATCCATATGATAAGACCATAGAGATATTTGGAGCTGATCTACAACAGAATGTCGTTGCACATATTACTAGAGGCGTACCTATCAAACTTGAAAACACTAAAAAAGTCAATCGTGACTTGATTGTTTTGGAAGATGACTTTCTACATCTAGAAGAGTTAACGGGTAAACGAATTGATGGTATAATAGGTGGAAGATTTTTTAGAGGTCTTTCGGTAGAAATTGACTACAAAAGAAGAAAGCTGAGACTTATGCGAAAAACCCCTTCAGATATCCTTAAAAAAGGCTACCACCCTCTCAATATGAGAATAATAAAGCACAAGCCATATATCGAGTGTAGCATTGAAACAACTCAAGGTGATAGTGTCGATATTATTATGTTGTTGGATACTGGAGCAGCCATACCATTATTGCTCTTTTTAAATGAATATGCTGAAGTAAATCTTCCAGGTAAATTTCTCTCTGGTAATTTGGGCAAAGGACTTGGTGGAGATATTGAAGGATATATTGGTAAAATATCATCTTTAAATCTAAGTCAAGAATTTACTTTTAATAACATCATTACCAGTTATCAGAGATACGATCTTGATAGCCTTGATAATGAATTTATCGTACGTAATGGCTTATTAGGAAATCCATTATTAGAAAGATTTAAAATTGTCATAGACTACGTTAACAATAAGCTCTATTTCAAACCAAATAAAAATTTCAATAAAGATTTTCAATACGATGTCAGTGGTTTGATTATATATGCTTTTGGACCAGAACTCAGAGACTTCTTTGTCAAAGAAGTGATGTCAGGTTCTCCGGCAGAAAAAGCTGGAATTAAATCTGGAGATATTATTAAAAGAGTGGGCCTACTATCAACAAGCTTTTATAATATAAACGGAATTTATCGTAAGCTTATAAAACGTAAAAACAAGCATATTAAAATCACTGTCGAAAGAAATGGTCAAAAGTTAAGAAAAACACTTTACCTACAAGATGTTCTTGACAATAAATGATTGATTATCAGCATTATATATGATTTTAACTTATATGAATATTAATATCTATGCTATGCGCTTATTCTATTTGATTTAGTGGTTAAAAAACATATCTTTGCAGTCCATTTTTCAAAAATAACTGAATAATCATGTTTGCTATAGTAGATATTGCTGGACAACAAATGAAAGTCGAAGCTGACAAAGAATATTATGTTCACAGATTAGACACTGAAGAAGGAAAAAGTGTCCAATTTGACAATGTTCTTTTAACTTCAAACGGTGGCACGACAAATATTGGTGCTCCAAATTTAAGTGGAGCAAAGGTTACAGCAACTGTAATCAAACATCTAAAAGGAGACAAGGTCATAGTATTTAAAAAGAAGAGAAGAAAAGGCTACAGGGTAAAAAATGGCCACAGACAATACTTATCGAAAATTAAAATTGATTCCATTACTGGATAATCATTCAAAAGCTTAAAAAATGGCTCATAAAAAAGGTGTAGGTAGTACGGATAACGGACGTGACAGTATTAGTAAACGACTGGGCGTAAAATTATTCGGCGGACAATATGCTAAGGCTGGAAATATAATCGTCAGACAAAGAGGAACAAAATTTCATCCTGGAGATAATGTTTATATGGGTAAAGACTTTACTCTTCATGCAAAGATTGAAGGCTTAGTTGATTTTAAAAAGAAAAGACTTGGTAGAACGTATGTCAATATCATACCTAGTGATGCTGCAGCTGCAACAAATACTACTAAGGTAAAAGCTTCTGCTCCTAAAAGCGCCCCAGCTACTAGCGCAGCTAAAGCTGCTCCAGCTGCCACAAGTCCTTCACCGTCAACTGGATCTTCTAAACCAGATGATTTAAGAAAGATTGAGGGTATCGGTCCAAAAATTGCAGAACATTTGAGTGCTGCTGGGATTATTACTTTCGCAGATTTAGCATCAGCTAATATTGATAAACTCAAAGAAGTATTAACAAATGCTGGTCCTAGGTTTAAAATGCATGATCCTCAAACATGGCCACAACAAGCTGAATTGGCAAGAGACGGCAAATGGGATGAACTACAAGTGCTTCAAGACAAACTTGACGGAGGAAGAGTTGTAGTAGATAGCGAAGAAGAATAAGAAATAATATTGAACCAAAATAAATCAGCGGATAAGTAATTATCCGCTTTTTTTATATCCTTTCCAGATCACTTTCAAGTATCCAGCCAATTTCTTTATTCAAAAGGCTTACTTTTACCCAAGGGTCAATACGATCTAGAATTTTCAATTTTGCACCCTCATTAATAGTTTTTATTAACTCGGATCTTTCATCAGGAGATGCCATTAAATTTGAAGACTCCATTAAAATAGCCTTGTCATTATATTGAAAATTTTGATGTGCACTATAACTTGCAGCCAAAGCAAAACTAAATCCAACAATAGCTAATAAAAGCAATAAAAGGTATTGTCGTCTTTTTTGTACGCTTTTAAACAGTAGAAGAAAAACAATTAATAAACTTAGTAAGCCAAATATTGCTTGAAGGACAATCCAATACTTAGGAGTAAGTAATTGAGAAAAACCATTCCATACTCTTACAGGCAAAAAATCAGGTATCTCAATAACATCATCATCCACTTGTTCCCTCGCAATAGATAAATTTTGCTTAATCTTTTTATTATTTGGAGCTAACTTAATTGCCCGCTCATAATTCAATATAGCCTTGGCTAATTGTTTATTTTTTATATAAGCATTTGCTAAATTATAATACAGCTCAGGAGATTGCTTAGTTGATGTAATCTGTTCAAAAGAAGCGACTGCCCCTGCATAATCTTTTTCATTAAAAAGCTTTACACCTTTTTCAAATTGTTCACTTTGCGTTTGACTTAGACAAAAAAATGAAGTCAACATTAAATAAAAGACAACTGCTATTTTCATTACTTCTTTTCTTTTGATTTAATAGAATCTTGCCTCATATTTTCTTTGGTCGTTAATTCATTAATCTTAGCCTCAAATTCATCCTCTGGCTCAGATTGAAATTTCTGATTTGAAGAATTTTGTCCCTTGCGATTTCTCACTTGTTGAATCGTTAAAGGTCTTTTCTTTTCATGCCATATAAATCCATCTAAATACAAATCTGAATCACTAGTTTTTTCAATAGGCTTCAGTATATTTGAAGGTTCTGTGATAAAGTGTATTGTTTCTATCTCGTCGTTTTTAAAATAGAAAGTCATTTCACTACAAAGTGTTTTATTCGGACCAACATAAGCCTCTTCTTCATCTTTAACCAAATATAAAGACTCTGCATTTCCTTTACTTAAAAGCGAAGTTAACTTGTTACTGTCGAGATATGAATGAAGGTATTTCGCTTTTATTTGGTTATAGTATTTACCTTGATCTTTTGTAATCAGAAATCCATTTACTTCAGCCACAATTTCAGATACTTCCTCATTTTCTAAATAAATTCTAATAGTGTCTCCAAGAAACTGCGTTGAATCTGACCAAGTAATGGGGTTCTTAAATAATTGCAATATGGAATCTTGATCAGAAAAAGATAAGGAATCACAAACACCTTGTAAGTCTGATTTAAAGATGCGTACATCACCTAGCGCCTCCAAATAACTCATGGTATCTCCAACTGAAAAAGACATAAGCGTATCTGCACTAATGTAAAGCGTATCATCTTCAATTAATTGCTTTAATAATGGTCTCCTCTCCCCTACTATCGCCTTAAAATAACTAGAACTATCTCTGTAATGCAAAATATCTGTATCCAATATTCTACTTTCAACTGTATCACGCCAAATGACATTGCCTGTAGCTATACCGAAATCACTTTCATCATTATAATCTAATGCTTCAGAATAAAGTGTACCGTCCTCTTTAAATACAGTATTGGGTCCAGAAACTTGAAGCGCTTTTGTTTCCTTATTATATAAAATATCCTCTCCTAAAATCTTCGTATTCGTATCTTCATAGCTACCATTTCCAATGATTCTTACCTCATTATTTGACTCGTTTAAAATCACTTCATTACCCTTTGTTGTGCTTGTTGAGTCGATGATCACTACATCTTTCTTAAAAGTGGTTGTGCTGTCTTGGCTGTTATAACTAATTGATTGTGCTGAAGCCTTCCTATCGTTTTCGTTTATAATTGCGTTATCTGAAAAGTATGCTCTTCCTTCTTTTTGGTCATAGTAACCAGATTCACAATAGACCTTTCTATCATTTTCAGTTATGTATGTGGGTCCTAAAAAGTATGCACGATCAATATCTGTATCATATCGAAGCGAATCCGTTTTCAACTGCATTTCCCCATCAATGATAGTTACCTCTTCATAGAAATATGCTAATTTTTTATCTACAAAATATTCTCCCTTTATACTGCTTAATTGCATAGACCCATTTTGCATTATAGCCGTATCCTTAAAGTTGGCTATTTTAGATTCTAGGTCATAAATGAGGAAATTTGTAAACAGATTTCTTTCGCCATTCTCCAAAACAACATTCTTATAAAGCTCAGCTAATTTGCTTTCACTATTATAATATAGTGAGTCCGAAAAAACATTAATTGTATCTTCCTGAACCATAATAACCTCACCTACAGATATTACATAGTTTTCATGTACCCAAGCGGAATCACAAAACATGAAAATACTGTCATGGACCATTTTTACATTTCCTAAAAGCGTTTGCTCTTGATCTTGAACAGATGCAATAACTCTATCTGCGTTTTTAATCTTAACTTTTTCTTGCTGAGCATTTAGCTGTGATGAGCACAAAAGCAAGGAGAAATAACTTAGAATGTATATGCCAATGTTAAAGCGCATACTTAAATATAGTATTAACCTTCGGTGTAGGTAACTTTTGTTCTCTTCATTTTGGGAGGCATGGGTTTGCCAAAATGTTGAACCCAATATTTACCATATCTAGAAATACCAATTTGGGTCATATTAGGATTCATAAGCATTTTACAATGTGAAGGACTTTTTATCCAGTCCCTCATGGCATGATCGAAATCTTTTTGGCCGACTGCTAAGTTCTCGCCCACGTAATGCCATTTATATCCCAGTTTATCAAGTCTTTGTCCTACGTCCTTACCATTTATGCTTATATGATCGAAATAATTATATCGTTGCATTTCTTTTGCATGCATATAAGCACTTTTTTCTAAGGTTGAATGCCATTCTAAAGTTGGAACAGGAGGCATTCTTTCTCCATCACAATAACAACCATTTTCCCTTAATTTATTGACTTTTTCCAAAACAGCTTTCCTAGAAAATCGCTTATAAGATTTAGACTGAGCTGGCGCTTCATATTGAAATACTGATAAAATCAGTAAAATCATTATTGAACTTATAAGCGGTTTATGCATTTATTTACTTTATGTTATGTTTTCTCTACGCAAGAATTCAATAATCTTAACTAAATAACTAAAAGCTTGTTGAATTTATTTGAGAATACAGTGTTAATGCTCTGCTAAATTAAGCAGGCAAACCCCAAAAAGGTTCATATTTCAGCATATTTGCTCAATTTTATACAATGAGACTAAGGATTACTTTTCTACTGCTATCGCTTTCTTTTTATTCAATTGGTTGGGGCCAAAATGCGGGTCCGAATAATTCTCAGTTAGCAATCTCATCTCTGATCACAATTAAGGGTCAGATATTAGATAATGAGACCTCAAGTCCACTTGAATTTGCTACCATTTCAATTATTGACTCTGAAGATAAAATTATCACTGGTGGCTTAAGTGAATTGAATGGCAAGTTTAGACTTGAAGTGAAACCAGGAATCTATAAAGCTAAAATTGATTTCATTTCTTATGAATCTTTGATTATAGATCCCGTCGAAGTAACTGATACTGAAAAAACTATTGATTTAGGTATTATCAACCTAAGCCCTTCTGCAGCGATTTTAGACAATATTGAAATAACTGCTGAACGCAGTGAAACAGTGTTTGCCTTGGATAAAAAGGTTTTTACTGTAGGCAAGGATTTAGCTAACAGAGGTGGGAGTGCTGAAGACGTGTTAGATAACGTGCCCTCGGTTACGGTAGATATTGATGGTAATGTCAGTCTTAGAGGAAGTCAAGGCGTTAGAATACTTGTGGATGGAAGACCATCAGGATTGGTAGGCGTAGGTAATACAAACGGCTTGAGGAGCATCCCTTCTAATATGATAGAAAGCGTTGAAGTTATCACAAACCCTTCTGCACGGTATGAAGCGGAAGGAATGGCTGGTATTATAAACATCATTTTAAAGAAAGATCAAAATGCAGGATTTAATGGTGCCTTTGACGTAACAGCAGGCACGCCATATGCATTGGGCGCATCAAGTAATGTTAATTATCGAAAAGGTAAATTAAACTGGTTTCTGAACGTTGGCCTCAATGATAGATCATATGATGGGGGTGGACAAAGAATTATGGACCAGATTTTTGATGATGCTCTAGGAAACGAAAACAGACAATTGTCTTACCAGCAAAGAATACAAGATAGAGGTGGCTTATCACACAGTTATAGATTTGGTGCTGATTACTTTTTTACCGATAAAGAACAATTGACTGGAGCCTTTTTATATCGGAGATCCAAAGAAAATAATTTATCCAGCATTACATACACTGACTACACCGGAGATTTAGGGTTATTTGAATTAACTCCCTTATGGGAATCTACACTTACCCAATTGCAGGACATTAAATTCGATAATTTTAAAAGCAACCTTGGACAAGAACCTTTATACAATATTAATAGAAGAACTGATGATGAGATTGAAAATGAGAAAAACTTAGAATATAGTTTGAACTATAGAAAAGAGTTTTCATCTAGAGAACATACGCTTAATCTTTCAGCCCAGTTTAGAGAAAAGAGTGAAGTAGAATCATCAATTTTTGAAGAGGTAACTGAATTTAATCTTGACAATATAGGATCAGATCTTTTTCAAAGGTCTAATAATGACGAAGCAGAGAAAACTTGGCTCATGCGTTTGGATTTTGTCAGGCCAATTTCGAAAGATCACAAATATGAATTAGGCGCACAAACTTCATTAAGAAGAATTAGCAACGACTTTCTTGTTGAAGAAGAAATAGATGGTAATTTTTCACCAATTGAGTCTTTAAATAATGATTTTAATTATGACGAAGATGTATTTGCCCTATATGGAATCTATGGTAACTCCATTGATAAGTTTAGTTATCAAGTGGGCTTAAGATCTGAACTTTCACTAATTAAAACTGCTCTTTTGGCATCTGAGCTTAATGGTGTCAATGAA
Source organism: Saprospiraceae bacterium (assembly GCA_020630775.1). Lineage (GTDB taxonomy): Bacteria > Bacteroidota > Bacteroidia > Chitinophagales > Saprospiraceae > RFSX01. The sequence goes on along the minus strand of JAHDIN010000001.1, from coordinate 66,902 downwards.
AGAGATTATATAAGCTTCTTTCCTTCTGGTCACATAAACTATAATTTTTCAGAAACAAACGCTATTCAATTAAGTTATAGCAGAAGAATCAGAAGACCAAGATTTTGGGATTTAAATCCTTTTTTCACCTTCACCGATAATAGAAATTTCTTTTCTGGAAATCCTAACCTTGATCCAGAATTTACAGACTCATATGAGTTGGGACAAATTAAATATTGGGATGCTATTACTTTGAATACAAGTTTGTTTGTAAGAAAAACAGACGCCTCTATTCAAAGAGTTTTACTATTAGATAATAGAACTACCAATACATTAACCTTACCAGCCAATTTAGGAACCGTATATGACTCTGGATTAGATCTTTCAGTTACTTATAGTGGTATTAAGTGGTTAAGGCTGGATGCCAATGCTAATATATTTAGAAACCAACTAACACTTAATCAAGAAGAAGTCAACCAATCACTTTTTAATACGATAAGAGTAATTAGAAATTATGAAGGCACTGTAGAATCATTCAAAGAAGATTTTAATGTAAACTTCAATGAAACTGACAACATAAGTTGGACTGGTAGATTAACGGCAAGAATTACTGTACTTGATTCTGACTTGCAAATTAGAGCTAATTATAGAGCACCAAGATTATCTGGTCAAGGATCTAGAGAAGCCGTTGCTTCGGTCAATCTAGGATGGAGTAAGGACTTTTTAAATAAGAGAATGACCTTAACGTTAAGCGTCAGAGACTTATTTAATTCTAGAAAGAGAAGAAGTATTAGTCTTATTGATGAGTTTGCTGATAAAAGTGAATTTCAATGGCGAGCTAGAACCGCGACAGCTACTTTAAGCTATCGAATTAATCAAAAGAAACAGCGAGGTAATGGAAGTCAAAGAGGAGATGGTGGTGACGGAGAGTTTTAACACCATTCTTTCAATTTAACTAAATATTCATTCAAGTAAATCTCTTTAGTTTTTCGCTTATACTGCATTACCCACCTAGGATGAGGTAATGGAACAACTTTATCGAACCAACCGAATTCAGCATTTAATTCATTAAAAACTTTAAAATTCTTTCCTTGTCCTAGTGAGAAAGCAACCTGACGATTGCAATATTTTGATATTTGATAATCCATCGCTTTGATCATGTAAGGTCTCACCTTTAGAAACAGCTCCGAATCATCATAATAGTTGTAATTTTTCTTGTCCTTTATAAATCCTAATGGACATAAAGAGCTAATATAAAAATGCTTGTAAAAGCTTTGTACACCTCCTAATAATTCAATCATTTCATAAACAAAGAGACAAGAAAGTTCATGTCGTTTATTAATGTTGTTAGGAATATTGCAATGCGTTTCTAAAATAACTGGATCAGTAAATGGTACTCCAGTCATGCCTGCACCAAACCTTCCGGGATTAATACCAAATAAAAAAGTTCGTTCGGTTTTCGAGTTATAAAACTTATGACAAAAGCTTCGGAAAACATGCCATACATTATCATCTGCAAAAGGATAAATTAAATCTACGCCAGAAGGTAATTTCCAATCTGAAGACATAGATTCGTAAAATTGAATGATGTGCTTAGAAAAAGACATGATAGAAATATAGAATGATTTAAAAGATCAATTTAAAATTAACTTAAGTTCTATAGAAAGTCTCAAATAAAAAAAGAGCCAGACCAAAAGGCCTGGCTCTAAAATCGATTTTTGAAATCGATCTTAATCGATCTTGATCATCTTCTTAGTCGCAGTGAAGTCACCAGAATCTAATCTATAGTAAAGGATTCCAGAAACTGGAAGCAATTCTTCATCTATAGTAATCGTATTTAATCCTTTGTCAAATACATTTTGCATAGACCAAAGAACCTTTCCATTTACATCCATAACTGAGATCGTTGCTTGATCTTGTTGTGGTAGAGTGAAGTCAATATTAGTTTGACCACTAAATGGATTCGGGTTGTTCTGGAACAATGCATAATCTTGTTCAGGATTATTACGGCCGGCAAGTTTAACGGGGATTATTTCATTCGAATTTAAGCTGTAAGCTTCAGCTTTAGTAATTTCAGATGAAATTGCTACATTATCACTCAACTTACCGGATGATGTAGCTTTAAAAGTTAATGATATCAATTCATTTTCTAGAATTCTATCTGAATTCAAAGAGAATGTTGTTGTTGTATTAGAAAGCTTAGCAAAATTTGATTCATCTACAAAGATGTTTTCACCTTTTACTTCCACTAATTCTAATCCAAATGCATTTAAAGTGAATTGTAATCCTGTCAAATTAGATACAGAAGCGTTTGAAAGTGTCATTGTAACTAAGTCACCTTCAGCATAAGTAGCATTTGTAAATTGTAATTCTAATACATCCGCAGACCTTCGATCTATTGTAGTTTGTTGTGCATTAGCAGTTGCTGTATTATTTACATCCCCTACTTTCACACCTACAAAATTCTCCTGCATCATATTTTGGCTTAAGCTATTGATTATTCTAACCTCGCTTACAGGCCAAGGATTTAGAGGATCAACAATCGTAGAAGCATCTACCATTTTCCAACTCGTATTATTTGGAAGATCATCATAAATACCTAAAATCAATTTTCTTAATTCGATTAGGTCAATTGCACTAATTGATTCATCGTTATTCACATCTGCAGCCACCATTTTAAATGGACTATCTAAAGTTTGAAGACCTAATATATGTCTTTGAATAACGATAATATCTAATGTAGAAACACCATTCAAGTAGTCATTATCTCTGTGACCAGATACTTGATAGTTAAAATCAAATTTGTTATTGTCAAACATGTAATGACCAGAATTATCTGTCATCTGAGACTCAGGATAATTTGGTTGTGGAGAAATAATTTCCATCATTACATCTTCAACAATCTCTCCCATCTCATTTTCAACATAACCACCAATATCTGCTCTCGGGAATGCTCCAACATCATCACAACTATCTTGATTATCTACTAGAGTTAAGAATACTGTACAATAATCAAAATTGTCTTTTTCATCCCATACATACACCTTCAACTCAACAACAGTACCTGCAGGATTAGAAAGATCTTCACAAGTGAAAATCATTGAAGAACACTTTGTATCTGGAAGATAAGATGGATCATCTGCTGGATTAACATCAGAGAATGTAAATCTTAAATCTTCTTGTGCTGTACAATTATCAAAAGCTCCTAAATCAAAATCACATGCCCAAAGTTCTACTTGTCCGTTTTGCATTAATGCAGTACTCAAGTTTACGCAGTAAGGTGTAGGGGGAATTTGGTCTACAACCATGAAGTAAGATGTACATGATGTGTTGTTTCCACAACCATCAGTTACTTTCCACACAACTCTGTGGTTCACCATACTTCCATGTACTTCTTCAGGCAATGTTACTTTTACTTCCTCTCCAGAATCTGATGGAGGAACATAGAACGGGCTTGAAGAAGGTGCCGTACTAGAAAATGTATAATCAATTATCCAATCCGAATTAATATCGACTTGAACTGTCCAAAGTAATTTTTGACTATTACAAACGCCTAAGTCTTCCGCAGAGTTAGTGAGCATTACAGCTCCATTCTTACAATCTGCCTCAACTGGGAATGAAGCATCATTACACGAAGTTAAAATCGGTGCATCGTTATCAATAACTTTCACAACTTGTACATCAGACCAAATACCTGGGCTATTAGCCACATCTGGGTTATAAACACACCAGTCAATTACAGTCCAGTAATTCAATATTTTGAAACATGCACCATCTGCGAAAAAGAATGTATCTCTATCAACACTGTAAGCTAAAAGATCACATCTTCCAGAAGACCAGTATGGTCTAATATTTTCAAGATCCTCAGTACAGTCTATCAATGTATCTGCAGGGAAGAATACTTCAATCGGACCAGTATAAAGCGTTCCGCTTAAAGTTATTTTTTGATCACAGAAAATAGCTGGATTTCCATCTACATACCACCTTCTCGTAATTACGCCTTCATTGCAATTAGTTAAGTCTCTGTCTATGTCTTCGTAATAAACTCCAGCGGAACCACATGAGCTTACTGCATAAGCTTCACCAGTTAAAGTAAGATCGCCAGAATCGCTATCGCAATCAATAGTGACATCTCCAGGACAAACAATAGTAGGTCTTGACTTATCTTCTAATCTAACATAAGACCAAACTTCACTATAGTTATCACCTGCAGAACCAAAAGTGCCATCTCTATCACCATCATCCCAAACTCTTAACCATACTTTTATTTGAGCAAAGTCATTGATACCATCGCCATCACTATCTTGACCTAATTCCGCTAAGTCATTACAACAGAATGTAACATACTTACCTTCATCTAAGTCTAATGTGTCATCATTTGGATGCATGTCATCATTAAAAGTTAGGTTATTTAAGAATCCACAGTATTCTTCTTCTCTCCTAATTTCTAATTTCACAGGACCACAACCATCAAATGAACCATTATCCACATTCTCAGCGAATATCTTTGTAAGGCCTGGTTCGATTGTATTACCTGGATTAGGAATCAATGAAACAACAATATCTTGCTTTGTTATAGCAACAGGAGGGGTGGCATCCTTTACTGTAACGACAACACCTTCAGATGCTACGTTATCACAACAATCATAAGCATTGTAAAAGAATGTATGCTGCCCCACTGGTAATTCATCGATATAATATCCAACAGTAGGATCATAATGAATATCGTAGACATCTGTTGATCCTGAACCCGTTACAACGTATGAAATATTGTCAGTACAATTATCAGTCAAATGAATAGGCTCTGGGAATACAACTTTAGTCGAACATCCCCAAGGGTCTACAGAAGTCGTAAATCCTTCTACGTGAATACTTGGAGGAGTATTGTCCTGAGCTTTAATAACTTGACTAAATGCTACAGGTGTACCTAATGGATCACACCAATCATAAATAGTCCACTCTCTAATAATTTTTGCATTTCCAGAACAACCAGGTTCAGTGCTACATACAGGAATCACTCTATCAGAATAACTTGTAACAGTATTACAAATAACTCCATAGATAGGATGACCATCTATTGTAGGGAATGCACATCTATTAGCGAATAATACTCTCTCACTTTCCCAAGCTGCAATAGCATCATCATGTGCTGGATCATCTGCATCCAAACAAGATGGTAATGTACAAGGAGGGAAAGTTTCATAGAAATAATCATAAATCTCTTCTGGAGTAGTACCAGCACCACAATCAAGGTTTACAGGGTTATGTGGAGGTGTAATACCGCCAGTAACCATATCACCTTCATCAAGTGTTAAGCCTACAACAGAAATAGTGTATTCACTTTGACATGTAACTTGATTACCATAAGGATCTGTGAATACCCAAGTTCTTATGACTTTATTGTCTTCACAATCGTCACCATTAAACTGATCTGTGTACTGAACATCAAAGTCATCAGCAGAAAGACAGTTGTCAACAATTGTTGGTGGGTCGATGGTCAATAATTCGATGTCTTTAACATCGCTACAAAGTAATGGAGGTAAAACACAATCAGGATCCGTGTTACCTACGGGGCAATCACAAATAGGATCATTGATTAATTTGTCCTCAACAAGAATATGACCCCAACAGCTATTGCCATTAGATAAGTCATTAACTGTAACAGTATAAACGCCTGGGGCACTTACACTTGTACCTGTTACACCTTCAATCTCTAGGGAATACATTCCGGCTGGATCGATTGGGCCTTCTAGGATCATATCGATTGTGATTTCTGCTTCACAAGGATCACCTAGAGAGACATTAACCTGATCATCACAAACTAAAGATTGTGCTTGCATACTGAACAGGCCTGAAAATACAAGTAGAGAGCAGCATATTGTTTTTTGTATAAATGCAGCAGCTCTACCCATTGAGTCGGTCCTCAACATGGGATAAAGTTTTGGTTAATAAATTGAGTTTACACGTCTCCTATTAGAGACGCTGTTCAGATAATTAGATGGGAAATTCTGTTAGTGGGAAAATCTAACGATACAAATGTAAGTTACTTTTCAACTAACAAAGATTCAGCTATTGGTAAAAAACAAATTTTTATTCCACTAATAAAAAATAAGTTTAATATGAATCTCTATAAATTAGATCGGCTAAGTCATTGGCCACTTTTGAGGCTATCGCTACACCCATTCCACCTAATCTTGCACCTACATATAATCCTTTGTCAATTCTTCTGATTTCTGGATATTTCGATGTACCTACACCAATTATGCCACTCCAATTATATTCTATTCTGATATTCGGATAAGGTAAATACTTATTTAAGAAACTTTTCAGATGTTGGATGATATGAGTATTCTCGCCAAACTCATCGGTCCTTTCATTTTGAGCATCCAAGTTTCTAGCACCTCCAATTAAAATTCGATTTTCAGGCATATTCCTGAAATAGGTGTATCCTTTATCAAAATGAAATCCACCTATTAAATCAAGAGTTTTAATTGGGCTAGTTACTAATACTTGATTTCTATATGGAGTTAAATCAATATCCGTTAATAGCTTTTTTGCAAATGCATTAGTGCATAAAGCTATGTTATGCGCATGTATAGTTAATCCATTAGTCATTTTTACAGCTAATCCATCATTATTTGGTTCATAACTTTCTACCTCTATTCCAAAATGCATCTTAATACCTTGATGTTTAGCTTCTTCAATTAGAAACTTATTAATCCTTACTGGATTAAGTAGGCCTTCGAAAGGATTTTTAAAAGCGTACTTATAAAAATTCATTCCAGATTGATTTTGGATGCTAATGCAATCCTTAATACCTGTGGCTTCTTCAATTATTTCATTAACGTTTTGAAGTTGTGAGGCACATTCATCAAAACTGGATTTATTATCAAACACCTCGATACCGCCACTTTTTTCAAAGTCCATACTCATAACAGGTATATTTTCTTTGAGTAATTTGAGACCCTCCCACCGCATACGAATGGTTTCCAAGACAGTATTTTGATCTACTGTTTCTAAATCATCTAAAATCTCACCTAAACTAGCAAAACAAGCAAATCCAGCATTTTTTGTACTTGCTCCACTCGGTATAGGTGCTCTTTCAATAATGGCAACTTTTAAATTGGAATTAATTTTTTTTAGGTTGATCGCAGTCAAAAGACCCGTAAAACCTGCACCTACGATAAGAATATCGTATGTATCAAACCAAAATTTATGTTCCCAAAAACTCAACATAAGACTCAACTAATGAATAATTATGAAGTTAATTATCTTTGAAATTCGTAATCAATTTTAAAGTAACATATAATGATACAAAGAATTCAAAGTGTATTTCTATTGCTAGCAGCTGCATGTATGGGTGGTCTATTTAAATTGCCTTATTTAAGCTCTCAGGAGGCGGCAAGTCCTTATTTTGAAGACAAACAGTTTAATATTCAAGATCATACTTTTTTGCTAGTTCTTACTATTGCTGCAATTGTACTTTCATTGATTACAATATTTCTATTTAACAACAGAAAACTGCAGAAGTCAATAGCGCTCCTTCCATTAATGTGTGCTATGGCTTCATTAGGCTTTGTATTTGGAAAGATGTCAACTTTTAAAGGGGTAGAACATTCATATGCTGCCGGCTTCGTACTTCCTGTTATTACTGGAATTTTATGTGTGCTTGCTTTCGGGTTTATAAATAAAGATGACAAGATTGTTAAATCTATGGATAGACTTCGATAAAAAAAATCCCCAATCAAAGTATGATTGAGGATTTTAATATTTCTGTAGACGATTAATGAACTATTTAATCAGCTCTTGGCTTAGCTGAATAATTCACTTTTAGCTGTCCTGACTTTCTTAATTTGGTCTTTACATCAGTTACAATACCCATAGTTACGTCTCCATCAATTTTCAAGGAGGATATTACTTTAGGTATTTCTGCTTCATTCACCTTTGCTCTGTGATTTTCGATAAATAATGGAATATCTTCCATGCTTGCAATTTTATCTCCTAACTGCAATTGCGGCTTTGTACCATACACTGCTTGATATTTAGGTAATGGTTTACCTATTCTTAAGTAGTTAACTAGAGACTTTTTCTCCAATTTGGTTAATTCCGTAGCTGAAGGCACATTTTGCTTTACTTTCTCATCAGCATCTCTTAGTACTGTAACAACCATGAAAAAGAATAATAACATGAATATGATATCCGGCAATGAGGCTGTTGAAACCTCAGGATTTGATTTGCCTCTTTTTTTAGTAAACTTTCCCATAATTATTTAGTTTTCTTCTCCAAAGTTAGTTGGCTCAGCTTCAGATATTACCAAAGGAATATCCGCTCGAATTTCCTTTTGCAATGCTCTATCTAAAAATTCGAACGGCTTGCCATGTCTTTTTCTTGCCTCCTCATCTCTTAGTTCGTTATAGGCCGCCTTTAATTCATTATAAACTTCTAAGTAAGTCTTGTAAGCAGTACCTCTATCATTTTTAAGAGAAATAATTGCTTTTGTTGGCTTTTCAGCCATATTTTCCTTCTTACTAGGATTCATAATGAATTCCTTGGTATCAGCTCTAAGATCTTTAATTGCTTTTGGTTCACCTCTAACTAAAAGCTCATTATTAGCATTAACCAATACAGAGTAGACATTTCTTGAATTAAGTTTCATTTCAGGAGGTGGCTCATTTGACCAAGGTGGTAATTTTACCAAAACTCCTTTATCTACTACGATTGTGGTTGTTACTAAGAAAAATATGAGCAAAAGAAATGCAATGTCCGCCATTGAACCTGCATTAACTTCTGGTGCTTTTCTTTCTCTTTTTCCAGCCATAGTTAATTATTTAAAAAGGTTCCAAATTTCCATTAGGACAATACCTGCGAATGACAAAACAGCTAATAAAACTGAAGTTTTTATGCCACCACTTATGAGTTTACTGGCATTTTCTGATACGTCAAATTCTTGCATTTTCTCGAAGATGCTTCCACTCGTTTCTGAAACAGAAGTAGAATAAAAGACAAACATTAAAACACCAACTATAAATAATCCAATTAAAAGCTTCATTGAACCTTTTGGATCTCTAATAATGTCCGTGAGTAAGAAAAAGGCTATCAAAAAGAATCCAAATCCTATTAATATTACTGGAATAACCGCAGTAGGATTAAAGAAATTAAAGTCTTGTGTATTGTTCTCTGATTGCAGGATCTGCACCAAATCAGTACTTGTTTCATATCCTGCCCCTTTCAATCCAGAAAAGATTGAGAAGAACACGATTGCTACAAAAATCAACCCTAGCAACAATGCGCCTCCTTGACCATATTTTGTAAAAAACGTAAATAACGATTTCATAATGTGTTAATTAAATATTTATAAAATCAATTATTTGAATAATCCGTTCTTAGACATTACATCAACTAATCCAATAGAAGATTCTTCCATTTTATTAACGATGCCATCGATTTTAGATACAATATAGTTGTAAAAAATTTGAAGGATAATTGCCACGATCAAACCAAATACCGTTGTCAATAAGGCTATTTTAATACCACCTGCAACAACTGATGGAGAAAGGTCTCCTGCAGCTTGGATTCTATCGAATGCCTCGATCATACCGATAACCGTACCCATAAATCCTAACATGGGAGCAATTGCAATAAATAATGAAATCCAAACAAGTCCTTTTTCCAAAAGGCCCATTTGTACCGAACCGTACGAGACGATTGCTTTTTCAACAGCTTCAGGTCCATTATGAGCATTTCTTAAGCCTTCATAAAGTACACTTGCTGTTGGCCCAGGAGTAGATCTAGCGATTTCTTGAGCGCCGCTCAAATCATTATCAGCTAATCTTTCATCAATTCTGGATAGGAGTTTTGATGTATTAGTAGTGGCAATGTTTAGAGTAATAATTCTTTCTATACAAAATGCCAAACCTAAAATCAAGGTAACAAGTACCAAACTCATGAATTTCCAATCTCCCTCGATGAATTTCTCCTTCAATCCTTGGAACATTCCTGCTTCACCTGATGAAGCACTTTCTTGAGCTAAAATGTCAGTAACGCCTAATAAGCAGAATCCGACGATAAGAAAACATGTAAAAATGATTTTTCGCATGACGATGATTTTTTCTTTTCAGTAAGTCTTAAATATAAAATTGGTTCAAAACCCTAAAATAGAAATATTTGTAAAAGTTGTATAATTCTGTATACCATATTTTATACCCCTTTGTCATGGTATTTCTAATATGAATTTCTTTTATATAACAGGATGAGTAAAGAAAGGGAAATGGTGTTTGGGATAAATAGAGAAGTAAAATTAGTAGCGGAGAGTAAGGGATTCGAACCCTTGATACCCTTTTGGAGTATACACACTTTCCAGGCGTGCGCCTTCGACCACTCGGCCAACTCTCCGAAACAGCGCCAAAATTAAGGAATTTAGGCGTCTACATTGAACAGTTTCAGGGCATTTGCGCTTGTTATCTCCATAATTTGCTCTTTAGAGATTGATTTTACATCGGCAATTTTTTGAGCTATTAATGGAATATAAGCACTTTCATTTCTCTTACCTCTATAAGGAACTGGTGATAAATAAGGCGCATCAGTTTCCAACAAGAGGGCATCTAATGGTAAATATTTTATCATTTCATCAAGTTTGGCATTTTTGTAGGTCACAATTCCGCCAATTCCCATCATAAAGTTTTTATCCACAATTTTTTGACATTGTTCAATTGTACCATTAAAACAATGAAATATGCCTTTTAAATTTCCATCTTGAGCAGATTCGATTATTTCAATTGTAAGGTCTAAAGCATCTCTTGAATGAATAATTACAGGTAAATCAAATTCTTTTGCCCATTCAATTTGGCGTTTAAATGAATTAATTTGTTCTTTTTTAAATGATTTATCCCAATATAAATCGATGCCTGTTTCTCCAACTCCATAAAACTTCTTTTCCTTCAAGAGCTTATACATATAATCTAACTCAATCTCATATTCAGCATTTACAGAACATGGATGTAACCCTATCATAGGATAACATTGATTAGGATAGTTGTTTGATAAATTCAGTAAACTATCGATAGAAGATCTATCTATATTTGGAAGAAAAACCTTTCCTACCTGAGCAGACTGGGCATTGAGCATAATTTCATCAATATCCTTATCGAATTGTTCTAAGTAAAGGTGTGCGTGAGTATCTATATACATAACTGAATGTCAAAAAAGAACAAAATTAAATATTATGTAGTTTGGGTAGGCCAAAACCCTGGGATATATGACAATTGGAAAGATTGTCAATTACAGGTAGCTGGTTTTCCTAATGCACAATATAAATCGTTTAAAAGCTTAGAAGCTGCACAATTAGCCTTCAATGAAAGTGCTAAAGAGCATATTATAAAACAAAAAGGCCCTAGAAAAAGTAAACCAACCTATCTCGACTTTGCTGAAGAAATAATTGCAGATAGCATAAGCGTTGATGCTGCATGTAGCTCAAGTACTAAATTGATGGAATATCAAGGTGTAGATACGATGACAAAAGAAGAGATTTTTAAAATGGGCCCCTTCCAAGGTGGAACAAATAATGTCGGTGAATTTTTAGCTTTGGTACATGCTTTAGCCTATCTCAAGAAAAATAATGATACACAAAAAGTTGTTTATTCTGACTCACGAACTGCAATGGCTTGGGTAAGAAATAAGTTTGTAAAAACAACTATGAAGCAAACAGCTTCCAATAAAATATTGTTCGACCTCATAAAAAGAGGAGAAAGCTGGTTAAAAAATAATGATTACAAAACCAAGATTTTAAAATGGGACACAGAAAGATGGGGAGAAATACCAGCTGATTTTGGTAGAAAGTAATTATTTCAACAAAGGAAATCGCATTCTATAATTTATTTTAATTTGACCTTTTTTAATACTTTCTAATTTTCTTTTAATCAGACGTTTTTTTAGTGGCGGTAATTTTTCAGTAAATAGTTTTCCTTCTATATGATCATATTCGTGTTGAATTACACGTGCATTAATACCATTATATTCTTCAGTATGTGTCTTAAAGTTTTCATCTAAATAGGTGATATTAATATGATCCAGTCTAGTCACATCACCTCTTATATCAGGAATGCTTAAACAACCTTCTTCATAAGAAAAGTCAACACCAAACTCTTCATTAATGATTGGATTTATAAATACTTTCTTTATGCCGACCAAATCTTTTTCATCCTCTTCAAATTGCTTTGTATCTACTAAAAAAAGTCTTAATGATTTTCCAATCTGAGGAGCAGCCAAGCCTACACCCATTGCGTTATACATAGTATCCCACATATTCTGAATTAATTCATCTAGCCCTTCATATGTATCATCTATTTCGTCAGCTCTTTTCTTGAGCACTTTATGACCATATGCATAAATTGGAATAATCATTTTAAATATGTTTTAAATATCTCTGTAAAATCAATACCGCGCTTATTTTATCTAGCTTGGTTTTATCTTGTCTTTGCTTCTTTGACAATCCACTTTGAATCATAATTTCTTGAGCTTGCAAAGATGTGAAATTTTCATCTTGATAATCCAATAGAATATTAGGGAATTCGGATATCAACTTAGTTTTGAATGCTTCAATTAAGTCTACAACGTAAGTTGGATTTCCATCTTTATGCGTAGGATACCCAAAAACAATTTTATCAACTTCTTCCGTTTCGAAATATATTTTCAAATAAGAAAGTAGAGAACTTGTTTTGATTGTTTTAAGGGGGCTTACAATTATTTGAAGTGGATCAGTAACAGCAATGCCACACTTCTTTAATCCATAATCAATACCCATAATTCTTCCCATATTAGAATAATTACAGATCAAGCATTTTGTTCAAAAAAAAAGACCCCCTCCAATAAATCGGAGAGGGGCCCCATCCCAAAAACAGTAATTCTTATGTTTCTTTATTTAATTAGAATCATTTTAATTGATTCTTTATTAGTACTTGTTGTAATCGTTAAATGATAAATACCTGCTTGACCAATATGCTCTTTGTTTATAGTCAAGCTATTCATTCCAGAAGCATAGTTTCCAGTATGAGCATGAATTACTCTACCTTGTAAATCTGTTACAGATAACTGAATATTATCAGATTCTGGTAGGTAAAATTTCACATTGGTATCATTTGTAAATGGATTCGGTTGATTTTGGAATAATGTAAATTCAGATCTTTGAATTTCATTTCCAATTTTCAATTCACTAAATCCTTTTATACCATTTGAGTTATAAACTTCATTAGATAAAGTATTCGTTACTGTAAACACATTAGATGTATTGCCTTGAACCTTAGTTTCAGCCTCAATCACAAACTGTGCTTCAGATGGTATTAATGTGTTCCAACTAATTAAGATTTCATTTGAGTTGATAACATAATTTGCATTACTCATTGTACCATCATTATTCTTTAATCCAGTAACATTCAATTTCTCTGTATCATAAGTCATTGATAATTGATACCCTCGGATATCTTTAGCATCAAAAACAAATGGTATTTCTATTTTCTGATTTTCTCTGTAATCAATAACTTTAGAAAGAAGAGCAATTGAATTATTAGATCTTTTATCTAACTCATTGCTTTTAGCTTCAACAGTCACAGTATTATTTACATCACCGACTTTGATTGCGATAAAGTCAATAGTCATATCTGCATCTAATGAAGGTATTTCATAGTCCTCTGTAAATGATTCATTAAATGGATTATTTACATCAACAAAACTGTAATCTCTATCTACAAATCTCCAAGAGTCATTATTAGGAAATTCATCATAAACACCAAGTATCAACTTTCTAAGCTCAATAAGATCTAATGCTGTGACATTTTTATCATTATTGATATCCGCCGCAATAATTTTATAAGGACTGCTCAATGCTTCAGAACCTGTTATATGCTGTTGGATTTTAATTAAGTCAAAAGTAGATACACCATTTAGAGGTAATGAATTGCTATATGGATTAATCACATATTCTCCGCCTGTTGGCATATTAGGGAAAGCATACTCTCCTTCATTATCCGTCATAGTTGTTAACGGACTACCATCAAGAATTACTTCAATATCTTCCATTGATTCGAAGTTTTCAGTAAAAACTGAACCATCGACAGAAACAGATTCTCTTAAGCCTTGACAAGCGCCTGTATTATCTTGAACATCAATAAAAGAAGTACAGAATGATTGATTTAAAATTCCATCATGACCTACAACAGAAACCCAAAGGTCCACATCGTTTGCTCCTAAATTTGTGCAATCGAATAAAATATTTTTATCAGCAGTATCTGCAGAAAAAGATAAGAATACTTCATAGCCACATGGATGATGAGATCCAGCATCAAAATCTGAAGCCCATAACTCAACCATTCCAAAATCAACATTACCATCAAAGTCAGAGTCAACTGGCATTAAATCTACAGCCAATCCATTGATACAATAAGCTGTTGGAGCTTTACAATTTTGAATTGTAAATGGTTGATTACAAGTTGTAGCATTACCACATCTATCAAAGAATGTCCATCTTATCAAATGCGTACCAATTGGATATTTTCCACTTGCATCTGCCATACCACCTTCACCTGATTCCACGATTATTGGATTATTTAGACTTGGATCTGGACCTAAGCCTAACTGTCCAGCAAATACTTCGTATCTCCAACTTAAGTTCGACTCTTCTGTACAATCATCTGTTGCAGTAACGATCAACTCGATAAACCCATCTTCGCAATCTGAATCGTAAGTGCAAATCATCTCAGGCTTACAACCAGATATTACTGGCTTCACACCATTAGAAATTTTAATTACTTGTTGGCAACCCCAAGTTGGATATAAACCATTATATGGGTCTTGTTGGCACCAATCTACTATCTGCCATGTTCTTAAAATCTTTAAGCAAGCATCAGTATTCTGATTATTAAAAGTAAATACCTCATCATCAAAATCAACACCAATTAAGTCACATGGGTCCGAAGGAAAATATGGTGAACCTAACACATCAGGACCTAAATCTGAAGGTGCAGAACATCCAACAATTGTAGTATCACTTGGGCATCTTATTAATGTACCATCAAATGGATCGTCATTTTCGAATGTTATAACTTGCTTACAAGTCGAGCTTCTTCCCCCTGAGTCAGTAGCTGTAAATATTCTAGTTAATTCACCTACATTACATTGGTTCACTTGGTCATCAGGGTTAGATATTATTTCAGCGCCACAGTCATCTAGAACAGAAGCTGTTCCAAATAAAGCATCTAAATTTGATGCATCAACTGTAGCATCACAATCAGCTGTCATATCTGGCGGACATACTACTTGCGGAGCAACTTTATCTTGTACATCGACATTTACCATACACTCATTAAAGTTTCCAAATATGTCGACAATTCTAAATACAACCATTTGATCTACACCAGTATCTGCACAACAGAATTTAGCACCCCTACTGAAGCCACAAGGATCGTTGATTTCTAAAACATATCTCCACTCACCAAAACAAGAAGCGTCATTCCACTCATTACTTGGCGTTATCATAACACAATCTTCACCAGGATCATTTGAAGGCTGCCCCATAGCCCAGTTAGGATCTACTATTGCTGTATGATCATCCCAAGTAAATCCTGAACCAAATCGCTTTGCACCAATCCAAAATCTATCTTGGTATCTAGCTCTTACGGCATCGATCACATACTCTTCCTCCTCTTCTGTATTAAATACTACTAAACCTCCCCCATATGCAGCTGCTCTTGCTTTAGCAATGTCTGCTGTAATATTGTAGTTAGAAAGATAATAATGGCTTCCATTAAACTCTCCGACATAATCTAGATCGCAAAATTCAGGTTGATGACAATCACAACTTCCTGTATCCATTCTTCTTACAAGCATGCAATGTGTTTTACAGTCATCATAAGAGCCATCATCAAAACTTGTTGCTGGTACAACTGCCTCACCACCTGTTGTTAAGCTCACAACAGTATTTTGATCACAAACAGCCACAGGAGGTGTATTATCTACTACATTAACGTGTATAATACAAGAAGAAGAATTATAACATTCATCATAGGCTGTATACTGTACTAATGATAATCCCATTGGTACAGTTATAGCTTGACTACCGTCATAATCTTGAGTTAATCCCCCGTCATATAAGACATCTATAGTAATATTACTAGAACAATTATCAGTTGTTTGAGGTACAGGTAAACTTACTGTTGAGCCGCATGATACATTACCATAAACAGAAGAATGTCCCCCTCCTAATAAAGTATTAGTTGTAACTGTTATATTTTCTCCACAAACTATTTCAGGGCCAGTTTGATCTGTGATCTCAATAACTTGCACATTATTAGCCGTTACCTCACCATTACAATGCCATTCCCTTACTGTCCATCTCCTCATAATTTTTTGAGTACATCCAATTTTCGGTAATACTGTATCCTCAAATGTTACAACAGTATTACAGTAGACATCGGGAAAAGGATACAAGTCAATTGTATCTAACTGCCCCATAAAAGAAGTTTCATACATTGGTACCCCTACCTCTTCAGGATCTGGATAGCCATTATTGTTAGTATCCCAATCATCACCACCACAATCTAAAAATGTATTATTTACGATTTCATATGAATCTGGATATAAAACCTGATCCCAATTTATTCTCCTTAATCTTAATGTTACAGTACAAACGTTTGGAGCCTCATTCCCTTTACTATCTACTGCAGTATAACTTCTTGTTATCTGCTTGATAAAATTTGGATCGCAGAGTGTTTCAATTTGCTCTGACAATAATATAGGTGTTATTGTACCGCTACAATTATCAATGAACTCAGGACCATCATATAGTCTCATATCAGCACAGTCCATATCAACTATATTCGGGTCAGGACAAGTTGCTATAGGACCTAATTTGTCTTCGATATGTATATTCCCCCAGCAAGCATTTCCAGTATTCGTGTCTACTACTCTTGCTTTTAAAGACTTATCGCAATATATCCCTGTTACTGTTGGACTAGTCGCAATTACGCCATATTCATCCTCAACAAATACTTGGAAAGAGCCACCCATGCATGAAGTAGCTTGATCATTCAAAATCATATCGGCTGTAATTTCAGCCTCACAATTTACATCCAGAGATATTTGAGTATTACCATTACATGCAAGAGAGCACTGACTGTAAAGTCTTTCCGTAGTGGAAACAAAGACTGTTAATACTAATGTAATCGATAGCAGAGAAGCTATCCTCTTCAGATTCATAAACATCATGAGATCCTCTTTTAAAATTTTACTGTTTGGGTCTTAAGTGACTTCTTAATCCCAAAAGATTAAATATTACTTAATGAAGGATCTATTTTCATTAGACAGGTTATCATCGGATTACTGAGAGATAATCCTTTGATTAGACAAATGTAGATATTCTATTATATCTAATTCTAACTCATATTAGATATTTTTTACATATGAATTTTTTAATATAAAAAAGCCCCCCTCCAAAAAATGGAGAGAGGCCATCCCAAAAACCGATTTTATTCTAGTACTATTCGATTATAATCATCTTCTTCGTAGCTGTGAAATCACCGCTATCTAATTGATAGTAGTAAACTCCTGCAGCTCCAAAATCGGACTTACTCAATTCAACTTCATTGTAACCTTTAGCATAATCGCCATTGATTACTTTTAATACTTTACCCGTAACATCAAGTACTGTTAAAGTAGCTTGACCTGCTTCAGGTAATTCAAAGCCAACCATTGTTCTATTAGAGAATGGGTTAGGCTCATTCTGATATAGTGCATAAGTAGTTACACCAGTACCTCCTCTTAGTTCAACACTAACGATATCTAATGTTTGACCAACATAAGCTTCAGCCTTTGTAATCGAACTATTAAGATCTATTAGTTGCGATAACTGACCTGACACAGTTGACTTGAATGTCATTGTGAATAAGTCACCATCTTGAGTAATTGGAGTTAAGCTATTCCAAGAAGTGGTTACTTTACCATTGAAAGAACCAAAGTTTGCACTTGAAACATTAACTGTACCTTCAGTTACATCTACTAATTGTAAACCAGGAGTTTCTAAAGTAAACTGGTAACCATATACTTCAGTCATTGATTCACCTGAAACAGTGATTTCAACTAACTCTCCTACTTCTACAGCTCTATCTTCGAATACGATATCAACAGTTGTTGCTGATCTCTTCTCAGGACTAACAGATTGAGCGTTTGCAATGACACTTCCATTAACATCACCAATCTTAACACCTACGAAATCCTCTTCCATCATATCAGCAGCTAAGCTGTAGATGTTAATCGTTTCGTCCATGTTCCAAGGATTGTTAATGTCAAGTGTTTGACTAGCATCAACAAATCTCCAGCTTGAGTTAGTTGGAAGCTCATCGTAGATACCTAAGATTAACTTTCTTAACTCAATAAGATCGATAGCTGTTATTTTCTGATCATTATTAACATCAGCTGCAATCATTTTGTAAGGACTGTCTAAAGACTCAGTACCTAAAATATGTCTCTGAATAATAACAAGGTCTAATGTTGATACTCCATTTAAGTAATCATCATTCTTAGCTGCAGTTATTTCATAATCACTTCCTTCTTCATTCCACTCAAATGCATAGTGACCATCATTTTCAGTCATATCATCAGTGTTCAAATTAGGATCAAGCATATTATCGTTGTAGATTTCTACAGATTCAACAGCTTCTCCAAATTCAGTAGTTACATCACCGGCTATCATACTTCCTGTAGGTACACCGTTTCCACAGTCACCTGAGTTATCAATTAATCTCAAGTTAACTACACAGAAATCGTAGTTACCACACTGATCCCATACATAAACATTAACAGTTAATACTGCATTGTTTGAACCAGCTAAATCATTACAATCAAATACTCTTGCTGAAGATCTAGAAGCTGGGTTATAATCAGGATCATCTTCAGGAGCAACATCTGAGAAAGTGTATCTCAAAGCATCCGGATCAGTACAGTTATCGAAGCTACCAGCATTGAAATCAATAGCCCATAACTCAACCATAGGACCTGCAGGACCGTCACCATCTGGATCAGCCATTAAAGCAGTACTTAGGTTAATACAGAATGGAGTTGGAGCTTTAACATCTTGAACAGTAAAGTAGTTAGTTACTGAAGTAACATTACCACAACCATCATATGCTTTCCAAACTACTCTGTGTTGAGTTGAACCATCACAATCAGCTTCCACAGCATCAGGTATATTAATTATATACTTGAATCCTGGAGGCGTAGCAATATCGTCTGCGTTATCCACATCACCAGTGTTACCTACAGCAACATCTGGAATTGTATAACCATATACATCTAAGTTATCATCAGCGTTATCCTCTGACCATAATGGATCAGCAGGTGTATTCTTGTCTTCAGGTACAAATGAAGACCACTCTCTTTCGAATACCCAGTCATTATTTAAATCTAGGTATACATTCCACTTCAACCACTCACTAGGACAAGCATTAGCGATAGTATCACCATCCTCATCTACTTGAGTATCATAAGCAGTAGCACAAGCTGTGAAACCTCCATAAACGCAAGAACCTGCACTTGGATCGTTAGAGCCGGTTCCACCGCCTCCAACACCAAACATAGTATCTTGTACCTCGACTATTGGTGCATAAGGATCAATTAACTTACCAATTACAGTCCAAGTCCAGATTCCTTCGAATCCCTCGTTAGGATTGTACTGACACCAGTCAATTACTGTGTAAGTATTAATGATTTTTCTACAAGCATCACCTTCGAAGTAGAAAGTATCACTTTCTAAAGACCAACCAATTAAGCTGCAGTTTGCATTTACCCATACTGGCTCCTCACAAAGAGCATCAATACAATCCATTGCAACCTCAGCATACGTAGGGTAGCCTCCGTTATCAAATAATTCAATATCACTACTGCTTATCTCATTTCCTCTACCATCACCATCACAATCAGCAGCTGTATCATTATTTACTAAATTAATGAACGCGTTTCTTGAATAAGGCCAGTCAATCTCTGGACAAATTTCTAGAGGGTTGTCAGCATCACAGTTACCATCATCATCAGCATCAAAACCATTACCTGCAAATACATTATCGTTAGGCTCTACGATGATTATCTGACGACACTTAGTATCTGTGCCTGGGATATACCACCATCTTGTGATAGGACCATTGTGACAAGCCTTATTGAAGAAATCTTCCTCAATATATCCAGCAGCATCTGAGCCAGCAGCACTAGGAGAACTATAATTAGCTATAACTCCGTCACCGTTAACATCCCAACACATACCAACCTCATTTACAGTCTGTCCATTTCTGTAACCAGCTATTTCCATATCCTGGTTAATATCCAATCCACATAAATCCATGTACTCAACTGGCATATTGCCACATGTAGCAGTCGCACTTGCAGTTCCAGTCATGGCTAAATCTGTCTCATCCATATCACAAGTAATCTTTGCTAATGGTGGACACAAAATAACAGCCTCTAACTTAGACTCAACTCTTACAGTTGCCCATGTCTTATTGAACTGATCACCTGGAGTACCAGGTACACCATCCATATTTGAATCATCCCATACACCTAATTCAACATCGATTAGTGCGTATGTCATTCCAGTAATAGAATCGAATACTGCATCTTCGCCTGACAAATCAGCACAACAGAACTTAACATATTCACCATTATCTAAATCATCTCTACTGTGATCAGCAGGCTGTTGAGAGTTAGGTAAATCATTAAAGTTGAAGAATGTAGCGTTACTATTGTGATCATCAACACCTAAGTTTCCACAGAATCCATCGTTCTCTTCAGCATCTTCATCAGCTTCAACTCTTCTGATTGCAATTCTGACAGGACCACAATCACCATCATTTGAACCATTATCAACGCTAGTAGCATATAACTTAGCAATACCACCGTTAGGATCAGTTGGAGAAGAAGTTAAGTTAATGACGATATTCTGAGTTGCAGTTGCAATTGGTGGTGTACTATCAACAACAAATACAATTAAAGTAGCTGATGTAGAATTTCCACAACAATCTTCAGCAACGTAAGTATACTCATGAGGTCCACCTTTAGGTAATCCTGCAACTACCCAATTAGCACCATCGAAGTAAGGACTAGAGCTTACATCTGTAACAGTACCCGGCTTGCCATATACAGTATAAGTAACATCAGAAGAACAATTATCTTTTAAGTGCTCAGGCACTGGTAAGATAAAGCTTGCTGCACAACCCCAAGGGGAAGCGCTTACAGTATGTTGCTCAACTAAATCAATAGTTGGTCCTTCATTATCTTTAGCATGGATAACCTGAACAGCGTTCGCAGTTTCACCAGTACACCAGTCTAAAGCAGTCCAAGTTCTGATTGTTTTACTATTACCGTCACATCCTGCACCACACACTGGCAATAATTGATCAGTGTAAGAGTAGAACATGTTGCAATTATTTATATCAAATCTGTCTGCAGTACCTCCTTTAGTTAAGAAGTAAGGGTAAGCACATACAGTACCTGCTGCATTAGCGTTTGCATTCCATACTGCGATATCATCTTCAAACCACTCAGGATCAATTACCCAAGACTCAGGCCATGGATTAGCAGCTTCCCAAGCAGATCTACAAAAATCATATATACACTCAGGATCAGTACAAGCACCGCAAGTAAGATCTACACTACTATTTGGCCAGAACCACTCTGAATTCTCACCTTCAAGTCCAACCTGAGTAATGAATACCTGACTTTGAGCAGTACCCATATTACCTTTTTCATCAGATGCGAACCAAGTTCTAACAATTCTAGAACCACCACATCCATTATCAAAATACTCATCTTGATAATCTAAACTTTCTGTTCCACAACCATTTTCGATTGTAGCCATACCAGCAGCAGGACATTCCCAAGTTATATTCATTGAGAAAGCTTCTAGACATCCACCGTCACCTCCAACAGCATCACCAAATCTCACTGTGAACGTACCTCCAACAGGTAATCCATACCATTGTGTTAAACCAGGACCAGCTCCAGATGCTAGCTCATTAGATTGTCTAACACTATTAACAGTTGCGCAGTATCCTGCAGCAGTTTCGTCTAAACCAGGGCAATCTTCTGTAGTGCCTCCCAAGAAAGCACAAGCAGCACAAGAATTCATAGGTATTGTACCTTCTTCATCTACTGTAACATCAATGTTATTGTTGTTAGCACAGTGTCTGTTATAGATATCAACAGTATTTCCATCTGGACCTTCAACTTCAATTGTAACATCACCCGCCCAACTGTGAGCCAAAGAAATGTCGATATTAATATCAGTGATAACAGCACCAGTAGTCTGTGGCGGAATTGTAAATGTTAATTCACCAACATCACCTGTAGTTCCATCATCCCAAGTAATTGAATTAGCTTCAGCTGCAACATTAACCTCACCATTAATCGGTGTACCCGGCTCTACAGACTGTAAGCAATTTAATGTAACATCAGCTGGAGGAATCACAACTGGTGCAATTTTGTCCTCAACTAATAAGTTACCCCAACATGTATTATCATTACATGCATCATATACCATTACCTTATACTCACCACAAGGTAGATCGATTGTACAACCATTTACGTCATTTGGATTAGTGTTTCCAAATACAGGATCACCACCCGGAGTTTTAGAAGCATCATCTCCACAACCAGAAACAACTGGGTTGTCAAACTGATCTGTGATATATACTTCGTAACAATCAAAGTAACATCCATAAGGACCGCCCTCTAAGAACATATCCGCAGAAATAAATGTCATACAATTAGCATCAAGTGATAAGTTGACTAAGTCATTACAAGCTAAAGATGTAACAACTTGATCCTCTGGGATAGCATTTACTTGAACACACCAGTCACACTCAGAAGTGTTACCAGCAGCATCAGTAGCTGTAAATGCCCAACAGTGAATACCTACAGGCAATTCATCACCAGACTCAAATTCATTTAATGTAGCACCTGCAGGTACAACAGCATTAGGATTCTCTACTGGCTCAGGGAAAGCAGGATCGATAAGAGATACTGAGAAACCAGCATCTAAAGCAAATCCAATTCCACTGAACAATACAGGAGATGTTAATCCACAAGCAGGAGCGAAAATATATGTTAAACCACCATCTGCAGTTGCACCATCGCAAGCAGCTGGAGTTTGCACTGATCTACCAGTAGCATTTACAACCTCAACAACTATTTCAGTACATCCAACAGGAATTGTAGGATAAGTACCGTTCGTCATATCAAGGAAATCAATGCAGATACACTCACCATCATTACCAAGTGTAGCATTTGTTGTAGCAAATGGAGTGAATGTTCCCATACCATCATCAAAAGGTATAGTTACACCATCATAGCAGTACACGTTTACTACAGCAGTAGTCGTAGTACCAAAAGTTTCTTGGTTATAGCACACTTCTGTTAATGAAAATCCTTCCTCAACTCCAGAAATAACCTGAAGTATAGCATTAGGACCTGCACCACAAGCTAAAGCAGAACCACCAGAAGGATCAGCACACGGATCACAGAATGGACCAACTACTGAACTTGGAGGACCTGGGCAATTATCAGATGTTATAACTTCAAAGTCATATTTCTGACAACACTCACCACCTTGAAGGTTGAAAGTAAAGTCTCCAGGACATGTTAAAGTTGGAGCCTCCATATCGCAAACAGTAACATCGAATTTACAAGATACTGGGAATGACATACCATTAGCAGATCCTGTAGCCACGTAGCAAACAGTTGTAGTTCCTATTGGGAAATCTACACCAGCAGCAACAGCTGAAGGAGCAGCGCCTGCAAGGGGGTTACCATTAGCATCAGTTACACCCTCAATAGTTACAGAATATGGAGCACAATCAGTCGCAATATTAGTTGATATATTAACTGAGTTATCAGCACAGAATAGATTAATTCCAGTGTCAGCAGATAAATCGAAACATCCACCATTCCAATTAGCGTAATCCGCTAAACTAACAACAATATCTACACATGCTTCAGTACAGTCACCATTACCAGTTGGCATTCCATCGTTTGTAAATAATGGTCCGCCTTGAGGTGTATCAGTACCAGAAGCACCAGCAGGAATAACTGTACCATTTGCAGGGAAGTTACCATTTAGGTTTTCGAATGTTGCAGGATTAATCAATGGAGCAGGGAAAGTAATCGCCGCTGATTCAAATCCAGCACCACTACCTCCGTTATCTGTAGTCCAACAGAATGTGAAAGCAACTTCATCTACACAAACAGCTGGAGCTGGACCTGCAGGAATACAAAATGTACCACCCGCAAAAGTACCACCAGTGAATGCTAAATCTTGATCACCTGTTGTTGTCTCTACGAAATCAACTTGTTCAGTTAAATTACAATCAGCTGGATCAAATGTTGGACCAGGAAGAGATGCATTAGACGTACAAACACCAGGGTCTGTATTTAAAACCAAATCATCCGGACATATTATATCACATCCAACTAAAGGATTAACTGGAGCTGTACAAGAAGCGATAAGGTCAGCTGGGCAAGGAGCTCCAACTACAGGCTGCGCACCTCCTGGATCAGGAGCTAGTGCAGAAACCTCAACTTCTGTTAACTCTCCAGTACATGGAGAAACTATTGTTTCAATAATAATCACCTCATCAACAACACTACCAGTTGCATCACAACCAGAAGTACCAGGATCCGCAGGACCAAAAATTGAGGTGCCACCGCACACTAATTCAATCGTACATCCATTCCATCCGTCACCGAATGACTCATAAGTGTACAACTCAATAGCGTTGCCCGTAGGAGGGAATACCGTAACAGTGGTCGGTGTTCCAAACGGTTGATTTACGCCCAGCTCACGCTGTGCCAAAGGGACCTGGTCTGTTGCATCCCAAAGCAACCAAGCAGTTTCGTTGTCGAAAGCGTTGGCGACATAATTAACAGTAACCTGAGCCTGCAAGGTCATGCAGAAACAGATCGCCGCTATAGTTAATAAATAAATCTTTTTCATAATAAAATAAGATTGAGTTTTGTTATAATCGAATATCTTTTTTAATGCTTAGTTTACTAGACCCGCATATGTTCTGAATATGCCCTCTATGTCGACACTTATACTAAAAGTTTGGGAAGTATAGTTTGCCAATCTTTGGTAAGACTCTTGAAAAGAATCCGCCACGTCAGAATTTTTGCCTAGAGTCGCAACTAAGTCTTCCAAAAAGTAAACTTTGGAAGCATAGTTAGCTTCTGACAAAACACCGTTTGTAGGTTGAGTAGCATGAAGATCTTGCAATTCACTTCTTAAAGTTTGAGCAGCAGCGCTCGACTCAGAAGTAAATTCAAATTGCTTAGCAAACGTAAGGTCTACTTGAGCAATTTTACCGTTTTGTGCATTTGTAAACGGATTTGTGTTGAATGTCTGTGCACTCGCATCAGACGAAAAGCTTAGAAAACATACAGTAAATGCAAACATCAAAGCCATCGTCTTCAAGCTTGCCAAGATGTAAGTTTTCTCAAAATAAACGTTTAACGTTTTTTTCATGAGATTGAGTTTAAGATTTTAATAATCAAATAATACTATAAATAATAGACATCCAACATATAAGATGCCTCGGTTTAGCTTAGTAATCCTACCTTAATTATTTATGGAGAAACAAGTGAAGATGATTTCGTCTTTTTCTTCGTCTTTGACTCCTTTTAAATAAAAAGCTTAGTAAAGCATGCGTTAGCATACTTTTCAACTACACAAAGATAGTTTTTCAACTGAGGGTAATAGTACCAGCGCATTGGTATATTTTATATATAACAAAATCTTAATATGTAATATATCCTCAATCAAGACTATCTAAATTTTATATCAATTCATCGATTCATTCATCATACTCTTATCCATCATCTCCTGATCCACAACTTTCGCTTTACTTTTTCCTATATCGATTCTAAGAGAAAGCTCATGAGAACCGTTATTATAAGTCTGAAATTCATTTCTGCTAGCATTATACGCATAAGTAAAGTTTAGCGTATTTACTGCAAATCCAACTAAGAAACCTAGTTTTTCATCAGCACCAATCGTATATGTAATTCCAGTCCTTAACTTATCATCTAAAAACCTCCCAAGTAAGTTAACATCAGCATGAAAAGGGACATTCATTAACTGCTTAACAAATAATGAAGGCTCCAGTGTCATTCCAGATTCTAATTCATCAAAAATATATCCTACATTAAAAATGTAGCCTATTTCTCTTTCAGCAACGCTGTCTTCATTATCAATCCTTGAACTAACCAAAGAAGGTAAAGCAAGACCATAAGTAATCTTGCTATCATATATCCCAAATAGACCTACAGAGACATCAAAGAAGTTGGTACCCTCTAACCTGTCTAATATCGAAGGATCCTCAATATTTACTAGGTTGTTATTAAGTGCATCACCACTTAATCTATGCTGTATATACTCTCCAGAGAATCCAACACCTATTTTATTAATTGGTGTATCCAATGTATATGCTAGGCTACCTGCTAACTTAGTTGTTTCTAGGTCTCCATTTGTATCTGTATTCAACATAGCCCCAAAGCCCAATCTATCAGCAACAGGACCATCGTAGCTGAGAATTATAGACTTAGGTGAACCAGGAAAACTTGCCCATTTGTTTCTATAATTCAGTAATAAATGGTGATCACTATCGAATCCCGCAGCACCTGGATTGATTACGACAGGATTTAAAAAACTTGTACTTGATATATATCTTTCATCAAAGTATCTCTCACTATCATTTCTTGTTTGAGCATTTGAAATTGAATAAGCGAAAGTGACAATTGAAAGTATGAATAATAACTTTTTCATGATGTCTATTTAAAACCCTGAGGATTAATCTCTTAATAATGTTACAGTTCCTTTGAAAATTCGACCGTTCACTTCATAGACCCAATAATATGCACCTTCTGGAAGTTCTTGACCATCTTGATCCAAACCTCCCCAAGTGTTATTGTAATCTGCACTTTCAAACACAGATCTACCCCATCGGTCAAAAACTAATAATCTTTTGGCTCCTGGATCATCACAATTAACTAGGAATAAATCATTCATACCATCATTATTAGGCGAAATGACTGATATCGCTTCTCCACAACCATCGGCTCCAGTCGTGCAGCTAGGTACTGTTAGTAATAACTCAGCGGCGCATCCACTTACATCTGTGACTCTCAACAAGTAATTCCCTGCTGCCAGATTCTCGTTAGAAGGCCCTTGATTAGGGAGACTTGGGGACCATTCATAAACATATCCGCCATCGCCACCTTCTACAAATACAGATATTGAACCATTATTTTCACCTGGATCCTCACAATTTATAGTATCCTCTGTAATGATTAACTCAAGAGGTGAAGGAACGATTATAGGTGTACTGAAAACAGATTCATTTCCAGCCGCATCTCCAACCACTAGACTATAACTACCACCACAAACATTTTGAACAGTAAATTCTCCATCATTATCAATATTGACAATTCGTGTATTTCCAAATTGGTCTGTAAATGTTAATGTGTATGGTGCAGTTCCACCAGAAACACTACCCACTATAACACCGTCACAATCCATATTTCCGCCACAACTAGCTGCTTCAATTAATTGATCAAAAATTGTAATCGAAGGTCCACCTCCTGCTGCAATAGTTACAGACAAAGATGATGTACAACCTTCTGCATCGGTAACTATCACTGTGTAGGTGCCTGCCATTGTCAAGCCAGTTAAATCTTCTTCATTGCTTATGACCACATTTTCAAATGTCCAAGAATAAGAGAATGGCGCTAGCCCATTAACAGGTTCTATGTCTATACTAGAAGCTGTTGTTGAAACTAAATTCAATCCTAAGGCATCTGGAGCTATACCAACAGTCACAGAAATTTGTGAAGTACTGCCTGTAACAGCATCAGTGAAAGTTAGTATACTATTACCTTCAGCAGCTTGAATTGCCGTTCCAACAAATTCACAAGGCACCAATGCCCCTCCATTTGTTTGAATCATACAATCAGAAGCACCACATCCACCTGTTACATTGACATCAACCAATCCATCCATGCCGCCACATGGTGCGTCTGTTACACCATTAAGCGCAATGTTTAAAGGTGGAATGTTTGGATCCAAGCCAATATTAAATGAAGAACTAGCTGTAAGTCCTTGATCATCAGTAACTTGAACCACATAACTACCTGCTGGCAATGAGGTAATGCCACCATTGTTACAACCAGCAACTACAACACCGTTTTCTAATATCTCGCACTGAGGATTACATCCATCGTTTATTGTAATTCTAACAGTACCATCTCCATTACAGTCTGCCCCTGAGAGGTTTTCTACTTGAATAGATGGAGCAGGCGTATTGACCGTCGGAAGATTAAAAGTTACTGTAGTTTCATTTCCAGCGGCATCTCTTACACATACTGTATAGTTACCTGCTAAGTACGCAGAACCAGGAACAAATGGCACTTTAGCACCGCCATCTAAACCTAATGTTATCGCATATCCAGGGCATCCTCCTGTAGTGTTTATATCGAATGTACCTCCTCCTTCACATTGAGCAGGTACTATATTAGTAATAGTTACAGAGATTGGATCTGTAGATCTGCTTACTGTAACATCTCGAGTTCCTTCCTGACCTGCATTATCTCTACATCTAATTGTGTAATTACCTGGTGGAACATTCACAAAACACCCTTGATTAGAATCAAAAGTCAATGGTGGTGTTGCTTGTGGTAGCATATAGGTGCCGCTTCCTCCTGTACATTCAATACAAATTCTTCCATTATCAGTACAACCAGCAGCAAATATTCCTGTAACACTAACTAC
Organism: Saprospiraceae bacterium; assembly: GCA_020630775.1. Lineage (GTDB taxonomy): Bacteria > Bacteroidota > Bacteroidia > Chitinophagales > Saprospiraceae > RFSX01. Next base: position 38,074 of record JAHDIN010000001.1, on the reverse strand, counting down.
CACAGGATCTAATGTAGATCCTACTGTAAATACCTCAGTTTCTTGACATCCATTAGCATCTGTAACCAATAGTGTGTAAGTACCAGCCGGAACATTTGTAGGATCAATGTTTCCAGTCCAAGACTGAGTATATGGTGGTGTACCTCCACTTATGTTGAATGATATCGATCCATTGTTGTTTAAAGTCTGAGGACTTGTAGAGCCTGTTATAGCTATCGCATTAGGTTGTGATATCGTTGTTTGAGCTGTTTCACTTGTTCCAGACGCATCAGTCACAGTAAGCGTATAGGTACCGGCTGATAAACCATTTTGTGTACAAGTACCATTTGTAGTTTCAGTCGCATTTATTGGCGCACCCCATGAGCAAGTATACGGTGCAGTCCCACCAGAAACTGTTGCGGTAATGCTACCAGTACTTTGTCCGTTACAATTTGGTGAAGTAGATTGAAAGCTAATATCCAAACCATTAGGAGTGGTGCAATTCTGAACTTGACCAATATTTAATGCAAAATCTATGATTTCATCGCCTATTTTGACTATTTCAATAGGGACATTGTCATCAACCACATTAATATTAGCATTAAATGTGCTTGAAGGGTTTTTCACATCATAACAAACAGTAAACAGTCGTGTACCATTTGGTAAGGTAAAACCATTCGGGTCTCCCCAAGTTAATCTCAAGACATCATCTTGCTGAAAAAATAATGATTCAAAAAGACCTATTGTCTGGTTTAAATTTTCTAAACCGCTGTAGCACAGCAAGTTATTATCCCAGTGCAATGTAAATTGAGTGGAAATGATATCTGTAAAATTATCTACAGTAACATCAACACAAACTCTTGATTGATTACAACTTTGAACTGAATTAGTAACAATAGTAAAGTCCGTTGGATTGATCATACCTGTAACGTTAACGCAACCCGGTATGATGCAATTTTCATAAACTGTATTCGCTGAGTCCCCAACAGAAAGTGAAGTTGGCGAATCTGAAGCTTGTACAATAGCTTTACTCCCTGCAGCTCCAATAGCGTTAAAGCAAATCTCAAACAATGCAGATCCATCTGCCAAAGTTTGAGTATTAGAACCACCAGTATTATCAAACCAAACAAGAACAGCCGTCCCTGCTGACTCATTAATATTGAAATTACCAGGACCTGCCCCAGGTAAATTAACATTTCTAACCTCTGTAAATTCTAGAATTGATGGATCCCACACGAAACTTCCTTGAAAAGTAGCAACATCAACGAAGTTTTCTACTAAAACAGGCACACATACATTCGTTCCTTGGTCTGCGCTTATGTCTTCCACTTCAAAAACTAAATCCCCAGCCATACAATCTGTTGGCGGAGGAGGTGGATCACCACAATCTGTGCCAGGAATCATGACCGCAAAATCATTAGAGATAGCCCCTATCTCATCTTTAGCATTATGAATAACCTCTATTTGCAAGAATGGAGGTTGTGGATCGTCTAAAAATAGAGCAGTCATGTCACAAGCATCCCCTATGACATTAAATCTAAGCGTAAATAGCTCTGTATCATCGGGTAAAGATTGGGGATTCAATGAAAAGCTGCTCCATGAAAGCTTTACTTTTCCTTTTATAACCGTTTGATTATCTTCTGGAAGACTTAGAGATTGCCTATTGAAATCTGGTAAATCCGTTGATACGAAGGGTACAGTATCGATTTCCAATACCGTCGAATCCCAATAAATGCCTACTTGAGCACTTAATAATTGATCAAAATTAGACACTTTGACAGAGACATCCATTGTACCTCCTGGTGTAGGTGAATCTGTTGTACTGAATTCAAACTCCAATGGCTGGCTCAATACTGGCAAAGCCAATGAAATCAAAACGAATACTTTAATGAAATGGGTAATCATAATAGTATTTTAAATAAGCTGCAAAATTAACAATATATCAGTCTCCATGACGGGTCCAGTCTATATTTAAATGAATTTTTAATTCTTTTTACTTTTCGGCGAACCTTCTTAAAAAACGTACGAAATCTACGTTTTGTGAATAAAAAAAGCCCTGATCAAAAATTATGATCAGAGCTTTTATTCTCGCTTTTAAGTGGTTTCCCTTATTGAATATGAATCATTTTTTTAGAAGCACTAAAATCCGCTGTCTTTAAATGGTAGTAATAAATACCTACCCCGTTTAATTCTTTAGATTTTAAGCTGATTGCATTCATACCCTTTATCATAAATTCATTTATTCGTTTAACTAGTTGTCCATTCATATCATAAATCAAAATCTCAACATTCCCATCTTTAGCTAACTCAAATTCAATATTTGTATTATCACTGAATGGATTAGGTGTATTCTGATACAATTTATTTCTTGAAAGCTCAGTCTTAACACCTTCAAACTTTAAAGCATAGACGTCAAGATTAGAATCATAAATTTCATTTCTGTAAGACTCTAACATTTTCAGACCCTCAAACTCATTATCGCTTGTTTGTAAAGTCAAATAAAATAATGCTTCATTATTCTTTACTTCTAATGCATTTGAATCGTGCCAAGCAATCGAAAGTATATCTTTATTTAAATGATAGTGACTTGCATTTAATTTTACTTTACCTGCATCCACTTCTATCAACTTAAGGTTTTTACCTAAATCAATTCTAAGTTGAAAACCATTAATTGTCGTTAGGTCTTCAAGATAAATTGGAACAAGGTATTCACCCTCATTATTTAATTCTAAAGCTTCCGTTTTAAAATTAATTGATGATAGATTTCTTTTATCGATACTTTGATTGCCTAATTCAACTACTGCCGAACCGTTAACATCACCCACCTTAACTGCTACAAAGTCATTCTCACTCATGTCACTCGATAAATTATAAATATTAATCTCCTCTTTTAATGGCCATGGAGAATTTACATCTGCAAAAGATTGCTCACTATCAATAAATCTCCAGCTTTCATTTTGAGGTAATACATTATAAATACCCAAAATTAATTTACGCAGTTCAATTAAATCTAAAGCTGTAACACTTCGACTATTGTCAACATCCGCAGCAACAATTTTGTATGGAGACGTCAATGGCACAGAACCCAATATGTGTCTTTGTATATGAATAATATCTAACGTAGATACTCCATTTAAATAGTCATCTTGACCTTTAACGTATAACTGATAGTCTTCATAGTCTGCATTATCATTGAAAGCGAATTCGCCATTAATATCTGTAATGTAATTCTTAACCGTTTGATCTTCCATTTTCATTAGATGAACCATCATACCTTCTACAACTTCAAAGTTTTCATTATGTATATCACCTGCTATTCGCATACCTGTTGCAGCATCGTCGCATATACCGCCATTAGCTTGAATACTTATAGTGGTTTGACAAAAATCTTGGTTTCCTGATTCATCAGATACCCAAATGTCTAAAGTCATATCTCCTAAATCATCACAAGTGAAAGTCATAGAAGTCTCTGAACTTGTTTCAGAAAATGAAAACGTAACATCTCCACAATTATCTGTACTTCCTAAGTCAAAATCATTAGACCAAATTGTAACAAAAGGATCTTCGTTTGGATCGGCAGATGTCATTAAAACGGTAGTAACACCTCCTAAACAATATGGTGTTGGAGACTTTATATCATTAACTGTGATTTCATGGCTTACAGTATTATCTTGTCCACATATACCTGATGTATTCCATGTTACAGTATATGAACCAGGACTTAATTTCACATTAGATATATTGCCATTTCCTGATCTATTAATTCCACTTATAGACCAACTTATATCATCACTATCTATAGACTCGTCTTTACATAGATCAACTGCTGTTGGTGCATCAAAACTGATTGTCGCTTCACATGTATTGTCTCCTATTTCAAGAGTAACATCTTCAGGAACATTGTCAAACATAGGACCAGTATTGTTAGATACTTTCACTATTTGAACTCTTGACCATTTGCCTGCAGTAGTATTTTGATTCGCATTATGTAAGCACCAATCAATCACTGTCCATGTTCTGATTACTTTCACACAATATCCCTCAACATTCTCAAAAACAAGGTCTGAGTAAGAATAAGTTAAGTCACCACAAAATGCTGCTTCGTTTACTGGCGCACCATTTAATTTAGGAGCATCACCTAAGTCTGTATTGAAGTTCATACATGTTGCATCATTTCGATCAGCAGGCCATTCAAAATCATTTTCAGTTAGATTTACATCACTAGAAAAATTAAATGTCTGTTCACACTGACCTAATGTCTGTGTCTGCCCACCTAAATCTAAGAACCATGTTCTTGTTACTGTCCCAGATCCACACTGGGCATCGAAATTATTTGAATCCTGAAATCGAATACTTCCTGCACCGCAATCGTCAGAAACCATTGCCTCTCCAAATACATCTGTTCCGATATCATTAATTTGAGAACAATCAAGATTTGCAGTTAATACAGTTGGACATGTAATACCGAAACCAGACTTATCTTGAATAACTACATATGCATCACATGTATTTGATTTTCCTGTTGGCCCTGTCGCTCTAAGCGTAACTTTTACCGTATCCCCTGCCTCTTGACAACAGAATTGTACAAAGTCTCCAAATTGTAAATCATTACCAGAAGATTCTGGTTGAGAACTACAAGGAGCACTATCTCTTTTAATCGCCAAATCCACTTGACCACCACAATCATCAAAAGAGCCATCATCCACTGAAGGTGCGTACACACGTCCCCACCCTGAATTGTCAAGTGATACAACAGTAAATTGATCACAAACAGGTGTCGGTGCTTTATCGTTAGTTACTTCTATTTCAAATCTGCATTCTGAACGTCTTCCACAATCATCTTCAACAATATATTTTAGCCAGTTAAAACCGCCTTGAAGGCCACTAGCCAAAAATTTATTATTTCCTAATGGTGTAGCTGGGTTAAATGGTTGGTCAACAGCATTCGGATCTCGCTCATCCGCTTTTAGAAATTCGGCAATCACCAATGAAACATTATCACAATTATCAATATCATTAATAAGTGCTGTTGGCCCAGAACCTAAAGGATCTAACTCTAAGTCACCCAAACAGTTATCAGTAGCAACAACTTTTATTGTATCAGGCGGGCAAGAAACCACTGGAGGTAATGTATCCTCAACTTTGATTGTTTGAAAGCTCTGAGAATATTGTCCAGCACACCAATCTAAAGCTGTCCATTGCCTCAATATTTTGATCGAATTAACACCACAAAGATTGAATGTATCGTCTGCGAAAGTGACATTTATTCTGCACAAATTGTCTCCTCCTTCAATAGGTTGTCCGTCAATGGTAGGAATACCCACTACAGTTCCTGGATCCAATGAAGCGGGTGCCATTTGACAATCTACATAATAGTTGTCTGGAAATACTATATCAGACAAATCTTTCTTTGTGAAGAAAATGCTGAACTCGCAAAAATTTGCGCTTAATCCAGCATTATCACTTGTATAATATCTAATAGTTCTTTGACCTGTTAGATTATTGGCACAATCTAATTGTTGAGTTTCATCATATGTTATAAGTACTTCTAAATCGGGATCACAATTATCTGTAACCTGAAAGTCATGGAATGAAATAAACTCAGCTGATAATTCAACACTAGTGGCATCTGCATCAGAAACTTCTGAACTAGGAAGAGTAATTTCTAAACATCCATCACTTCCTGCTTGAGCACCAATTATATTGCCTGTTATGGAAGTATTATCAATTGATAAAGAACTTGTTTCGCCATTCATTAAAATTGAACCAGAAACAGAACCGGAACCAGTTGCTGGAGAAATAGTCATAGATTCTACCAATTCCCAACCATTAGGTGCATTTGTAGTACACATTCTAATAACTGTAGTAGAGGCGTCACCATCGTCAACTAAAGACTCATATGTATACACTGAAGTTGTTGAGCTTGTTAGCAAGTCTGAAAGATCTTCAGCACAATCAACAGTTATGTCATCAATACAAGTTATTGTAGGCGGTAGTTTATCTTCAACAGTAAAGTACCCCCAACATGAAATAACTGTATTATTTCCATCGACAAATGATACAGATGCTTTCCAATCTTGTCCTATAAATGAACCATCTACACAAGGATAAACAGGTGTTGCACCTGATTTATCAGTAGTAGCGACTAATAAATCATTAGCCGTTAGGATTTCAACAGTATAATCGCAACCATCTCGTTCGTCCTCCAGAATTAATTCTGGTGTCAAACAAGCATTACAATCAAAGCCTAATGAAATCTGGATTCTATCATTACATCCTAAAGATGATGGACATTGTGAAAATCCAAATTGAATGACGCCCATGAGGATCATTAATGTAAAAATCGGATTAAGCCATTTTGATTGGCTTGTAGAATTTCTAAACAACGTATAAGTTTTCATACAATTTTGTTTCGGACATAAAGCCCAATTTTAAAACTCGTTTTAGTTGTTCAGACTAACTGGAGAAATTGAATGTGTAGATCTTTATCTTATACTAATTGGTTTTCTAATGCAAATTTTATGAGGTTAATAGTGTTCTTTACTCCTAATTTCCTCATGATATTCTTTCTATGGACACCCACAGTTTGGTCACTTATGTAAAGCTCCTTGGCTATTTCTTTATTATTTTTCGCCTCAGTAATTAACTCTAATACTTCCTGCTCTCTTTTAGTCAGCTTCTGCTTAATCACAAATCTATCCTCGTAAATCGACTTTTTTGAGTTGGTTAGTCGTTTGCCATTAGGTGGAGTAATATGAAGACCCGGAGCGATATATGTTTTACCTTCCATGACTTCAGAAATTCCTTTGATCAAATCCTCTGGCTCATTAGATTTTAGGATATAACCATCAGCTCCATTTTTGAGAGCCTGTCCTACGAATTTATAATCACCATAAGAAGTCATGACTAAAATTCGTAATTTCTTAAAGTGACGTCTTATTAATGGAATCAATTCTAAACCATCCTTATCTGGAAGATTTAAATCCATTATAACTAACTCTGTACTTAAATTTTTGTGGAGATATAATAAAAGACCCTCTGCCGTATCTTCTTGGCCTACAACTGCAATATTTAAAGCATTTTCTGCATCAAAGTAAGCCTTTAATGCTGCTCTAAATATACTATGTGTATCTACGATTACGCTCGGTATAGCAGTCATCTAGTTATTAATTGTAAAATAAATTATTAATGAGCAAAGTGAAAATTGCCCTTTAATTCAGATGTAAGAGCAAATTAGATGCCAAAATGTAGATTATCTGACTGATTATGAACGTATTACGACTTGTTGTAATATGAACTGGCTTCACCCTTAATCACTTCTGAATCTGAAGTTAAAACGTAAGTAAAACCTTTTTGGATGCTATAAGCCCCAAATTCTCCGGATTTATTAAGTGCTAAAATGCCAACTTGTGCATCCAAAGCTCCTTTTTTCTTGATAATACGTTGTACGCATTCTTTGCAAGCTTCCATAGGACTCATTCCTTGACGCATAAGCTCAACCGCTAAGAATGATGAACAGCTTTCCATGACCAGTTCTCCTAGTCCTGTAGCCGTTGCACAGCCATATTCATTATCGACATAAAGCCCAGAGCCTATAATTGGAGAGTCGCCTACCCTTCCACGCATTTTATAGGCAACACCACTTGTAGAGCATGCACCACTTAGGTTACCATCTCGATTCATAGCTAATAAGCCTATAGTATCATGTTGTTCAATATTAATTTGAGGCTTATATTCTGAATTAATTCTCCATTCTTTGAACTGTTTTCTAGATTCAGCGGTGAATAAATCCTTTTTGGCAAATCCCTCAGAATCAGCAAATTGCTCAGCTCCAATACCAGAAAGCATCACATGAGGTGTGTTTTCAAGAACACGTCTTGCAACTGAAACAGCTTCAACATAATTTTCGAGAAAAGTAACTGAACCTGCATTGCCCAGATGATCCATTATACAAGCATCTAAAGTGACATGTCCATCCCTGTCTGGCCTACCTCCATATCCTACAGACATGTCATCAGGATTCAATTCAACACTATTAACAGCCTTTTCGATGGCTGTTAGTAATTCAGCATTGTTTGATTGTAATATATCTAATGCTATTTTATTAGCATTTTCATTGTTCCAAGTGCTTAGGACAATATTTTGACTTTGAAAATTAAGATTGTCAACTTTGGGCTTTTCGTCGCTACATTGATCTACCACTATTGGAATAGACAATAGCAAGCTGAGCAGCTTATTGAATTGTCTCCTTGTTCTCATCAAAATGAATTTGAACTAAAGATTAATAAAAATTAATAAAAACTGATTGTTTACTTTCTAATTAACTTGACAATATTGAATTGTCCTGGAGATTCTATGTATAAATTATATATACCTATTGGCCATGAAGGATCGACAGTAAGGCTTATGAAGTTATCGCCATCATATAAACTATGTGTTGATTCGGAAAGCATTCTTCCTTGTGCATCATATATTTTCAAACTCGCTATCTGTTCCTTATCTGATTTAATCTTTATAGTAGTTACATCCTGTACTGGGTTCGGATAGGCAACAGCTGCTAGAGGCTGGTTTGATAGTTCAGGACCAGTAGGTATGTTTTCATGAGGCATAGCAACAAATAGATTTTTTTGCATGACACTTATATCTGTGTTACGCATTAAAATCTTGTGCATTGTAGTTGATTGAATATCGCTTATATCGCTTGGAGTAAAAACGGGATCATTTTCGAAGTAAAATCTATCACCATTTCTTAGGTTTTCGAATTGCTCTTCAATAATTCTCATTACCAATTCACCTAATATAGCGCCTTCTTTATGTCTTTCAGCAAGCATACCTACCCAAGCATCGATATTATCAACAGTGCCGTACATTTCTGACAAAATAACTGCATCTTCTTGATATTCAACGAATTCTTCGAAAGTATTAACCATTGGTAAGCCAAAATCGAATCGCATTTGATTGTAATTGGTTAACCCTCGATCTCTTCCTCTGAAGATATTTATAGCTGCTAAATCTAAACCACCAGCTCCTGGAGGGCCAAACAAGAAATTACGTAAGTCATCGATAATTTTACAATCCATTTCTTGCATTACTTGCGAACCCATACCTTTGAAATAACTTTCAACGCCCCCTGCTAATTCTACTGCATTCGGATTGAAAAAAGCATCTCTTAATGTGATATTTCCTTGTGGTATTTCATCGCCATCATTGCTCATTCTTATGAGATTACTATTGATCATCGTATGACCAATTCTGAAGGCTGCTGCAGAAAATTCATTAAGTATGGCAGGGTCAACATTTTCTCTATAACCAGGATAATTTGATAGATTGACACCAAGCGCTGGCAAAAATTCATAAAATGTAATATTCTGAAGATAAGCACCTACAAACTTTCGTGCTCTTTGATATATCTGTTCGCCAGTCCAATTAGGGTGATTAGCTCTGAGTTCGTCGCATAACCTATTGTGTTCTCTAACAAATAAAGTATGCATAGCAATCAATAATGGATTTTCATTAGCTCTAATATCTCCTGCTACATACCATTTGTCTAAAACTCTCGTATCATCAGCCATAAATGGCGAAGTAGGGTCAATATCACCGTTTCTTTCACCATCTACGGTATTCCAAGGTAATAAATCACCTTTTGAAACTTTCAGTTTTCCAGTACCATCAAGCGCTCTTAGCCAATCAGCTCTTTCTTGTGAAGAACCATAGACAGCTGATCCGTCAACAAATGAAGTAACAAGATTTTCATATTGTCTTGGATTGTTTATGGATTCACCAGAACCATGTGCGAATTCATTTCTAGAAGTGAAGATGAAATCTTGTGGTGTAAACCATTCATCATCGTCTGGTATAGTTAATAGTATTGGTTCTCTATTATTTGACTCAACTAAAGTGATGTCATGATCTAGAAATTGACCAAAAACCCACACGTAGTCACTTAAATCGTGAGAATCAAAAATATCATCTTGTTGACTAAATATCGTATTACTTAAATATCTGGGGGTAGGTCGGTTGTTATCGTTGATTTCAGACATGCCATCTAAGTAATCAACAGTTGACTTTCTAATTTGATTAGAGAAGGAAGCGCCCCAGTCTTTATTGACTAGATTGTTATTAAAACCAGTATAGGATCTATTCTCTTGTGCAAAAGAAAAGCTACAAATAAGTAAAAGAAAGACACCAATATTGAAGGTTTTAAACATTCAACGCTAGTTTATGCCCGTAGGTATTATAATTCTCAAATCGTGTAAAAGTCAAACAAGCCTCAAATATATAAAGCCATCATGAGAATTCGTTGTTATTAACACCCTTTATATCAATTAATCTTTAAGATGGTTGCCCCAAGCAAAGAATAAATGATTCTACGGTAAATTATTTTCAAAAGTGACAAATCAATCAAATCGTTATGATCAAATATTTTTATTTGTATTTTTCTAATTATCAACAATTTATAATTAACACATAATACAAATATGTTATTTAGAGTAAAAATTATGCCAAAATGTTATATGTATTCACTTGAAAGTAAGAAGCATACTTATTTGGGTCTCATTTTTGCTCGAAATTGCATAATTATAAGAGAAATGAATCCTGTTGTTGAATAAAGGTCAACATATATTATTGCGCTTATTGTTTTGTGCTAGTATTACGCTATGCACGATGATTTTGCCTTTAGATGCCTGCTTCATTTATGGTCAGTCGCAATTATCGAATGAAAGAAGCAAAAATTTGATAATCGAATCTGATACCACCATTTATTCAAGTGAAATTATAATTGACCAGACTATTAAAATTAGGTCTGATAAAAAAATCGATTATAGCTTTAATACTCAACCAAAATCAATCTTTATAAAATATCAAGGGCTTACAGACACACTTGAAATTTCATATAGAATCCTCGATAAAAACATTTTATATAACAAGCCTTTTTTGGATTCTACAGAAATGAAAACCGATATGCGATTTTCTGTGAATGCTAATCAAGATGACGACAATTACAATTCAAGAAGGTTTATCAGATCCAAAAAATTAGAATACAGCGGCAATTTTTCGAGAGGTGTTGCCTTTGGAAATGCTCAAGACTTGGTTCTAAATTCAAATTTTAATTTGCAAATGCGTGGAGATTTGGGTAATGGTTTAAACGTTAGAGCCGCTATATCGGATGAAAATATTCCCATACAACCACAAGGAAATACTCAAGTACTTCAAGAATTCGATAAGATTTTTATTGAGATTCAAAAAGACAGAACAACTTTAGTTGCCGGAGACTATGAGTTAAATAGACCTGATAGCTATTTTATGAATTACTTCAAAAAGCTAAAAGGATTATCTATGAAGAATGAGACTTCATTAAGTAATGGCTGGCAAGTTTCAAACAGAGGTAGTTTTGCTGTTTCAAGAGGGAAATTCAGAAGACAAATATTAAACATTCAAGAGGGAAATCAAGGACCTTACAGATTAGAGGGTGCCAACAATGAAGTTTTTCTACAAGTGTTATCTGGTACGGAAAAAGTATTTGCAGATGGTCGATTACTAAAGAGAGGCGAGAACAATGATTATGTCATAGATTACAATAGAGCACAGATTAGATTTACACCCAACACCGTCATTAGTGCCAATCTTCGAATCATTATAGAATTTGAATATACCGTTCAAACTTATTTAAGATCTTTTTATGCTACTGAAAGTAAAATATCTAATGACAAATGGGCATTTCAATTTAATTTTTACAATGAACAAGACAGTAAAAATTTAAGTAGCAATATTGAATTTGACAGCACGGATATTAGAATTCTAGAAGAAGGTGGAGATGCGCCCATTTTTAGACCAAGTATATTTTTACCAGATCCAGAAAACATTGAAAATCAAATTAGATATCAAGTAAGTCCTCAAAATTTTCTTGTCTTTTCGCCTACTGATACAACGAACACAGTGGTAGCTAATTTTTCGAATCTTGGTGAGACAAATGGAAGTTACAATATAGACATTGAATCATCTGCCAATGGACGTGTATATAAATACGTTGGGGAAGGGCTGGGTAGTTACGATCCCGTAAGTCAACTTATTCCTCCAGAACAGAAACAGCTCATGACCTTATCTTCAAAGTACAATTTTTCAGATAGCACGTCAGTGTATCTAGAAGGAAGTATGAGTCGTTTAGATCTAAATAGATTTTCAACGATTGACAATGACGACAATCTTGGTCTTGGGCTAAATTTCCAATTTAACGACATAAGGTCGGTAGGTAAAAATGGCCATTCTACTATATCAACTAATTCGAATATCGAGTATATCACCCAAGATTTTGAAGCCCTTAATCCATATAGAGTTCCTGAATTTATTAGAGATTGGAATATAGATATATTTGATACCAAAGGGCATCAATTACTTCATAACACAGGACTAAGTTTTAAAAGAAAAGCTTTTTATTCTAACTATATTTTTTCTGGATTTCATGATCAAAAAAACTATGACGGAATCAAAAATTACTTGGAACTTGGGTATAGAGATAAACTATGGGATCTGAATGCTATTGGTAATTTATTAACCTCAGAAAGTACGATAGAAATAACGTCGTTTTTCCGTCCACGTTTAGATTTTAAAAGGTATTTTCTTGATCGTAAATTAACTTTAGGCTATTATTTAGAAAAAGAAAGAAACCAAAGAAATGACATTAATACTGGTACATTAAGAGACATCAGTAGAGACTATGATTTATCGAGATTTTATACCGAATGGAAAGCGGAGGAAAATTTAAATTTAAAAATAGCCTATGCGAATAGAATTGACAAAAAAGGTATTGATGATCAGTTTCAAAAAATATCAGAATCTCACAATTACGAATTTGGCGGTCGATGGGATCAGAGAAAAAATTCCGTACTTAATTGGAATTTAATTCTAAGAGAATTTATAGTTGAAGACATCAATCCACTTGAAGAAAAATCTGGTCGAACATTCATAGGGCTCATTGATCATAAATTAAAATTACTCAATGGTGGCCTCTCACTTAATACCTATTATGAAGCCAATTCAGGTCAAGAACCTCGAATCGAATTTCAATATATAAGAGTGCAAGATGGCGAGGGTACATATCAATGGATTGATTATAACCAAGACAGCATAGCTCAAATTACAGAATTTGAGATAGCTAATTTTAGCGATAGAGGTGATTACGAAAAGGTGAGTGTTTTTAATGACGAATTCATAAGCACAAACAGAAATGTTCTGAATCAAAGTTTAAAAATTGTACCTATAAAATTCATCAAAAAGAAAAAGCATATTTTAAGAAAGTTACAGTACAATGGAAGATTTAAAATAGATCAAAAAGCTTTATCTAGCCAACAATCAGGATTTATACAACCCATAAATTTTAACTGGAGAGACACTTCATTAGTTGCTTTCAACTCGTCTTTTGATAACAGCATTTTTATAAATAGAGGTGAACCAAAATTTGATGCCCAATTATCCTACAGGGTACTTAATAACAAGTTTGTCCAAGTATCAGGATATGAACAAAGATTGACATCAAACTATTTTTTAAGATCAAGAATAAATATTCAAAAATCACTTGATATCATTCTTGAATCCAATGTTGGGGAAAAAGAAAATGATCACGAGTTTTCTGATAATCGCGATTTTAAAATTGCCTTTTGGAGTCTCATTCCACAAATAAATTATAGACCCAATAGAAGCACAAGAATAGTGTTAAAGTATCGCAGAGAAAAAAATGATAACCTGACTGGTATCGAAAAATCAAATATCAACGATTTAGGTATAGAATTTACTTGGAGAAATAGCGTTAAATCCAATCTACTTTTCACCTTTAATCTAGTTGACATTAATTATGAAGGCGAAAAAAATACACCAGTTGAGTTTGAAATGCTTAGAGATTTGAGAGATGGGCAAAATTATCTCTGGACCATTAATTATACGAGGAGAGTTTCCAATAATATTGATTTAATATTCAATTATAATGGAAGAAAGTCGCAAGACAGTATGACCATTCATAATGCAGGTATGCAACTAAGAGCTTTATTCTAAGCCAAAGTCTTTCGCAAAATATCAAACAAACTATTTCATAAAAAAAGAGGACAGAAAACTGCCCTCTTCAATATTAAATACTATCAATCTCAAATAGTATTACTCAATCATTTGATTATATCTTTCATAACTGGACTTAAATAAGACTTAATTAAATCTTCCAATGAGGAGGCTTTAATTAATGTCAAACAAAACGCATCATCTTTTGCAGTCATATTTAGGAGTGCTAGCTTATCTCCAGACTGGATATCCAGTCTTTTTCTAATGTCTTTGGGAAGAACAAGTTGACCTCGTTCATCACAACTAACAATGGCCTCTACTGTAAAGTTTGATTTCACTATAAATATGCTGGATCAAAGGTAATCAGATTTATCATATTTTTCTGTTTTTTCTGATTTTTCTATTTTTTCTACATTTTCAGACAAATATGATCGAAATCTGTCGGATTGCAGCTTAGTTTCAAACATTTTCCATGTTATAGCTTTTTATATTTGCTAAATAAATCGAAACACATGCGTCTTTTTTCATTGTTGACTTTTATCATTATCTCCCAATTATTAGGAGCACAAGCCTATTTTACACCTATTAGCTCTGAAATAGCCCTTAAAAACAAGGGAGCTGAAAGAGAAATTGTTCCCCTAGCATACGATACTTATCAGCTAGATATTGATGGCCTAATCAAAAGATTGGCAAAAGCAAACCATCAAAAGAAGCTTAATCCTATAAATTCTGATATTAGTTTAACACTACCTATTCCTGATGGAGATCAAATTACCTTCAACTTTGTAGAGACTTCAGTGATGAGTCCTGAGTTGGGTAAAAAATTCCCGACTATAAAAAGCTACTTAGGGGTTTCAAAAGATAATAGAGGCACATTAGCCAGAATAGATTTTGGTGAAATGGGATTTCATGCAGTAATTAAAACACCTAAAGGTACCGTTTACATAGACCCTTACTTCTTATATGCTGATGAGCATTACATCACCTATTATATAAAAGATGACATTCCAACTGAAAATGAAAGATCAGCAACCTGCGGTTACAATGCTTACAAGCATGATTTAGATAAAGAAAAAGAACAGTTTGAAAGTCCGGTTAACACCAATCAGCAAAAGAGTTCAGCTCCAGTGGTAAAGAGAACTTACCGTATGGCTTTAGCATGTACTGGAAGATGGGGGTCATTATGGGGAAATGAACAAGAGGTGATGTCAAGATTTGTCACTGGTGTCAATAGACTAAATATCATTTTCGAAAACGAAATGGCGATTAATTTTCAGTTAATTGACGATAATGATCAATTGATATTTTTTGATAGTAACGAGCCTTATTCTAGTCCGAGCTTAGGTGGCGTAACATTAGGTGAAAATACTGGTGTTATTAATAATGCAGTTGGCGCAGATAGCTATGACATAGGTCATGTCTTTACGGTCAACTGTACTGACGGTGTTGCGGGGATTGCATTTGGAGGATCTATGTGTAGAGGCAATAAAGGTGGCGGCGTTAGTTGCATTGGCGCTAGAAACATTTCAAACTTTATGGTAAGCACAACCGCACATGAAATAGGACATCAATTATCTGGTGGGCATTCATGGAATAATTGTCCCAACGCTATAGCTCAATTATCTTCAGCTACGGCATGGGAACCAGGAAGTGGATCAACAATTCTTTCCTATTCTGGTCTTTGTGGTAACAATAATGTTACAGGACCAAATGATGACTATTTCCATGTAGGCAACTTACAGCAGTTTTATGAATTTGTTGAAAATTCAAACTGCGGTATAATAGAAGATTCAGGTAACAATACTCCAGAGCTTGAAGTGCCAATTGGAGATGGTTTGACGATTCCAATAGAAACACCATTCGAATTAGATGGAATTGCTACAGATCCAGATGGCGATATTATGACATACAATTGGGAGCAAATGGATTTAGGTCCAATTAGTGAATTAGGTATGCCTCTTGGGAATGCTCCAAGTTTTAGATCATTAGAGCCTACTCCAAATACCAAAAGAACTTTTCCAAGAATAAACGATATACTTAATGGGACGCGAAATGATAGAGAAGTGCTTCCAAATATCAATAGAAGATTAACTTTCAGATTTGTAGCTAAAGACAATCATCCTGGAGCAGGATCTACTACTTGGGAACAAATTAGAATGGAATCAGATATATCTGCTGGACCATTTGTAGTAACCACACCTTCAGAATTAGCATTTGCAGAAGTAGGTAAAGAATTTCTCGTCGAATGGGATGTAGCCAATACGGATAATGCGATCATTGATTGTCAGACTGTGGACATCTATCTATCTACGGATGGTGGGTTTAATTTTGATGTTTTATTAGCAGAAGATACGCCTAATGATGGATCTGAATCTATCATGATGCCTAATATCCTTACGAGCAGAGGTCGTATAAAAGTAAAAGCTAGTAATAATGTATTTTTTAATATTGGCAGAGGAGAAGTTATTGTGAGAGGACCATCATCCCCTGGATTCTTTGTAGATATTTCAGAAAATCAATTCGATGTTTGCTTACCTGATGATATAAACTTAGAACTAAGCGGCACATCATTTTTAGGATTTTCAAATCCTATTGATTTAGATATAGTTTCTGGATTGCCTCCAAATGCAACTTTCGATTTTACTAACAATCCTATGTCACCAGATGGAGAAAGTTCTTTAAATATTGATCTATCCAATGAAGAAACATCAGGAGATTATGAAGTTGTTTTAAGAGCGATTTCACAAGATGCTGACACTGTATTTCAAACTATAAATTTAAGAACAGTGGGTACCAAATTTGATGATTTATCCCTTCAGAGTCCTATAAGTGGTACTGCAGGATTAAATGGGACACCAGAATTTACTTGGAATGGCGCGCAGAATGCATCTTCATATCAATTAGAAGTTTCCACAAGTCCTGCATTCGGATCAGATAGCGAAATTATAGAACCTGGCATATTAGGTGAAAGTATCATTCCGCTAGTTGTATTAGGTAACAGCGAATTATATTATTGGAGAATCATTGCTTCCAATGATTGTGTACAATCTTTCGAATCTGAAATATTTACTTTCGGCACGGTTACACTAAATTGTAAAACTTATGAAGCTGAGGACTTACCAAAAAATATATCTCAGTCTGGTACACCAAGTGTCACTTCAACAATTCAAGTTTTTGATCAAGGAACTGTAGCGGATGTAAATGTCCTGAAAATCGAAGGGGGGCATGGAAGGTCAAGAGACCTAGCTGCTACTCTAATTAATCCAGAAGGTTTAGAAATAAGGTTATTTGATAGTGCTTGTTCTGGAGCTAATTTCAACTTGGGTTTTGATAGTGATTCGCCGATTGAATTTGGATGCCCTTTAAGTACGGGTAATGTCATGAAGCCAGAAGAATCTACCTTATTTGGTCTTAATGGTGGTCAGATAGAAGGCAATTGGTCATTAAGATTAGATGATGAGAGAGCTGGAGAAGGAGGACGTTTTGATCAATTCATTTTGGAGCTATGCAGTAGCTCTTCATTTGATAATCCGTTTATTGTTAATAACAACGTATTGGAAGTGCCTACAGGTTTTTCTGATAAAATCTTTAGTGACCTTTTATTATCAGAAGACAATAATAACACCGCAAGTGAATTAATTTATACAATGGTGGTGTTGCCTATGAACGGTACGTTATATCTTAATGGGCAACCTGTTGAAGTAGGCACACAATTTACTCAAGAAGATATCAACTCTGGTGCTTTAAGGTACGTGCATGAAGGCACAGAAGATGAATCAGATGAATTTATATTCACTGTTATTGACGGAGAAGGAGGTTGGATAGATTTAACGACATTTACTATAAACATGGAAGCGGACTTTGCTTCTTCGGTAGAAGAGCTAAACGACGCCAACACATTTAGCATATTCCCGAATCCAACGAAAGACTTATTAAATATTCATTCAATGAAGTTTAATCAAGATCAGTGGGATATTAAATTATTTTCTTTGGATGGTCAGTTAATTCTTACTGATCGTATGGAAATGAAAAAGCAGTTAGATATTCAGAACTTAGACGCAGGCATTTACATTCTGCAAATCAACAATATAGATAAAGTCTATACTCAAAAGATAAGCATCATTGATTGATGCTTATCTTTTAGATACTTTATTATTTGAAATATTTCTTTGCCTTGTACATTTAAAGCGGTTAACATCGTCTCCTCTTTTTGAGGCGTGTTTTGTTTTTCTACCTTGAACCCGTTCTCTCCACATCTTAAAACTAGAACGCTTCATTTCGCGTCTCATAATTTTTATGACTTGAGATTCAGAAATTCCAAATTGGGATAGAATAGCATCGAAAGGTGTACGGTCTTCCCACGCCATTTCAATTATTCTGTCTATATCTCTTTCTGACAATGCCATGTCGTATAAACCACAGAATACTCATTTGGTTTTTAAAGAAAAGTAATCGCCCTAGCTGGAAGAGTAGTTGTGTGGATAGCTAGGGCGATAATTTTTATGCAGGGGCAAGAAAATTTTTATTTTTCTCGTAAAGGTTTTTATATAATATAGGATTAGGATAAGCTTTTTTGAACTCATACAGAAGGATATCAAATGATGTGACTATGCCTAATAAATTATCATTTTCATTAACCACTGGCAGTGCATGAAACCTGTTATCTAAAAATAACTCAGCTGCGGTACCAACTTTATCTGTAGGTCGAATTTTAGCAATTTGAGTGGTCATAACATCTGCTACTGGTGTAGATGCATAATCCACTGGCGCTATTTTATTTTTCCACAAATCATAGGTCGTCACTAATCCAACTATTCTTCCAGACTCCATGATAGGAATATGATGAATCTTATGATTCATGAAGATTTCTCTAATCTTATCCAATTTTGTCGTAGGCTTGGCAGTAATTAAATCTGTAGTCATAATGGATTTTACAGCTTCGTTCATCATAAGGTATGGTTTTAGAAGTAAAGAAATACCATAAATACTGCCCTTGTATCTAATATAGATTTAATATACTTATTAATTAATACTATAACAAATATTATACTATATATTTTCATTTTTGTAAAATTAAATTCAATTTCACTTTATTAGAAGTTCTACGCAACGAATCTATGCCCCATAGGGTAATAGCTTATGTAAATAAATTCAGAATGGAATGGCGATTGTTTTTAATCGCTGATTATCTGAAATTTAAAATTTAAATAAGCTCATGAAAAAGCTATTTTTTTTATTGTTGATCCTTTCACTTCTATTCACTTATTCATGCCAAGATGATGTCATAGGCGAAAGCAATGTAGATGAGGTCATTTCCGTAGATCCAACAGTGACTACTACACTCAGCACAGGTATATATGGTATTGTTGTAGACGAGGCAGGCAATGCACTACCAAATGTTGATATTGAATACAGTCGTCAGAATTATGAAACAGATGAAAACGGATATTTCGAAATTGAAGATGTTAAAGCGCCTGAAAATGGAGGACTGCTTTATTTTGACAAACCAGGATATTTTCGAAATTTTAAATTTTTCATCCCTGAACTCAACACAAAAAGTTATTTAAAAGTACAAATGGTTGATAGAGGAAATCCTAGCACTTTTTCTACATCTGATACCATTAAAACCATCCAATCTAATGGCGGCTCGCAAGTTATTTTTGACCCAAGTGGTTTTGCTTATGATGCTGACAATACACCTTATGAAGGAGAAGTGACAGTATACACACATTGGTATAATCCTCAAGATATTAACTTGAATGAAGCGATGCCTGGAGATTTAAGAGCACTTTCAACAGAAGGAGATATTGTACAATTATCTACTTATGGTATGATGGCTGTAGAAATTTATGCTGCTAATGGAGATGAGCTAAATTTAGCAGAAGGTGTTAAAGCAACAATGAGATTTAAAGTACCAGATGTTATGAAGGGTGCAGCTCCAAGTTCCATAAAAACATGGTCGTTAAATGAAGAAACAGCTTACTGGGAAGAAGAATCTACAGCTGAGCTATCCGGCGATTTTTATGTAACTGAAGTAGAGCATTTCTCATTTTGGAATTGTGATGCACCCTACCCTCTTGTAAATATCAGTGGTAAACTCGTAGATAAAGACGGCAATCCACTTCCTCATTACAGCTTGTGCATCGAGGCTCCAGGAAGAAGCATGACAGGATATGGTTGGACTGACTCTAATGGTGGATTTAGAGGCAAGGTTCCAAAAAATGAAGATCTGATCTTAAAAATTAAAGACGATTGTGGCAATGTAGTATTAGAACAAGCTTTCGGTCCTTTATCTGGAGAGACAACCTTAGGAGAAATCACAGTAGAAACAGCTGGACAAATAAATATTTCTGGTCAACTCGTATGTGATGGAGAAGTCGTCTCTAACGGTTACGTACAAATTTTTACTGATGGCAGAATTTATGATGTTGCAGAAACAGATGAAAATGGTTTCTTTTCGTCTTCAATAATTTCGTGTGACAATTTTGATTTAAAATTGATTGCAATAGACAGAGATAACTCTACTACGTCCAAGCCTGTAACTGTTAATACTGCTGGCCAATCAAATTTTGACTTTGGAACTATACAAGTTTGCAATGATGCTGACGAATATATCAGATGGAAAGTTGATGGAGGTCCAGAAAGTATCGTCGTCAGTCCGATTGATTCTCTCGGATTTAATAATAGCTTACAATTAATTGGCATATTGAGTAACAATGAGGTCATACAGTTACAATTATTAAACCCACAATTAGGCGGTGGACAAAACCTATTATCGTTCTTCTTAATTGACAATAACCTTCCTAACGGCATAGAATGCGGCTCTTGCTTAGATGTAAATATTACTGAGCTTGGAGACTATATAGTAGGAACAGTTATGGGCGATATTAATGGAACTAACATAATGGTGTCATTTAGAGTGAAGATTGACTTTACACTACCTATGATTTGTGAAGTGGACACACAAAATCCTTCCGCTTGCGATGCTAATGACGCAGTCGTGAATGTTCAAATTTCAAACGGAACACCTCCCTACCAATTCTTTTTGGTAAACACAGCCAATCAAGATACTGAGAACATATCAGGGGACGATCCTTCTGCAGTTTTTGAAAATCTTGCACCAGGGTTTTATGTTATGGAAGCAGTAGATGGCGCTGGAAATGAATGTCGTAGAGAAATTAGAATTTTAAGTGATTCTAATCTAGAATGCGAACTAGATAGCACACCTTCAAGTTGCGCAGGCAATGACGGATCAATAACAGCACTTGTATTCAATGGTAGTGGGGACTACGAATACGAGTGGTCAAATGGAGAAACAGGTGAGACGATAGAGGATCTAGCATCAGGTGGCTATGTAGTTACTATCACAGATACTCAAACAGGATGCACAACTTTGTGTGAGTTATTTTTATGGCAAAATGATTCTCTCTTTGTTGATATTATAAATCCTAACAATCTTATTTGCGATCCATCTCAAGCGTCATTAATCGCAGAAATGTTTGGCGGTGTACCTCCTTATACTTATGAGTGGAATACTGGAGAAACAACTCAAGAGATTACGAATTTACAAGAAGGAGTTTATTCAGTGATTGTTACTGACGCTAATGGTTGTGCTGCTGAAAATGTTTTTGAATTAAGGTACAATAATCAAAACGTAGAAATAGGCTTTGAACAAGTACAAACAGGTTGTGATCCAGCCGGTTTCCCAACTGGATACATAGAAGTCTTAACCATTGATTTACCAAATCCTGTATTGATAGAGTGGTCAAATGGAGAAACAGGATCTATTTTAAATAACCCAGTATTTGAGGAAGATTACTTAGTTACTATTACAGATGACAATGGATGTCAGACAATAGAGCAAGTAAGTTTCTTCCCTCAAACATGGAGAAGCATAAGAGGTTTTGCTTGGTATGAAAATGAAAATTCACCAAGACCTGATAATTATGACATGAACTTTGACACCTTAGCTTCTGGCATAGAAGTCAGTCTCTATGATAATATGGATCCAGCTAATCCATTACAAGTTACTGAAACGAACTTTAGAGGGTTCTATTCATTTAGCAACGTTGAAGCTGGAAATTATTTTGTAAGATTCGGCACATTTGGTGCACCAGCTTTTGAATTTGTTGAACAAAATGAAGGAAACGACGATGCCACGGATAGTGATGTCAACCCTGGCGGAGATACTGAATCTATAATTACAGACGGATGTAATCCAGTATTAGATGTATCTGCTGGTATAAAACTTTAAATTAATTTATGACGGACCAACTCAAATTAGATCATATTATAGAAGGCTGTAGAAATGGTAAAGCCAACAGTCAAAAAGCATTGGTAAATCAATTCTCAGGCCTTCTATATTCAATATGCTTAAGATACCTAGGTGACGAAGCTAAAGCCAAAGATTGCTTGCAGGATTCATTCATCAGAATCTTTAAGTACTTCAAAAACTTTGACGGTAGTAAAGGGTCACTGCAATCTTGGATGCGTAAGATTACTGTCAACGTGGCATTGAAAACATTGAACAAGAATAAGTTAGATACGACACCACTTTCATTAGATTATAATGACAAGATGAGTGTTGCTCCAGATGCAGTATCAAAAATGTCA
Organism: Saprospiraceae bacterium; assembly: GCA_020630775.1. Lineage (GTDB taxonomy): Bacteria > Bacteroidota > Bacteroidia > Chitinophagales > Saprospiraceae > RFSX01. The sequence goes on along the minus strand of JAHDIN010000001.1, from coordinate 15,436 downwards.
GTAGACGACCTTATGAAGGTTGTGCAATCATTACCAGATGGCTACAGGCAAGTTTTTAACTTGTCCGTTATTGAAGGATATAATCATCGTGAGATAGCCGAAATGTTAGGCATTCAAGAGGTGACTTCAAGATCAAATTTATCTCGAGCAAAGCAATTACTGAGAAAGAAATTAATCTCATTCCAAAATTCAGAATCATGGGTCAAGATCAACTAGATAAATTCTTTAAACAACAATTAGAATCTCATAGATCTTCAATTGATCCAGATTTACTTTGGAGTCAAATACAAGATAAAACACAAGCGAGTTTAGAAGATGAGATTCAAAACAAGCTCTTTAATCACGAAGTTAATATCAATAGCAGTTCTGTTTGGAAAAGCATCAAAGGAGAAGTACAGCCAAAACCATTATTTGGAAAGCTGAGTTTAGGGGCTCTATTCGTCTTAGGTCTAATCGCTACATTTCTTATCATTAGAGAAGATAAAACTGAGGCTGATATCAACGGTCACAATTGGGAACTGAACTTGAAGTCTTCAGAAGCAGCTGAAATTACAAGCAATGACATTGCAGTTCATTCCGCAGCATCAAATGATCCAATCATTGCTAATGATAATATTGATGAAGAAGCTATTATATCAAACGTTAAGGACATAACAACGGAAAAGCAAAACCGAAACGTCACTTTGTCAAAGTTGGATAATAAGTCAGTTAACCAAGAGAAAAGCAATTCGGTTACAAATTCTAAAACTGACGATAGGCCAAACAATATTGATGTATCAAAAACTTCTGAAGTCAACAAAGGAAGTTTAGATTTTACAGTTAATAAAAGTTCACAGAATAGTAGCTCAAGCTTTCCTTCAAACATTGGAGATAGCAAAGAAAATACTTCTATTACAAAGGAAGCGTCATCGAAAGCAATCAGCATGTTATCTGCAATCGATAATCGTTACACTAATTCAATTGGACTTGACCTGACAACAGCTCCGCAGATAGAATTTCCTATTTTAAGAAGTAAGCGTATTTCAATAGAATGTTATGATCATACTGGAAGGAAATTCCACTCGTTCTTGGTTGGCTTTACAAGTCTCGATTACTATAATAAGTCGATGCAACTTGAAACTCAAATGGAGACAGATTATCTCAGTGAAAGAAAGCGTACTCAGAATTATCAATTAAGTAATAGAAGCGGTCTTCAGTTTAAATTACTCCATAAAAAAGGTTTTTATGTAAAAGCTGGAGCCGAGTTAGGATTGATGAGAGAAAAGTTTAGACATGAAACAAGAGACACTACTACTGAAATATTACCTAATCAATTACTAAATATTGATATTAACAGCAATGGAGACACTACCTATACTTATGGTAATGCTCCAGTAACTACAATATCCACATTAAGATGGAACGTCAATAATAAATTAATTACGATTGGTATACCCGTCTCAGTGGGATATCAAAAACAACTATCTGGTTTTCAATTGGCTTTTGAGGCTGGTGTTTTATACAATATAAATCACAGTTTTTCTGGATGGCTTATGGGACCAACGAACGACCCTGTAGATGCAAGAAATTACTTTATTAAAAATAATGATCTGAATTTAACAGGTGGGGTTAATCTTATTTATGAATTGTCTCCTAGATTCAATGGGTTTCTACTGGCAAGCTTTAAAAGAAACCTTAATTCTATAAATCAAGTTTCTGAAAACTTCGTAGATCAGAAAAACACAACGTTTGGTGTTGGGATTGGAATTGAAATGAAGATCTAAAAAACATAGAACAATTTCTTCCTTTAAAAATTACAGCGTTTCTCACTATTGAGAAACGCTGTTTATTTAAACCCTTAATTGTTCTTGGTCTTTTGCATTACTTAATGGAAAAAACCACCCTTAAACATTCGATATAAAAGTACACATATAACTTATCCTAATGTGTGATTGTAGACCCTACCAAAAGCTATCAGAACCCTACAAAAGCCCTACGGCAATACATCATAAAAATTAAAAAATAACATATATGCATCTTATATATGCGTATAAATCTGTATTAAAGACACTTACAGAATATAAAATGTTAAGATGTGAGATGATACTAATTACTATAAAAAAAGGAAATACTCTACAAGTTGAAATATTGCCTGCGTATTTCTCTGTAAGCTTCTTGGATAAGATCCTCAATTATCTCTTCTTCATCACGACGGGATATTTCATTTCTAGATCGATTTCTATATCGACTAGGCACAGCTCTTTCATCTCCTTGCCAATCGTAGTTTTCAATAACTACTATCTCATTGACAGAAAATGTACTATTTCTAAAGTCGCAGAAATTTGAGTATCTATCGGAATCCACTCTTACATCCCAGACAAATTCATAATTTTCTTCAATGATATCTACGCGTGCAGTGACAGTTTCATAAATAGGTATTCTCGTTTCTCTGCCTGAAGTATCCACTTCTGTTCTATAACCTGTTTCAATGCGTTCTTCATAATTCTCGCTTTGGATACGATCCTGTCGATTTATATCAAGAACCCCAAAATCAATGTTCAGCTCACAATCAATATTTTCATAATTCCTTTCGTAAACTATGTTGTAAAAATCTTGACTCTCGTCTTCGAGATTATCAAACCGTCTATCGATATCCCAATCATATCTTGACTCCCAAGACCTTGCCGACACCAAAATATTAATTACCCCAGCCTCATAAGCCTCTTTAATCAGTTGATTTAATTGTGGTGAATTGCCATTGTATGATGCCACCTTAGTGTACATATTAAAAGCATCTTGGGCAGCCAACTTATCTCCTGTCTCATTGTAGATCGCCATAGATTCAATACCAAAATTCATATATCCATTGGTTATTTCTTTTAACAAATAATCATTCTCATTATTAATAATTTCAATGGTGGGATCGAAACTATCATTTAGATACACACTGGACTGATCATATTTATCAAGCAAGTTCTCATTTCTATTGAATGCTACTTCCCAATCTTCAATTTGATTAGAGCTAACTAGGCGTTCTGCTCCTGCCCGATTTTCCTTAATCAATTCATTAAATGACTTAACTAAAATCGTTTTAAGTTTTCTGTCCTTTTTACCTTTATTTAATTCTTTTAAAGACTCTGTAAACGCTTTTTCATAATTACCTTTTTGAAAATGCTTTTGAGGACTAGCACAAGAAAAAAGCACAACGCATATTATGTAAAGAAGATATTTCGATTGCTTCATTATATAAATTTATAATTCCATGGACAACCTAAGAAAATTATCAAAATAGATTTGTTCTTTTCTGACCTTTGATTCAAAGAATTCTAAAGAAAAATCATTCGCCAATTCAGATTCTTTCACTAGCGACTTAAGTCTTTTAACAGTGCCCCAATTTCCATCAATAATACTTATGTGATCAGGCAACTTTGATTCAATTAATTTTTTAAAGAATAGAAAATGTGTACATCCTAAAACAACCGCACTATAATTATCAAAGTCAATGTCTCTAAATTTTCCATCTAAATACTCATGTAGCTTGAAACTATGAAAGTCAAAATTTTCACAAAAAGAAACAAGTGATTGTAATGACATTAAGTCTACCCTATCCTCGACGTTTAAATCAACAATTAGATCTTTTAATTTTTTCTCCGTAAGTGTGCGATCAGTAGCGCAAACCAAAATACGTTTGCCTTTTGTCAATTGAGTAGCAGGTTTTATAGCTGGCTCCATTCCAATTATTGGAAAACTGTACTCTTGTCTTAAGATATTAACAACCGCACTTGTAGCTGTATTACAAGCTATGACTAAAGCTTTAAGCTCTAATTCTGATAAAAATTCTACTGCATCAATAACTAGACTACGTATTTCATCAACTGTTTTTGTACCATAAGGCAAGTTCTTAGAATCTGCGAAGTAAACATAGCTTTCATGAGGCAACAATTTTATGGCTTGAGCTAGAACGGTCAGACCCCCTATTCCGGAATCAAAAAATGCAATTTTACTCATCTTGTCAATACAATATATTCGTATAGGACTTTATCCAAAAACTCCAAAGTACTTTTACCATTTAATTTCACATCCAATTTTTCTTGGATGCTGTCAGAAAGCCTAATAAGTATTTCTTTGTTACTCTCGTTAGGATATCTTTTATAACGAATTATACTTTGCTTTAAGAGCAACATATCCTCATCAGTATAAGCTATAATTTGCGGAAATTCTATTTTCGCATTGTTTTGAAGTTTTTTAATACTCTCTAAAGAAATACCATTTTCATTTTCCGATTTTACAACAGATGTCTGTGCCAGCATGTCTCCAATACGTTGCCCTTTACCAGAAGATAATATAAAGAATATACCTAGTGTGCCAAAGGTGAGGCTCACATCAATTAATCTAAAAAGCCAGCGTGTAAAATAATCGATGACTAATGGTGTACGTCCATTTAATGTAACGACTCTTATCTTCAACAGTTTCTTTCCGGGGGACTGGCCTTTGTAAAACACCTCCCATAAGAAATGATAAAGCGTCCATACAGGGAAAAGCACCAACCATAATATTAATTCAGAACCTCTAGCAGCAAAAGCTATAAAAAAAGTTATTACCAGCAATACTAATAGATCAATGAACCAAGCTAGTATGCGCTGTAGTACTGTCGCAATTTCGAAACGTACAACAATGTTATGGGCTGTAGATATTTCTATAGTGCTCATTCTAAACAAATATCATTAAAAAAAAGCTCGAACACAGAGTTTTTGATTCATAAATCGTAAGTTAGAAGGTATTAAATCATAAAGTCAATTAGAGGCATTGACCGAATCTCAGTTTATAGAACAAAATGAAGCGGATTGGAAAGAATTAGAGGTCTTACTGCGTCGTAATCAGAAAGATGCAGAACAACTTCACAGATTATTCGTAAAAGTTTCAAGTGACTTATCCTACGCACGTACATTTTACCCAAACAGATCCGTCCGTCTATATCTTAACAACTTAACTCAAAGAGTCCTAGATACTATGCGTATCAAGGAAGATAAATTTAGTCTAAGACAAATAGTAAATTTCTTTAAGCATATTTTACCACAAGAAATTTATAATTCTAGGCATGCTTTACTTGTTTCACTCGGCGTTTTTATAATTGCATTATCCATAGGTGCTATTTCTTCTGCGTACAATGAAGACTTTCCAAGACTCATTTTAGGGGATGACTATATAAATATGACAGAGGACAATATTGAAAAGGGTGACCCCATGGCGGTTTACAAAGACGAGAGAAAGTTGAATATGTTTTTTGGTATTACAACAAATAATATTCAAGTTTCATTTTTTGCATTTGTATTAGGATTTTTTGGCAGTATTGGCACTATCATCGTTTTACTTTCCAATGGTATTATGATAGGTGCCTTTCAATACTTCTTTTATTCTAAAGGTTTATTTTGGACATCTTTTTTAACTATCTGGATTCATGGTACAATTGAAATATCAGCTATTATTATTGCCGGTGGTGCAGGTATAGTATTAGGCAGCGGCTTATTATTTCCTAAAACTTATGAGCGCACTACCTCTTTGCAAGTATCTGCATTAAGAGCTCTGAGAATAATACTTGGCGTGATACCACTATTTGTAATGGCCGGAATTCTAGAATCGTATGTTACAAGACAAACAGAATTACTGGATGCAGTAAAAGCAGGTATAATTATCGTTTCATTACTTTTTGTACTAACCATGTGGGTCCTGTATCCTTTATATTACAATTACAAATTAAAACAAGAAGCCATTGACTATACCATCATTCCTCAACATAATGATAGACGTCATGTTGATCCTATAAGTTATAGAACTACTAGCCAAGTTATAGCTGACGCTTTTTTACAATTTAGAATTTTATTGGGAAAGAACTTTAAAGGAATCATCATCCCTGGAACCCTTTCATTAATTCCTTTCCTTTATGTATATGTTCGATTCATATCTGAAATTGATTTTTCAGAATTTAAATATTACAGCTTTACAAGGTTTAAAGACGGAGGCATTTTCATGTTTGCTATATATGTAATTTTAGCCAGCTACTGTATAACCATTCTAAAAATGAACATGAATGATAAAAACTTATCTATTCAAAACATTTTAAAATACTTAAAACAGTATTTTTTAAAAATAATGGCATCCGTACTGATTGTATTTACACCACTTTATTTTATTCCTACTCCATTTAATTTCATAAGTCTCGCTGTATTATCACCAGCTTTCTTGGTGATCATGATAGAAAATACTACTAATGAAAATGATTCTACAATAGATCGATCAATGATTAAAGCATTTAAATTAAGTTTTACATCTTGGCTTAATTACATTGTTATCTATATACTCATAATTGGCATATGCATCTTGATACTGCTTTTATCATCTTCAAGTTTATTTAATTACTTATCAAATTTTGTGGAATGGCATCATGTATTTGCAGATGCACGAGTAAGTAAAATATTTGTAGATCATATTATAAAGTGGTGTCTCTTTTTATTATGCTTCCCGATAGTTTATTATTTACTTTCCAATTGTTACGATGCCATCAGAACCAGAAACGAAGCTTTAGATCTGAAAGATCGCTTAAAATCATTTGGTCAACAATCACCACTCTTTGAATGATAAGAATTATTATTATATCATCCATTTTATTCTTAGTTACTTATTGCGCATCAGCTCAAGATACAATTGTTCAAAAAACTTTAATAAGCACAGAAAACTACGATCAGTTAATAGAAGAGATTCCTTTCGACAAAACCAAAAATGCTCTTAGACCTAAACCCCCAAAGGAGAAAAAGAAAAAAGAAAAAAAGAAAAAGGAGACAGATATAAGTCCTCAATTTTATGATACACTAGAATTGTTTTCGATTATCCCGTTGCTGTTGCTGGCTGTTATAATTGTTTTTCTTTTGTTCTTTATCTTTTCTAACGTACAAGTAGATAAAAAAATAGAAGAATCCACGCTCAAGCATCATGAAATTGAAGACATTGAAGAAGTAGATACTCTTGATGGATATAATAAAGCGCTAAGTATTGGTGATTATAGGGGAGCTATCAGATGGCGTTTTCTAAACGTCTTACAAATCTTATCTGAGAAAAACATAATCAACTGGAAGCAAGATAAAACTAATAGAGACTACGGTAGAGAAATGCGTGGTCACAAACTCAATGTTATATTCAATACACTTGTCAACATATTTGATAATGTTTGGTACGGAAATCTAGACTTGGACCGAGAACGATTTAATCAACTGGATGCTTACTTCATAAAATTCATTACACAAGAAAATGAATAAGCGCATCCTCATAATAGCAGCATCAATAGGCATTCTAATTCTATTGGTAATGTCCTTACTGCTCGAATTCAGAAACGTGCCTGATTATAAGTGGGAAAAATGGCATGAATTTGAAGAAAAAGATCCCTCTGGATATTGGCTCCTTGGTGAAATGATCAAACAGTCTTTTGGAGATACTAATGTAACTTATGAAAAATCCGACACACTTAATCTACCTACCGGAAAGAGAACCCTTTTAATAAATGCTGCTCAACATAGTTCTTATGAATCTAGCGAAAGAGACAGTCTTCTTGAGTTCGTTGCAAGAGGCAACACACTATTACTTTTAAGTAGTAAATTAAAACTTTCCCTACCCTATCCAGATAGCCTGAATTATGATGGCGATTCAATTAGCGACAATTTACTTACAGAAGACGAGAATGAATATGAGAATAAAAGTGATTCTATAAGTTACTATAATCTTGGCAGAGAAATAAGATTTGGCTCTGACTCAATAATTTATTTTGAATTTGAAAAATTTGATTCAACAGATGCATCCTATTCTTTTAATAAGATTGACTCGGAATTTAAAAATTTAAAGAAATTCAGTTTCAAATATTTAAGGACCTACTTTGATAATGATTTTTATTCTTACAAGTATACACCCATAGGTTATTTATCAGACTATCGTTCTTTTTTTGGTAGAATTGAATATGGCGATGGGCAGATATATCTTCATACAATCCCTGATATGTTTTGCAATGTATACTCAAAGCAAGACTATTATAGACATCAATACAATGAAATCATATCTCATTTAGATGCCGACAGAGTGATTCTGCAAAACAAAAAACACAAGTTCAATTTTTTTGACAACTCACCTAAAGAGAGCCCTATTCAATTTATCCTATCTACACCTTCCCTAAAGTGGGCCTACTACTTAACACTCTTTTCGTTGCTCCTATTTACTATTTTCCGAAGTAAGCGATTGCAACGAATTATTCCGACTATTGAAAAAGAGGAAAACACTTCCTTACAATATATTAACACTATAAGCAAGATCTATCAGAGCCAAAATCAAAATAATAAACTCGTTGATAGAATCCGAGAGGTTTTCTTGCAAAAGATGAAAGCTAAATATTATTTAGATCCTAACACCGATAATTTTGTTGAAAGTTTATCGAAAAAATCAAAAGTAAAAGAAGAAGATATTAATAAAATACTTCACAAACTTAATAGCGCTAGGTCATCAGACTTTACAGATGACCAGCTTATTGTGCTATACAAACAAATAGAATCATTTTATAAAAAATCGAAATAATGGAAGATCAAAATCCAGACATACCTACACCAGCAAATAACCCATTAAGTTTCAGACCTTCTATAGATCTTTCATATGTCAATGGTAAGGCTAATGAAGTATTTGAAGCTTGCAGCAAAGTCATTATTGGTCAGAAAGAACTAATTGAATTAATGCTTACCTGCATCCTTTGTGATGGACATATTTTATTAGAAGGTGTCCCAGGAATTGCTAAAACTTTAAGTGCTAAGGTCATGGCTAAAACAATATCTACTGAATTTTCGAGAATTCAGTTTACCCCAGATCTAATGCCTGCAGATATTATTGGTACGTCGATATTTAATATGAAAGAATCAGAATTCATATTTAAAAAGGGTCCAATTTTTTCGAATATAATTCTTATTGATGAAATTAATCGAGCACCCGCCAAAACGCAATCTGCACTCTTTGAAGTCATGGAAGAAAGGCAAATTTCTTTTGATGGCGCTACCTATCCCATGTCTGAGCCATTTATTGTCATCGCTACTCAAAATCCAGTAGAACAAGAAGGCACCTATCGGTTACCTGAAGCGCAACTAGATCGTTTTCTCATGAAAATTAATCTTCAGTATCCCACTCTTAAAGAAGAATTAGAAATTATAGACAGATTCAAAAATCGACCAGGCAAACCTGACTTATCTAATATACCCGCAGTATTAGATTCGAATAGTATAAAGGAGATAAAAGAAACTCTAGAAAAAATCTATATTGAAAAACAAATGTTAGAGTATATCACACAAATTGTACATGAGACTAGAAATCACAGTAAAATTTATCTCGGTGCTTCTCCAAGGGCTTCTCTAGCATTACTTAGTGCTAGTAAGGTAACGGCTGTATTGGCTGGAAGAGATTTTATTATTCCTGATGATATTCAATTTGTAGCACCACATGTCTTGAACCACAGAATGATACTGACGCCAGATGCAGAAATGGAAGGCTTAAATAGTTTTTCAATTATTGAAGACATCATTAAAACTGTTGAAGTACCGAGATAATGTTAAAAGACATTTATTTAAATAATAGGTTTTTCTACATGATGGCTTTGAGTACAATCACTTTTGTACTCGCCTTTTCATATCCTTTTCTAATGGTACCTGCTAAAGTATTATTAGGATTAATATTCATAATAACTATAATTGAATACTTCTTTTTGAACAATGTTTCTAGAAGTCTTACCGCTAATCGAATAGTAGCAGAGAAATTATCTCTTGGGGACGAACAATTAGTAGAATATGAAATTACAAACAACTCCAAACTGGATATTAACTGTGCTTTATTTGATGAGACACCTTTCCAGTTTCAGCATCGTACCTCAATCTTATTTAAAGAAATAAAAAGCAACACTTCTATCAAACATGATTTTGAAATTAAACCCATTAAAAGAGGAGCATATAATTTTGGTCAATTACATAGTTACATTTCATTTAATCTACCAGGACTAATAAATAAAAAAGTTAGTTTCGACATCCCATTTAATAGTGCCGTATATCCCTCGGTCATCCAAATGAGAAAATTTCAACTTCAAGTTTTCTCTAAAACAGCATCGTTAACTGGAATTAGACAAATAAGAAAAATAGGTGAGAATGATGAATTTGAATACATCAAACCCTACATGCAAGGAGATAATATTCGATCTATAAACTGGAAAGCTACTTCAAGAAAAAGCGAATTGATGGTCAATCAATTTCAAGATAGTAGATCTCAAACAGTTTATTGCATATTAGATAAGGGTCGCTCTATGAAGATGCCTTTCAATGACATGACTCTATTAGATCATGCTATCAACACTTGCTTAGTTATTAGCAACATCATTCTCCAAAAGTATGATAAAGTAGGTTTGATCAGCTTTTCCGATAAAATGGGTACTGTCCTCAGAGCTTCATCTATTTCGGGACAGCTTGAAAAAATATCTAAACATTTATACAAGCAAAAGACAGGATTTAAAGAATCAAATTTCAAATTACTTTACCATACTTGCCAAAATCAAATTACGCGTAGAAGCATCATTTTATTCTTTAGCAACTTTGAACATGAAATTGATTTAGACAGACACCTCCCCTATTTAAGGAGTTTAGGTAAGAAACACCTACTCGTTGTGATTTTATTTATAAATACTGAAATTGAAAAAGCATCAAAACAAAAATGTCTATCTAAATCAGATATTTATTTCAAGACATTCGCTGAAAGGGCCATTATTGAAAAGGAAAAAATTGCTTATAAATTGCGCATGAATGGTATACAAACAATTTTGACTCGACCTGAGGATCTTAGTATCAATGTTATTAATAAATATTTAGAAATCAAGAATAGGCGTTTGCGTTAATTTAAAACACTTCAAATGGAAACAATAGATAGTAATTTTCAAAATGCATCTGGAGATCTATTTATAGATCAAATCAATGCTCAATATCTCAGAGAAATTGCTAAGTGGGGTAAGCTCTTGGCAATAGTTGGATTCGTGGGCCTCGGATTAATTATCATTTTTGGAGTTATGATGGGATTAATGATGGGATACGCGATTGCTGACTTGTCTAGTGTAAATTCGAACAACGCTGCTAGTGCAATGGGAGGTGTCTTTTTCGCGATCTACATGTTTGCCATTGCTGCAATTTATTTTTTTCCGCTTTATTATCTACTGAAATTTTCTAACGCTATGAAAGCAGCTTTAGACAATCATGACCAAATTGCATTGAATGATAGTTTTAAAAACCTTAAGAGTTGTTTTAAGTTTATCGGTATTTTTACAGCAGTTGTCGTGGCTATATATGCCTTAGCGTTAGTTATAACCTTAGTATTTGGCGGTATCGCCTCATTAATGCAGTAACTAGCTCTAAACTAACTATTTAACGCTTCAATTTTTTTAGCGATTTCCTCTGCTTCGGCTATTTTTGCATCAGCTGCTTTTCTATCTACTTTGGAAAGATTGAATGCCTCCTCCTGAAGTTTTCTGTATGCGTCTTGCAGCTTTTCAAGCTCTGTTTTCTTCTTAAAAATATTGAACATATTTAAATTTTTAAATTTGACAATCCTGCATCAACACCCAATATCTGTCCAGTTATACCCGCCGCATTTTCACTAATTAAAAATTCTGCAAGCCCGGCTATTTCATCTGGAGACAATATTTTTTTAAGCGGATGTTTTGCTTTTATATTTTCAATGCTTTTTTCATTTCTTAAAATACCCGCCGCCAAAGGTGTATCAGTGATCGAAGGTGCTATACAATTAACTCTGACCTTAGGGGCTAATTCAGCCGCCAAAGATTTGGCTAATCCCTCAACAGCTCCTTTAGCTGCCGCAACAGAACTATGAAATGGCATGCCTTGATTTACTGCTACTGTACTAAACAAAAGTATAGAGGGATTTGAAGCATTTTTTAATTGCTTCAAGTATTGCTTAATTACTTTTACAGCACCTATAACATTTATTTCAAAATCATTTTTAAAATCTTGCTCTTTCAAAGACCCTATAGGCTTGAGATTAATCGAGCCGGGACAATATATGATTGAAGAAATTTCACTTAACTCTGGTAAAGGATCACTCAAAACATCGCATGAATAATGATTGCTATTACTAAAAGTCTCTTCAGGAGCTGAGCGACTTATGACAACAGATTCTGTATGTTTGCTTATACGTTTTAAAATGGCATTACCAATGCCACTACTTCCTCCTACTAATAAAATTTTACCCATTTGGACTTATTCTTGAAATGTAATCTGATTTGAGTGCTAATATTTTGCGAATAAACTTTTTATCAATAGATCCATTAAAAGGGGCAATTAACTTAATACTATCCTGATTGCCATAAATGACAAGCTTTCCAGCGTTATTATACATAGATAGTTTATGAAAAGGGATAGCCCAAATGTAGGTTTTCATAACTGACTTGAAACCAACAATAAGTCCATTTATTCTGCATTCTAAATAACAATAATGTGTATCGTTAGTATGACCTAAAAGTGAATAAATGGCATCTGATGCTTCTAATATCTGAAGCTTTGTTGTACCAATACCACCCATTTTTATTCTTTCCAAAAAAGAATAGGCTGGGCCTACAAGCTTACCAATTTGCCTTTTAGTATTTGGATCTGGATATGTTATATCAAATATCACAAAGGACAAACAGCACAATTAATAACTTGTTCATATTACTGTAAGCTAAAATCCAGGTTGTTAATATTCGCACAGTATGGTTAGACAATATGGGAACCATGAATGGAGTAGAGTAATTCATGGCAAGGCAAAAGCCTTGAATCCCTAGAATTATGATTATCATTTATATCATTGCGTGTTCTCTAGATATAAACTAGTAGTCTTCTACTATTGAAAATAGAAAGCAGACTTTTATTCATTTTCTTTATGAATATAGTTCGTTCTGAAAACAAATAAAAGCCCTATTTCCAATGGTTAACTTTAAATATCCTTACCCTCTTCGTTCACCTAAAAAGGCATGTCTTTAGGGTCAACACAGACAAATTCTGAAGCAACTACTTCTGTTACATATTTGGTTTGTCCATCTTTAGCTTCATAAGATCTATTGGTGAGCCTTCCTTTAATTAAAACTTGAGAGCCTTTTTGAAGCAACTCCTTCATAAGTTCGGCACCTTTGCCCCAAGCTACAATATTATGCCATTGTGTTTCTTGAATTTTTTCACCTTTTGCATTCTTATAATAATCATTTGTAGCTAATGAAAATTTAGCAACAGTTTTACCTGAGTCAAACTTCTTAAAGTCCACTTCATTTCCAAGATTGCCTAGGAGTTGTACTTGATTTCTTAATGTATTCATATTAAAATTTTATTCCGATACATCGGAAGATTAATGGAAAATGATCTGTTGATCGATAACACAACAAATATCAAAAGTCAGATTTGAATTATTCGTCAAATAAACGCTTACTTACGTTTGTATGCGTTTGTAAACGTTTGTAAACGTTTACTTACGTTTGTAAACGGATAAAAAGCACCTTCTTGATTCTTTTAATTCTATATTGCACACTGTGATCAGTTAGCTGACTACAACATTTAGAATTAGAAGATTTTCATTTGATTACGCTTAAAAAAATAACAACCTCTAAGTCTTTGCGCATAGGCATGTATAACATCAAAGACCGCACTTCACTTAGTAAAATAATGACTATAGAAGATGTTGAATATTGTAAAATCAATAAGTGCTGGCATATCCCCTATTCATCAGAATCATATCAGACATTCAAAGCATTTTGCCTAGATTTTAAGATTATCCAAAGCAACGGAACCATCGAAAGTATCGACAAGAAGGCTACCATAAAAAAGCCAAATTGTGCTAGAGATGAGCATACCGTCATAGATTCACCAAAAGAATCACTAACAGTAGAGTCAAATAATGATACTCAAAAGACTGCTGTCATAAGGAAGTTAAATCCTGAAGGAATTAAAATCACATTAAACAAAAATGTTTTTAGAATCGATATCCCCTACTCAAAACGCTTGATAGGCATTATTAAAAAATGTAAACGCGCTTATTGGAGTGCTAGTAATCAAGAATGGATTGTAAAGGCTAATGTTTATAACTTGAATTTTTTGCAAAGGAGTTTTAATTATTGGCCTTGTGATCAATTTGAAGAAATTGAGGCGCTTTTAGATTTACAAAAGCATCGACTAACCGTTGAGTTATTCGTAAGTCCTAAGCATCCTAAATCTATAACAGTTAAGCTGAAGGGTAAAAATCCTGACTTCAATTTTATGAAGTCCATACCGCTTAGGGTATACGACAAATCCAATCGGCATTGGATAGTTCCTCTCTCCGAGGCAAATTTAAGGCGAATTAAATCCCATTTTTTAAATCATCAATTTGAGATCATAGATCGCATGCCAAAAGAGCGTCCACCAAATGAGCATCAGAAAAAAAGAAATGTCAAGAAGAGGACCGACCACCTTCTATCAAAGTTTCCAAAATCTATAAGTGAAACAATGCACATGTATGCAGATGTATTATTAGCTCAAAACTATAGTTGGTCGACTATCAAAACTTACACAGGTGAATTTGCCAAATACCTTCTTACTAAGAAAATTCCAGCATTAGAAGAAAGAACATCGAAGGATACTAATAGATATTTAAAATTAATTGCCGAAAGCAGTATCTCGGAAAGCCAGCTCAACCAAGTTGTCAGTGCCATCAAATTTTATTATCAAAAAGTCATCTTTAATCCGCATTTCGAAATTGAGAATATTCGACGTCCCAGAAAGTCTCGTCCATTGCCCGTAATTCTAAGCATAACAGAAGTAGACCGTATGTTTAGATCTCTTGAAAATATTAAGCATGTTGCCATTGTCTATACTATATATAGTGCGGGCTTGCGAAGGGAAGAACTTATAAGGTTAAGATTGCAAGATATAATCTGGGAAAGAAATCAAATTCATATTGTCAGGTCAAAAAACAAAAAGGATCGATATGTTATGCTAAGCCAAACACTTAAAGATGTACTGTACAAATACATTAATGAATATAAACCCATTTACTGGTTATTTGAAGGCATGGATAAAAAGTCTCCATACTCTAGCTCAAGTACTTTGAAAATAGTGAAGCGCGCTGCTAAGAAAGCCGGTATAACAAGGAAGGTAACTACACACACTTTAAGGCATTGCTTTGCTACACATTTACTTGATTTTGGAACAGACGTTAGATTTATCAAAGAACTACTTGGTCATAAAGACATCAAGACTACTTTGATATATACGCATGTAACAAATCAAAATTTAAAGTATATTGAAAGTCCGTTAGATACGATGGGCAGAAAATTGGGGAAAAAGCGGAACTAGGATAATGGGGAGTTCTGGTTATAAGGGAGTTA
>JAHDIN010000013.1 GCA_020630775.1 Saprospiraceae bacterium | reverse complement strand
TAAGAAAACTCTGGAATTTTGGAGGTGAAAATGGAAAGGGATTGTTCAACGGATCGGCGATATGGAGCGGACGACCGAAGGAAGTCTGATCTCATCATCGCTTGTTATCATTAGTCTTTCATTTCATTTTCATTGTTTAACAATTCAAGTAGTTCATCATTACAATTCAATTTCTTAATTATTAATTCTTCGAATTTATCTACTGTTTGGATTTTATACACTTCTCCGTCACATTGGTAATTGACATAGTTTCCATTTAAGATTGCTCTTTTTAGTCTTGTTACCATATTATATCCAGCAAATACGCCCATTCTTGAATCGTTCATATAAGAATTGAAATTTTGAATTGATTTTTCGTTCCAATTGAGATCCTGTGGCTCGTATTTTTTGAATTTATCTTTTAACTCTTTTGAGAGATTTAGATAGTCTATTTTATTTCCCAAGATTTCTTTTAGTTGTTGATTTGCAATTGAATTACTATCCCAATACCAATTGTCCAGTAATACTAATTCCCTTATAAGCTCTCTTTGATTTTCAGATTTTGTATTCCTATGTAACATCGAGATTTCAATGTTTTGCTGCCGAAGTTTGTTTACTGCTATAGGAATACAAATTCCAGTTCCAATATATTCTCTAATTAGAAATGCTAACTCGTTTAATTGAAGTAGTTCGATATTCTTATTGACCAACTCTTTAGCTCTTTCCGATAATTTGGAACCTGTGGTAGTTAATTTTGATATGGTTTGTTTCTTAAAGAACAATTTTGGTTTTATTTTTTGATTAATGATAACTCCCCTATAACCGGAACTATGTATAACATAATTCCGCAATAAACCCCATATAAGGGTATTATCCGGACATATTTTAAAGATCTAAAAATTATGGCTTTAAATAGCCAGACTTGCATAGCTGCTCCTAATTTAAGCAATAAACGTCTAAAGGGTCTTATAAAACAAGAATATCATTAATAGTAGTTAAGCTATAATCACCCAATTTGCTAATTTAGATTTTGCACTTTTTATAGCTTAATACATGTCATGATGAGGTATTTTATTTCTGTTTGGTTCTCTTTTATTGTGTGCGTTTCTTTTGCTCAAGTCCAATTAACGCCTTATGATGCTGTTCCTGGAAATATTGCATCGTATAAACCGAACTATAGTGCAGAATTCCCTCAATGGGCAAAGATGTTGTATCAGCAAGAGATCAACTTCCATGAAATTTCAAAGGCTTATAGACTATGGGAAGCAGACAATCCCAATGATCATAGTGCAATAAATCGATATTATAAAATATGGTCAAAGCAAATTTTACCCTGGGTCTATGCTCAAGGGACTATAATATTGCCAGATGAATACGAATACCAGAAAAACCTCATCCAATCACAAAAAAGGACACAGGTAATTAATAAAAAGGGCGGCAATGGTAGTTGGACCTTTTTAGGTCCTAAGGAGACATTTTGGCTTAATGAATCAGGACCCGCCTTTAATCAACGTAGTGCGCCATGGCAAGTGAACGTCTATTCTTTTGATGTGGCTATGTCGAATCAGGACATTCTTTATTGCGGGACAGAAACGGGGTATGTCAATAAAAGTATAGATAAAGGAAACCATTGGTCTCAAGTTGGACTGGCCTATAATTTTGGTGGTGGTGTCACAGAGGTGGCTATTGATCCTGTGGATGCAGATATTGTATATGTATCTGCGGGTAACCAAATGCATAAGACAGAAGATGGTGGTATGTCCTGGATGCCGATGCTTAGCGCTGGAAATACTTTTGCTGCTGATAGAATGGAGATTGATAGTGATAATCGAAATAAACTATATGCTGCGGCAAACAATGGGCTCTATGTAAGCCTAGATGCTGGAGTGACCTGGGAAAGAAAGTATAACTCACGAACCTATGATGTACACCGACATCCCACAAATCCAAATATTGTTTATGGACTGACACAACAAAATAATGACTTTGTTTTAGTGGTGTCCAACGACGGTGGAAACACATTTGAATTAGATAATAGTTTTCCAAAAAACATCCGAAATGAGTCAGGAGGACTACTTGCCGTGAGTCAAGATAATCCTGAGGCTGTCTACTGCATTCTGTTGTCTTCAAACGAAAAGCCATTTTTATATCAAGGAAATATAAATAATGGTCAATGGGTGCTATTGGCTGAAGGCAATACCAATCAGTTAGGAATGAATAATTGGCAAGGCTACTTTGACCTTGTCTTGGAGGTGTCCGATGAAAATGCTGATATTATCTTTACGGGAACCGGTACCTTATATGGTTCTTTAAATGGGGGCATAAGTTTTCAAAATATTGGCGGCTACGGCGGAAGGTTTGAAATACATCCAGATATCCAGGATATGAAGATTTTAAATGGTGGAGAAGTATGGGTATCTACAGATGGTGGAATGAATTATTCAAATGACTTTTTTAGTACGCATCATGAGGCCAAAATTAATGGCATCATAGGATCTGATATGTGGGGCTTTGATCAAAGCTGGAATGAGGACCTTGTGGTGGGTGGCCGTTATCATAATGGCAATACCGCGATTGCAGATTTTTATGGAGATAAGGCGTTACGTATGGGCGGTGCAGAATCTCCTACGGGCTGGGTCAGACAAGGAAGAAGTCGTCATGTCGCTTTTGATGACTTAGGTCAAGGTTGGATTTTACCTAAGTCTGCTGATGCTGAAGCAGAAGGTCGATTCATATTTGCAAAATATCCGAATATGGACGAATATGGTGGTCGAAGGAGTAATATGATTTTTCATCCAAATTATTCTGGGCACATATATCTAGGTGAAGGCAACGGTCTTTGGGAAAGTACAGATGGAGGGATGCAATACACTTTAATACATGATTTTAACAATAGAGTGCGTTGGTTGCAAGGAGCTTATTCTGACGCTAATGTCATGTACGCTGATATCCAAAATAGAGGCTTATTTAAATCTGAAGACAGAGGAATAACATGGGTACATAAACCTGCGATTACTAGTGATGCTGTTGGTGGTATTAATTGGGCGGGTGCTTTATTCATTGCAATATCCCCAACGGATGCCAATACTATTTATGCTTGTTTGCAAAACGGCACTTGGTCATCTAATATTGGTAGAATTTATAAGTCTGTAGATGGCGGTGATAGTTGGGAAAATTGGACGGAGGACTTATCTGTTTATACGAAAAGTCTAGTGGTGCAACCAGATAAAGACGGTAATGATTTAGTGTATTTATTTACAAATGCCAGAGACCAATCTGCCAAAGTATACTTGCGAAAAGAGGGGAGTAACGTATGGGAGGATTGCAGTGATGGATTTCCAGCAGGCTTTCATGTTAATTTGGCTTTGCCTTTTTATAGAGACAGTAAACTACGCGTGTCAGGGAATGCTGGTGTTTGGGAGTATCCTCTAGAAGATGCATCCTATAGTCCAATTATAAGCCCATGGGTTGAAAAAGCGGCATACGCTTGTGTGCATGATTCTGTCTATTTTGAGGATCATTCTATTATTGATCATAAGGACTGTTCGTGGAGGTGGGAGATTTTTCCTGATCCCGAATTTATTTCGGACCCCAATATTAGAAATCCTGTAGTTGTTTTGGGAAATGAAGGGAGTTATGATGTCACAATGTATGTGACTAAAGACGGAGTTGAATATTCTAAATTCATTCCAGATATGATCCGTACGACCTCATGTCCAAGCATCAATGATTGCAGTAATCCTGATGATATTCCAAAGTCCGATTGGAATCTTGTTTCTACAGACAGTGAAGAGGCTGTTTATCCTGGTCTAGCCAGTATGGCTTTTGATGATGATCCTGAGACCATCTGGCATACACGTTGGACCAGCGGTAATGATACGTATCCTCATGAGATTGTTATTGACATGGGCCAAAACTATTTGACGAATAGTTTTACCTATCTGCCTCGTCAAGATGGCGGTGTCAATGGAAGAGTTAAAGATTATCAACTATTCCTAAGTGAAAATACCAGCGATTGGGGTGATGCGGTTTCTGAAGGTGCTTTTGAAAATACATCAGCCCCTTCAATCATCAACTTTGAAGAGCGCGTGCTTTGTCGATATATCAAGTTGGTCTGTTTGTCCGAAGTTAATGGTAATATATGGTCGTCAGCCTCTGAGCTATCAATGACAGGGTGTACAGAAAGTGCCGTATCGACAGTAGACCATCAATGGAAAAACAAAGCAAAAGCCTTCCCCGTACCAACTGATGGTAAGGTTTTCGTTGACCTACCTAATAGTGGTGATTATGCCTTTACCATGTATGATGTATCAGGACAACTCATCAACAGTGGACAAATGGAATTGAATAGATCGAACAGGTATTCTGTTGATTTATCCTCAAGTCCCAAAGGCGTTTATTTTATGAATATTTTGAGTGAACGTGGTGTAACTTATTACGTAAAGGTGATAAAAGGGGGGTAAGTTTAAGATTAAGTTTAAGTCTAAGCTTAATTGCGATCGGAGCATAGCGTTTAATCTAAGCTTAAGTGTATGTCATAACGTTCATTTTGCAAATATTAATTACAAATTATTAATTGTTCATTATTAATTATTCATTCATCACTAATTATTAATTATCCCTTCGTTTCCTTTTCTTTTTATTCTTACCTATCTCCTCTACATTTAAGAAACCATCTTTGTTGGTATCCAAGCTGTCGAAATCTTGTTTCAGAGGGCCCTCTGCTTCTTCACGACTGATCTTGTTATCGTTATTGGCATCTAATCTTTCTAATATTTTTTGAGGGTTCGGAGGTCCTCTTCGTCCTCTTCCTTCTGGGCCGCCGCCTTTTAGTTTAGCAGATTTTATGCTACAACCGATAGCTTTCGTTTGGCGAGGATTGGGTTCGGTGTTATTTTCCAGGGCAGTAATTGCATTTTTTAAATAGTTTTCTTCGACGTCTTCGGGTGATAAGATGGATGTCGCTTTGTCTTAAATTATTTATTGTTCAGTAAACTGATTAACTAGAATACTAACGCTGCATTGGGATTTTACATTTTCATCTCTTCGTTCTTGTCTAACTTTTAATAAATATATCCAATCACATTTGGAATTGTATTTATAACAATATGAAGGATTATTGGGCCTAATATAGACCCAGTTCTTTCTTTAATCAAAGCCAAGATAAATCCAATTACAGTAGTATAAATTAACGGAACCCAATAGAGATTAAATCCTAAACTTGTATCGATACTTAATCCATGCCACAATCCAAAGAGAATTGAGGTTATGATTACACCCATTCCAAAATAAGTCTTGCCTATTCTAAATGATTTTATAAATACTTGATTTAAAAGTCCCAGTAATATCCCTCTAAAAACTATTTCTTCAACTATAGAAGGCATTGTCAATTGGAAAAGTATGTTTTCAATTTCTGAACTATATCTTTCGATAAGATGACTATATATTAAAGCAAAAAGAGTAAATCCTATCAATATTTTTAGAAAGTATTTATGAGAATTCTCTTTCTGCTTTAGTGTAAACCCATATTCATCAATGGGGAATTTTCTATAGAAAAAGAAAAAAGTAAAGGCTAATATGTAGCTATTAACCTTTCCCTGCCAGTTCATTTGCAGATTGAATAAATTAAGAATTGGATATTGAATTGGAATTACAGTAACTAATGAATCCATTAGAAAGTAAAGAGCGAAAATTAGGGTAAACTCCGATTTATACGATTCCTTTTTTTTGCCGAAATAGATTAGAGGCAAAATTATCAATATACAGATTAGTGGTTCTAACAATATTTGCATTATATGATGTTTATATGAATTTTGGTGTTTTTTACAAAAAAGGTGTCAAGCTATTTTAGGACGGGTCAAATTTGTAAATAGCAGGTAACGGTCAATTATTGCTCCCGTCTCCGCCAAGGGGGATGTGTGATGTTATTTATCTTTATTATTTTTTAGTAATTAATCATAAAGTTTTCTTCATAGTCCAATTTGTAAAAGCATTTGGACCTGTTCCAATTTCTTCTTCAAAAATAATTTCAAAACCATGTCTTTCATAGAATTTGACAGTCCAGAATCTATGTGTGGTAAGTACTAAGATCGAATACTTAGATTTTTCGGATATAAGCTCAAATTGATGTTCTAATATTTTCGAACCCCAACCTTTACATTGTCGATTTTCTTGCATGACAAAGTTATTCAAGAATAAATATTTTTCGTTTAAGCCTATAGACAATTCTAAATGGCGATCAATTTCTGATGAAGTTTCCATGACTCTTTTATATCCAGACCAGCCCATTTTAAAAGGCACTTTTAATAGCCCAGCTTTTACTTTGGTCATGAAATTTATTTTAGTTTCATTAGGCGTAGTCCAGAAGCCCATGGCTTGAATTACACCATTCTCAGGATAGCAAAAACTTTCGGCACCTTTTTTTATATGCATTTTTAAAATCGCTCCTAACAACCATTCTAATTGTTTAAACCGAGTTGCCTCTTCAGGACAGAGATAGATATGAGCAGGATTGTCAAAGTATGCAGTTGCTGCCAACATACCTGCGGAAGTATAAAGATCCGGTGTAATAGGCTTAAAATTTTTAACAGGATCATTCATAGATTTTTCTATTATGTGATATAATGAAGATAAGGTGAGAGCACACTCATATTCATCCACATATGTATATAAATCTATAATTAGCCTATTTTTTTCTAATTCGACTTAGTTGAGTCGGAGTTATACCTAAATATGAAGCGATATGATATTGCGGTATGAGGGCTTCTAAATCTGGAAATCGTTCTTTGAAGATCACATATCTTTTCTCAGCATCAAACACTGCTTGCTCTATTAATTTCTTTTCTTTTTCTAAATAGTAATGTTCTGCAATTTTCCTACCTAGCCTTTCAAGAGAATGATGTTTATCATAAAGATCAATTATATCTTTATATTGCGCTATAGCAACACTGCAATTCGTAATAGCTTGCTGTATAATTACACTTGGCTCGGAAGTTAGCAATGATGAGTATGCACCAATTATACATGGTGCCACAAAGAATTGTTTGGTAAATTCTTTACCATTAAAATCTCTATGATATGCTCTTACTATTCCTTCTTTTAAAAATCCAATTTCCTTTCCAATTTGACCTTCTTGAGTAAAGAATTCATTTTTAAACAATTGTCTTTCTGAAAAATGGTTGAGTAATTCTTCATAGGTCCTATCGTCAATAGAACTGAACTGATCAATATATGTTTTTAACCCTTGCATTCAATATTATTTATTCTAATTAACGTATTTCAATTTTGATGATTTTCAAAACATTTCAAATGAAGTATTAAAGGCCGATTGAAATTTTTATAACTTCACTTTACAATTTTCATCAGTCAAATAGGGAATTGGTAGTTAGACTTGCATAGCTGGTCCTAATTTAAGCAATAAACGATTAAAGGATCTTACAAAACAAGAATGACATTAATACTAGTTAAGCTATAATCACCCATTTTACTAATTTAGATTTTACACTTTTTATAGCTTAATACATTTCGTGATGAAGTATTGTCTTTCAGTTTTGGCAATAATTTAATTCTATTAATAGGTGTGTGTTATATCAAAGCTTTCTTTTGTTCAATTAAAATTCTCTATGATAGCCATAACGCCGTTGTAAGAAATAATACAAGCAAAAATTAATGCAGCTGTCAATCCTGTATTTAAAGCTATACCAGCCTTATGTTGTCCCATTAAAGATTTTCGGTTAATTAAGATGAGCATACTTATGATGACCAGAGGTAAAATAAATACATTGAATACTTGGGTTAATATTTGGGCTTTAATAGGGTTGACGCCAAATACGGGTACCGTCAAACCCACTAAACAAGCCAATCCAGTCAGTATTCTGAATTGATTGGATTTCAAATCTAGTTGGCCCTTCGAATAATCCGCAATTAAGATAGGCGTGATCATAAGTATGGGGAATATTGAAGATAATCCGGCCGCTAATGTGCCCATAAAGAAAATGACGATGGCAAATCGACCAGCTACAGGCTTGAGCGGTTCGACCATGTCGAGTACTTTGGTGATTACTTTTCCATCTGCATAAAAAGCACCCATGGCCACAGCCATGATGGCGCCGCTAATCAAGAAGATTAAAATCGCGGCCCAAAGCGCATCTCTTTGTTGATCTTTCAAATTATCAAAATAGCAATCCCTAATATCCACCAATACTCTTGGCCCTTTATGGAAGGTAAGAATAAGGAAATCGTTTCAAATATGGCATTCGAAGAAATGCCTAAGATGCCTATCAATGAATTCCACTGTCCGATACTAATGCCAAGTATGATTAGAATGCCTATGAGCTTTCCAAGCTTAAGGTGTTTTTTAAAACTGTATAATGCGGTTTCTCCTGTAACGAGGTAGTAGCGTCCATAAGCCTCTATGAGTACCCAAGAAAACAAACAGCTCAGAAAAAGCACCCATAGTAATTGCATGCCAAATTGCGAACCAGCAACAATCATCGAAGTAACACTGCCAGTTCCAATAGTATAGCCAATAGCGAATATGCCTGGGCCGATGCCTTGGAGTGCTTTAAGTAATTTGGGGAACATTACGTTATTTTATTTTATTTAAATGCGCTTTCCAATTCTTGAGAATGTCTTTTTCTCTTTTCATGAAAGACTTTTCTCCATTGAGAATATTATTACGACGTTCTTCAGATACGGCGTCTGAGGTCCACCAGGTGTCTGTGTCTTTGACAGTATCAGCTAATGGTCTAAAAGTCAATCCAGCTTCAATAGCTTTAGTATTATCACTCTGCGACATACCTGCATATTCAGGTAACTGAATGACCCAAGGCTGAATGCCAATTATTTCATTTTCTTGCAGAAAATTGACATCATTAATTTGTGTATAGCTAACTGGGGAGTTGAAGCAAGCATGGACGCCATGAACAAATGCATTCGTCGTCATTTTAAATCCCGGACCTGACCCATTAAAAGTCCCTGCTGTTTTATTTTCAGCCAATCTGATCATCCATTCGGCTAGATCTCTGACATCTATATATTGTATCACCTCATTGGGTTGTCCTGGAATAATAATATCACCGCCTTTCTTCATGCGCGCCACCCAATACGGAAATCTATCTGTTCGATCACCTGGACCTACAATTAAAGCAGGTCTGACTATAATAGATCTGTTTTCTCCAAAATGCTTTATAGCGGCCAACTCAGAATTAGCTTTCATGACGCCATATTCATAAGTGTATTTTTGATTTTCTGTGACGCCTTCGGGTACTTCTAATACCACTTCTCGGGATTCAGAAAAGTCGCTGCCTGTATATGGATAGTAAACACTGATCGAAGAAGTATACATGTAGAAACCAACATTTTCTTTCAGGAGCTTTGCTGTGTCTTCAGTCCATTGCGTACGTCGTCCTGAGTTGTCAATAACCACATCCCATCTTCTATTCTTTAAAGCATCAAGATTATTTTCTCGATCACCAATTAGTGACTCCACATTTTCAAAATATCTTTTATTGACTTTAGGATTTGTTTTACCTCTGGTGAATGTGCTTACTCTATGACCACGATCAATAGCATAGGCGATTTGATGCGGTCCCAGAAAACTTGTACCTCCTAGAATTAATATATTGAGCGGCTTCGTATCATTAGAAAAGGAAAAGACCTTGTCTAAGGTATTAGCTTTTAAGAATGGTGCCGCACCCAATGCAAGGCTTGCGCCTAAGAACCGTCTTCTATCTTTTCTCATGTTGGTTTTTTTTCTAGTTTTTTAACGTGATATCTAAGGAAGTATAATATATCAACTTAAGTTGAGAAAATTAAATGGATGAGATTAAAGTGTTGGTTTATAGTCAAGCCAAGGTGTGTAGATTTTATGCACTAGACCTCCCCAGGGACCCATCCCGACCTTCCAGTGATTAGTAAACTAATCAAGGTTCATGGATTAAGGCGTGTGGTATATGGTCTTACCATAGTCCTTATACCTTATACCCTAAACCTCACCAGGTATCCATCCCGACCTTCCAATTATTAGTAAACTAATCAAGGTGTATGGATTAAGGCTTATGGTTTATGGTTTATGGTTTATGGTTTTGCCATAGTCCCTATACCTTATACCCTAAACCTCCTCTGAAAGAGGACTTAGGGGTCCAAATACTCTATCCTAAAACAAGCTAAAACGGATCAATGGTCTTGGTTGATTTTAGTTTTCGGAAATGACTGTTTACTGTTCTGGTAATGCAATCTTTAAGTATCTCGTAGCTTTCTTTTTTTAGGAATGAGTTAAGTGTGACCATGCCTATCGCTCTAACTGGGACAGGTCTTTCCAAGTGGTAGATGTATTTGCTATTCACAACATCATTTAATGAAGCTAATCTTGGTAGGAGCGTAATGCCCTTTTTTAGTTTTACCATTTCGAGTAGACTCAAGATAGAGCCGCTCATTAATTTTATGTTGCCGACTTTGTCCCATTCGTTTTTTAATTGACAAATTTTACCAATCTGACTGGTAAGGCAATGGCTTTCTTGTAAGAGCCATAAATTCGATAAATCGATATCTTGAATTTTATAACGCTTAGATTGGTGTTTTTCTGATCGCGTATCATAGACTATAAATTCTTCATTAAATAAGACCTCTTCATTGAGATGATGCTCTTTTAATGGTATTGATAGAATACCGATATCGATTTCTCTTAGTTCTAAGGAATTAACGATTTCCTTAGTGGTGATTTCGCTGATTTCTAGAATGAGTTGCGGGTGTTTTTGATTAATGTCATCTAATATCAATGGGAGTAAAAAGGGTGCTAGAGTAGGTATGATGCCAATTCGGATTGTGCTATGAAAATTAGTCTTCGTTTCTTCGAATAGTTCAAGCAGGTTATTGTACTCCTTGTCTAGTATTTTGATTTGGTTGATAAGTCTTTGACCTTCGTCTGTTAATCGTATGGGTTTTTGTTGACGGTCGAAGAGTTTTAGGTCCAACTGGTCTTCCATCTTTCTTATCATTGTGGATAAAGTGCTTTGTGTTACAAAACATTCTGTTGCAGCATCACTGAAACTCCCAGTCTTTTCTAAAGCAATGACATATTTTAGCTGGCTTATCGATATTGACATCATCAATATTACTATTAAAATTATAGTTTTTGTAATAATTTAGTTAGAAGTACTTTTGTGATGTCTTATTATTCTAATCAAATAAATTTAACATAGTATGAGCGATCATTCTCAAAACGGCGATATCAGCAAATGTCCATTTCACAATGGCACTTTAGCTGGGCAAAAGACAGCGGGTAGTGGTACTACTAATCGCGATTGGTGGCCGAACCAATTGAAATTGAACATTTTGAAGCAGCATTCTAACAAAACCAATCCAATGGGTGAGGACTTCAATTATGTTGAAGCATTCAAAGGATTAGATTATCAAGGATTGAAAGCTGATTTGACGAAGTTGATGACTGATTCTCAAGAATGGTGGCCTGCGGATTTTGGACATTATGGCCCTTTCTTTATTAGAATGACATGGCACGCTGCTGGTACGTACAGAACAGGCGATGGTAGAGGTGGTGGTGGTACAGGTCAGCAAAGATTTGCGCCTTTAAACAGTTGGCCTGACAATGGAAACTTAGATAAAGCGAGAAGGTTGCTTTGGCCTATCAAGCAAAAATATGGGAATGCGATCTCATGGTCGGACTTGTTGATTTTAACTGGTAATGTAGCTTTAGAATCTATGGGTTTCAAAACTTTTGGATTCGCTGGAGGGAGACCTGACGTTTGGGAACCAGAAGAAGATGTTTATTGGGGTTCTGAAACAGAATGGGAAGCTGGTGATAAAAGGTACACAGGCGAAAGAGATTTAGAAAATCCTTTAGCTGCTGTGCAGATGGGACTTATTTATGTGAATCCTGAAGGTCCGGAAGGTAATCCTGACCCTGTAGCAGCTGCTCATGATATTAGAGAAACATTCGCAAGAATGGCGATGAATGATGAAGAAACTGTAGCATTAATTGCGGGTGGTCATACTTTCGGAAAAACACATGGTGCTGGCGATGCGGCATTAGTTGGTGCAGAACCTGAAGCTGCTGAGATTGAACTACAAGGATTAGGTTGGAAAAGTGCGCATGGATCTGGAATGGCAGGAGATGCAATTACTAGTGGTTTAGAGGTGACTTGGACACAGAAACCGGCGCAATGGACGCATTTGTATTTCAAGAACTTATTTGAGAATGAGTGGGAATTAACAAAGAGTCCGGCTGGAGCCAATCAATGGGTAGCGAAAACAGATGTGGAAGATGTACCTGATGCACATAAGGACGGTGTTTATCATAAGCCGACGATGCTGACAACAGATTTATCTTTGAGATTCGATCCTGCTTATGAAAAGATTTCAAGACACTTTTATGAAAATCCAGAGGCATTCGAAGATGCATTCGCAAGAGCATGGTTCAAATTAACACATAGAGATTTAGGTCCTAAATCAAGATATTTTGGACCTGAAGTACCTGCAGAGGATTTGATTTGGCAAGATCCATTACCAGAGAGTGAAATGTCAGATTTGTCAAAAGAAGACCTTGCAGATTTAAAGCAGCAAATTTTGAATTCAGGATTGTCTGTGTCTGATTTAGTATTTACAGCTTGGAGTTCTGCGTCTACTTTCCGTCATACTGATTATAGAGGAGGTGCTAATGGTGCACGTATCCGATTAGCACCACAAAAAGATTGGGCAGTTAATGATCCTTCAAGAATTAGTGCGGTTATTTCGAAACTGGAAAGTATCAAAGCAGCATCAAGTAAGTCTATTTCTCTTGCTGACCTAATTGTGTTAGGTGGAAATGCAGCAATCGAAAAAGCGGCTTATGAGGCGGGTCATCCGACAACTGTTGATTTTACACCTGGTAGAGTGGATGCTTCTCAAGAACAAACAGACATCGACTCATTCAATGATTTGGAGCCAGTGTCCGATGGTTTTAGAAATTATCAAAAGCATAAGTTCTCTATTAAAGAAGAACACTTATTGATTGATAGAGCGCAGTTGTTAGGTTTGACAGCACCAGAGATGACGGTACTAATAGGAGGATTACGAGTGTTAGGTGCTAATGCCAATGATTCTCAGCATGGTGTCTTTACAAAGAATATCGGTCAATTATCAAATGATTTCTTTGTGAATCTTCTAGATATGGATACCAAGTGGAAATCTATCGATGCTGATAAAACAGTATTTGAAGGGAGGTCTAGGAGTACTGGTGATTTAAGATGGACAGCAACAAGATCTGATTTGGTTTTTGGATCAAATTCAGTTTTAAGAGCGGTTGCTGAAGTATACGCTACTGATGACAATAAAGAAAAGTTCGTTAAAGATTTTGTATCCGCATGGAACAAAATTATGAATGCAGATAGATACGATTTACAAAATTGATTAGAGTAATTTAGTTTTTGTAAAAAGCACGGTCAGAGGATTTTGATCGTGCTTTTTTTGTCGGTGAAAGGTGTGAGGATTCTTTAGTCTTTAGTCTTTAGTCTTTAGTCTTTGGTCTTTGGATCTTGATCTTTCATTATTAATTATTCATTATTCATTATTTAATACCTCTTCCGTCTTGTACCAATCCATAGCTCGTGCAAATCCTTCTTCAAAAGGAAACTTTGGCGTCCATCCCAATAAAACT
The DNA here is from genome assembly GCA_020630775.1 of Saprospiraceae bacterium. Lineage (GTDB taxonomy): Bacteria > Bacteroidota > Bacteroidia > Chitinophagales > Saprospiraceae > RFSX01. The sequence goes on along the minus strand of JAHDIN010000013.1, from coordinate 54,695 downwards.
TTCATCTTATCTATGGAGTAGACATATCGACCTCCTAAATTTTTAACTACATAGGTTGTCAACAAAGGTCGATTTTTGATTTTGAATAATGACCATATAGTCTCCATGACTTTTGCGGCAGCATATATCAATCCATAAGGCAGGCTTAAACGGACAGGCTTTAGTTTTAATGCTTCTGAAATTTTATTACAAAAATCTTTAAGTGTAATGTAGTCGCCGTCATGAACTAAAAATCCTTGTCCAATAGCTTTGTCATGATGACTGAGCAAGTACAGTTGATCTATTAAGTTATCAATGTAAGTTGGGAAGAAGTGGCTGTTTTTTCTCCAATACAAGAAGCTACCGTCTTCTATCGCTTCAATTAAGTGGGGTAGAAAAGTCGTGTCTTCAGGACCATAGACCCAACAAGGATAACTAATGGTAACTGGAAGATTAAATTTTGTATAGTATTCCCAAATTAATTTTTCAGCTTCTATTTTGGAGTCTGGATATGGCTCATTCCATTTTTTAAGTGGACAACTTTCGTCAATTATTTCGTTTTCTATTCTTCCAAAAACATCATTGGTGCTTAATGCAATGAAACGTTTAATGCTGGCTTGCTTGGATGCTTCTAATACATTCCTGGTGCCTATTACGTTAATGTCATTGTATATTTTTTTCGGCCCCCAGTCACTGACATATCCAGCGCAATGAAAAACTTTGTCAACATTTTGAAAAGCTGATTTGATGCTTTCTAAGTCAGTAATATCTCCTAGGTGTATGTCGACATTTAGGTTTTTCATCTTACTTAAACCAGGGCTATTTTTTCTTACAATGACTTTTACTTTCTCGCCTTTATCTATAAGATATCTTGTCAAATGAAATCCTATAAACCCAGTCGCACCTGTTATGAGAAATGTCTGTTGACCCACTTTTTATTTATTAGAGACTAAAGTAATTAAAGATTGACCAACGTATAATAGAGTTAACCCATAACCTAAGGACAGCATGTTAATAACTGAATTGAGTAGTCCTTCAAATAGGTTTACTGTATAAAGACCTTGTTGGAAGTTAAAGGAAATATCTGCAAGTGCCAAGAATACTAAAGCACTCCCTGCGGCAATAGTTGTGACAATGCCTTTAGTCTGATTGTTTTTAAGCCAAAGAAACGATAAGAATAGCAAAATGCAAATCCACAATAAATCAGGAATAGCAAAGGCCCGTTCGTACGCTTTATAGATGTCGGAGACTTCTTCAGATCCATTTTGTAAACCAAAGAAGTAAATCCAAAATAAACACAAGAATCCAATGGTAAGAAAGAAGGTTGTTTTCAGCCACTTAAAATGATAGAGATAGTTGGGTGTCTGCATAGGGTAATAATTTTGCTTAACCAAATTGGAAGCGATCTATCATGATTTATAGAGTATCTATAAATGATGAAAAGGTAAATAGTTGATAGCCAAAATTTGGAAATTGTTGTTCAATTTGGCTTCTAAGGGTAAGTAAATGTAATATTATGGCTTGAAGGGATAAAATGATCAGGCTACTATAACACTATAGCAGGCTTCATGATGTTTTCAGCGAATGTTAAATTCTATTTAAGGTACATATTCCTTTTAATCCTTTGGAAAGCCCAGCAGTCTTATCATCAATTAATTATTAATCTTAAAATAGATGGTTATGAAAAAGAGAATTTTAAAGTCGATGTTTATGTCAATTGCATTATTGACTGTTGGCATACTTGGTGCTCAAGACACCAACAAGAAAGGCGATAAATTTAGATTAATTGATGCTAATAATGATGAACTAATCAGTAGAACTGAATTACGCATATTTACCATTAATAAGTTTAATGAACGAGAAAAGAAATTTTCAGAAGAAAAGTTCGAAAAGCGTTTTGCAAAAGCTGATCTAGATAAAGACGGTTTCTTAACTAAATCAGAAATGAAGTTGGTTAAAAAGAAACGAAAAAAAAGAAAAGCGAAAAAGGGTGAAATAGGATAAGTTTTTTCGGCTCCTGAGGCTTGTGAGTTTTTCATGAGCCTCTTTTTTTACTAAAGCTTAAGTATAAGTCTAAGCTTAAGTCTAATTTTAAATATCTTTTTGATTTTTTCCTAATCTCTAATCTCCAATCTCCATCCAAGTTCAAGTCAAAATCTGTGACTTACCACTAAACCACTAAACCACTAAACCACTAAACCATTTACCGACGCAACCACCTCCCTCAAATAAGGCAACACCAATGCTTCAAACCAAGGATTCTTCTTTAACCAAATGTTATTCCTAGGAGAAGGATGGGGCAGTGGCAGATATTGGGGTAGATACTCTTTGAAATTTTGTACTGTTGCTGTGAGTGTTTTTTTCTTTTGCTCTTTTAAGTAATATGCTTGGGCATAGCCGCCAATTAATAAGGTGAGTTTTATGTCTTTTATAGCGTTGAGTAAACGGTCATGCCATAAGGGGGCGCATTCTTTTCTTGGGGGTAGGTCACCTGACTTTCCGGTTCCAGGATAGCAAAATCCCATGGGGATAATTGCAAAATTATCTGGATTGTAGAATGCTTCTTTTGAAACACCCAGCCATTCTCTAAGCCTATCGCCACTCTTGTCCTCCCATGGGACACCTGACTCATGAACAATTCTGCCGGGAGCTTGACCTATAATAACTATGCGTGATTTTTTGCTAATTGAAAATACAGGATTGACGCCATGAGCAAGGTGGGGTAGACAAACTTGGCATTGCTTTATTTCTGCAATTATCTTTTGCATAATTTTATTTTGAATGAAAAATGGGTAATACTTCTTTACCTAAATACGCTATCGTTTTATCAATAGGCATTTGATTGAACTTTAAATTGAGGATAACATGATTGACACCCGATTTTTTGATGTGAGATAAATAAGAAACGAGGTAATCAGGATTAGCTCGAAACCCTAAATGTATGCGACTGGCTTCAATCTTCCGATCTATCTCTAAGTCTATGTATAGAGACTGCATATAAGGTTTCCAAGGTTGATTATTCCTTTTTAAAGCGCTATCCCATTCTTCCATGTTTACCTGTAATAAATAATCACCTCTTGGATAGTATAACCAACCATTGGCATTTTGGGCTATCCAATCTAATGATTGACCAGAATGACCCGTAACGATAAATGGGGTTGACCATTTAGTTTTAGGGAGTATGTCTAGATGCCCATTGAGTTGACCATGATACGCCGATTTATGTGATGGGAAATCTCCTTGCATCGCTTTGAGATAATTAAAGTTATCTCTGAATAACGCGCTTCGGTTATTACGATCTTTATCAAATGCTGGATACTCTAGTGGGCGATCACCTGAGGCTACACCAACGATGATTCTACCATTTGATAAATGCTGAAGACTGTTTATCGATTTTAAGGTATGCACAGGATGCCTAAGAGGGAGGATGACACTGCCAGTTGCTAGAGCAATTGACTTTGTATGATTCATGATATGTGTCATGTATATCCATGGATCATACATTTGTCCAGCATCTCCAAAAGTGGGGTCATGAAAAGGAACATCTCTAAACCATAACGCTTTGAATCCTGCGGCTTCTGCTTGTTGGGCTAATGCTTCTTGATTATCCATATTTGGAACAGATCCTGCGTAAGCTTCTAAAGGGAATACCAAACCTAGACTAAGAGCTCCTTCTTGTGCAATTAGATCAAGTGACTTCAATTCTGAGTATTTAATTGGTTTAGGATTTCTGTAGTTTTCAGTAATAAGGATTCAATTTTGGATTGGTCATAAGCATCTGGATGTGCTTGTCCAAATTGACCTTTAGGGTCTCCCAAGTCATTGTCAAAATATTGGCCATTGATGTTTTTATACTTTTCGTCTAAAGCTAATTCGTATAGGATGTTGGCACCTTTGTCTGCAGAGGACCAAAATCTACCATAAGCTTCTTGTACCATTTTAGTATTTAATAGAGAACCTGGATTGACTGGAATGACGCTCCAATTATCAAATTGCTTGGCCCATTGGAACGACCACATTGTTAGCGCCAATTTGCTTTGCGCATAAGCACTTTGATTTGAAATTTCTTTATGACCACTTAAGGCATCTAGGTTGACGCTTTCTTGAGCAGCAGAGCTCAGGTTTATAACTCTAGCTTGATCACTTTCTTTTAATAATGGTATAAGCGCATTGCTCAGCTCGACAACTGCGAAATAGTTCACCATAAATCGTAAGTCTAGACCATATGAATTTGTGCGATTGGCAGATTGAAAAACGCCTGCATTATTAATAAGCACATCTAAACTGCTTGTTTTTTGACTTATCAATTCTGGGATTTTATTGATGGCTTCGCATTGAGATAGATCTGCAATGATACCCTCTACTTCAGCATTGGGTTTTGTTGTTTTTATTTCAGCAATTAGTGCATCTAGCTTCTTTTGACTTCTTCCATGCACAATAACCTTATGGTCATCATTAATGAATTTCTTAGCGGCTAGTTGGCCGATACCATCGGTGCTTCCAGTTATAAAAATGGTTTTTTTCATATGTTATTCATTAACGTTTGAAGGGTGCTTTCGTTCTTAAGCTTTAATCAATTTTCTAAAATCATATTAATGACGTGATGAGCACTACTTATGGCTCCATCCATATAGCCTGGAAACTGAATGGCTGTTTCTGCACCTGCTAAAAATAGGCTATTGTCAAAGAGTGCATTTCTGTAGAAGGAGTGCCCGTTATTTTGATGTGGGACTACGTGAGTAATATATGGACTAAACGTTTTGGATTCATGGCGCCAAACTTTTTCAAAATATTCTATATGCTCATCTACGATAGCGCCATAATATTTAGATAGTTGTTTAATTACTAAATCCTTCCTTTGCTCTCGACTATATAGGTGATAACTGCCATTGAGAAATCCAACTAATGCGTAGAAGTTATCTTCATGATTATTATGCTCATACATTTCAGGAATTGGACCTACATTGCTGACAATAGTGCCTGAGCTTTTTTCATTTTGCCAAAAAGGACTTTTGAAACTCAGTCCAACTTTAATTGAATCCGCCATCCATGTATGCGTGCTCTCACATGTTTGAATAAATTCAAATGGAAGTGCTGGTTCGAAATCTATAGTACTCGTTAGTAGTTTCGGAGGAAGCGGAGAAATAATCTTTCCACCAATGTATTCTTTATGATTTGTAAAGACTGAAACGTTTTTCTGATGTCTTATGATCTTTGTTACATCTGATGCGTATTCAATCTTTTCGGATCCGACTTTTGAGATCAACTTATTTATTATCTCTATTGTGCCGCCCTTTATTCTATAGGAATGTTCGTTGGCTTCATTTAATGCCGCTACATAAGGTGGGCTTGTAGATAGTGGCTCGAATATGGCTTGTTTGCCAAAGTTTTGTTTAAATGATTCTATGTCTAACTCGTTAATTAATGCTAGAACATGCTTGTGTTTTAATCCAAACCAAGTAGCACCTAATTCTAAAGGTTGATTCATATCTGCATTGATCGTATTGATACGCCCTCCAGGTCTATTTCGAGCCTCTAGAATTTTAAAGTCAATATTATTTTTTGTTAATAAGTAGGCACATACCAAACCGGATAGTCCGGCTCCTATAATTATGATATCTGTATTTTGGTTATCCTTTTGCACATTTGCTTTTTAGTCAATTATATTAAATCAATTGAGTTATACATTAAACCCATAATCCCTTTCTACTTTTGAAATTCTTACCTTATAAGCACTGTACCATTCTTTTCGCCCTTTCTCTTGCGCTACACGATGATCCATATTTGACTTCCATGCTTTAATAGCGTCAAGATCCGTCCAGTAGGAAATGGTGATGCCAATATGATTTCTTGCGGATTCAATGCCCAGAAAACCTTTTTGCTTGGAAGATACTTCAACCATCAATTGGGCCATTTGGTCGTATTCTTTTGAGTCAGATTGTTTTGTGGAAGTAAAAATGACAGCATAGTACGGCGTTGATGGAGTCTTGGCGATCATGTTCAAATTGTATATTTACAAATGTAATCATCAGCAAGAGATTGTTTATGATTCGATAATATACCTTTCATGAAAAATAAAATACTGATACTTCTAGCCATCTTGTCATTCGCTTTATGCATTTTCATTTTAGTGTTGCACTTTTTGTCAGATACAGTTAATGGAGCGCCACACAATGCAAAGGTGCATTTTGAGCAATTAAATACACCTTATGAACTTGCATCATTTAATTGGAATGGACAAACTATTAAGTATTGTAGTACGGGACTTGAAGATAGCGGAGCGCCAGTACTGTTATTTGTACATGGAGCGCCAGGATCATGGGAAGCATTTAAGTCTTATTTAGCGGACTATGATTTGCGTCATAAGGCGCATTTGGTATCCATTGATCGCCCTGGCTATGGTTATAAAGTCAGTAGTCAGCCTGTGTTAAGTATTGAAGAACAAGCGGATTTAATCAAAGCACTTATTACACATTTAGGTTCTCCAGATGTTTATCTTATCGGTCATTCTTATGGTGGCCCAGTTGTAGCAATGGTGGGTGCTTTGTATCCAGAATTAGTAGATAAAGTACTCATGGTATCTCCCTTAAATGATCCTGATAATGAGCCTGTGAAATGGTACGCACATTTAGCTGACTTGAAGCTGTCAAGATGGTTGTTGCCGCACTACATTAACGTTGCTACTACTGAAAAGATGTCTCATGTAAACCAACTCAAGGCAATTGAAAATGAGTGGTCAAAGATTAATGTACCGATTATTCATTATCATGGGAAAACTGATGCGCTTGCGCCCTTTGATGCTAATGTGAATTTTAGTCGACAACATATCCCGAAACCATTTCTTAGAATCATTGAAGATGAAAACGAAGGACATCTTGTTCCCTTTAATAAACCAGGGACCATCAAGCAAATTATACTAGAGATGATGGAACCGTAAATGCGATCGTTACATCTTTATAAATTGGCTTACTGTCATTTGTTGCTCACCTGCGCCTTTGCCAACTAAAATATAAGGACCTGATTTATAGTTGGTAACATCAATCTCTAAGATGGATGCGCCATTTATAGAAATCGACTGCATAGATTGTCCTTTTGTATTGTAGATGGTAATGTTCTCTAATTTATCAAGATTGGATATGTTGATTATTTCTGTTGTCGGATTAGGATAAATGTTTAATTCTAAATTCGAAACTTCTATAGTATTGGTTGATTCAAAGAATACATCAATATTTCCATTTTCATCAAAAGGATTAGACCACTTTTCATTCGTATATACATCAGATCCTGAAAGCGCTTTCATAAAGTTGATGACATCTTCAAACTCTTGCTCTGTCATATTTAATTTCTGAATGTCCGCACCATTTCTTAACCTCGGGTCGATAAAAGGATTTGGAATACCTGTGCTTTCAACAATGTCATTGTAGTGTTCAAGTACTGATCGCATATCAAAGAATAATCCATTATGCATCAATGGGCCATTCAATTCACCTTCTGCATTGAAGATGTCTCTTAATGTTGGCGATCTGGTTACACCCTCATCCACTTCAAATCCGTTAGATGCCAAGAATACACCATTTGATCTGCTGTTCGGGTTGATTGAAAACTCGGGTGGTGTATGGCAAGTCGCGCAGGCTATACCACCGCCAATTCTATTGCCTTCTGAGCCAAATTCTATAGGGCCCATAAATAGTCTCTTCCCGTTATTTTCGGATGCTGTGAAATTAGGGAATGGCATGATTTCATTTTGTACTTGCGCTCTGCCTTCATCATATTTTGAGTCAAACGACTGTATGCTTCTTACAAATTGAGCGAGAGCTATTTGCATTCTTTCTTCTGTTACTGTAATGTCTCCGAATGCAAATTCAAATAGGGTATTGTAATAGTCGATCGATTCTAATTTTTCCAATAAAGCGTCTATGGTAGGATCTCCAAATTCACCACTATAACCCATTTCAATATGATCTTGGATGGGCATAGTAGTTTGCGCCTCTAATGTTGCCGCTCTTTCATCCCAAAAGAATCTTGGTTCTGCCGAGAATCTAGCGTTAACCAATCGCATAGAATGTCGACCTGTTAAGCCAAAAGATCCAACACTAACTTGATTTAAATCACCGAATGCAGCAGATTGTTGGTGACAGCTGGCGCAAGATGTTTTCTCATCTAGTGAGAGCTTCGTGTCATAGAAAAGAACCCGTCCAAGAGTGGCCATTCTGTCGTCAATAGGATTGCCATCGGTGTTATCTAATGTTATATAGTCAGGGACCTCCTGATTGGCATAATTGAATAAATCATCCAAATTAACCAAGCCAGATCCTATTGATAGGACAAGACTGCCCAGTAAAATAAATAATCCAAGTTTTCTCATAATTCAAAATTAGGAATTAAACAATTATTGTGCTAGTGCCATTTCTATTGATATTCAATTACTTAGAGGTAAAGTAGCCGACATAAAGGAGGTTCAAATGTCGTCTTTTTAGCCATAATTAGAAATCATAATGAATGCGCTCAAGGATTTGTCAAAATCATTCTATGATACATAGGAAATTCAATTGAATTATTATTTTCGTTAGGTTTTGGGAATCGTGGAATTCTGGCATCACATGTTGTCGAAATTTTATCGTATACATCCCCTAAAAGTCGCATGGAGCGGCTCAATTTTCATAAAAGTAAATTCACATTAGATGTTTAATAAGACTATCGTTAAATCTATTTCAAGTTTAAAGTTCATTTTGCCTTTCTTATTCATTGCGTTTATTATTGGATGCGGTGATGATAGTAATGGGAATAGTGAAGATTTAAGAGCCAATTTTCAATTTGAAGTTGATGCTTCTAATGCATTGACTATCAAGTTTACGAATTTCTCACAAAACGCCAATTCGTATAGTTGGGATTTTGGTGATGGAAATAGTTCTACCGAAGAAAGTCCGACACATACTTATGCTGCAGGTGGTACCTATGATGTAGTTTTAACAGCAAGTAATGGTTCTGATTCTGATGATGCATTACAGTCAGTCACAGTAATGGATCCCAATCAAATGTTGACCACACTTGCTGGAACAGTTTCTAAAACTTGGTATTTGCAAAGAGATGGTATCGCTATGGGTGTCGGACCAACAATTAATGATAATGAGTTTTGGTCTTTTGGCGGCGTCACACCATTAGGAGATCGACCTTGTATTTTAGATGATAGCTATACGTTTTTTAGAGATGGTAGATTCGAAGCCAATACGAATGGGACAGTTTTCGTGGATTCTGAAGGCAATGGAGGATGGAAGCGTGTAGAGGGATGTTTTGATGAATTGAATCCAGATGCTTTTGTACATTTTTCTACTGGTGAGGATTTAAGTGCATTTGCCAATGGTGGCGATTACACATATACTTTAAATGATGATCAAATTACAATCAACGGTTTAGGTAGTTATATAGGATTGCCGGTAAAAACGAATAGTGGTGATAATTATTTGCCAATTGAAGAAAAACGATACGAGATATTTAATATAGTAGATGGCAATGGTATTGATACCTTACAAATTGCTTTAACAGGTTCGAACTTCAGTTGGAACTTCTACTTAGTTAGCTATGAGAATGCAGGTGATATTCCTGCAATTCCAGCTTCAGCTCCAAGAGCAGATTTTAATTTTTCTAGAGATCAGTTATCTGTTTCATTTGCAAGTACATCAACCAATGCCGCTTCTTACCAATGGGATTTTGGAGATGGTGGAACATCGACTGAAAGTGATCCTAGTCATACTTACGGTTCTACAGGTGATTATCAGGTAACATTAACGGTTATGGATAACAGCGGCACGAGCAATATGATTACAAAAGAGGTGTCAGTAAGTGATGTGCCTTTCTCTGTAGGCCTATTGTCAAATACAGCAGGAAAAGTTTGGCGCTTAGCAGGTGAAGGGTCTTATAAAGTGGGCTCAGGTCCAAATATGGGAGATTTCTGGTCAGGTCCAGATGCTGCAGTTACACTTGAAAGAGCTTGTCAGATGGATGATGAATTTATACTTTCTGATGATGGTACTTTTGTCATTGATGTTAAGGATGAGGTATGGGCAGAACCTTACATGGGTGGCTCAAATGCATGTATGTCTCCAGATGATTTGGTGGCGCCATTCGATGTCTTTGGTGGTGGTACATTTAGTTTCGAAGCAGTTGAAGGGAGTCCTTCTACAATAAAGGTAATCGGTACTGGCGCATATCTTGGTTTTAACAAAGCCTTTAATGAAGGTGAATTAACCAATGATGCTTTAGGTTTTCCAGCTTCCGAAATTACTTACGATGTGATTGATTTTGTTTCTACTGATTCAAAAGATGAAATTGTCGTAGCCGTTGACTACGTTGGTGATGGTTGTTGTTATTGGACAATGATATTGGTGTCTGAAAAATAAAATGCCGTTATTGGCCATTGATATAATATCATTGGTCAATGCAATTGATGTCTTTAAAGCTACTGTAAAAATTATAGTTATGAGGTACTTTGTTATTTGTCTTATATTTTTAGGAATGGTCTCTTGTTCGTCTGAAGATTCTAATGGTTCTAATCCAACTGTTTCTATTAGTGATGTAACTATTCAGGAAGGGTCGTCAAACAATAAAGTATCTGTGAATGTACGCTTATCCAAAGCTTCGGTTGAGAGTGTAACGATATTCGTAGAAACTGCGGATGGCTCCGCAGTAGCGGATGAGGACTATTTGTCCTTGTCGAGAAGTGTCGAATTTCAGCCTGGTTCGACAAGTGAGGATGTTGAAGTGGACATTATCGGAGACGATTTTGCGGAATTAGATGAAATTTTTACCGTTTCTATTGTTAATGTTTCTGGAGCAAATATTGGCGAAGGAACGGCGACAATTACAATAACCAATGATGATGGCGAGATTGGTGCCTTACGTATACCCGAAACAGGTTACAGTACGCCTGAAGCTTATGATGGATGGGACCTTATTTGGAGCGATGAGTTTGAAGGGACTGCACTAGATGAAAACTTTTGGACATACGAAATTGGAAATGGTACTTGGGGATGGGGCAATAATGAGCTCCAATATTATAGAAGAGACAATACTTCAATAGTTGATGGTCATTTGGTTATTGAAGCTAAAGAAGAAGAATTTGGTGGTTTTAACTATACCAGCTCAAGACTTATTACCAGAGATAAATTTGAATTTCAATATGGACGCGTAGACATTAGAGCTGCATTGCCTGAAGGTCAAGGATTGTGGCCTGCATTATGGATGTTAGGTGCTAATTTTCCTCAGGTAGGATGGCCAAGATGTGGTGAGATCGACATTATGGAGATTACAGGAGATCAGCCTTCTAAGTTGCTTGGGACAGTCCATTATTCTAATCCTACAGGACAAAGACTTTTAAATGAAGGATCTACTCAGCTGCCCAATGGGGAGAAATTCTCTGATGAATTTCATGTATTTTCTTTAGTATGGGAAGAGGATCGTATTTTATTCTTGCTCGATGATGTTCAATATCATGGTATCAGTAGAGCAGGGTTGGGAGGCAGTAATCCATATCCGTTTAATGATCCGTTCTTCTTTATTTTCAATGTAGCTGTTGGGGGTACATTGCCAGGTTCTCCGGATGCGACGACTATGTTTCCGCAACGTATGATTGTGGATTATGTAAGGGTTTTTCAGGAGAATTGATTTTTAGGTAGAAGTCTATTATGAACCTGCCTTCTTACACAGGCTTTGTAGGTTCAATGTTATAGAGTCCTAAGAGTGTAGCAGTGTCTTCGTCGTACATCTTAAACAGGCCCTCAAGTTTTAATTTTGATGATTGACATTCATCTATTGTTTTTTGGATTTTAATCTTTTGGTCTTCATTGAGATAGATCATTCTCATACTCGAATCAGATTGATCAATATTACCGCCTTTAAAGTTTTATCAAAAAAAAACACGCTTCGCGTCACGTTTTCCCACCTTGATTGGATACTAATAAATGACAGACAGATATATCTATTATTAGTTATTGATAAAAAATAAATTATGAGTTTTAAAATATGTAATATCCTTTTAGGGATGACTTTGATTTTAGCTATTTCTTGTAGTAAAGAAAACATTGATAATACAGAAGTAGAACCTGAAGTAGTGACTACTGAAGTGGAAGAAGTAGAGCAAACGACCATCTTTGAGTGTGAAAATAAAATGGTGATTACATCTGAGGTTTTCAATTTAGATGTAGAAGCTAGTTGTGTCTTATTTAGAACACCTTGCTCAGGCTCTTTAAATCAGGATTATAGTTTTATGGTATTTGATAATACTTGGGATTTTTGGGGTACTGGTCAAGCAACTTTATTTGATCACACAGATGGATTACCTGGCTTTGCCTTTGGAAATGGAGAAGTACCTGAGATGGAAAGTATCATCAAACAATATGCACCTGGATTATTAATCAATGATATTACTTATGAATTGGCATTCGATATCAGCGAAGATACAGAGGTAACTATACAAGAAGTTGGACTTGCTGTGGGGGAAATGATCGGCGGAACAATAAAAGGAAACTTGTTAGATAGAGATAATGGAGAGGCTTTTCCTTTTGAAGGAACCTTCTGCGTGCCTATCACTGAAATATGTGAATAGATTAATTTATTAAAAGAATGAATGATGCTTTTATCATTCATTCTTTTTTACATGAAGATGGAAGTTAGTAAGACCTTAATAGCAGCATGTTTAAAGAATGATAGAGTTGCCCAAAAGCAGCTCTATAGTAGTTTGTTGCCTTATCTCAGGGCTATCTGTAAAAGGTATTTAAAAAATCAAGCTTTTACCAAAGATGTACTACAGGAGGCCTTCATTAACATTTTTAAAAATATAGCATCATTTGATCCTTACAAAGGTCGATTCAATAAGTGGGCAGTAAGGATCACAATAAATTGTGCTCTAAAATACAACCAACGCATCGTCACAGATCAAGATGAGTTTCAACCAGACAAGCATGATATTCCATTTGTCAAAGCCGATCCTAAAAACATTTCTGATGATGATTTGCTAGCTATTTTAAAGAAAATGCCCCAACGAAGTTATCAGGTCCTCAATCTATTTGTGATTGAAGAATATAGTCATAAAGAAATAGCCGCGTTGCTTAACATCAATGAAGCTACATCTAGAAAAATCTATTCAAGATCTAAGTTATGGCTGTCAGAAGCATTTATATCAAACGATCAATTAGTTAAACGGTATTCATTAAAAAAGGTAAAATGATGAAGCATTTATATGAAGAACTCATCCTGCGATTTAGGAATAAACAAGTCGAATCGGATAACTTTGATGTAGATGGTCTTTGGCTGGATATAGAGAAGGAGTTGCCTCAAGCAAGTAAGAAACGTCCATTGATAATTTGGATTTTGGCTTCCTTATTTATTATTGTTCCCATTTTACTCTTGAATATCTCAAAGGAAAAAAAAGATATAAAGTCTTCGGTTTTAAACGAAGCACCTCATGAATTGAATACAAAAGAAATAATAGATGCGACAACCTCATATGATCTAGAATTAAAAGCTAATAGTCAACAATCTTTATATTCGAAAATACTCGACGACAGTGCATCTGTTATTAAATCAGTTTATCCCGAAGTGTCAGACAAATTCAGTTTGACTGACCAAGGGATTAAACTGATTAATAAAAAGGCTAGGATAGGTATTGACCTTTCTAATACTCTAAAAAATGGTATTGATACAATCCAGACCAAAGAAACACAAGGTTATCTTTCATACGCGGAAAGGAATGCCATTAAGCCATTTAATCCTATTAGAGTAAACCATATTATTCAATTTAGTGAGGATTTCAACGTTAATCATAATTTAGAAATAGCAGATTTAGCAGGCATTAATGTTGAGCCTTCAGCTATGCACTTGAACAAGCCTCGAATCTCATTGGGTTTGAAAAGCGGTGTTAATTGGTCTTCTTTTTCATATGATCTGCAAAACAACAATCTGAAGAACTTATTAGAAATGAGTGCGTCTCAGGTTCTGGGTTATAACTTCGGTTTTGGGCTTTCTGTTGATTTTGATGAGCAATTTTTTGTATCAACGGGTTTGAGCTATAATCAGTCATGGATAAAGTTTGAAGCCAATACCACCTTTGCGGACCAAATGCTTTTAGAGGATCAATTGGTAAAAGTAAGAGTAGATAAGATGACACGGGATACGTTGGAATATATTATTAAGGACACTCTAGTCAATGCGACAGCTCATCGCGAAGTCCGTCATTATAATCAATACAGGTTTGTAAATGTACCTTTTGAATTGGGTGTGCGTAAGATGCTTTCGGACAAATTGAGTTTTGGTTTGGTTGGAGGTGTGTCATTAAATTTTATGACTTTACAAGAGGGTAAAACTTATGATAATGAAAATATGATTGTTGAATTTTCAGCAAACGACAACCCCAGACCAATTTCAAAATTTAGTCTGGGTTGGCGTCTTAGTCCACAATTAAATTACCGACTCTCTGAAAACCTTGCCCTTCAAATAGCTTCAAGCTTAGTTACGCATAACAATATAGGCGTCAGCGATAGCGAGCGTATTAAGTGGCGATTGGTTCAGCTGAATGTTGGCTTGAACTATAGGCTCAATTAATAGCGTTCGTTTATTATCTTTTCCAATGCTTTAAGTCTTTGCTCTAGTTGTTCGTTTTTATCGGCTAGTTGCTGTAGTTCTAGATTGTCTGCTTTTAGTGTATCAATCGCTTCATTTTGCTTTTTTACTTTGCGCGCTAATGCCTTATTCTGTTCATCTAGTTCTTGAACAGCTTTCACTAATGGCACCACAAACTCTGCATATCTTAAGCCGTAAGCAGCTGTGTTGTTTTTAGGTTTGTCAACACCGTGAAATTCAAATCCGATATTGGAGGCTGCAGTTTCAACTTCTTGAGCTATAAATCCAGTTTGTACTTCATTTTGTTTCAAGGATTCACTTTCTAGAAGACGCAATGTTTCCGGTGTATTATAGAAATCGGCTATGGCGTCCATATCTAATTTATAACTGACCGGTCTCAACTGTGTGATAAATTCTAGCCCTGCTATATTCTCTTCTATATCCGTCTTAAATCTTCCATCAGAAACATTTGTCCAGTTGGCGTAGCCGCCAATCGTTGAGACGGATGAGTTGCCAAGTCGAACAGTATTGCTTGCAAAGGGCTCAGCATTATAGCCAACACCAGTAGAATTACTATATGCTGATCCTTGAGAAAAAGAACTGTACCCTAAAGAAGCATTAAATGAACCGGTAGTATTTGAATCTCCAGCATCATATCCAAAATAGGCGTTAAAATTTCCAGATGTATTTGCAAAACCTGCGTCATAGCCATAGAAGGCATTCCCGTCTCCAGTTGCGTTATTGTTGCCTGCATTATTACCATAAAAAGCATTTTCATCTCCGGTAGTATTTAGTTCGCCTGATGCCCTTCCAAAAAAAGCATTTGAGTTACCAGTCGAATTGTTCCTACCAGATTCTTCTCCGTAAAAAGAGTTGGAGCTGCCTGCCGTATTGTTTTTTCCAGTGTTTCTTCCAACAAAAGAATTGTAATTTCCTATTGTATTCGACTCACCTGCGCTTTCACCAAAAAATGAGTTGGATATACCAGAGGTGTTTTGGTGACCAGCTTCTCTTCCAAAGAAAGAATTATAAGTGCCACCTGTATTGGACATGCCGCTTTCGTAACCGAAGAATGAATTTCTGGCGCCATCTGTATTGGCATAACCAGATTTAAATCCGACAGCTGTGTTTTCAGAGCCTTGGAATGCATTGCTTGTTCCGACTCCATTGTTTATAAGTGATGAATCTCCGATAGCTACAATTTTTGATTTGTCTAGATTGTTAAGTAAAGCATCATTACCTATGGCAACATTAGATCTACCAGTAGATGTGTTGCGACCACTTCTTGCACCTACATATGTATTGGCATAGCCTGTAGTATTGGCAAATCCAGCATCATTGCCTATAAACACATTTCGATATCCCTGTGTATTTTCATGTCCACTGCTATATCCAAAAAATGCGTTATCAGAACCTACCACATTGGATTTGCCAGATCCACTACCAAAAAATGCATTCCCAAAGCCATTTGCATTTGAACGACCTGCCTCATGACCAAAGAATGCGTTATCACTTCCTACAGTATTGAGTAAACCTGCTTTAGAACCAACTGCTGTGTTATTGACCCCATCGCCACCTTGTTGAGCACCTGTTCCATTAAAGAATAGCGTAGAGTCCCCAATGGCTACAATGTTAGATATCGTCGATGCACTATACAAAGCTCTTCGCCCAATAGCTACATTATTGCTTCCAGTGGTATTGGCGTAACCAGCACTTTCTCCAAAATAGGCATTGGCATTACCTGTTGTATTATTTAAACCACTTTCATTTCCAAAGAAAGCATTGTATGAGCCACTATTATTGTTGTTGCCCGTAAAGTATCCAAAGAAGGCATTCCGTTCTCCATCGGCGTTGTTGTAACCTGTGTTAGACCCAAAGAAGGCGTTTCCAAAACCTGTTGTATTTGACAACCCTGCTAAGACGCCAAAGAACGCATTTTCAGAACCTGAAGTATTGCTGTAGCCTGCTGCTACACCTGAAAAGGTATTCCATATTCCAGACGTATTTAGATAACCTGCATCAGCGCCCATAAAACTATTCCATCTGCCTGATGTATTTGAGTAACCTGCTTGAGTACCTATGAATGTATTGCTGTCTCCTGTTGTATTGGCGTGTCCAGCTTTGGAACCAACTGCTGTGTTGAAGGTGCCGTGTACAAATTCAGTAGCTCCATTGCCATTAAAGTATAAAGTAGAATCTCCTATGGCGACGATATTGGATCTGTCAGAATTGCCATGGAGTGCTCTATAGCCTATAGCGGTGTTGGATGAACCAGTACTGTTTAACCTGCCGGCATCTCTACCGATGAAAGCATTTCTAGAGCCTGTAGTGTTTTCATATCCAGAATCATTTCCGTAGAATGTATTTTCACCGCCTTCGGTATTTAGTAATCCAGATTGATAACCATAGAAAGTATTGTTTAAGCCAATAGTATTGCTGTATCCGGACCTTCTACCCGAAAAAGTATTTCTAGAACCTGTAGTATTCCAAGATCCAGATTCAACACCATAGAATGTATTTTCACCGCCTTCCGTATTATTTCTTCCAGATTCATAACCAGAGAAAGTATTGGCATAGCCAGTCGTATTACTGTACCCGGATCTACTTCCAGTGAATGTATTGGTGCTGCCTGTTGTATTATTTCTACCTGCTGAAACGCCAGAAAATGTATTATAAGCTCCTGAGGTGTTATTCAATCCAGCAGATTCGCCTATAAAAGAATTTGAATGTCCTTGAGTATTGTTATAACCTGCGAAAGCGCCTAAGAAGGTATTTCTTGAGCCTATCGTGTTTGAGTAGCCTGCGCTAAATCCTAATAGTGTCAAATTCCCACCTCTACTATTCCATATACCTGCTTTTGAACCAATAGCTGTGTTGTGCAATCCATTATAATAGTATACACTGTTTAAACCGTTTCTGTATAATGAGGAATCTCCAATAGCTACCAAGCCTGATTTTTCTGTATTATTATAGAGGGCTGCAGTTCCAATGGCAATATTAGCATTAGCTGTTTCATTTGAGAATCCGGTTTCTGCTCCTATAAATGTATTGTTATCTCCTGTTGAATTGGTTTGACCACTACTTTGACCAATAAATGTGTTGTTGAAACCTAAATTATCTAGTCCAGCTTGAAACCCATAATGGGCATTATTTCTTGAAGATAATTGACCAATAAGGAGTTCATTGTTTGTTGATTTATTAATACGCATCATTTCTAGTCCGCCTGCATAAATTCTTATTGTATCATCATCAGCATTCTCTTCTACATGAATATAAGTATCGCCATCTTGATCCGTAATATGATCAGGAATATTAGATGGTCCAGAATTAAGTTCATGCCAAGTGAATGTACTCGTATCGTAATACCAGAAAGAATTGGTTTCTGTGATATATAATAGTAGTCCATTAGCGGGATTAGAAATAGCATCACGTTGTGCTATAGTCATTCGAGGTATTAAAATTCCTTTATTATTACTTTGAATATCTACCATGGCGGAATTGTCAGGCGACGAGCCATTACTTTTTATGGCGAATGGTAATTCAGAGATATTTTGACTTTGCAGTGTTCCAGTTATCAAGAATATTAGGATTGGGAGTGCCCTAAGAAATTGTTTAGTCAGCATTGTTTTCAATTATATGAAAGCGAATTTAGTGAGGCCGATTTGCTTAGAAATTGTTAATGAGTGAACGGATGGGATTGGTGAGTGAGTGGTGAAAATTGAATAAAATATCCTATTGAAATAGGATATCTTACAGATAGAAAATGATAATTTTTCCTGAGAATGGTAAGGAATTTATTAAAACTTATTTGAATCTAGAAATTTAAAAATGGTAAAAAATATAGAATTGATTGGTATTCAATCCAACAAAATTGACAGAAAAGAAACCGCAATCATTAAAAGTATTATCGATGCACATGCACAGAACCAAAGTGAGGAAGCGATGTTTGCTGACAAGATAATAGCTGTTAAACTTAGAATGAATAAATATTTACAAAGTCCATTAGAATCTGAACTTATTGAAGTGGGGACTTTCTTAAATGAAATTCTACAGGTGTATAAGATCAAAAAGAACAAGTTTGCAAAGTATATTGATTTGTCAGAGCCAAATTTTCATGCACTACTAGAAGGCAGACGAAAAATCAATAATATAATCGCAAAAAATTAGAGTTGACTTTTAATATTAAAGCTGAATCTTCGTTATACATTCAAACTAAAAATGATATCAAGAAATTTAATTTGAACGATAACCTAACGAATAAGAATTACTCAATTACTAAATTGATCTAGAGTATATTGTTTTTAAAGTTTTAATTTTCCTACTCTTTTAACTTAAGCATCACAGTGACCTTAGTCCCCATAGGCATTTGATTGTCATCGTATAGATCTTCAATAACGACTTGCGTATCATTACCCGGAATTTGATTAAGCAAGTCTATTCTGTTCTGACTCAGGCTACTACCCATAGATTTACTGTCATATCTTTTGGTTTTGTACTCCTTGGCTTTTTCACGGCCAATTCCATTGTCTAATACTTCTATGTGTAAAATTTGCTCTTTTTTAGTAATTGATATTTTAATTTGACCACCGTCAGGCTTATGTCCCAAGCCATGCCATATAGCATTCTCGACATAAGGTTGAATGATTAAGGGAGGGACTTGTATAGTTGATTTGCTAAGATCTTTTTCTATGTCAATTTGATATTCGATTTGTTCTCCAAAGCGCATCTTTTCCATAGAGAGGTATAGATCCAATACCTCGATTTCTTCTTCAAGCGTAATATGCAATTCGTCGGAATAATCTAAAATTCTCCGTATGAGTTTCGAAAACCCAATGAGATATTCAGAGGCTTTTTCTGTTTCATTATTCAGTATATAACTGTCAATGGAGTTAAGGCAGTTAAATATAAAGTGCGGATTGATTTGCGCTTGTAATGCTGAAAGTTTCGCTTCCCGAATATTCGATAATAGTCGTGCTTTATTTTTTAATGCGCTTATTCTTTGAGAATAGATTAGCCACAATATCCCAGCCAACAAGAGACCCAATAATATTTTAAACCATTTTGTCTGAACAAGCGAAGGCTTTAAAATTAAGTTTAATGATTGAGTGCTGATGAGTGCTTCACTATTCGTGGATTTACAATTAATGACAAGGGTGTATTTGCCAGGTGGTATATTGGAAAGTTTTATTGACTGATTGTTGCCTATATTATTACTTTGAAAATCATAATCCTTTAATTGATAATCGAATTGGTATGACTGAAATGCGTCAAAATTGGGGACAGAGAAATTAATAATTAAGTCTCGATAATTGGGTTCTATGGTAACTTTAGAACTGTTGTAAATTGGTTGTGTTGTTGAATAACCTTTTTTGTTGATGACGGCTAATTCTGAGAGTACCAACTGCGCCGGATGCACATTCTTTTGGGTTGCATTAGGGTCAAACCATACGATCCCGTCAATGTTTCCGAAATAAAGTAAACCATCATTGTCAATGAAATGCGCGCCTGTATTAAACTCATTATTTAAAATACCTGCTTCATAGTCTAGATGTAATGGTGTGTAATCGGCTTGGTTAAGTAATGTCGTATCCGTTGAAAATTGGACTAAACCATTATTTGTGCTTGCCCATAGGAAATTGTTTTTATCCGGTAAAATGCTATATATAACATCATTAGGCAGCCACTGCTGCTCGGTATAATGTGCTACAATACCTTTTTCCGGTTCGAATAAAAATAATCCATTTCTACTGGAGCCTACCCAAAGTAGATTGTCTTTTTCGTATAAAGACTTAATCCCTCCTGTAAGATTAGGATATAGGTCAAGCACTTCAAGCTGCATTGAATTATTTGACAAGCAATATAAATGGCCGTCATCCGCACCAAAATAGAAATGTTCGCCAGATGCAGAACGCAAACAAGTTCTTATGCTTTTGTTTAATGAAAACTTGTCATCAGGCATTTCTATAGGGCGGGTGGTGTAGTCTAATGTATTGAATAGTAATATGCCTTTATTTCTCGTGCATAAGATGAGCTCGGTGTTAGAAAAGTTGGTTATATCCCATATTGTAGTTGCAGTTATTTTACTTTTTATAAATTCTGGTTGGCCATTGCTTTTAATTTTTAGAAGACCCCGTTCTTGTGTGCCTACCCATAAGCTAGAATCCTTCGTCATGTGTAAACTCATAATTCGTGAATCAGGAATGAACTTGTCTGCTTTTGGTGTATCACTATAAAGTATACCCTTGAAATTATACCTATTGATTTTGGCTAAGCCCTTACCTGATGTGCCAATCCAAATATTTTTTTCGTCCGCGAAAATAGATCTAGGTACATCAACTTGTAATGGGCTGTTAAGTAATGTATTGGATAATACTTTTAAAGGGTTAGGGTTTGCAGGGATGTAGCTCATGCCTCCTCCATCTGAGCCAAACCAAATATTACCATTTGAATCTTCAAAAATAGACAAGATGTCATTGTAGCATATGGAATTTTTCTCTTCGCTTGAATACTTAAATTGTGTAATTGATTTTCCTTTAAGCTGATACACACCCGATCCATAAGTGGCTATCCATAAATTGTTTTTCTTATCAAGAAGCATGTCTTGAATACTGGTGCCAACAGGTATAGATTGAATTCGCGAAATGGTTTCGTCTTTTTCAATCTCAAATAGACCTTCTATAAAACAATGGACGAAATAACCGCCTCTATTATTTGAAATTATTTTGCCGATATTTTTGCCCTTGAAAAACTCAAAATTAGGCTTTAGATCTTCGTTTTCTGTAAATGTGAATAGGCCATTATTGGTACAAACAAATACTTGATCCCCCAGCTTTTTAATTTCAAATATTCTGGTAGGACTTGTTACGGAATTGGTAACGGTGTCTTGATTGGTGGATTTGTATTTGTATAAGCCTTCTGTAAAGGAACCGATTAAAAATGAATTGGGATTTAATTCGTAAACACAACTGGCATCAGCAATTTGGTGCACTTTATAACTTGTGCTTCTTGTATAATCAATAACATTGATATGGCCTTCAATGTCGGTCGCCCATATCTTATTATTTGAATCAAAGAACAGTTTGCCCAGTCTTGAATATGTTTCGGGTGTTTCATCTCTAAAGAACCCATGGTACTTTTTAAAAGTACGCCCATCAAATTGGTTGAGGCCATCTTGTGTTGCTAGCCAAATGAATTTATTCTGATCTTCTTTTATGTCGATAACAGAATTTTGAGATAAACCATCGGCAGTGTTTAATGAGATGAATGGACTTTCTTGGGTGTATCCTTTTACGCAGAATAAGAGAAGCGAGAATGATAGTAGATATAGTTTAGACAGTAGAGGGTCATCGGTCTTATGTCTACTCCATAAGTTACAAGTTGGCAATCGCATTTAAAACTTGTTCTTTTCTTCGTCTTGAGATGGGAATAGTGTTTCCGTTATTTAGAATAAGCAACCCTCCGTCTTCATTTGAATATGATGAAACATAGGTCAAATTAACAAGATAACTTTTATGTGTGCGTGCAAATTGATCTTGATTAAGCTTGCTTTCTATTTCTGATAGTGTTTTGCTCGTCAATAATTTTTTATCACCTGTAGAATTTATATAGGTATAATTTGAGCTTGCTTGGCAATACATAATCTCTTCTTGTTTGATAATTTGAATGCCATCGGAAGTGTTAATCAATAATCTATTAGAATTCTGTGGTTTATTAATGTCATCTTGAATCTGTCTTACTTTAGATTTGGTCAACTGTGGATTCCGCTCTCTAATCTTATTGACACATTCAATTAAATCATGTTTACTGAAAGGCTTCAATAAGTAATCAGTAGCATTGACTTTAAATGCTTGTATGGCGTATTGGTCATAAGCTGTTACAAAAATCACCTGAAATTTATAATCGTCCTCTAAGCACTCTAGTAACTCAAAACCATTCATCCAAGGCATTTCTATGTCCAAGAAAATGAGATCAGGATTATGATTTTTGATAGCCTTTAGGCCATCTTTTGCACCTTGGCAAGCTTCAAGAACATTGATTTCTGGACAATATAGCTCGATCTTCTTGGTGCAGGTAACCAAGGCATCCTTTTCGTCGTCAATGATGATTGCTTTCAAATACGTTTCTTTTAATTATACAGGTATTACAAGTTATAAAAAAGCCTTTATCTAATTGTGTTAAAGCGCATATTGTAGCATTTTAGTTATTAAACGGTAGTTTCGGATGGGTAGTCGGTAAAAAATCGACTTTTAATTGAATTTATTGATTTTGATGCTTTGGATTAATTGTAAGTGAACAAATTTATAAGAAGACCATTTATATAGCTTTATACTAATAAACATGAAGACATTAATATTCTTACTTATGGCAGCCTCATTATTCGGACAATCAAATGAAATTCCCAATTCTATTTATGACATTAAATTACAGGCACTAGACAGTGATACTGAAATTGATTTGAGTGAATTTAAAGGCAAGAAAATCCTATTTGTTAATGTCGCTTCAAAATGCGGTTTTACTGGGCAATATGCAGCTTTGCAAAAACTGTATGCAGATCATAAAGATCAACTGGTGATTATTGGCTTGCCATGTAATCAATTCTTATTTCAAGAATCAGGATCAGAATCAAAGATCGCTACATTTTGTTCTACTAAATATGGTGTTGAATTTCCAATGACCGGAAAGATTAAGGTTAAAGGGAAGGATCAACATCCGTTATACACTTGGTTGACGAAGAAGGATTACAATAAAGTAGGAGACTATTCCGTCAGTTGGAATTTCAACAAGTTTATGGTAGATGAGGAAGGTCAGTTACTCGAGCATTTTCCATCGAAGGTTAAACCTGACGCAGAAGCTATTATGAAGTATTTGAATTGATGAGCTACGTACGAGCTTCATATTTTATCTATCTAATAAATGTTTTAACAATAAATTGGATTTATTTCCTATTTCATCTTCAAATTAAGTAAATTGATACATCAGAGATTGGAGTCAATGATCTGATCATAGACTTTCAATCTTAGTAACCCAATTAAAAACTTAAATTGAAGACGATGTCTCCAAAACAGTATTACTATGCCATAGACAATGTACAGCATGGTCCTGTTCCAATTGATGAATTATTCTCCTTAGGTCTCACACAATCTTCCTTGGTTTGGTCTGAAGGCATGTCTGATTGGGCTCCTATTAAGGATGTTGGTGAGATTCAGTACTATATAGTTAAGCATAAAAAAAGTTTGCCCATAGCTCCTGAAGAGAATAAGCAGCCTCCACCTATTGTTACACCTACAGAGCGCATTGACTATACCAAAGTTGAAGATATTGCTCGCGTCGATTACAAAAGACCGATGATAATGACTGGCATTTTTCTTTTCTTTTATGTTATCTCATATAATTGGCTGCATAGTACATTTTTAGGTGTTTTTGCTTTCTTAATTTGGCCTTTACTGATATTTAGTTACTTCAAGAAGTTTTTAGTTAATGTTGGAGATAGAAATGTTGCAAAATTCATCAATGCGTTATATGTATCCCATGGCGTATTCTTTATTTCGTTTCTTATAGGTCAATATTTGAATGCAGATACAGAGACACAACAAATTGCATTTTTCGAATATATTTTTATCCTATTGAATGACGTATTTTCAGATGAAGCATATTCAGGTCCTATACCGGAACATATAAGTCAAATTTTAGGTTTGATAATAATGACATTCCTTAGTTTTTTAATTGCTGCTATCTTTATGATTATTGCTGGCGTTAAGTTAATATCAGCTGATAATAGATATGATTTTCCACTAAAACGAATGGCTTGGAGCTTCATAATAATTTTGCCTCTTTTTATGATTAATTCTATTGGATATACAGGTGAGGCACCACGGCTTTTGGTAAGAATATTTCTAGCTATTCCATTTATTTTGTTGTTTATTCATTTCTTTCAAGCAGACCAATTGGATGCCACGCCATGATAATTTACGCTTGAGTATTTTATTCATTTTTTAATCCTTTTTTTAAATAAACTATGATGACAAAGATTCAAGAGCAATAAATATTATAAATTACTGTTTTTTCTATATCATTTTATAAGTCTTAGATTTGAAACACACTTCCATATCAACTGCATTAATTTGCTTAAATCTTCTTTGCTTTAATCTTTCCTCAAATTTTATTGATGCTCAATCTCAGGAAGTATCATATGAAAATCTCTCTACACTCAAAAACGAGTACAAAGCCAACCTAGCATACATCTTATTTGGCTACGTCGAAGTCCAATATGAAAGAATACTACCATCAAACAGTTCTGCTGGTATCGTGTTTGGTAAGTCCATACGAGAAATGGATTTAGACTATCACCTTATGGCATTCTATAGATTATTCTTTAGTAAACAAAGTGGTATGGGGTTTTTTATCGAAGGCAGTGGGGCCTTTTGGAAAGAGGACAATTTCTTTTTTGGAGAAACTACCAATAGTGCTGGAGTAGGTGTGGCAATTGGCGGAAAATTTTTTAGATCAGGCGGCTTTCATGGCGAATTTGTTTTAGGCTTAGGTAGAACATTAACAGATAGTTTTGGTGATTTCGAAGAATCTTATCCTCGATTTGCAATTAATTTAGGACAGCGATTTTAACTGTAACTCCAGCGAAAGACTAAACAAATTTTGATTTTTAGTATTGCTTCAAATTTATAATAATAGGAAAAAGTAGAACATTTATTTTTTTTGAGCTTACCCGAAGGATTTTTGATACGCATGTGTCTAAAGTGTACAAAATCAAAATAATGACCTATTTAAAGACTTTTTTAAGCTTATTTCTATTTTCTGGATTCATATTTTTTACAGCTTGCAGTGATGATGATGAAGTTACTTGTACAGAATTAACATGGTATCAAGATGCGGATGGCGATGGATACGGTAATCCAGATGTCAGTCAAGATGCTTGTGAACAACCCACTGGATATGTTTCGAATGCTGAAGACACTGATGATACTTGTTCTGGAGTGGTGGATGTTTGTGGTGTTTGTGACGGACCGGGTGAATCAACTTGGTTTGAAGATGCAGATGGCGATGGATTAGGGAATCCTGATGTGAGTCAAACGGCATGTGAGCAACCAGATGGATATGTAGACAATCCTGACGATACTAATGATTCTGGAACTTTCACGGGACTGCATCCAGCTTTTGAAGAATTTGATGCTGAGAATTTTAATATTTATTTGGATGGCGATGAAGTGGTTATCGAGTCAAATGGATTGGCGAATCACACTTCGCCTTATTGGTCTAATACGACCGAAAGAACAATAAATGGCCCAATGGGAGCACATACAACACCTGCTGCAGCAGTAGATCATCCGTTATTTATTGCCCCCACTGCTACCTCTTTTAACCAAATGGCACCTGGCAATATTGATGATTTTAATGGCTCTTATACATTGAGGGTTTCAATATCTCCAGAACTGGCAGCTAGTCCTTCGACAACTGGCTTAGGTGCGATAGGCATGGCTATCAGTGGTGGCATGATCTATAATGATGAAGAAGGCCCAAATGTGCCGCTTGATAATGCAGTCGTTTCTTTAGATTATAACGGCGCCCATACAGGACCTCAGAGTTATCATTATCACTTAGAACCAAAAGCATGGACGGATGATGATTCTAATTTGGTAGGTATTATGTCAGATGGGTTTTTCATCTATGGAAGGCGTGATTATAATGGCGATTATCCGACGGATCTAGATGAATCAGGAGGACATTTCGGTCCCACACCACATAATCCTGATGGCGAATACCATTACCACATTCAAAATGAGGCTTACTTAAATGAATACTACATCATATTCCCTGGTGATTTACAAGGGACGCCTAGCAATATTAGATAAGTACTTTAATTAATTATAGTTTATTTTTCAAATAGCTCTACTAGATATTAGTAGGGCTATTATTGATGTATTAAAGTCGTAGTGGTTTATAATCACCCATTTACCTGAGATATTGATCTTGATATTTAATATCTTGAAAGGGTGTCAAAGTTTAGATCAATTATTATCCTTTTCTTCTTGGTCATTATACAGATCATGATTGTAATGCCTTCGCTTGTTGCGCAAAAAGGAATTCAAACCGAAGGACAGCAAAATGTCGAAAACTTAATTAAAGATGTTTTTATAAAAGGCAATTGCCGCAACGTCACCAATATACAATCCTTAGGTAGTGATTCTTTGAGTATCGGCAGCTTTGCCAATGCTTCTGATATATTTAATTTCGAAGATGGGATTATAATTTCAACTGGTGATATACGTTTGGCAGAAGGCCCAAACATAAGAATTGATGGCAGTTATGAATTTAATCAAGTGAGTAATGATCCAGATCTAAGTCGACTAGCGACTGATAGTCTTTTTGATGTTACTGGAATCGAATTTGATTTCGTACCCATTGATAATCGTGTTACGTTTAGTGATGTCTTTGCCTCCGAAGAATATTGTGAATTTGTCGGTACTGACTTCAATGATGTATTTGGTTTTTTCGTCAGAGGTCCTGGTATTAATGGTCCTTTCGAAGATGGTGCAATCAATGTAGCTACAATACCGGGCTCTAATGAAAATGTAAGCATCAATAATGTCAATCACCTCATCAACCAAAATTTCTTTGTTAGTAATGCGACAACTACAGATTCTGAGAATTGCGACATTAATTTCCTTCCAGAATTTCAGGACCTCATTGAATATGACGGATTTACAGTACGCCTAACGGCTTCCTTTCAAGTGATCCCTTGTGAGACGTATCATATAAGATTGGTGGTTGGGGATGTGGGTGATGCGCGATTGGATTCTGCAGTATTTTTAGAAAGTAAAAGTTTCGATCTAGGTGAGAAAGTGATTGTGCGTGCTGAGGTGCCAGGTAGAGATGAGCCTATAGCTTATGAGGATTGTATTGATGGACAAATTGTATTTACACGAAGTGATTTGAGTGGCATTAATGAAGATTGCACTGTTGAATATATTATAAGTCCTGATGGAGGCGCCATTAACGGTGTCGATTACGTTGAAATACCTACAAGTGTTACCATACCTGCAGGGGTGATAGAATATGTTTTACCTATTACCATTCTAAGTGATTCTATTGATGAAATATCTGAAAGCATCAAACTAGAATTTGAATATGCCTGCGCATGTTTGGATCCAGTATTTAGCGAATTAATTATCAGAGAGCCTCTAGCGTTTGATGTAGGCCTGGAAGATGTGAATGCATGTGTAGGTCAATCATTTGATTTGGTGCCCGAAGTAATTGATGGTATTTCACCTTTTAGTTATGAATGGAGCAATGGCTCAAATTTGGATTTTATAGAATTAAATATTAGTCAACCAACTGAGGTATTGGTTACAGTTACTGACTTCTGTGGTGTCTCTTCAGTAGCTGTATCTAACATAGAAATACAAAGTATTCCTAGTGCTATAATTGAGGGGAATTGGGATTTGTGTGAAACGGCATTAACGGGAGTTCCTATTGTCTTAAATGGATTTCCTCCATGGAGTCTGACATATAGTATTAATGGTGAAGAACAGCCTTTGGTGTCTGATGTAATAACTAGTCCTTTTCTTTTACAAACGGATATACCTGGGTCTTATGAGATTGTAACCTTTAACGATGCCTTTTGTGTAGGTACAGGATCGGGT
Source organism: Saprospiraceae bacterium (assembly GCA_020630775.1). Taxonomy (GTDB): domain Bacteria; phylum Bacteroidota; class Bacteroidia; order Chitinophagales; family Saprospiraceae; genus RFSX01. The sequence goes on along the minus strand of JAHDIN010000013.1, from coordinate 26,448 downwards.
AGTGCTCAAATCGACTACCTCAGCTTTGATGTGGATGTTGAAATAGAAGATCCAAGTTGTTCTTTTAGATCAGATGGCTCTATTACAATTACTTCTTTGGAAGCAGTAGCTCCTTTTGATGTTGTTTGGAATGTCCCAGTATCGGATAATTTAAACTTAGATAATTTAAGCACCGGTTCTTATAATCTATCAGTTACAGACGCCAATGGGTGTGAATACAAGGATACTTTCAATTTGGCGGCTTCATCTTTAGATGTAGAGGATTGTGCACCTGTATATATTCCTAATGTGTTTACTCCCGATGGTGATGGTTTTAATGACGAGATATCAATTTATGCTGGTCCTTCTTCAGATGTTCTAGAAATAAAGTCATTTACGATTTATAATAGGTGGGGTGAATTAATTTATGAACAAATTAATTTTATTCCTGATAATGGAATAACCAACTGGGATGGCACTTATAATTCAGAATTGCTTGATTCTGGTGTGTTTACCTATAAGGTATGTGTGCTTCTAAATGATGGAAAGGAAATAAATTTATCTGGAGGAATTACACTTATACGATGATCTTCAGGTTATTTTCATAAATCAATAGTCAGGAAATTGGAATTGCCAATTTGTCCCTTTAAGAGTTTAAGACGACTAATTAAATCTTTTATTCATCCAGATGCAACGATTTGAAGGATTTCCATCTATTATTATAGTATAGCGGTAGATCAATACTTATTGATTTATCAACACTTTTCAATCTATCTGATTATAATGAAACGATATCTAACTTCTTTTAAGCTTGTTTTTCTTTTTGTTTTAATGGTTGGTGCTCTAGTAGCTAAGGGGCAAACAGTACCAATTACAGGCTTTTCGATTAATCCTTTTGGCCAAGCAGAAATCGAAATAGACGCAACCAGTGATAAATATTACATATTGTCAGCAGTTCATCCTCCTACCTTAAACTATGAGTCTGTATTATCAATGACCTTGGGTGTAGATGGTCGGTTGACAATAACAAGTCCAGGCGCTGCATTTTCACAGCAAAATTATATAGTTACAGCATACAGTATTGCCGACCCAGCAGATACTGATGGTGACGGCTTTGATGATATCGAAGAATTTAATGATATGCCACGTTTGGCGCCATTAAACTTTGCACCAGCAGTGCCTTTTTTTGATGGGACGACCTCTGTAGATAATCATGAAACCTTCTCTGCATTGTCAGTAATTGAAGATGATATTCCATGGGCACCATTCTTAAATAATCAGGAGTTTGCCAAGTTCGCAATAGTCAATCATGATTCGGATAATCCCGAAGTGTATTTTATAAATACCAATACGCATGATATTCATGCTTCTTTCCTATGGACTATAGATGATCCAGCCAATGTAGTAACGGGTGAAATTATATTCAACCCTAATAACATTCTGCCTAATGGGCAAATTGGTAGTTACATGTTTAATTATTCTTTTGGAGATGCTGCAACCTTTGAAAGGACTCAAAGGACATTTGAGTTGTTGATAGCAAATATGCCTTATCTAGGGAATAACATGCAGCATTTTATTGGTAGTGGTGGTGAGGCGGTGCATCAATCACAATATAAAGATGACTTTGAAGGATCTCGGATTGAGGTAGTACTGGAGTCTGATTTTTTTAGTGATATTGATTTCATACCGTTTAACGAAACAGAAGGGTTTGGTTATTTCAGACAAATGGATTTAGATGAAGTGCCTAACTCTAGAGACATCGTTTTATATGATGCTTTACCCAATTCCTTGCCTAGAGTAGGGGGGATAATTACTTCAGTCGTTCAAACCCCTCTTTCACATGTTAATCTAAGGGCTATACAAGACAATGTTCCGAATGCCTATATTAGGAATCCGTTAGAAATAGATTCGATTGCTCAACTATTAGATAATTACATCTATTATAGAGTTGAGAGCGATAAATATTTTATTAGAGAAGCCAGTTTGGATGAAGTCAATGCGTGGTTTGAAAAATTAAGACCTACTCAAGAGCAAATCCCTGACCGAGATTTATCGATTAAACGTATACTTCCACTAGATTCTATTGACTTTTATATGTCTACTTCATTTGGTGCCAAGTGTTCTAATGTTGCGACTATGCGCACATTTGGATTCCCTGAAGGCACTATCCCGAATGGATTTGGTGTGCCTTTTTATTTCTATGATGAGTTTATGAAATTCAATAACTTTTATGATGAGGTAGCATCGATGTTGAGTAATCCAGAATTTGTCAATGACTTAGATACGCGTATTGACATGCTCAAAGACTTTAGGAGAGATATTAAGGATGCAGACATGCCTCAGTGGATGTTAGACGAATTGGAAGAAATGCATAATTCATTTCCAGATGGCACGTCTATTCGTTGCCGTTCTAGTACGAATAATGAGGACTTACCTGGCTTCAGTGGTGCGGGACTCTACACCTCAAAAACACAACATCCAGATGAAGGACATATGTCTAAATCTATAAAGCAAGTGTATGCCAGCATGTGGAACTTTAGAGCTTTTGAGGAAAGGGACTTCTATAGAGTAGATCACTTTATAGCAGCCATGGGCGTGTTGTGTCATCCGAATTATAAAGATGAAAAATCAAATGGTGTAGGCGTAAGTATAGATCCTGTGTATGGTACAGATAGCACATTCTATCTTAATACTCAGGTTGGAGAAGATTTGGTTACCAATCCAGAAGCCAATTCAATTCCTGAAGAAATTCTTCTTTACCAAAATCCTGAAGAAGGATATTTCTTATTACGAGAATCTAATCTAACCCCTGTTGGCGCATTGGTGATGGATGATATTTACTTAGATCAGATGCGAGAATACTTGCAGGTTATTCATGATGAATTTGCTATACTTTATGATTTAGTGGGTGTTGATGATTTTGGAATGGATATAGAATATAAAGTTACATCGGAAGATCAACTTATAATCAAGCAGGCTAGACCTTGGGTTTCGTTTTGGGCAGATATTAAAGCAGCTTCTGATATTGCGGCCTTAGATATAACAGAGCCTTCAAGCAGTGCTAACTTAGGGGATTCAGAACTTGTTAGTGTGTTGGTGTCTAATCAAGGACTAAAACCAATGTATGATTTTGATCTTTCCTTGTTAGTAGACGGAGATATTCAGGAGACTATTTTTGTCACTGACACTATAAGTCCTCAAAATGAAAAGACGTTTCAATTCCAAACGCCGCAGAACTTCGATCAGGTAGGTGCCTATGCCATTAAAGCTATAGTAGCGCATCCTCAGGATGGTCATGCGCTCAATGATACCATTGATGTGGTATTAAGTAAGTTGCATTTGATTGAGGGAGGGCTTGTCTCTGGTAACGCTGCAGCTACCTGCGGTAATGAAGTTAGTGTCTCTGCAAGTTTATCAAATTTAGGGGAATCAATTATTAACAGTGCTGAAATTGAAACGGTTGTCAATGGTGTTGTTGTGGATACAGTGACTTTTAATATTAATATCCCTTATACTTTGAGTAGAGTATTAGAATTAAATGTAACTCAGAACTTAACAACTATTGATAATGAAATTACTTTGAATATTTTAAAGATCAATGGAGAAGATGATGGCGATTTGTCAAATAACTCAATTACAGTATTTACTGACTTAGAGTCGGATCATGACTTTATAAATCTCATTATAAACCCAGATAATTTTCCAGAAGAGACTTCATGGTCTGTGTATGATGAATTAAGTGAAGAGATTATTGCAGCTGGCGAATTGCAATCTGGGACTAACTTTTTAAATGAAGAAATTTGTGTTGATTATTCTTCTTGTTTATCAGTAACACTAACCGATGTATACGGAGATGGTATTTGTTGTAGCTTCGGAATAGGTAACTTTTTAGTTGTTAATAACGAAGGCGATACGTTGGCGATAAATGACGGTAATTTCGGTTTTGAAGGTGTAGAATTGTTTTGTCCTAGCGGTGAAGGTTGTCTCTTTGATGCTGAATTAAATGTTGTTAACGCGACAACTGAAAACGATGATGACGGTGTCATAGATATTTCTGCATCAGATGGTTTTGGACCTTATCAATTTAGTATCGATGGTGGAAATACCTTTACAGATTTAAGTACTTTTTCAAACTTAGCACCTGGTACTTATGAAGTCGTTGTTACGGATGCTTCACAAACTTGTTTTTATGAAGAGTTGGTAGAAGTCGGATTTGAAATTTTGTCTAGTAATGATGAAGTCTTAACACGCCCAATAAAAGTCTATCCTAATCCGACAGAAGACATTATAGTTGTTGAGCTAAATGATGCCTTTGAAGGCTTGCAGGACTATGAACTTGAAGTATATAATGCTGTCGGCCAATTATTGTGGAATCAAAGAATAGGCAGCCATCAAAGGGTCTTGAAAATCGATCTTGATAAATGGGGTAGCGGGCATTATATAATTGAATGCCATAATAAAGAAGCACGTTTCATTGAACGTATTGTTAAGTTGTAAAAGTAAGCTGAAATTGTATAAATACTTTTAACCTCTTACCATGAAAGGTAAGAGGTAACTGGATTCGAAAAATTCATTTTTAGAATACTTCTGACTTCAATTATATTATCAATGATTTTGAATGAAGTTACGAATATGTATTTGAAGTCTGAAGACTTCAATGAGCGGTAATGATAATATATTATGTTGCAATTTGAATTAATAGACGGTCAACGTTATTTAGGCATAGTCAGGCCATGATCCATATGCCATAAACCTTATTCCTTAATCGGTAACCACTTACAGAAATTCCTAAATCCTACCATTTGGCTAGGTAGTTTGATGTTGTAAAAGGTGTGCTCATCTAGGACCTGATTTGTGCTAGTACATTTTATAGCTAAAAGCTAATTCTTCTATTGGGTAATTTTATTATTGACCTAGATTGTATTTCTTTCTAATTGTAATTAAGATGATTTGGTCTCAATGTTTTTTAAAGTTATTATATTTAACGCACATAACTATGTTTCATAACCATGAATATTACACTTCAATTAGCTAAACCTTTATTTATTCTTTCTTTCCTCATTTTTAATGTTAACTCTCTTTCGTCACAAAGTGAGTCTGATATTGATGAAACTTGGGAAGAATTATGGGATATAAGAAATGAAATTAAAGTTAATCTTTCATTCATCCCTTTTGGATACATAGAGTTAGCTTATGAGAGAATTTTACCTTTAGATAACTCAATAGGTTTCGTTGTTGGAAAATCATTTAGAGATTTTATCGAAACAGATACACACTGCTTAGCTTATTACAGGATGTACTTTGGTGACATACCAAGTTCAGGTTTTTTTATAGAGGCTAATGGAGCATATTGGAACGAAAAGGAAAGATGGAGGAACGAACATAATTACGGTTTCGGATTTGCAATTGGGGCTAAATTTGTAAAATATAGTGGGCTACATGGTGAATTTGTTGTTGGAGTAGGTCGTGCACTTACCGAAGATGCTACTGTATATGATGAAGCCTATCCAAGATTAGGGATTTTAATGGGTTATAGATTTTAAAAACTTTTACATTATATCATGTGCTTTATTTGCAGGTGATTCAGTTTAAGAATATGATTTAATATAATCATTTTTAAAATTGATTAGATTCACTTTTTGTCAAGATATCTTCAATCGGTACCCACTTACAGAAATTCCTAAATCCTACCATTTGGCTAGGCAGCTTGATATTGTAAAATGTGTGCTCATCTAGGACCTGATTTGTGCTAGTATAATTGCCGCCGAATGCCAGTCCTTCTGTAGTTATTTCAGAGACATTGCTGTTGAGTAGATAAAGTTGATTATCTATTCCCTCATTGTTAGACAGTTTAGAAGGTAGTATAAGAAGCCCCTTGTTTACAAAGTGCTTATCTATTTCTTCTTGACTTGGGCTTGGAGCTTGCTTGTCTTTTTTATTCGAAATTGCTGAAAGTAGATTTAGGTAATCTTTTTTACTAGGTATGTAGTATTGGGGATAATGGGTGATGATGTCTTTATGTTTTCTATAGACCTCTGATTTTAGAAAAGCATCGATGGTGAAAACTTCGTTTTCAAAATATAGACCTGGTTTTAAGATGCCGTTTTTCTTAAGGATCATTTCAAAAACTCTATCGGATCTCCATTGAGTAAACTTTAATGCTTGCTGTAATGTAATATCAATAACTGGATAATAGTTGTACTCTTCAGACCACATGTATTTTACCTTTTCTATTTCAATAGCTGCTATCTCTTCATAGCCTCCGGTAAAACTGAATGTGCCTAAGTTTAATGGGATGAGCGATTTGTAACTATTGCTCTTTTCATCCATCGTCATTTTGCACCAGTTTAGGAATTCCTTGTAGCCAATGTTTGTAATCTCTGTTTTGTCGACAAGTAGTGTGTCATTGATCCTTAAGGTATTCGGCGGATTGAATTTGTTGAGCGCTTTGCCTTCTGATATTTGGTAAGATGGCTCTGAAGTTAGTACTTCAACTGTGGGCTTATTGCAAGACGGAGTCGTTATTCCACAAAAAAATAATATCACAATTAGTGTTATGTGTTGCATACTACCTATTCGATTCTAATCCAAAATAAATTAATTTTTATTGGATGAAGAATTATGAAGAACAAAAAATATGCTCACTGAATTACTGTAGGTATAAAATAACAAAACCTGCAGTCATCCTGAGGCAGGTTTTGTATTCTTAATATCAAAAATTAATTCAACGTGATCGTAAATTGACTTCCTGGATTAAAATTAAATCCTTCGCCAATTTCAACAACTAAAACATTGTCTGAGTCAATCCTTAAGCTAACAGAGCTATTGTTAGAAGTAAATGATTCGACATTATGAGACGCATTAAAATCTAGGTAGTATCTGTCTGTAGTGCCCGCTTCTAATGTTCTAAATAGATCCTTGTAAGTAGGGTCGTCTTGCGCAGCTACTAATTCGAAAGAAATACTGCTTTCGCTAATGTCAACATCATAAAGGCCCAATAAGTAGGCAGGGAATTCTACATTGTCAGAAATAGTAGAACTTGAAAATAATGCGCCAGCTTCCAGTTGAAAAAGTTCTTCAATTGTTGTTTCGTTGCCAGCTGTAATCATGTCTGATTGAAAAGTATTGCTTATAGTGACACCAGTGCCTAGTTCAATAGGCGTGTCATCATCTCCACAACTTGTAACAAGAATAACTAGAGCTAAGGCGAGTAGTGTATTTAATAGTTTGTTCATTATGTAAATTTTTATGACACAAACATATAACCATCCCATGTCGCTCAAATTATCAATTTGGTCCTAAAAATTATAAAAGTATGCCTTATCTGTATGGGGTAATTGTCTGCTACATGATTGTGTTTTTTAATATGTTGCTTTACTCGAAGCTTAAATAGTATGATATTTGTTGTATCTAAAGTGCCTAATTAATATAGGCGGACTAAAAAGGGGTGTTTAATGAAAAGCTGGAAGCAGTATCTATTATTTCTTATAATTGTACAAGTAGTTCTTGTTTGTGTACCAACCAAGGTGGGTGCTCAAGACGACCATTTTCAAAATAGCTTCTTAGAGACGACAACGCCAACCGAAAAATTTTCCATCTATTTGGATTCGATTGACAAATATGTCTATCGAGATGTCAATATAGCAACTTTCGCATATGATGAAGCTCAAAAATTATTAGACGAAGGATTAGTTGCACACGATACTTTATTGTTTCTCCATAAGTATTACAATATTCTCTTACTCCATAATCGCCAAATGCCTATGGAGGCCTACAGAACTATACTTGCTAATGAGGAATTGTTTAATAGTTCCTGTGTTTCGATAGAGGATAAGAAATCAATCAAATATTTGACAGCTTTTACATTCATGGAAATAGGTGACTATGAGTCCGCTCAGAAAAGTTATTATGAAAATATCAAATACGCTGAAGAGGCTAAAGATACCTCAAGCTTAGTTAGTAATTTATATTCGCTTGGACAGCTTCTTTCACAAGCAGAGAAATATGCGGAGTCAGAAGTTTGTTTTCAAAGGATATTTGATCTCAAAAACAACTTCACTATCCGACCTTCAACTTTAGGGTTGTGCTATTTTGAAACTGCTGAAAATTATCTTGGTTGGGAAAAATACGATCAGGGTTTGGAACTAGTTGAAGAGGGCATACAATATACTGAAGCTAATCAACTAGAAGTACTTAAAATTGACCTTTTAATTATAAAAGGACAATTGCTTTTAGGTAAAGGAGATATTGCAGAAGCAATGAAACTGAAGCCAGAAATCAGTAGGCTTAATAGCGAAATGAATGATGTGTTTAACATTATGAATTTTAAATACCTACAAGCTAAGCTATGTAAAGCTCAAGGTAAGTTTAAAGAATCTGAGAATATTTATCAGGACATTTTGGTGAGCTTAGATACGATCGATTTAGAGCAACGCTTTAGTGTGTATGAAGCTTTGCATAAATTAAGTAATGAGCAAGGTGATAAAGACCGTGCATATGCTTACTTACTCAAAGCAAATGATCTTAACGATCAATTATCACTAGATAAACGAAAACAGAAAACAGAGTATCTAGAACTGCAATTTGAGGTTCAGAAAAAAGTTAAGGATAACGAACTGCTTAAGTCTCAGTTAGAACGGAACTCTGCTGAACGAAAATTTCTTTATGCTATTATAGCATTGGGTTTGGTGTCTCTAATCTTGATACTTGGTGTATTGCGTCAAAAGCAATCTTATAATGATCGATTAGAAAAGGAGGTGTTAAGGCGAACGAATACCATAAACGAATCGAATGCCTTGCTTCAAAAATCTATTGATGAACTATATGCTTTTAGCCGTATTTTATCTCATGATTTAAAAGAGCCTTTAAGAAACATTGTCAGCTTCAGCCAATTAGGTTCCAAAGAAATTGATCGCAATCCAGAAAAAGCGAAATCTTACCTTTCATATGTAAAGGATAGTGGTGAGCAATTAGATGATTTGATCGAAGGCGTTAAAAATTATACGTCCTATGAGATTGATCAAAAGTCCATAGTTAAAACCATGGATTTAAATCATCTAATAGAAGATATACTGCCCATCAAGCAGAAAAAGTATCCAAATAAGCAAATAAATATTACTTATAGTGAGCTGCCTACTATCGTCAGTTCTTATGAGTTAATCAAAACAGTTTTTCGGAATCTTATAGATAACAGTATTAAATTTAATAAGCATGATGATGTCTTAATTGAATTGAGACATTCTGAAAGTGATGGTTTCCATATTATCGATATTAAGGATAATGGTATAGGCATAGAGGGAAATTATCAAGATCAAATATTTGATATGTTCAAACGCTTGCATACCAGAGATACCTTTAAAGGGTCTGGCTTAGGCTTAAGTTTGGTTAGAAAAATTATGAGTATGATGGGCGGTGATATACAACTCTTAAAATCAGATGTAAATAATGGATCAACTTTTAGATTGTCTATTCCAATTTAAGAATCATCCATTGGATAGCTAATCATATTCGAACTGCACCCAGTCGCCATTCAAAGTGTATTGCTCTTTATCTTTTTTATTTATAAATAAAAGATATAGATCGTCAACTCCAGTTGATGGTTTTAGAGGAATCTCAAAAATCTTAAATTCGTCTTTTTCATTATTAAGATGATCTACTTGATATGACCCTAGGATTGATCCAGTAGGCGATCCTTTTCTAATTTGGATGTTTCCAAAATAAGGATATTCTTTGCTGAATGCAGCGCCTAAGCTAATTGCCTTGAGTTTGTCATAGCTAATGTCTTTGATCTTTATATGTTTTCCATCCTTAATTGATCCTACAAGTCCGCGCCCTTGACTTTCCCAGATTCCTAAGTCTTTATCTAATTCATCGAGGGATTCTAGCTCGATTCTAGGTGGTGAGAAAACAATCTTTTCAATAACTGAAAGTTCAGAATCTGATACATCAGGATGCCCGTTGTCTGCATATGATGCCATTAATACATATTGTCCAGATATATTATCTTTTTGATGTTGATCAAATTTTAAAGTACCTTTTAGAGGTAAGCTAATAACTTCTTTATTGTTATTTGATTTGAGAGATAAAATATAATCTGCCATTTTGCCTACCTGGTCAATACTCAGTTGAGGGTGTGCGGACATCATGCGTTCGCCCCAAATGCCTTGACTCCCTTTAATAACGCGTTGGATCATTTGTCCTCTGTCCTTTTTGCCGTATCTATTCGCAATGGCTTGATAGCTAGGGCCTGCAACTTCTGCGTCTACAGCATGACAAGCTTTACAGTCAGAATCATTGATTAATTGTAGACCTTCAGGAGTTATGTTCTCTTGGTGACCTACATTAGCGAGTATGAGATCTTCGCCTTCAGGAATATATGTCCAAGTAACTTTTACCTTAGAATCGTCAAATGTAGAATCATCGCTTGATCCATCCTCTTTGTCATTGATGCTTATGTTATAATTTATACTTTTGTAAGCCGTATACATTCTATTCGAATTATCTACATTAATAGACATAGAAGGGATTTCATTACCGACTAAAATACTTTGAGATATATCTGTGTATTCTCCGTCTTTATCGATGACTCTTAATTCAATATCATAATGTCCTGGATTTTCAAATGTGTAATCTAAGACTGCTTGGTCATGAGTGATTTTCTTATTCTCGATGGACCATATATATTGGGATATCTTGTTGTCTGGGTCATGAGAGTCGCTTGCATCTAATTTTATTTTTAACGGCGCTGCACCAGCTAACTTATCAATTTGAAATTTAGCTATGGGTGCTCGATTGCCTGGATTATATTTAATTAGAGATAGTCGGGCGTCCATGTTTTTGCTAAACCACTTTTGGCCATACTCTAAAATGTACATCTGACCATCTTTTGAAAACATCATATCCATGGGATGTGAAAACTCTGTGTTTGACATAAAAGGATCCGCCTGTACAAAGTTTTGATTTTCATCCAAATGAACAACATATATCCAATCTCGCATCCATTCATAAATAAACCATTTGTTTTCAAAATAATTGGGGAATGTATTGTCAGTAATATTAAAATCCGATCGATGGAATACGGGACCTGACATGGGGTTGACGCCGCCATCTCCTAGCCATGGAAATCTCTTAGAAGATGCATAGCCATACCATATCATAGATTCTTCAATAGCGGGCAACGTATCTATGCCCGTATTGTTAGGGGAGTCATTAATGATACGTTGAGGATCGTAACTTTTTCCTGATTTTTCTGTACTAAAATCATAGTCTACATACATCTGATTATTTCCTCGACTGTAAGGCCAACCATAATAGCCAGGCTTTTGGGCTTGGTTAAATTCGCCCATTCCTTGAGGTCCTCTTAAGCTGTCGTTATTGCCTGAGTCAGGGCCAATATCTCCCCAGTAAACGTAATTGTTTTTTGAATCTATAGAAAATCTAAATGGATTACGTAGGCCCATCAAATAGATTTCTGGTCGACAATTAGGGGTGCCTTCAGGAAATAAATTACCCTCAGGTATACTATATGTCCCATCTGCTTCAGGTCTAATCCTTAAAATTTTACCACGCAGATCATTTGTGTTTGAAGCGGAACGTTGAGCGTCAAACAACTCTCTTCCTTCTCTTTCGTCGATAGGTGCGAAGCCTGATGATTCGAATGGATTGGTATTGTCACCTATGCCGATGTAAAGCAATCCTTCTTTATCAAATTCTAAAGAACCGCCACTGTGACAACACTTTCTGATAATAGGAACTGTGAGCATGATTTTTTCATCTTCCAACTTATCTCCTTTTAGAGTGAATCTAGAAATATGTTGAATTGGTTCTTCTAAATCTGGAGAATAGAAAAGATATATCCAATGGTTGTCATTGTAATTAGGGTCTACTGCAATGCCTAACAAGCCATCCTCATCAGCATAATGGACTTTCAAGCTATCTAATACTCTGGATTTTTCCTCTTCATAATCATAGAGCTTAATAGCGCCTTTTCGTTCCACATAAATAATGCCTCTGTCTCCAAGTTCGTCCAACTCCATTGGTTCTGCGAGATTGAAATCTAAGACCACTTTAGAAAATCTATTTTCATCTAAAAGTTTCTGAGTTCTAGCTTTAGAGTAATTGAGTTTATTGGGCCCAATGGCATAGTGGATGCCGGCCAGAATTTGTTGTTGATATAAAGGATCATCGAATGTTTCTGCTTTATGACCTAGTGCAGTATAAAAAGCTCTTCCACCATCAAAGTTGTGTCGCCAAACGATAGGGTGGTCGTCTCCATTAGTACCACCTTCATAGCTGCTTTCGTCAATATTGACAAGCACCTCTATATCATCACTGATAGATTTGAAATTATACCATTCTTCATTAACCGTCCAAGCGTCTGGTAAATGTTGGCAACATGCATCTTCTTTTTTCATAACCTGAAGCACAGCATCTTGGATGGCTGGATGGCCATTAAAATAAGCGCCTACAAGTTGATTGTACCAAGGCCAATTATATTCAGTGTCAGTTGCAGCATGAATGCCAACAAAACCGCCGCCTGATTGTATATAGCGCTCAAATTCAATTTGCTGATAGGTGTTTAGTACGTCACCTGTGGTATTTAGAAATATAACTGCAGAGTATTGTTTTAGTGAATCTTCTTGAAAATACTTAGCATCTTCAGTTGAGACTACTTGAATGCCTTGATCTGAAAGTAGGGTAGTTAGAGATTGAATGGATGATTCAATTGAGGTATGTCTGAATTCGACTGTTTTCGAGAATAGAAGGACTTTTTCAGGTTTTGAAGAACAGGAAATAAAGAAAGTAGATAATGTATAAAGTAAAGCCAACTTAAAGATGTATCTCATAATCAGAATTCTTACTAATGAAAATACTCAATATGATCAGAAATCGTAGAGAAACGTTTTTATAAATTGATACAACTACTTGGTTTCTATGAGTGGTGGTCTAACTAAAATGAAAGCTTCGATGATATTTATAGGTGCTTAGTCTTGACGAACTTTAAGCTTGTTGTAATAACTTGATGAAATATAAAAAAGGAGTAAGGTCAAAAGGGTTAAAAGGATTTCTAAAGTGTATTTATTTATAAGCTTTTTGACAGGAAGAAATCCGAATTCTAATTGGGGATAAGCCTGCCAGTATTCTCTATCTGTTATATAGCCATTGCTCACTTGTGGTTTTATGCTTTGTAAGGTTGCAATGCCAGTAAGGTGCTTAATTACTTTTCGCAAGTTTTGATTCTGGTTGGTAGTCTGAATATGGGTGTCGGAAGCGTTTGCTTGTAGTGAAAAACATAGAATGTTCATATCCTTACAATTACCCATGTTGAAAAACGAGAGATTAAATATTAATACAAGACAAAACGCAAAAAGTCTTTTATTCCTAAAAGCATTCTTGCAAAATTGTCTTGCTATGAAAAAACTATTGAATTTCACTAAACCAACTAAATATGATCACTAATAATAAAATGATATTCTATAGGTAAATGCAGCATTGCTTAATGTTCGCTAATCAAAGTTTTGAGTTTTTGCTTAGCATGCATGACTTTATCAATGGTAATCTAAATATATGAAATAATTTTCAAATGCAACAATGTTGCATAAATAAATTTTAGAGATGAAAATCAATCGTAACTATACAATCACTACTTAATAGAATTGGACCTCTTCTGGTAAGCCTTTAAAGTTTTTGAGGTTAAAAACTTTTCCATTGTACCATTTCCATTGTTCTTCATAAATGGATTCATAATGAATGGTTATATCAATGTCATTTATCCTTTTGAAAAACTCTCGCGCTAATGGTTGGTTCTGGTCTAAATTTAAAACCACTAGCGACTCTCCAGAGCTAACGACAATATCATTAAAGTCAATATTGCCAATAAATGTGTTTACAGAATCTGGGATAGCTTGTATTTCGAATAAATCCCACCAATCAGTAGCAGGTTGCCCTTTGTATTCCACTTTGACATCTGTGATAATAGCGGGACCGACACCATTGTTACTAAGGATATACCTCAAAGATTTTATGCTGTTATCTAAATGATGACTTTTACTAAGCCCAAGGTCCAATCTAGGCCATACAGAAGCACGCGAATAAGAGCGCATTATCTCACGCTCTTCCTTCATGATTTGTGTTTGCATTAAAGAGACGATCAGTGCGCATAAGCTGATGATCGTTACGCCTACTGCTATAATGTTTTGTGGTTCGGTGAATTTGGAGCGTTTCTGATTAGACATGTTTGTGTTGGGTTGATTGGATTTTGAGTATTGTAAAAGTAAACTTCTATTAATGCTTTATTTATTTCTATCAAAAATATAGCCTGCTACTTCTGCGCCCCATACTTGGACGTCTTCATCATTCCAACCTTGATCCCATGATTCAATGCGGTCGGGACAGATAGTTACAATTGAGGTGGCATATGATGCCCCTCTCAAAGTACTTTTGCAATTTCTGTCATTTGTAGAACCTGTATAACAGTCGCCATTTGTCTTTAGGTACACCGCGCATCCTTCTCGCAGGATAAGAGAATCAGGCGTTATGGCATTGAAAACAGTGGGGTCTTTCCACCCAAAAATAAATCGAGCAGGTTGAGGTAATTCGTAAACACTACTTTCAAATCGACCGTCGGCCAATTGACTAACTTTGTAAACACGTTGTCTATACGGTTTGTCTAAGTTTTGTGATGCTGCCTGTTCAACATACAACCATTTGGCTTCATTAGATTTTTCCCAGATGGGTTGCATCACAAGATTGATGTCGTAGAATAGGCTGTCTTTTTGAGCTTGTAGAGCACTCGAAAAATGACCAGTCATATGGCGTATAAGCTTGTCAACTGGTGCGTCCTTAGTTTGTTGTAATGCGGTTATGTTTTTCTTTTGACAAGCCGTAAGTATACATAACAAAGAAATTGTTAAGCCAAAGAGAATTTTATTCATATTTAGTAGTCGATTAAAGATAGTTGTTAATGCATTTTAGATCCATTGAAGCAAAGCCTGAACTAATATAATTATCTTTAAATTTTATTCGCTACTAATCCTTACGATTGATCCAAAAGTTTATGTATTTCAACTGGAGAAGGTTTAATTATGTCTTTATCTTTTCGTTATCAGCTTGTTTTTATTCTTGTCAGGAATCTGAATCAACATTAAAGTATTTGTCAAGCTATGCTGTTCAAAGTTCGAAAGGGAGTCATGCCGAGATTGTTGCCCATGATCCTGAAACCCAAAAATTATTTGTTTCTAGTGCAGATCAAGGAGTAATCAATATTATTGATATTTCAAATCCGAGAATACCTCAACTCATAGATACTATTGATGTGTCAAAATTTGGTGTGATTAACAGCGTGGGTGTTGCTTCTGGAGTGGTTGGTGCTGCTATAGCTCATCATGATGCTCAATCGGACGGATGTGTATTGTTTTACAACACCGATGGACAATTTCTTTCTAAGGTAAATACAGGTGCGATGCCGGATATGATATTAATGACGGCATCTGGATGGGCTATAGTAGCTAATGAAGGTGAACCCAATCAAGATTATACAATAGATCCGTCCGGTTCAGTAGCTATTATTGATTGTGTGAGCGAAGAACCTTTTAAAATGGAGTTGATTAACATGGATGTTTTTAATGATCATGAGAATGAGTTAAAGCAAAGTGGTGTTAGGTTGTATGGACCTCATGCTTCTGCAGGACAAGACATCGAGCCAGAATATATCCAGTATGATGCAGCTACTCAAAAAATTTTCGTGATGTGTCAAGAGAACAATGCCATGGCTATCTTAGATAGAATCAATAATGAAAATGTTTTAGTGCCATTTGGGTTTAAAGATCACAGCCTCTCATCTAATGGCTTTGATGCAAGTGATAAAGATGGTCAAATTAATATTCAGTCATGGCCCGTCTTAGGTATGTATCAACCTGATGCTTTTAGAGTGGCGAGCTATGCTGGTGGGACTTGGGTGTTCACAGCAAATGAAGGAGATTCTCGAGATTATAAAGGATTCTCTGAAGAGAAGCGTGTGGCAAAAATTGTCTTGGATACTTTGGCTTTTCCTGACTATAAAGAACTTCAAAAAGATAACAACTTGGGGCGATTAAAAATTACTACAAGTCTAGGTGATATAGATAATGACGGTGATTACGATCAACTTTATGCCTATGGTGCAAGATCATTTTCTATTTGGAATGCTTCAACAATGGCATTGGTTTGGGATAGTGGTGATGACTTTGAGCAGATAATTGCTGAAAGGTACCCTCAAAATTTTAATTCAAATAGTTATGAAAATGATTCTTTTGATAATCGGAGTGATGATAAAGGACCAGAACCTGAGGCTATAGAGTTGGGTTTTATAGGTCATAAAGTTTATGCCTTCATTGGTTTAGAGAGACAGGGTGGTGTTATGATTTACGAAGTGACTCATCCTTCTCATCCGCAATTTATTGATTATGTCAATAATAGAAATTTTAACGCTGACGGTGAATTAGAAGCAATAGGGGATTTAGGTGTGGAAGATATAAAGTTTATCGATACAAAAGATAGTCCTATAAATAAGCCTCTGCTTGTAACAGCTAATGAGGTAAGTGGTACGGTGTCAATTTATTTGGTAAATATTACAATGTAAAAAATCTAATTACTCAAATTGTACTCAAGTGTAGTTGCTTTTAGTATAGTCGCTTTTATAACTATCAATTATTATCACATGGTTCTATGCGTGCTTCAAAAACAGTCCCTTGAACGACTTCGAAATTAGCATTCAAATCAATGTCAGTGCCTGCTGTGTATAATATGTTATTGTTGCTATTGATGATCGCTGTAGATTGCAAATTAATTTCAGCTCTGTTTTCATCTTGTGTCAAGACTGGTATGTTTAGATTGACGTCATCGCAAGGTGGTAAGGGACCACACCCTTCATCAACTTGACCATCGCAATTATTATCTTGACCATCGCATACCTCCGTGTTGCCAGGGTAGTTATTAGCGTCATTATCGTCACAATCCGTGTTGTCTAAAACGTACCCTGAAGGCTGACTGCAGCTATTAGTAGTCATATTTGGATTCCCAAAACCATCACCATCGGTATCTGCATAATAAACTGTGGTGACACCTTCATCAATTTGTCCATCGCAATTATTGTCTTGTCCATCGCATACTTCGACATTCCCTGGATAATTGTTAGGATCGTTATCGTCGCAATCCGTATTGTCAATAACATAAGAGGGAGGGATGTTACAATCTATGACGAAATCATTTGGGTCGCCAAAGCCATCTCCATCGATATCTGCATAAAACGTAAGCGTTAAGCCTTCGTCTACTTGACCATTACAATTATTATCCAGACCGTCGCATATTTCATTATTGCCGGGAAAATTGTTGGGGTCGTTGTCATCACAATCCGTATTATCTAAAACATAACCCCCAGGCTGAGAACAAGATGTAAATGTAGTATTGGGATTGCCAAACCCGTCACCATCAGCGTCTTCGTAATAGGTGTTGGTAGGTATTCCTTCGTCAGCATTTCCATCACAATTGTTGTCTTGCCCATCGCAAATTTCTGTGTTTCCAGGATAATTATTGGCATCGTTATCGTCACAATCTGTATTGTCTAAAACATACCCGGCTGGTTGACTACAAGCATCAGATGTGTTATTGGCGTCTCCATAACCATCTGCATCTGTATCTGCATAATAGGTAGTTGGATTGGCACAGCAATCAAAAACATATGCTGATCCTGTATTTGAGAAATTATCATCGTTATTGGGTCCTCCAACAACAATTAAATTATCATCAATGCCAACATCTTCGCCAAACGAATCAAAAGCGGCCGCATCCGAGGCCACCAATTTTTCGTCTATCCATGCTGATCCGTCCCATTCAAATATGTATGCGCTACCAGCATTTGTTGCACTGTCACTGTCTCTGTAGGCACCACAAACAATTCTTGTTCCGTCATAGGCGATAGAATATCCAAAATTATCGTTAGCATCACCATCATAGGGTAGTATTTTTGATTCGTTCCATGTTGATCCATCCCATTCAAAAATGTAAGCCGCGCCTGCGGAATTACCATTATCATCATCACCAGGTGCTCCAGCAACTATCACATCTCCTTTAAGATCAATGCTGATACCTACATTATCTAATGGTTGAGAATTGCTAGCTGTAATAATTGTCTCGTTCCAGTTAGTACCATCGTAGTCAAAAACATAAACAGCACCATCATCGGCAAAGTCACCACATGTAATAATTCTATCGCCATCAATTTCGGCGCGCCAACCAAAGATGTCCATGGGCATACCATTAGATGCAATCATTTTGTCAGTTTCTATCCAATTACTTCCATCGTATTCGAATACGTAAATCGAACCAGAGAACTGACCATTGTCTTGATCATATACAGCACCGACAACCATTCTGTCACCACTTATCGCTACGGCTGAACCAAATTTATCGCCATCAGCACCATCCGATGCATACAGGATGGATTCATTCCAAGTGCTTCCATCCCATTCATAAACATAAGCGGCGCCTCTCCCTGGTCCGGCAGCATCACTGTCTTGTGCACCAACTACAATGCGGTCATCTTCAATGTCAACAGAAATACCAAAATTGGCATCATTCCCACCATTAGAAGCGGTTAAAATTGTTTCGTTCCAGTTGGTGCCATCAAAATCATATACATAAACAGCCCCATGGTCATTGTCTGCTTTGATGGCGCCTACGGCTACTCGAACACTATCAATTGCAATAGTTCTTCCTAAGAGGTCGTTAGCACTTGGATTAGAAGCTAATAGCTTTTGAATTTCACTGCAATTTTGGCCGTAAACCATCATGCAACTAAAGGTGTACAGAATCGTGGTTGCTGCTAACTTGAGATGAGTCATGGAGTTATTCGTTTGGTCTTAAGATGATTTACTCTAATAAAGCCAGAAGGTATACCCGACTAGTTTAATTAAATATAATGAAATTATATTCTGAAGTTGAATTATTTAACATAAGACCTTATGGTACCTTCTTGGGCTTATTGGTAACTCCAAACTATTATTCGACTTACTTTATTGGCGGTTTTAAGATCGATTAATTCAATCGTTTTAGCTTGGGTCTGCTCAAGTTGTTGCTTAATTTTCTTTAGATGATACTTGTTAGATATTAAAGTAGAAAACCAACGGACGGATGTTTTAATCTTAAAACTTTCGGATACCATCTGTTGAATGAATTTGAGTTCTCCTCCAGGATAGATTAATTCATTAGATGTGCCTGAAAAGTTGCGTTCTGATTTAGCAGGAACCTTGCCAGTCATTTTTCGGATTCTGTTTTTATTGACTGTTTCTGCTTCTTGTCGACTTTTATAAAATGGAGGGTTGCAAATAGTTATATCATATTGCTCGTTTGGCTTAATAATGCCTTCGAAGATTTTATGTTTATGTGCTTGTAAGCGTAATTGAATATGATGACTTAGCAGTTTGTTTTTGGCAATAATAGCTTGTGCTGTTTTTAAACTCCGTTTGTCTATGTCACTGGCTAAAAATTTCCAATTGTATTCAATAACTCCTATAATCGGATAAATGCAAGAAGCACCTGTGCCTATATCTATGCATTGGATATGTTCGATGTTATGGCCTTTCGATAAAAGGAAGTCAGCAATATGATGTAAATAATCTGCACGCCCTGGGATAGGTGGCGTTAAATGAGATAACGGAAATTCCCAATAGTCAATTTTATAATAGTGTTTAAGGATGGCTTTATTAAGTGCACGTATGGCTAGGGCATCTGAAAAATTAATGGTTTTCTCTCCTTTAGGATTCGGAGTAATGAATGACGCGAGTTCGGGTAAAGCCACAGTCATAGCCTCCAAATCATAAGGATCTTTGTTTTTGTTTCTCGTATGAAATCGAGTTGACTGAGCCATTCAAGCTTGAGAATTTAAAGCAAATATAAGCGCATTCTTGAATTGTATTTCCGCTTTTGTATGCAGGCCAACTTCTTTAAAAGCAAGCTTTAGAATAACTCCCTTTATTATGGGGTGATGGCATCTATGTTCGAATTATTTTAGATGTTTGTGCCATCTTTGAAACTTAATACGCATTAAGGAGTTTAATCATTGTCAACTTTAATATATGGAATATAGAAAGCTAGGAAGAACGGATTTAGATGTCAGTGTGATTTGCTTAGGTACTATGACCTGGGGCGAGCAGAATACGGAGTCTGAAGCATGGGAGCAATTGGACTATGCGCTAGATAAAGGTGTGAATTTTATAGATACTGCGGAGTTGTATTCTACACCTGCAAGGGCAGAAACCTATGGAAGTACAGAAAAAATAATTGGAAACTGGTTTGAATCTCGTCAAAATCGCGAGCAAGTAGTATTGGGTACCAAAATTGCAGGACCTGGACCTTATACAAAGCATATACGGGATACAAAGGTGTATACCAAGCAATTTATTGAAGAAGCTATTGAAGGAAGTCTGCGCCGATTAAAAACGGAGTATATCGATCTGTATCAGATTCACTGGCCCGAGCGGTCAGCTAATTTTTTTGGCAAGCGTAATTATGTACATGAAGAAGGATGGGATGATAATTTTAAAATGCGCTTAGAAGTTTTACAGAGCTTTATAGATAAAGGACAAATTAAGCACATTGGCATTTCAAACGAGACGCCGTGGGGGACGATGCACTATATGCGTTTGTCAGAACAAATGGGTTTACCACGAGCCATGTCCATTCAAAATCCATATAATCTTTTAAATAGATCTTATGAAGTTGGTTTAGCCGAAATGTCTATAAGGGAACAATGTGGCTTACTGGCTTATTCTCCTTTGGCTTGTGGTCGACTAACGAATAAGTATATTGAAGGTACAGATACACCTGAGTGCCGATTAAATCTATTTAAGCATTATCAACGCTATAATTCTGATAATTGTCTTTTGGCTACACAGCATTACTATGAGATTGCTAAAGAAGCGGGCCTTACATTAGCTCAGCTGTCTTGTGCATGGGTTAATCAACAAGATTTTGTTACGAGTAACATCATCGGTGCAACAAAGATGTCACAGTTAAAAGAGAATGTTGAAAGTATTGATATTCAATTGGATCAGAATACTATAGATAAAATCAATGTCATTCAAGGTGTTGTGGTGGACCCGGCGAGTTAGATAGTAGTCTTTCTCATCTCCAACCATTCATCATAAGTGACGACTCTTTTTTCTTGATCACCAAGCGATTCCCCAGGTAAGACGGCTATAAATTCGAGATAATGTCCATCAGGATCGCTGAAGTATATGGAAATGGCGGGCATCCAACAAAATACCATAGGCTGGTCATTATTATTTTGAAGAAAATTCCAATATTTCAGTTGATGCTTTTTTAGAAATGATATGGACTCATTGATAATCCAGTCTTTATCACATTGGAAAGCAAAATGGCGCAGATCGATCTCTGCTTTGGGTTTTTCCCACAGACCCAACATAGCTTGTTTTTCTTTTCCAATCCAAAAGAATGCGGCTCGACGTTCTGCATCAAATCGACATTGTTTTAATCCAAGTATAGATGTGTAAAACTCTATAGATCTTTCAAGCTTTTCTACATATAGATGGGTTTCATAAAGTCCTTTAATCATTGGGTAGATACTTTACCTAATTTATCTTTTAAGTAATTAAATGCATCTTCGATATTTTCAAACACATCTTCTTCGGGGATGAGGTCTGGAATGATTTCAATAGCCTCTAACATATCTAATGGCTGTTCTTTTAGTCCTACAAGTAAGACCTCAATATTCTCTTTCCTTAAATCAAAAATGACATCTTCTAAAGCATATAGGCCTGATTGATCGATATAGGGGACTCTGTCCATTCTGATAATCAATGCCTCAATGTCAGATGATAATTCAGAAATTTGATCCTTGAAATAGGAGGTGAATCCAAAAAATAAAGCACCGTATAAATGCTTGATAATAATCTTGTCTTTGTACTTATCATATAGTTCTTGCTCATCAGCCCAAGGTTGAGCACCATCTAAATCAGATACTTTACCAATCTCAAGACCCTTTTCACTAATGTCACCTGACTTTTTCATGAACAATAAACAAGCTAAGGCTATACCTATACCGACAGCTTGAATCAAACTGCCAAATGTTGTAATGAGTAGTACTATAACCAAAATCACCGCATCAGCCTTCGGTACTTTGGTCAAATGTTTTAAGCCTTTAAAATCAATTATTTTACAACCTATCGGGATTAATAAGCCAGCTAAAACACACAACGGAATATGGGCGGCTAACTTTCCAAGACCTAATAAGACAGTAAGTAAGAATAGACCATGAATGACACCTGAAACTCTTGTTTTTCCTCCTGCGTTGATATTGACAACAGTCCCTTTAGTGGCTCCAGCTCCAGGTATACCACCAATAGCTGCTGCCAACATATTGCCAATACCTTGACCAATCAACTCACGATTGCTATTGTGCTTGGTCTTCGTCATGTTGTCAGCGATAACAGAAGTCAATAATGAATCAATACTACCTAGGACGGCCAGTACCAATGCGTATTCAAATACTAAAGAATACGCACTCGAATCTACACTCAAGATATTGCCCAATTGAAAAGAGGGGAGACCAGATGGAATTTCACCGATTAGAGGCACATCCATTTTTGTAAAATAAGCAACCAATGTAGCTGCAATCAGTGCGACAAGTGCACTGGGAATGGCTTTTGTGATTTTGGGAAATAGATAATAAATAGCTATCGTTAAACTCCCTAACAAAATGGCAGATAAATTAGCCTCACTAAATAATCTAGGTAAATCTTGAATTACTGCGAATGTTGATTTTGCCGATCCCAATCCTGCAAAAGGAAACAGTTGTAAAATGACAATGATTAATCCCACACCACTCATAAATCCAGATATGACAGGATATGGAAAGTATTTAACGTAACTGGCAATATTTAGAAAACCAAAAATGATTTGAAATAAACCACCAACTAAAAACGTCAATAGAATTATACTCATCCCATCATCAAGCGTCCCATTAATTTGAATAGCTGCTGCCACCAGTGCGGCTGATACGACAGTCATGGGACCAGTAGGACCACTGGCTTGAGTTTCAGTACCACCAAACAATGCGGCAAATATACCCACCGCTATAGCACCATATAAGCCAGCTGTAGTCCCCATGCCTGATTGTACACCAAAAGCTAAAGCTAATGGTAAGGCCACTACACCTGCTACTAAGCCACCTGTAAAATCACCTTTAAAGTTTTTGAAATCGTAAATGTTGTTGAGCATTATTTAATGAAATACTTTTTTATTAAAAATGGACTTTGAAGTTCTATTACGAAGATTGTAATTTGTTTCTTCAAATGGCCATTTCAAGCTGAATTTTTTCAAAAATTTAAGCCAAAAGGTTCATTTGACTATCACTATCTTAGGGTCAATTTTTTTTGAGCTTTGATGGTTATGTTATGGGCACATGCAATAGAGATAACGGCATTTGAGCAGAATAATGGCATTATAATTGAACATTAAAAATTTAAGTAATATGATTAGTTGAGTTTTCTTGACCATAAAATCACCTTTTAAATGTCGTTTTAGATAAAATTTATCTTACATAAGCTTGACAATAAGGTTAATTTTATTCATATTCCTGTAACATTACCTTCGAATAATATCCTTTTGTTGTTATATAACCCATTTTTAAATAAGAACAAATTCAAGGATGTTAGTTCGAGTTCCCCTCCGCTACCCAATTTTATTGGTTATTATCTTATTCTTTACCAATTCGAATTGTCAGAAACTGATTTCTACTTCTGGTTATGATTATTTAGCAAACGACTTCAGTATTTCATGGTCTATTGGAGAAGTAGTAAATAGCACTTATAGATTAACTGATTCACTTTACCTTACTCAAGGTTATCAGCAGCCATTACTACTTTGTTCGCCTTGCGAGACAAAAGATAGTTCGACACTTGTCGTTTATTTTGATGATTTTAATAGTGAGGAGAACAAGATTAATCATAACACCTTAAAAGAAATATCAGATCAGATAGGTTCAATAAATATAGCTCCTAATCCGACCATAGAGCGATTAAATTTCAATACAAGTATTTTATTTAATGGGAAAGGCAGTATATCTATTATTGACGCCGAGGGGAAAGTCATGAGATTAGAGACTATAAATTATATAACCTCTGAACCCACTATTCAGAGTATTGATATACAACATTTTTTGCCTGGCAAATATTATTTAAGGATTTCAAATGGTACAACAGTCATATCTCGACCATTTATAAAATTATAGACCATCAAATCAATTAGTTATGAAAACGAAATTATTTACCGTTATTGTTTTATGTTTAATTAGCACGTTCCTTTATTCACAAAATAACCTAGATATAGCTTGTGAAAATTATACTGCAATAGTCAAAGCTAAAGATGATTCTAATGATTCAGTTTCACTTGTAATTTTAGAAAATTTAGAGGTTGAATTAGAAATTTCTATTGATAATAACTTGGTATATAGTGAAAGGCATTTTTTAAGAACTGATACATCAGGACTCATAAATGTAAATATAGGTACAGGGATTTCAAATCAAGTTTGGTCAAGTGTAACCACTAGTTCACTGTCTAAGCCCAAAATTAATTTAACAATTGTAGATCCATCAAATGAAATTTATTTGTTGACATCTGTACAACAAGATTGTGAATTAGAGACGCCCTATTGTATAAATTATCAAGCTGTAATTAGAAATGAAGCAGGCGATCTCTATTCTAATGAGAATATAAGTATGCGTATTTCGATAGTCGATGATTACGATGTGTCTTTATATTCAGAGGTCCATGTGGTAGAAACAAATGAGTTTGGTTTAGTTCATTTTGATATTGGAAATGGAATTAGCTATGACGAATTTAGAAATATAGATTGGTCAAAGGGCGGGCCCTACAATATCAAAGTAGAGGTTGATTTAGAAGCTGGAAGTAATTTTGAATTTGTTGGTATGGATAAAATAGCAGCTGTTCCATATGCATTAAATGCTTCAAATGGCGGCAATATTGGCCCTCAGGGACCTCAAGGTGAAAGAGGGCCAAGAGGTTATAATGGTTCAGATGGACAAAATGGTTTGCAAGGTCCGCAAGGTCCTCAAGGTATTCAAGGTCCTCAAGGACTTCAGGGTGTTGCAGGGCCAAGAGGATTACAAGGTCCACAAGGTCCGCAAGGATTAGTAGGAGAGCAAGGTATACCCGGAGAGCAAGGTCCAATCGGTCCAGAAGGTCCACAGGGTGCAGCGGGCGTTGACGGTGTTGATGGATCGCAAGGTCCTATTGGTCCGCAAGGACCACAGGGTCCAGCGGGTGCAGATGGAATTGATGGATCGCAAGGTATAGCAGGTCCAGAGGGTCCACAGGGTCCTGAAGGTCCACAAGGCCCAGCTGGTTTAGATGGAGTTGATGGAGCAGATGGTGCGCAAGGTCCAATCGGTCCAGAGGGTCCGCAAGGCCCGGCAGGTCCACAAGGTCCAGCAGGTCCACAAGGTCCAGCGGGAGCAGATGGAGTTGATGGTGCACAAGGTCCAATCGGTCCAGAGGGTCCACAAGGTCCAGCAGGAGCTGATGGAGTTGATGGTGCGCAAGGTCCAGCAGGTCCACAAGGTTTACAAGGTCCACAAGGTCTAGCAGGAGCGGATGGAGTTGATGGAGTTGATGGTGCAGATGGAGCACAAGGCCCAATCGGACCAGAGGGTCCACAAGGTCCAGCAGGAGCTGATGGAGTTGATGGTGCGCAAGGTCCAGCAGGTCCACAAGGTTTACAAGGTCCACAAGGTCCAGCAGGTCCACAAGGTTTACAAGGTCCACAAGGTCCGCAAGGTCCGGCAGGAGCAGACGGAGTTGATGGAGCACAAGGCCCAATCGGTCCAGAAGGTCCACAAGGTCCAGCGGGAGCAGATGGAGTTGATGGTGCGCAAGGTCCAGCAGGTCCACAGGGTCCAGCAGGTCCACAAGGTTTACAAGGTCCACAAGGTCCAGTAGGAGCAGATGGAGTTGATGGCGCACAGGGTCCAGTCGGTCCACAAGGTCCAGCGGGAGCGGATGGTGTTGATGGAGCTGATGGAGTTGATGGTGCACAAGGTCCAATCGGTCCAGAAGGTCCGCAAGGTCCGGCAGGAGCTGATGGTGCAGATGGAGCACAAGGCCCAATTGGACCAGAGGGTCCACAAGGTCCAGCAGGAGTAGATGGAGTTGATGGTGCACAAGGTCTAATCGGACCAGAGGGTCCACAAGGTCCGGCAGGAGCAGACGGTGTTGATGGAGCACAAGGCCCAATCGGTCCAGAAGGTCCACAAGGTCCAGCAGGAGCTGATGGTGCAGATGGAGCACAAGGTCCAATCGGTCCTGAAGGTCCACAAGGTCCAGCAGGAGCAGATGGAGTTGATGGAGCACAAGGTCCAATCGGTCCAGAGGGTCCACAAGGTCCGGCAGGAGCAG
>JAHDIN010000057.1 GCA_020630775.1 Saprospiraceae bacterium | reverse complement strand
CTGATTTTATTCCGAATGTTTTTGATTTTCCTGCTAAGCTTAGTTTGAAAAACGGAACACTTAAAGTCAAATTGAACAAAAAACATGACTTTGAGATCGGAGATAAAGTTCGGGTGGGTACGGTTAATGGAGATCAGGAGGTAATCGTTTCAAGTATACCTTCTCCTCAAGAATTTAGCATTGAGCATTGGGAAGGAAGTGATGATAAAGAAGAGATTTTTATCTACGGGAAAGAAGTCAATGACTTTCATACTGTTGATTATGATAGAATTTTTATACTTAATATTTCAGCGACTCAGGAGCTTGCGCGTAAAATTGAAGCCTTAGAAAAGGAAAATGCGCAGCTAAAATCTAAGGTCTCTGCTGCTACAAAGGATAATGAGAAACTAAAAGTAGAGGTTAATGCTTTGAGTAGTCGTATGAATGCACTAGAAGAAGTTTTTAATACAACCAGTAGTAATTAAAATTTCAGTATAAAAGTACATTGAAAGAATTAATTGAAAATTTTCGTTTTTTCAATTAATTCTTTCAATGGTTTAAAACGGTTTATGAGATGACACCGACTAAAACAATTGCCCAGAAAATAGCTCAGAATATTTAGCCTAAAGGATATTGGAAATTGTGTGAGCTCGCTTTTTATACAACTCATCCCTGATAATCCGCAATTCACTTTTTCATTCAAACATCTGGTTCTTTTTCATTTTAGCTTTAGAACTGTTTACTCTTCTTTTTTAAATAGTTTATAAAAAAGCCATTATGAAAAATCGAAATTTACTTTTAATCCTTTTCCTTTTATTCTCTGTTGGTGCTCAAGCCCAAAATTGTGATCCTGCTTCATGTTATTACGCTGCAGTCTCAAAGAAAGGCGCATCTGATAACAAAACGATCCTAAGCACTCAAGAAGATATACAAGCTGTTCTGAATGAAGAAATCCAGCGGTTCACCGAGTTTGTGAGCACTGACTTAGAATATCCTGATCTCGCAAAAGACCAATGCTTTGAAGGTCAGGTAATTGTTAGAGTGGTATACAACCATGGATTTGAAAGTACTAAAATTGTTCAATCTGCTAACCCATTATTAGATGAGGCCGTTATGGATAGGATTAAAAAGTACATTGAAAATTTTGACCGTCAATATGAACACCATTCAAGGTTAGTCTTTAAGGTTCCGATTAATTTTCGATTAAAAGGATAGCACTCGAAATAATTACTTTTTCGGATGTGAAACCGCTGTACAGACAACTTGTGTGATCTTGTAACTCTTTCAGACTCCCAAATAGGCATTTAACATGCCTCTAAGCGCTAGAATTTTACTTGGAGTGAAGCATTTAGTAAGTATTGTAACATATTTGGATTCAGATGAAACAAAGCTAAATAATAAAAAACATTCTCGCGAGCCTCATTCAACGTATTCATATTATATTTTTTTAACTTGTGTAATATTCGAATACAATGCTCCGACTCTTTATTATTACTCTTTTTTGTCTGCTTTCTGAAGAAATACAAGGTCAGGATTACATCACCAGCCTGAATCATTATACCTTGGAGGATGGCCTTTCCCATAATCAGGTACACTGGGTCTATCAGGATAGTCGAGGTATGTTGTGGGTTGGGGTAGCGAATGGTATCAATCGATATGATGGGAAGGAATTCAAATTGGTCTTGGAAGATAATTTCTTCTATGTCGATAATACGAATACCTTTGAAGATCACAGTGGTGACTTATGGCTGGTTCGGGATTATTGGAAACGGGAATTATTTTTCTTTAACATCCACACAGAGCAGGTAAAAACCATAAAAGAGAAGTTTGAAACCAAGCTGCCTTTTGAGACAGAAGAGTATGCTAATGCAATTATATTGGCAGACAGCACTTTAATTATTTCTACTTTATCGGGTAAACTGTTTTCGTATTTGCCCTCTGGCAAATTTACTAGTATTGATAATATAGAACCCGGGCATCATTATAAGCTAGTTAATATTCCCGGCTCAAATGATTTTTTTGTTTTTGTTGGAAATAATAAAAATAGCGTAGATGAATCTGCTCCATCTAATTCAGTTCTTTATTACGCAAAAAACCAAAAAGGTGATTTTAATAGAAAATGGATCCGGACATTTCCTGGTCATGCAAGAAGTTTAGGTTTGTCCAAAGCAGGAACACTCCTGCTAGATGCAGAAGATTTCACCTTTTTAGAATTTGATAAATCCGGTAAGCTAAAAAAGATTCTTCTCCCTGATAGCTTATCAAAAGATGCTAAAGTACTTGCGGGACAAGCCATTTACAGTCCTGAAAAAGACCAGGTTTTATGCTTCGATAATGGTCATCTATATGGTATCCCCAGAGAAAATCCGATCTCTTTTTTTCAAACTGATTACTTGGAAGATCTCGATTTTCATAATTATAAGCGAATGCTTTTTAAAGATAATGAACTTTGGATTGGAAGCATTTATGGTTTATCGAAACTTCAGTTGAAACCCGGATTGTTTAAAAAAATAGTTTACAAAGATCCTCTAAAATTTAAGCCTAAAGAATTTACCAGCTGCAGATTAATTCAAGAACACATTCGGGATAGTTTGTTTGAAGTAATAAAACCAGTCCTTCCTGCAGGTGTAGACCCCTGGGCTTTTTACATCGGAAAAGAACAGAAAATCTGGTTGGGCGACTATTTCGGAATGGCCTACTTAGATAAAGAGGGAGCATTACATCGATATGATGACATTGCCCCAAATGGGCTTAGTATTAATTCCAGAGTATATCAATATTTCAAGGATCGTCAGGGACAATTATGGGTAGTCTCAGCGAGTGGCTTATTCGAATTTGAGGAGACTAAAGGCTTGATTACAAAGTACAGTAAAGATGAGTCAGCGCATTTTTTACCAGCGAACCAAATGCGTCATATGTATCAGGATGAGGAAGGTATCTACTGGATTGCAAGCTATAAAGGCTTAATTCGCTGGGATAAGGAAAAAAATAAACATCGGCTCTATACTATGGATGATGGTTTTTTGAATAATCATATCATGGCAGTTTATGAAGATGATTATGGTTTTCTTTGGATGAGTACGGATAATGGGATTATTCAATTTGACAAAAAAACAGAAAAGGTAAAAGTCTTTTTGCCGGAAGATGGTATTACGCATCGGGAGTTTAATCGTGGTGCTCATTATAGGGATAGCTTAGGTAATATTTATTTTGGGAGCTTGAATGGGATTACTTATTTCAATCCCAAAGATTTTAAAGACAATTTTTATGATGTTGTTAGTGCTCCTTTGTTACTTACGGAGTGCAGCCTTATCTCGGGGAGTTCACAAGAACGAGAAAATCAAATGGAGACCTATTTAAATCAAAAGGGAATTACGCTACAACCCGGAGACCGACATCTTCAATTTGATTTTGCCTTATTGGATTATGGTAATAATAACCCTCAAACTGTTCAATATTCTTATCGCCTAAATCAGGAACCCTGGAATATTCAAAACGAGAACAGGATCAATTTTAGTGGATTGGATTATGGCTCACATACTTTAGAGGTAAAAGCTCGTACCGGGAATGGAAGTTTCTCACAACAACAACTAAGCATACCGATCATCGTACTCAAACCTTTTTATTTGAAAGCCTGGTTCATTACTTTGGTTTTATTAATCTTTATTCTAGGGTTAATACTTTTCCAAAAAACGAAAACTAACGTTTTCTTGCGTAGACAGCAAGCGCTGGAAGAACAGGTGAAAGAGAGGACGGCTACTATTTCGGCGCAAGCCGAAGAACTCCGCCAATTGGATAAAGCAAAATCCCGATTCCTGGCTAATATCTCTCATGAGTTCCGGACGCCGCTTACCTTAATCCTAAATACGCTTAGGAATGAAGAAACCCGAAAAGTTATTGATGCTAAAGAGCAATTCGTTTTTTCTAAAACGGATCATGATATCATGGACAGGAATGCGCAGCGCTTGCAGCAATTGATTGAGCAGCTATTGGATCTGTCAAAACTAGAAGCTGGTAAAATGACTTTACAGCAAGAGTGTGGCGACTTTTTACTTTACTTAAAAGAGCTGACTTTTTCCTTTATGCCTCTGGCTTCTCAGAATAAGGTTAAACTTAATTTTGTCTGTGATTTATCTGAATTGATACGAGATTTTGATCGGGATAAAATGGATAAAATTGTTTATAACCTTCTATCAAATGCGATCAAGTTTACTCCCGAAGATGGAGAGATTATAGTTCGATTATATGAACAAAATGATCTAACTATTTTAGAAGTTCAAGATTCGGGATTAGGTATCCCCGAAGAACATCTGCCCAATATTTTCGATCGTTTTTATCAGGTCAACCCTTTTAACGATTTTACTTACGAAGGTACCGGCTTAGGATTAGCATTAGTCAAAGAACTGGTAGATATTCATGACGGAAAAATAGAAGTGAAAAGTGAAACGGGGCAGGGGACCTGTTTTAAAATATATCTACCACTCCAGAAATCAAAAACACTAAATACTCCTTCAAGTTTAGCGCAGCGCAACTTGGAAGAGCCGAATGAAAATAAGGTTGCAACTTACCTCTCCGATTCAGAATCAAATCAAGACCAACCCATTCTACTCATCATCGAGGACAACGCTGACCTCTTATACCATCATCAAAAAACTTTTGTAAAAGACTACCGCTTACTTTTAGCCAAAGACGGAGAAGAAGGACTACAAAAAGCTTTTGATTCGATTCCTGATTTAATTCTTTGCGATGTGATGATGCCCGGAAAAAATGGTTACGAAGTTTGTCAACAACTTCGATCAGATGAGCGCACTAATCATATTCCAATTATACTGCTAACTGCTAAAACGGGACAGGAAGAAAAACTGGAAGGACTTAGCTATGGGGCTACTGATTACATGACGAAGCCATACGACCAGGAAGAGTTAGCCCTGCGAATACAAAATATTCTGGAGCATAGACTTCGTTTGCAACAACGTTTTGATTTGAAGTTAATACCAGGTGCTGTAGCTCCCGAAATTATCACCCCTGAGCAGGTATTTATGAATAAATGTATGGAGGTCATCGAAGCGGAATTAACCAACCGCAACTTTGGCGTAGAGGCGCTTAGCAGCGAAGTAGGCCTGAGTCGAGTGCAACTATTCCGAAAAGTCAAATCCATTTCAGGGGTCACCCCGACCCAACTTATCAGAACCTACCGACTGGAAAAAGCTAAAACACTATTACTCCAATCCGCCGGTAATGCCTCAGAAGTCGGATACATGGTGGGTTTCAACAAACCCAGCTATTTCTTCAAATGCTTCAAAGATGAATACGGTATGACCGTTGGTCAGTTTATTAGTGAAAAAGTTACAATAGAGCAATAAGCTAGAATGTAAAATTGATTGAATTAAGTTGGTTTAACTAATATGTACAAAGTGTTTTCTTGAAATCAAGCAATCTGTGCAGCTTTAAAATAATTAAAACTGTTAAAGATAAAATGCAGTAAAGTTAAAGTTTTGCAATGTATGCGGGGTGGGAATGACAAAATACGAGGGTGCGGGAGCCTGCTTGTGCGTAGCATTTATTTTGTCTAGAATTTTTGGGTACTTTTTTTTCAATGAAAAAAGTACCAATTAAAATACTATTATTTTTTCCGGGTTAAAAATGAATTTAAGCCATCATCCTTACCTATTTAAACATTTTTGTAACCATCATGGATAACTAACGGAACACATTTAGCCCATCCTTTAGAGAAATAATCAAATATTAATTTTCGCATAACTTGCGTCAATTGAGGTAATCGCACCTTGGTTGAACAGGCAGCTTATGCTCATTTTGAAATAAAAAAACCTTATATGAAAAAGCTCTTAACAACAACAATTACCGGCTTATTAGTTTTGATAACTTTAAGTATTGATGCACAAAATTCCCTGCTTAGTATTCAGGGGGTACTACGAAATGCTAATGGTACCGCTGTCGAAAACGGAAAGTATGACATCACCTTCAGATTATATACCGAAGCAAATAGTGGCAATTTTCTCTGGGAAGAATCCATAGATGGAGTAGATGTAGAAGGAGGGGTTTATAGTGTGATTTTAGGATCAGCAGAGACTCCTTTAAATGCAGCTTTTGATCAACCTTATTATTTGGGTGTTTCTGTTGAAGGAGGTACTGAACTAATTCCCCGGACCAGATTGACTTCTTCTCCCTATGCCCTTTCTTTGATTGG
The DNA here is from genome assembly GCA_020630775.1 of Saprospiraceae bacterium. Classification (GTDB taxonomy): domain Bacteria; phylum Bacteroidota; class Bacteroidia; order Chitinophagales; family Saprospiraceae; genus RFSX01. Next base: position 9,262 of record JAHDIN010000057.1, on the reverse strand, counting down.
CGACGATAATGTTTTTCCAAACTCGGGTAATGTAGGTGTCGGTTCCGATGCTCCACAAAGTAAATTGACCATACAAAGAGGTACTGGAGTACTTGGATTGGAAGCTATCGAAGATGCAAACAATACTTCAATTATTAGTACAACTGCTAATGGCTTAGAATTCGATGCCGGAGGCGTAGATAAGACGCACACCTTTAGTAACGGAGATATCAAATTAGAAAATGGAAATATTGAAATGGAGAATGGAGATATAAAAATTGGAAATGGTGACATCAAATTAGAAAATGGTGCTTTTGTTTTTTTTGATGAAGTAAATACTCCAAACGCTTTGGCTAGTTTGGATTTTGATGAAGTTGAAAATAATTTAAGTTTAAAAAATGAAACTGGAGCCGTTAATCTTAATGGCACGCATATTAGTTTAAAATCAGATAATGATAGTGTTTCTATCGAAGGTGCTCTATCCGTTTTTTCAGAAAGCATAAACGGGGTTGGAGGTTCGATGAAGGTTAATGCTGATAGTAACCTTATTATCTCGAATCACATCGCCGGAGGAGATTTGGTTATAGAAGCTAATGGAGGTATTGTTGAAGTGAATAATGGCTTAAGAGTAAATGGTTCGCTTCAATATTATCTTGGAGGTTGGATTAATTATGGCGTAAACGGTGAAACTAATGGAGTTCATAATGGACTTTACCCTGCCGATATTTATGCTGATAATTATCGAGGGAAACAATTTCTCGTAGATTCTGACCAGCGAATCAAAAAGGATTTAAAAATTTCAAATGCCAAAGAAGATTTAAAAATTTTAAATCAAATTGAAGTAAACAACTATCGTCATATTGATGAAGTAAACCTTGGCACTGAATTTAGGAAAGGCTTGATTGCACAGCAGGTAGCTGAAGTTTTTCCTGAGGCAATAAATTTAACTAAGGAATTTATTCCTAATATTTATTGTATGTCGTCAAAAGTAGTTGCCACTGAAAATGGCTATAGAATCACCTTGCCTACCCCACATCAATTAGGAGAAAACGATGTAGTAAAAATAATAACAGAAACCGGTGATTTAAATACTTCGATTGAAAGAGTTGATGAGTATAATTTCATCATTAATGCATCTGAAAATTCAATAGGCGATAAAGTTTTTGTTTATGGAAAAGAAGTGGATGATTTTCATAATGTTGACTACGATAGAATTTTTACACTGAACGTCTCCGCTACTCAGGAACTGGTGCGTAGAGTTGAAGCATTGGAAAAGGAGAAAATCATGATTCAAAAAACTAAGGAAAATCTAAAGTCAGTAGTTGCCAATTTGAATACACGCATGAAAAAATTAGAAAGTTTATTGAATGCGACAAGTAGTGCCGAGTAAAAATAAATTTAGCAACAAATAAGTCAGCAAGTGAATAGAATATTTGTTTTGTTCACTTGCTTGCTTTTTAATTAATTCAAGTTGCGATTCATCTTATAGAGAGGCCATGCGTCACATTTTGACTGCAAAATCACCCCGATAGCTATCGGGGTTGCGCAAAATTCTCCTTACGACCTCTCATTCATCGCAACTTGGGTTAAGTGTTTAAATTGATCTGTCCATTCATATACAACTTCATTAATTCTGGTCGGGAATTAATATGTAATTTCTTGTAAATATTTTTGATGTGATATCGAACGCTGTTGATCGAAATTTTCATTTCATCTGCAATTAGTTTATAGCTTAGGCCATTTACTAAATACTGAAGTACCTCTGTTTCTTTGAACGTCAATTGGGTGTCTTTGACTTCAACTTTTTGTTGATTAAAATAATTGATCATTCTTCTGGCAATGGATGGCGACAGAGCGGGAATACCTTGACTCAAATCCAGCAGTACTTGCTCGATATCTTTTAAGGGAGCATCTTTCAAAATATAACCAGAGGCACCTGCTTTTAGTGCATTAAAGATGTGATTATTGTCCTTGAAGGATGAGAGGATTACGATTTCAGAATTAGGTGATTTTCTTTTGATTTTTGGGATCGCTTCGATTCCTGACATGCCCGGGAGGCCGATGTCTAACAGAATAAAATCAATAGGTTCGTTTAAGTATTTAAGAAAATTTTCTGCAGACTCTGACCAAATGACGGGAGTCAATTTGGAAGAGTTTCTTAGGATCAGGATTAATTCATCCCTGACCAGTGTGTCATCTTCTATTATACCTATTTTTATCATAAAGCTAAGTTACTTTGAAGGACTATTGATTGTTGTAGACTTGTCACCTTTACCATGAAAAAATTAAAGTGAAATAGTTTTCCTGATTGAGGATTTGTAATTGACCATTCAATTCTTTGGCTCTTTTTTTCATGTTAGAAATGCCATTTTTATTTGAATGGTTATTGGATTCCTTTTTATTTTTATACTTGTTTTTTATGGATAATTTAAAATTTTTCTCCTGCTTTTTTATTATGCTTATGTCGATATGTTCGGTCTCGGTATGTTTTAAAATGTTATTGATGCTCTCCTTGAAAATGGCGTAAATGTTTAATTTTTCTTTAGTGCTTAGTTTTCTTTTTTCGTTTATTTTTTCCACTTGAAATTGATAAGGAATATTAAAGTCACTCAGCGTATTATCTGTGTAGTCCTGGATTTTTACGAGTAGGTCACCTATTGTTTCCTGCTCTCCGTTTAGAGCCCAGACTAAATCGTACATGGTATACATTAGGTTATTGCTAATGCTTTTTATTTTAAACAGAGTGTTATCTTTTTCGTCTAGTGAGATCGTATTGCGGCTTAATTGATTTGACAACATTTTTATATGATTTAATGAAGCGCCAATATTATCATGAAGGTCATCGGAAAGTCTGTTTTTTAAATTATTGATTCTTTTTAGTTGTCTGGATTTATTGATGTAAAAAAACAGTCCAACAACTAATACAAGTACAGCTAAAATGAGACTCATTAATTGTAGTTGTAAGTTCGACTTCATTAATACAGCCTTATTATTCAAGTCTTCATTCTGTAAGCTTAGAATTTCATTATCTCTTTTTCTTATTTCGTTGTCAAATTGAAGTTCGACGATCTTTCTGGCTTGATCTGTCTCTTGTTTATTAGTATAGCTCTTTGTTAATTTTCTATAGTACTCATTTGCTTTAATGTGTTTATTAAGCAGGTCATAGTTTTGGGCAATCAGAGCGTGTAACTCCTCCTCATAAGCGGATACATTAATCGTTTCGTAAATCTCGAGGGATTTTTTGGCAGACGCGATAGATTGGCTGTATTCACCAATCTTTTTTTGAGCTTTTGAAAGATAGAGTAGTAGGAAAGCTTCGTTTTCTTTACTTCCTATAAAGGTATTATGGTCTCTTGCTGTTTCATAGCAAGTAATCCCTTCTTCTATTTTACCTTGCTCAATAAGTATCTGCCCCTTAGTAAGCTGTATCAGGTAAAGGACTTGGTAGTTTTTCTCCTCCCTAAGCAATGCTTCAGCCTCTTCCAAATAAATCAAAGCAATTTCATGCTGTTTGAGCTTAAAGTTAATATGAGCGATATTATTTAATAGTAAAGCTTCATAGCTTAAGCTTTTGGCTACCTTGGCTAAACCTAATGCTTTATTATAATATTGATTGGCAGTTTCATGATCATTATTGGTAGAATAAGTTACACCTATATTTAAATATGCTATACACGATAAGAAAGGATCATTTATGTTTTTTGCTAATTCGCTTTCCTGAAGGTAATACCTTAATGCTTCTACTGTTTTTCCTTGTTTGTGATAACAACTTCCAATTTGACTAAGTGTACGTATTTGTTCTAGAGTATCTTTAGTCATCCTTGCTAAGTCGAGGCCTTTTTGAAGACTTTGTAGCCCTAGCTTATACTGGTCTTTCTTCCATATATAGGTGTGCCCCAAGGATCGTAGAGCTACACATTCCAATACATCAAAGGTGATTTTATTAGCTAAGGCAGCACTCTTATTATAATATAGTATAGCACTGTCATTCTCAACATCAATATAAGCCTCCGCTATCCGGCACAAATTCAATGCTATGACCGAGTCTCTGGTTGATTGGTCTACTAGCTGCTTTAGACTGTCTATGACATGCCTTTGCCCTGGCATAGTTGTTACACAACTAAGCATTAATACCGTAAAGATCAATTTAATATGAAGACTTCCTCTCATAGTTAAATCTGCAAAACCTGATTTTGTGTTTATGTAAATGGATTATTAGGTCTTACATAAAATGTATAATTAATTATTACACTATAACTATAACACTATAATTGTACCTAATTACTTATCAGTTTATCTGCTTTGAAATCCAAGCTGTCGATTTGTTTCAAAAACTGAAGCCTTCAGCTTGATAGGTTTGAGGAAGAATAACATTAAGTTACACCTACTTCTACATAACAAAAAATCTACTATCCTACATTTTCATGTAGGAACCTTTTTCAGGAAAAAAGAGAATCTTCACCTAATTTTATGGTGCAATTACTAAACGGTGTTTGGATATAGCAAATACCTCCTCGCTACGCACCATATCACCTTTTCTTTTCCCAAAAATGATGAAATAGCTAAATCTCCGTGTGCTGTTTGTTTACCTGGCAGAAGAGATTTTGCTATAACCAAAAGTGATATAATACAACTTGATTTTTCCTCCTGGTCAAATGTGTTTTGTTTGCAAATAATTCCTAGGAACTTTTAAGTCTCCTAGGAATGAGTTTATATTTTTTAACCAATACATTAACTTTTCATGTCATGAGATTCTACAAAAGTATTTTTTTATTTGTCTTTCTGTGCTTAGCATTTCTTGCGGATGCGAAGCCGGACGCTATTCCTGATATTGACAATAGCGAGTATTTATTGGAACGTGTCCACGAGATTATTTCGACTGATGAAAAACCAGAAACATCCTTCGCGATAACGAATGAGGATTTCGAAAAACTTAATCTAAGCGAAGAAGAAAAGGCTAAGTTTTTAACTGGTACTATCTATGTATACAATTATGCAGCTTGCCCAGTAGACGTCTGGTGTTTTGAAACAGATGCTTCTGGTCAATGGGAGTATATGGGAGATTTACCAGCTTATTCTAATAATTATATTATTGTTTCTCCTAGTGCTACCTATGGGCAAGTGGCTTGTCAGTATAATAATACGACGACTAGTTACTTAGATTTTTATGGAGGATATACTTTTACCTTAAATAATAATGAATGTGGAGGCGGTAATAATAATAACAATAACTGTTCTGCTCCTTATTATACTTATAGTCAAACCGATGCAAACTGTTATACTAATGGAGAGGTAACGGTATACCCAAGTGGTGGTGGAGCCTCTAGTTATTACTTTGCATTCGCAGGTGGTAACTGGGACGGACCATATTCTAACTATAATTTCTATAATCTATCTCCAGGTTCCTATACTTTCTATATAAGCTCTGATCCTTATAATTCTTCTTGTCAAACTTACTTTACAGTTCAGATAGGAAATGATTGTAATAATGATCCATGTGCGAATGCTGGGGGGGATAGTGATGGCGATGGAGTTTGTAATAGTCAAGACTGTGCTCCATATAATGCTTCCTTACCTGCTACGCCAGGTACTTCGTGTAACGATGGTGATTCTCAAACTGAAAATGATGTAATTCAGTCAGATGGTTGTACTTGTCAGGGGACGACTATTCAACCTTCTTGCTCAGCACCTTATTACACCTTTAATCAAACAGATGCAGGTTGTAATACTAACGGAGAGGTAATGGTATACCCAAGTGGAGGTGGTGCCTCTAGTTACTATTTTGCATTCGCAGGCGGGACCTGGGACGGACCATATTCTAATTATAATTTCTACAATCTGTCTCCTGGTTCTTATACGTTCTATATAAGCTCTGATCCATATAATGCTTCTTGTCAAACTTACTTTACGGTTGTGATAGAAGATGATTGTAATCCATGCGCGAATGCTGGAGGTGATAGCGATGGAGACGGCGTTTGTGATAATCAAGACTGTGCTCCATATAATGCATCTCTACCTGCTACACCAGGTACTTCTTGTAATGATGGTAATGCTCAAACTGAAAACGATGTGATTCAGTCGGATGGTTGTACTTGTCAGGGGACGATTATAGAGCCTTCTTGTTCAGCGCCTTATTACACTTTTAACCAAACTGATGCAGGTTGTAATACTAACGGAGAGGTAACGGTATACCCTAGTGGTGGTGGAGCCTCTAGTTACTATTTTGCTTTTGCAGGTGGGAACTGGGACGGACCATACACTAGCTATAATTTCTACAACTTATCTCCTGGTTCTTATACGTTCTATATAAGCTCTGATCCATATAATGCTTCCTGTCAAACTTACTTTACAGTTGTGATAGAAGATGGTTGTAATGATCCATGTGTAAATGCTGGTGGCGATAGTGATGGAGACGGCGTTTGTGATAATCAAGATTGTGCTCCGTTTAATTCTTCTTTACCAGCAGCTCCTGGTACAGCGTGTAACGATGGTAACTCACAAACTCAAAATGATGTGATTCAGTCGGATGGTTGTACTTGTCAGGGGACCATTGTTGATCCGTGTGCGAATGCCGGAGGTGATAGTGATGGTGATGGCGTTTGTGATAATCAAGACTGTGCTCCATTTAATTCTTCTTTACCAGCAGTCCCCGGTACAGCGTGTAATGATGGAAACTCACAAACTCAGAATGATGTAATCCAGTCGGATGGTTGTACTTGTCAAGGTACTATCGTTGACCCATGTGCGAATGCCGGAGGTGATAGTGATGGTGATGGCATTTGTGATAATCAAGATAATTGTCCGGATACTTTTAACGCAGATCAATTAGATAGTGATAATGATGGTATTGGTGATGCTTGTGATACACCTACAGGAAATTCTTGCGATGATATCAACGTGACGGAAAGCAATGGAGTCTTTACCGTAACAGGGATATCTGATCCGATTGCTTTTGTAAAAGTATACGACGCGAGCTGGACCCCACTTTATGATAGTGGAATGTTGACAGGTGTTACTTCACATATTACACCAAGCTTTGAAAATGGTTCTTACATCGTTACGACACAGACCTTTACTGCTGCTTGGGCTACAGTATGTAATGAAGTGAGATACATTGATATTACCGGAGGTAATCAAAATCCATGTGCAAACGCTGGAGGAGATAGTGATAATGATGGTGTTTGTGATAATGATGATTGTCAGCCTAATAATGCAGCGTATCCTGCTACGCCAGGAACACCTTGTAATGATGGAAATTCCAATACGGAAAACGACATGGTTACCGCCAATGGTTGTGGCTGTGAAGGTACACCGATACAAACGGATCCTTGTGATAACTTTACCAATGGTGGAGAGATTGGATTTACCAATAACTGCTTTGGTTCTTATCTATTATGTGATGAGCCAGTACCTACCTTGGTTAATTGCATATCTCCTACTGGTGGAAGTGGAGACTTAGAAGTTGTTTGGCTCAAAGCAACCAATAATCCTACTTGTGCACCTCCAACTCAAACAGTAGATAACATTGAGAACGATCCGATTTGGTCGGTTATTCCTGGTGCAACTAATTTGACTTTAAATAATCCAGGATACATTAGCCAAAAAACTTGCTTCTTACGTTGTATCCGTCGCGCTGGTTGTGTCAATTATATCGAATCTAATATCATAGCAGCGGAACCAGATCCAGGTTGTGGTAATCCTTGTGATGGACAAGGAGGAGACAGCGATAACGATGGTATTTGTGATAACGTTGATTGTCAGCCTAATAATGCAGCATATCCTGCTACGCCAGGAACTGCTTGTAATGATGGAAATCCAAATACAGAGAATGATGTAGTTACTGCTGATGGCTGTGGATGTGAAGGTACGCCTGTTGTTGCAGGAGGTTGTGAAGCGATTACTGTTGTAGAAAATAATGGGGGATTCTCTATTACAGGGATTAGTGATCCGATTGCTTTTGTAAAAGTATATGACGCGAGCTGGAGTCCACTTTATGACAGCGGAATGTTAACAAATGTTACTTCACATACGACACCAAGTTTTGATGAAGGTTCTTACATCGTCTCTGTCCAGACCTTTACAGCTTCTTGGGGGAATGCATGTAATGAAGTGAGAAACATTGACATTACAGGAAGTAATCAAGGCAATCCATGTACAGATCAAGGTGGTGATAGTGATGGTGATGGAGTTTGTAATGATGAAGATTGTCATCCAAATAATCCAAATCTACCAGCGACACCAGGTACTGCTTGTAACGATAGTAATCCTAATACGAACAATGATGTAATCCTATCGGATGGTTGTACTTGTGAAGGAACTACAAATACTTCTGGATGTACAGTAACCGTAGATGGTTGTTCAATCATTATAAGTGGAGGTACTGCTGACGATTATTTCAAAGTTTTTGACGCCAGCTGGAATATCGTTTGGGATTGTAACCCATGGAATGGTAGTCCTTGCTCCGGTACGAATACTATTACTGATCTTAGTGACGGAGTATATCATGTTCAAGCATGTGGCTCAACAGAATCGTACACCATTAATGATTGCTCAGGATATAATGGATATACTTCTCAAAGTGATGGAATCTTTGACTTTCAGGCAACTAAGAATGGACGTACAGTTCAAACTTACTGGGTAACCAATACAGAAAGCATCAACGATCATTTCATACTCGAAAGATCTTATGATGGAGTTGACTTTGAATCTATTAATGAGATAATGAGTGCAGTCGATACTCAAGGGGCTTTCAATTACTTTGAATCAGACGAAGATCCATTCTTCGGAGCGAATTATTATCGATTGAAGAAAATTCACCATGATGGATCATATGAATATTCAACAATCAGAAAGGTAGAGTTTGATATTGACTTGGAAGCTGTTTCTTTATTCCCTAATCCTGCGTCCAATGAAGTCTATCTCGACCTTCAAAAATTTGAGAGTAGAACGGCAAGCATTTCTATTTTCAATAACTTTGGAACACGCCTTGATTTCAGATCGATTGAGGTTGTAGACACTAATCCTGTTCGGTTTGATATTTCTAACTATACCGGAGGGGTGTATACGATTTATGTAGAGATGGAAGGCACTAAAAACTTTACGAAAAAGTTTATCGTTGCTAAACGTTAAGTATAATTTTTTTAATGAAGTTGTTCAATAATTCAAAGTATAGCCGAGAAGCAGAGATTTTTATTTAAGTCAAAATTTTTTTTGAGTGCATAGCCATCCCGATAGCTATCGGGACGGACGATAAAAAAACTGAAGAGTTAAGTAAAAAGATCAA
>JAHDIN010000056.1 GCA_020630775.1 Saprospiraceae bacterium | reverse complement strand
CATTAGAAAATCTATTACGATCATAAATTGCTGCAAATCAGAAGCTTCGCCAACTTATATTCTCTAACCATAACGGTGCTATGCTTTTCGAATCTAAGTCGCTGATTTATTGCACTTTAAGATCTCATAACGAATTTCTAACACATAATCCGGGTTTAAATCAAAAAGAGCCTTGTCCAGCAGGCAGACAAGGCTCTTTTCAATCATATATTTAAGTCATTAACTTAAAACTATGACTGATTACTTTAGGTGTTGTTGCTGTACAGTTTCAAATTTTGGCAGTTTTTTAATGTGCCACTTATCGACAATCTGACCATTCTTCCAGAGTACAACCCCTGGATTAGATCTAACTATTGTCTTCAAAAGGATATCATCGGCCATACCGTATTCCAGATCTAAATTAGTCTGTTCGTTAAATTGACCAATGGCTTCGGGATCAGATTTACCAATCGCCATTCTTACTGTTAATCCAGCTGCTTTTGCAGCGTCCGTAAATGGCTTTAATACTTCAGTATGTTTTTGGATATAAGCTTTATCAAAGTTTTGATCTATAAGAGTAATTTCTTTATCAACTATAGTATCTAGTGCTTTGACAATTGACACCTCTTCCTTATAAGTTGCTGGATCCATAACCACCACTGTATCCATTCTAAAGATAGAGTCCTTAATCATCTTCTTGGAGCGTTGGGGATCTCCTTTTAATTGATAATTGACAATCAAGAAATGGGCAGACTCATCCAAAAGAATATCTTCTGTAATATCATTACCTCTAAGGTCAGTGATTTCAAATTCGCTAATCTTAGTTGGCTCAATGGATGGTTTACCTTTAATCTGTTCTAAAACCTTATATATTTTCTTATTATACTTCGTAGAGTAGTTTGAAAGATATTCGCTGTTCGGTACGATTATGACTTCACCTGTTTCTCGATGCTCTAGTTGCCAGTCTGTAATTTGAACGGCTGCCATGGCCTCATCTTCTGCTTCTCTTACTGTACGTACATCCTTTCCTTTATTAAAGGGTCTAAAATCAAATTTTGGCAAATCCCAAACATAGTTAGACATACAATAAAAAATCAATCCTACTAAGGTCAAGCCAGCTATTCCTGTCCTCACTTTTGGTGAAAACAATTGATGCATATCCTTATGTTTAAAAACAAAATAAATGGCAGGGATCATCAAGAAGACGTCTTTAAAGAAAGAGGTTTTAGGTACTAATTTGATAAAATCTCCAAAGCATCCACAATCCGTCACCTTCATATTGTTAGGGTTGTATGCTGCCCATTTTCCAAACTGAAAGAAATTCACATCTTGAGGAACATACCCTGTGAGGTACGTAAATCCTGTTAAGAATGTAAAAAAGCCTACAAGTAGTAGAAAGGCCCAAGACGTAAATTTGGTTCTCATTCCTAATACCAGCATCACACCTAGTACGATTTCAAATACTATCATAAAGACAGAAAACCAAATTGCTTTTTCACTCAATGCAGGAAACATGGGTGCTAGAAAGCTAAACCAAGTGCCCTCGAATGTCGTGTAAAACTCATCGAAATATTGCTCCATTTTATACGCGGTCCCAAGTGGATCAACAGCCTTAACCATACCGGATACCATAAATAAAACGCCACAATAATTCTGAAGAAAGGTCATGATCCATGACTTATGCTTTTTGAATACCAATCCAATTAAAGCAGTCAAAATTATAGCCACGAGCCCAATCCACAACAGTAATGTACTCAATGTCATCATATCTTAATTGTTTTCTTCTTTTAGTAAAATCAATGCAAAAACTGCATAGTTGAGTATATCTTGATAGTTAGCTTTTAAGCCTTCCGAAATCAAGGTCTCTCCTTTATTTTCTTCAATCTTTTTTATCCTCAATAGTTTCATCAAGATGAGATCTGTGATGCTACTGACCCGCATATCTCTCCAAGCTTCACCATAATCATGATTCTTAGCCAACATCAAATCTTTCGTCTCTTGAATATACTTTTTGTAAGTACCGAATAGTAAGTCATGATCCATCTCGTAATTATCAGCTTCAATTTTGTGATCCAATTGAATCATTGCCATTACGGAATAATTGAGGATACCTATAAAAGCGTCTTCTTGATTCTCATCTACTTTCTGCGCGCATTTTTCTTGTAAACTACGAACTCTAGAGGCTTTGATAAAGATTTGATCTGTCAATGAAGAAGGACGCAAAATGCGCCAAGCGGTACCATAATCCTTGGTTTTCAATTCGAAGATATTGAAGGCTTCTTCGATCACAGAATCATATTGCTTGTTGGTCTTCTCCAATTGATTATTTTTGGCAAATATACATTAATGATTTCCTAATATGATAGGGATCTTTATAGGATTCAAAGATGCTAGATAAGCACATTTTTCGCTCGAATTACTTAATAATTAAATAATAATAAGCTGTTAATCCTCATTCTCATACTATCTAATGTCTGGTTAGCCATTTTGTTTAGGTTATTGCCTTCATATAATGTCACCAATGTAAAAGCTATCATTATCAATTATATGGTTTGTGGCACTTTAGGAAGTCTGATAATGAGAGACTTTCCTATTAAGACTGACATAGTATCGACACCTTGGTTTATATACGCGCTCTTTTTGAGTTTGTGCTTTATCACTTTCTTCAATGTCAATGCTTACACTATCCAAAAGGTAGGCATGGTGATCACTTCTATTTTTCAAAAATTGTCTTTGATTTTCCCGGTCATCTTGGGTATACTGGTTTATCAAGAATCCACAAGCAACCAAAAGTATGCGGGTATTCTCTTGACGATTTTAGCCATAATTCTAATCAATATTAAACCCAAATCTGACGGCGATGCGTCTTGGAAGAAATATTGGTTTTGGCCATTTTTAGTTTTTTTTGGTAGCGGCCTTATTGAAGTCACGCTGTTTTACGTCGAACAATCGGGTAAATTACAATCGGCGGGTATTGATTTTGTCACGCTTTTATTTTGCATGGCAGGATTTTGGGGATTGCTATTTCTTATGATTAGAGGACAACTGTCATTTAAAAAGCAAGATGTTATTGCCGGTATTTTATTAGGTATTCCTAACTTCTTTACAATTTACTTATTGATTAAAGGACTAGAATTAGGATGGGAAGGGTCTGTGTTATTCCCTTTAAATAATTTGGGTGTTATTGTATTGACTACGATTATTGGCGTTAGTTTTTTCAAAGAAAAAATGAGTCCGATAAATTACTTAGGTATTATATTTTCTTTGATTGCTGTATGGTTAATATCAAGCTGAGAAAATGAGTGATGCTTTCAAAACAGTTTCCGCAGTTACTAAGGGAGAATTTAAAGATAGGGGCTCCAAATTTTTTGGGTACCTCTTCCCTATCAAAAATGAAGTTGAATTCCAGCAAAAGCTTTCAGAAATTAAATCAAAACATTTGAAGGCTCGTCATCATTGTTTTGCCTATCAACTTCTAGACAAATCTAAATTCAGATACAATGATGATGGCGAACCATCAGGAACTGCGGGGAAACCTATTTATAATCAGCTTCTAAGTTATGACATTGTCAATGTGGGATGTGTTGTTGTTCGCTATTTTGGCGGTACTAAATTAGGAACTTCAGGATTGATTAACGCCTATAAGCAAGGCGCCATTGCTGCTATAAATACAGCTTTAATCATTACAAAATATCAGACCAAGAAAGCAAAAATATCATTCGACTATGGTCAAATGGGCCAATTAATGGAAGCCATCAAAAAGCTTGGTCTGAATATGGCTACAACAGATTTTGGTGCCACTCCAAACATTATAATTGAAGAGAATCAAACAGAATTAGTAGATAAAGTATTGCAATTAAAAGCTTACCTTTTAAATCGCAGTGTTAGTGATGTTGATGAGCGTACTCAAGTTGAAGGGATTAAGGTGGATGTTGATATATGATTTGTATCTCAGTTTTCGTACTATGATTTTAAACATAGTCAGCGCTTATAAAGAAGTAGCATTTGGAAATAGCCCTCTAATTTTAATAAAGAAACTTTTGAAGAAGTTAAAATTCATATCATTCAACGCCATGTAAGATATGATTACTGCAAAAGGTAATAAAACTAATGCTGGCAACCATGCGGACATAACGGGGCCCCAAGCACCTGATGAATTTAATTTATCACCCATTATATCCATTACAATAAATAACATGAAGAAAATAATGGCAATCAACAAAGGATAACCATATCCTCCTTTTCTAACAATACTGCCTAATGGTGCACCAATAAATAGAAAAATTATACAGACCAATGCCCAAGAATAGATTTGATGTTGTCGCATTTTGAATCTGGATTGCTTATGCTCATAGCCTCTAATATGCCTTTCGGATTTGGTGATTTTTTCTTGTTGACGTGAAGCTTTATTATTGGCAGCTTTGATATATTTCTTCATGTCGTTATTGACCATCTGCGCATAGAAAGAACGTACGGTATCTTCTACAGTTTCTTTACGCTTAGGTAATTCATAAACTGGTGGTTTGGCTGTTGGTTGATTTTTTTGTTGTACCTGTTTATCTTTTTTATCAATAGCATCTTGAACGGCTGTCGGTAATTTAGATGCAGGTTTACTTTCTTCTTTAAGTTCTTCAATTTCTAAAAAACCATTGTAGTTATGATTTGTAGTTAAAGAACTTTTTTCAATTTCAACAGTAAATGAATCAATAGACTCTTGTAATTGTCTTCCACTGAGAAGATCAAATTCTTTTCGAGATACACTAAAATTTCTAGCTTCTAAATCAAATTGGGACATATCGAAGGCCTTAATCCATGATTTGAATTTAGTTCTAACCAAAGGAAAACGGCGTTCTTTCTTTTGAGGCTTCTTTTCTTTTAACTCTCTATACTGTTCACCCTCTCCTAACTCCATGTAAAAGACTTTTCCATCATCATCAGCATACATCTTGCCTTCTTTTGATAGCAAGACATTGAGCTTACTTTTATCAGTAGTATTATGGTCATAGATTAAAATCTTCTCGATATCCTGTCCATTTTTATCTATTTCGTCTATTCGAATGACGTAATTCTTAAAATCATCCGAAAAGACACCTTCTTCAAAACTTAAAGCCGGTTGCGCTATTTTAATCGCGTTCATTCTTTGATAGTGCTTTAAGGTAGCTCTTGGTTTAAGGTAATTAGATGAAAAAATAGAAAGAGCAGCTGTCAAGACAGAAATAACAATGGCTACTCTAGCAATACGCCACAATGAAATCCCTGCAGACTTCATACTTGATAATTCATACCTTTCAGCGAGGTTGCCGAAAACCATAACTGAAGCAATAAGGATAGTAACGGGTAAGGTTTTACTAATAATACTAATGACAAAATAAAAGATCAATTCCAGAATAATCCCTATGGAAACCCCCTTCCCAATAATATCATCAATATACTTCCACATAAACTGCATGATAAATACAAACTGAACCACGAAGAATGAGGCTATGTAAGGAGGGATAAAGTCAGTCAGTATTAATTTATCAATTTTTTTCAAATGTGTAACTATCTGATTTTAAGCAATATACAAAAAAATGCTTTGTACTTGTAACATATTTTATAGGTAGACCGTCACTAAAGTGTGACAATAAAGCATCATGAAATGGGAATAAAGCCCAACAGTCATACAATAGCGATTAAAACGCCTTATCTTGGAAATTATTCTCCTGATAAGGATTCTGGCCGCAAGGTAGAATATAATGTCACTAAGAGCAAAATGCAGATCGAAGAATTTAACCATATCGTAGAGCGGCTGAAAGATAAAATGTATCGTGTAGCATACAGAGTGGTTAAGGATAATGAGGAAGCTCGAGATGTGGTCCAAGATACGCTAGTAAAAATCTGGAAGTCGAAAGAGAAGATCGCTTCAGTAGATAACCCAGACGCTTATTGCATGATGATTGCGCGAAATATGGCTATCGATAAATTGAGATCTAGAAAAGTGGAGACTTCAGACATAGATCAACATTATGATATTCAATCTCAGCAAGCTGATCCTGAAAAATTATCGATTTTAAGAGATCAATTAAAAAAAGTGAGAGCGCTTATCGATACACTTCCTGAAAATCACAAAACGGTATTAGAATTAAGAGATATTGAAGGATATTCTTACAAAGAGATTAGCGAAATGACTGGCTACAGCATAGACAAAGTCAAAGTGTATTTACACAGAGCCAGAATTAAATTAAGAGAACATTTTAAACGACATACATTATGAATCCTATAGATTCAATTATAGAAAAATACTGGGAAGGTCAAACGACACTAGAAGAAGAGCAACGACTCAGCACCTACCTTCTTTCTGATCAAGTAGCTCAAGAGCATCAGGACTTAGTACCTCTTTTTCAACACTTTAAGTCTGAATCAGAATTAGGTATAAAAATGGAGGACTTGGATTTGAGTTTTACACAAGCCCAACCTACTAAAGTACGTCGACTACTACCTAGGATGATCGGCATAGCTGCTTCTCTCCTACTCATTATGGGCATCACATTTCATTATATGAATGATATGGAAGATCCTAGTTACAAAAATACATTTACAGAAGTGGAAGATCCTGAAGAAGCACTCAAGATTGCCAAAGAAGCTCTGAGTTATTTAGGTACAAAATATAATAAAGGCTCTGATGCCATGACTAAAAGTTTTAAAAGTCTTGAAAAGACTTACATTTTTAAATTTGAAGAATAACCCTCCTAGATGGAGTATATAACTAAATAGATATGAGAAAGTTATTATTAATCGGATTCTTAATGAGCTTTACCTTAGGCTTACAAGCTCAAAATGATGCCATCTCAAAATACTTTAACCAGTACCGTGATGATGATCGATTTACGATGGTATCTATTAATCAAAAAATGTTCGAGCTTATCGCCAACTTAACAGAAGAAGATACTGATGACGAGGTCTTAGAAATGCTAAGTGAGTTGAAAGGCTTGAAAATATTAATGACTGAAGAAAGTCCTAAAAGCTTTTACAACGAAGCTGTTGCTAAAATAAATACCAAAGAATATGAAGAATTGATGACAGTCAGAGACAAAGATCAAAACATTCAATTCTTAGTAAAAGACCAACAAAAAGGTAAAATTGTCAATGAATTATTATTGTTAGTTGGAGGTGAAGATGAGTTTGTTCTTATAAGTTTTGAAGGCAAAATATACCTCAACAAACTAAGCAAGCTTGTTAAAAACTTAGACATTGACGGACTAGAAAGTTTAGAACATCTTGACAAATAAACTATGAAAAAAATCTTACTGCTGATTATTCCTTTATTCCTACTGACTACAAATAATTTGAATGGTCAGGGACTATCCGTAAAGAAGTTTGGCAACAAACTTATCAAAGAGGACCAAGCATACGGGGTGCGCATTCCTAATTGGCTCATTAATAATGCTGGAAAATGGAGCTCTATAGATCTCGAGGAACAAGAAAAAGAAATGATTCGAGAGCTATCTAAAGACATAAAGAAAATTAGGATAATCGTGGCCTCTATGGCATCTGATCAAGTAAAAGAAGATTACAATTCCCTGCGTACACACCTAAAATCGCAATATGACAATCTAATAGAAGCCAGAAGCGAGGACAGCAAACTAGATCTATGGATCAAAATGAAAAACGATGAAATAAAAAGTCTATTCTTTAGCGTCATAGATGATGACAACTCGGTTGCCTTCTTTGATATCAAAACGAAGTTGACTATGGAGAAGCTGAAAGGAATGAATTTCTTCCAAGAGTTGGAAGCATTATAAAGAAGGAAAAACTTTTTTAAAGAAAGCACTGATAGTAAATGTCAGTGCTTTTTTATTTTCGTAAAATTCACTATTTAATTAGAACTGCTAAAACGATATCCAAAAGAAATGTATAAATTAAAATCCATAAATATATCATCTCTAAATGGGCTATCAACTAAACTTTGAGATGCTGTTACAGTGAATAATGGATCAATAACAAACTTCTCTTTGAAAATCCATTTATATCCAAAATTTAGACCATAAGCCACACCAATAAACCCACTTTCAAAACTTTCTCTTTGTGGATCACTTGGCTCTAATCTCAAATCCTCTAAGGCTTTACCTTCTATATCGATTTGATATGTTAGTTTAAAGTGTGGCCCAATAAAAAACTTCTTACCCAAATTATTAAAGTATTGTCGATAATTGATTCCCATATCCATTGTAGTCCTGCCATAACTTAGGGTATTTAATAATAAAGTATCCAATGACAATAAAGTAACATCAGACTTATCATATAAACCAAATATTTCAAAGCCATATTTCCCTTTGTAGATGTACTCGTACGAGATGCTATATTCATCAAATCCATCGACCATTCTTATGAAATCATATTTGATTTCGCCAAAGTTTTGTGAAAAACTAATTTGAAGAAATGAAAAGACCAAGATCATTGATCCAGAAAAGTGATAAAAGATTTTTTTCATGAAAAGCTTTTTAAGCTAAAATAGTTTTGGATCCACCTGATTCACCAATAGATCATCAAAGGTTTCGCGTTTTCTAATCAAATGGTCTTGGCCATTGTGGATCATCACTTCTGCTGGACGATATCGAGAATTATAATTTGACGACATCGCAAAGCAATAAGCACCTGCATTTTCAAACATCAATATATCATCTTTGCGAACTTCGTTTAATTGACGGTCGGCACCAAACGTATCTGTTTCACATATATAGCCGACAACGGAATAAATCTTCTTTTTACCTTCAGGATTAGAAAGATTACTGATCTCATGGTGTGCATCATAAAACATGGGTCTTATTAAATGATTCATCCCTGAATCCACACCGACAAAGGTGGTTGCTGTGGTTTGCTTGATGACATTAGCTCTGACTAAAAAATAACCTGCATTGCTGACCATATACTTGCCTGGCTCAAATTTTAATTCTAATTCTTTGCCCCGTTCTTCACAATAGGCATTGAAGGTTTGACTGAATTCTTTACCGAACTCTGATATATCGGTATGTAAGCCACCTGGCTTATAAGCGACTTTAAATCCACTTCCAAAATCGACATATTCTACATCATCAAATTTGTCTACAACGCCTAAAATGATTTTGGCAGCTTTTATAAAGATATCCGAGTCTAAAATATCAGATCCTGTATGCACATGAACACCGACAACTTTTATATTAAAACTCTTTACGATTGTTTCTAATAGAGGTAATTGGTGGATCGAAATACCAAACTTAGAACCGATATGACCAACCGAAATCTTTCGGTTTCCTCCACCCATCATGTGTGGGTTGATCCTTACGCATAGAGGCAAACCCGGGTAGGTAGCACCAAAATATTCGAGCATTTCGAAATTGTCAACATTTATTCTGACGCCTAATTTTACAGCAAGATCGTACTCCTCTTCAGAGATATTATTAGGTGTAAATATGATATCTTCTGGTTTGAAGCCTGCCATCATACCCATCTTAATTTCTTGTATAGAGACGCAATCTAAACCAGAACCGAGGCTATGAAAAAGTCTTAGAATTGAAAGATTTGTAAGGGCTTTACATGCATAATGTACCTTTAGTTTAGGAACCTCAAAAGCATTGTAAAATCTATTATAGTTGTCTGCAATTTTCTGACTATCATACACATACAATGGTGCATCATATTTTTCGACAAGATTTAAGAAATCAATATTTGACTGGGTCATAGAAATTGGAAATTATTAATAGAATTTAATTTTTTCGCTTCTTGAATGTATATCCTACAGTTTCTCCACTAAAATGTTTGCAAAAATATGATTCTATCCACTAATCCCAATTCTGCTTTATCGTATTTTTGAAGGCTAAGCGTAATAAAAGTTTGATTTCTCAAAAAAGCATACAAGAGGTTCTAGACATTGCTCAAGTAGATCAGGTCATAGAAGACTATGTTACTCTCAAAAAGAGGGGCGCTAACTTTATAGGCTTATGCCCTTTTCATGATGAAAAAACCCCATCTTTCACTGTATCGCCAAGTAAAAATATTTACAAATGTTTTGGCTGTGGAAAAGGTGGTGGGGCTGTCCAGTTCTTAATGGAGCATGATCAATTAACTTTTCCAGAAGCGATAAGGATATTGGCTAAGCGTTTTAACATCACATTGGAAGAAGACTCTAATGTAGATGAGGCTGAATTTCAAGCTCAGAAGAAATTAGAGGAAAGTTACTTTATCATAAATGAATACGCGAACAACTACTTTAAGGAGCAACTGCTTGAGCATGAGGAAGGAAAACGGATCGGTCTCTCCTACTTCAAAGAAAGAGGATACAACCAACAAATAATCGACACTTTTGGCTTAGGGTATACTTTAAATAAAAAGGACCATTTTACTCAAAAGGCTAAAGACGCTCAGTTTAATGTGGAGTATCTCAAGACACTCGGATTGACTTCTAAAAACAATTATGACTTCTTTCGAGGTCGTGTCATGTTTCCGATTCACAATCTGACTGGGAAGGTGATTGCTTTTGCTGGAAGAACTTTAAGTACCGATAAAAAGCAACCTAAGTATATCAATTCTCCAGAAACGCCAATTTATAATAAGCGGAGGATTTTATATGCTATGCATTTGGCCAAGTCGGCTATTCGAAAATTGGACGACTGCTTTATTGTAGAGGGATATACAGACGTAATCAGTTTGTTTCAAAACGGTATTGAAAATGTGGTGGCTTCTTCAGGAACCTCCTTAACGAGCGAACAAGTGCGCTTAGTTAAAAGATATACCAACAATATTACCTTCCTGTATGATGGTGATGCTGCAGGTATCAAAGCAAGTACTAGAGGATTGGATATTGTCCTTGAATCGGATATGAATGTCAGATTAGTGATGCTTCCAGAAGGTGAAGATCCTGACTCTTTTGTTAAATCGGTAGGTCACCAAGCATTTGTCGATTATGTCAAAGACAATGCTAAGGATTTTATCATGTTTAAGGCACATCTTTCGCAGGAGACCTATGGAAAGGATCCCATCAAGAAAGCTGAATTAATCAATGACGTTATTTCAAGCATAGCCAAAATTAGAGATTCAATTAAGCGCTCGTTATACATTCGAAATTGCAGTCAGCTTTTCGAAATGGATGAACGTATTTTGGTTCGGGAAACCAATAAGGTCATTAAAAACGAAATTCAACAAAAACGATTAGCTAAAGAGAGAGAAGCACGTCAAAACATACCTGACTACCAAGAACCTCCTCCTTTTCAAGAGCCCTTCATACCACCTGACGAAAAAACTTTCCCTACGTTTAGAGTTAAAAACAAACATGAATTTCAAGAAAGAGATTTAGCGCGACTTATTGTTGTTGCTGGAGACAGAGTGATCATCGATGAAAATGGGGAAAAACACCTTGTTGCGGATTTGATTTATAGCAACATAAGCGACGTTATTGATTACTTTAACAATAAGCTATATAAGGACATCATCGAAGAGGGTTTCAAGGTTGCCGAAACTGAAGATAAAAACCTATCTGATTACTTTTTAAATCATAAGAATTCAGAAATTCAGGAATTTGCAATAAATGCCAATAGCAGCAAATACGAATTTGCCAATTGGGAAGGACGCGATATTCGATTGCAAACACAGAAACCTCCAGAAAATAATTTCTACAGAGACAGCATTCAATCCATTTTCAGATTCAAGTATAAAAAACTCGAACTCGTTCTTAAGGAACTAGGTAAAAAGATTACCAGTTTAGCTGAAGAACAGGATCCCGAACAACTTAATAGTGCTCTGGAAAGTTTCAAATCACTTTCAGAAATAAAAAAGGAAATTGCCAAGAAGTTTGGAATGGTTACTCCTGGTAGTTAATTCCTAAACAGCCTTATCGATACAATTTAAATCTTCGAAAGCTTTCACTAATCGCTTACTAAATGATTGCTCTCCTTTTCTTAGCCACTTACGAGGATCATAAGTCTTTTTATTAGGAACATCATCGCCATCTGGATTACCTATCTGCGTTTGCATATAGCCCACATTTGGCTCATAATAATCTCTAACACCAGTCCAGAAAGCCCATTGTAAATCTGTATCAATATTCATCTTCACAACACCATAATCTATGGCTTCTCTAATCTCTGCTTGAGAAGAACCTGATCCGCCATGAAAAACAAATTTGATTGGATTATTGTGCTCGATACCCTTCTTCTCTCTCAAATAGTTCTGAGAGTTTTTCAGAATAATTGGTGTTAATTCTACATTTCCAGGTTTGTACACACCATGCACATTACCAAATGCTGCAGCTACTGTAAATCTATCAGAAATTTCAATCAGTCTTTCATATGAATAAAAGACCTCTTCAGGTTGCGTATACAATTTAGCGTTATCTACATCTGTATTATCAACGCCATCCTCTTCACCACCTGTAACACCTAATTCAAACTCTAGCGTTATGCCCACTTCATTCATTCGTTTAAAGTAATCTACACAGATGTCTATATTCTCTTCTAGAGGCTCTTCAGACAGGTCCAACATATGTGAAGAATACAAAGGACTTTTTGTCTTTTCGTAATGCCTTTCACTAGCATCAATCAAACCAGAAATCCAAGGCAATAATTTCTTAGCGCAGTGATCCGTATGTAAGATTGTGGTAACGCCGTATGCTTCAGCTGCTAAACGTACATGATGTGCTGCAGATATCCCGCCTAAAATTGCCGCCTTCTGATCATCATTCGACAATCCTTTACCAGCATAGAAAGTAGAACCGCCATTAGACAATTGAATGATTATTGGAGAATTGATATCTCTTGCAGTTTCAAGACATGCATTAATTGTATTAGTACCTACACAATTAACTGCAGGAATAGCATAATTATGTTCATTTGCATGATCAAGTAAAGCTGTTACTTCATCACCGTGCAATACACCTTTTCTGAATTTTGACATTGCTAAATGTTATGTTTAAAAGTTGATTTTAAATTTATGTGTTTCTAATTGCAGTTATATGATCTCATTAGCTGCTAAATATCTTTCAGCATCCAAAGCTGCCATACATCCAGTACCCGCTGCAGTGACAGCTTGTCTATATACATGATCTTGAGCATCACCACTGGCAAACACACCTGGCACTTTCGTTGTTGTAGAATCAGCTCCAGTTATTAAATAACCTGCTTCATTCATTTCTAACCAATCTTTAAAAATACCTGTATTTGGTTTATGACCAATAGCTACGAAAAATCCTGATCCGTTGATAACAGATTCTTCTTTCGTCACATTATTAATGACTTTTGCTCCAGTTACTTCTTCTTCCCCTAAAACTTCTACTGTTGATGTATTCCAATGCACTTGGATATTGCTTGTGTTCAATACTCTTTTCTGCATGATTTTAGACGCACGCATTTCATCTCTTCTAACAAGTAAATGAACAGTTGGACATAGTTTTGCGAGATATGTCGCTTCTTCAGCTGCAGTATCACCACCACCAACGACAATTACTTCTTGTCCTTTAAAGAAAAATCCATCACAAACAGCACAAGCCGACACGCCTTTATTCATCAAACGCGTTTCTGATTCTAGTCCTAACCACTTTGCAGAAGCACCAGTTGAGATGACTACAGTATGTGTTAAAATTTCTCTCCCCGATTCACTCATTAGTTTATGAATTGGACCCGAGAAATCAACCTCGGTAATCATTTCTGAAAAAATCTCTGTATCGAACCTCTCAGCCTGCTTCTGAAAATCAGCCATCATTTGAGGTCCCATGATGCCTTCAGGATAACCTGGATAGTTTTCGACATCATTTGTAATCATTAATTGACCCCCTGGTTCTTTTCCTGTAAAGAGTTGTGGTTTTAATCCTGCTCTAGCTGCATATATTGCTGCAGTATACCCTGCAGGTCCAGAACCTATAATTGTGCATAAATTAGTCTCTTGCCCCATGCTATTATTGAAATTTTGTACAAAAATATAATACTTTGGATAACTAACGCACGATGTTCTCATTAAGATCAATCGAACTAAAAAATTGTATTTTTAGTTACAATATTAAGCACTTTCATTATGGACATACTCTCACATTTTGATGATCAATGGGCTCATTTGGGGCTTATTGGGCTGTCCACCCTCTTTCTACTGTTAGGAAGCTATAAAACCAACAGATTTTACTCAATTATAGGATTAGCTGTTTTAATTGGAGAATATTATAGAAGCCATATCATTGGTGCACATTTTAGCTTACCTCATATAGGCATGGAAATGATGCTTGTTGGGCTACTAGCATTGACAGGTTTACCCAAGCATCGAAAGGATATCAAATGGTATGCAAGTGTCGCACTTACCGGATTATTATTAGGTCATTTGTTTATTTCATTGATTGATAATATGATTTTCAAGGCCAAGAGTGCAGTGGATCCAGAAGCTGAACTTCTAATATCCTTTAATACCAGCTATGATAAAAACACCTGGATAAATAAGTGGAAGCAGGTTTATGATATTGATGCAATGCCATTTAAGCCTCATGATTTGTCTTCCACACTGTTAGACGAATATGCAAGCATTGACATTAAACAAAACGCCAATCTTATTAACATTATTAGTCAATTAGAAGCGGACCCTTTGATCAGACATGTGGAATTGAATGATGCATATAAAATAGATTTACCAGATCACCAAAGTTTGAAGACTTCCCCCGATAAGCGTAAGCAGCTTAATGATCCTAACTTAACAAATCAATGGTCTGCCAAACAGTTTGATCTAGAACTATTTCACAATAAATTAAATCAAGCCTCTAATGCCCACAGTGATTTAACTTGGATAGCCATTTTAGACACAGGCGTTGATGCCAAACACGAAGACCTTAAAGCAAACTATAAATCATTCGGCATTAAAAATGATAAAGATAAAATAGGTCATGGCACGCATTGCGCAGGCATTGCTGCAGCTGTGAGCAATAACGGGATTGGTATTGCTTCCTGGATTCCTGGTGGATTAAACATAAAAGTAGGCAGTATTCAAGTTTTAGGATCATTTGGCATGGGCACGCAGAAGGCCGTTATTGATGGTATTATTAAAGCCGCGGACAAAGGCGCTGATGTTATTTCATTATCTCTAGGTGGAAGAACAAATGATAAAAGAGAACTCGCTTATAAGGAAGCTGTTGAATACGCCAATAAAAAAGGAGCCATCGTCGTCGTTGCTGCAGGTAATTCAAGTTCTGATGCTAAATTCCATTCTCCCGCCAATACTAAAAATGTCTTGGCAATAACTGCCATAGATAGAATGAGTGAAAAAGCAGAATTCGCCAATACTGTTACGTCTTTAGAATTTGGTCTTGCCGCTCCTGGAACGAATATTCTGTCAACGATGCCTAATAATATTTACAAAACCCAAAATGGTACTTCAATGGCTACACCTTATGTTTCTGGCATTGTAGGCATCATGAAGCATTTAGATAAAAGCTTAACGACTAAAGAAGTTTACAAAATTTTATCCGATACAGCTATTAAAAAAGATGGGCTTTTGATTGTGAATCCTAATGGGGTTTTGGATTATATGATTGGGAATAACAGGCTAATTAATAATGAAGAATGAAGAATGAAGAATGAAGAATGAAGAATGAAGAATGAAGAATGAAGAATTTATACCTAAGTTATTAAGGAAAGACACAAAACGGGAGTATTTATAAAAGTGTGTCAACACTTTATAAATAATCTCCCATACTCG
>JAHDIN010000084.1 GCA_020630775.1 Saprospiraceae bacterium | reverse complement strand
AATACACCATTTGAATCATATTTACTGATACAACTGGTGGCATACCCAGGAACAGTGGTAACGAAATAAATATTTCCTTGCTCATCGCCTGTAACTCCTATTACATAATCTGAAACTGTCGCATTAGCTCTTATCGTCGCATCATCTATAAATACAGCATCATTATAGCATCGCTCATCTACAAAATCTTGATCGCTCCAGTCACATATTTTCACAATACTATGCTCGGCTAATCCCCAAGTATTGGAAGTATAGATACATCCATCCGCTCCGAGCTGTAATCCCCAGAACCTATTTCGTTCTTCTTCAATGCATAATGCACCAATTCGTTCTCCAGTGCATAAATCATAGGAAACAATATTAGATCTACCAAATGGCTCTGATGGTGGTGTCTGCACACCCATAACCATATAAACGGTATTCCCAATAGTGAATGCGTTAAAATGACTATCAGCCACTCCTGGATCAATCACATCTGTAGCTAATATTGTCCCATCACATGACAACTTATACGTATGTTTATTTATAAGGTCATTAACATAAATATTACCATTAATATCAGCAGATGAACCGTGAGGTGATTGTATAGTACCTTGCGCAAAAGGCGTCCCAATCTCAGCAAATGCTGCTGTAGGGTTTGTTGCATCAAATTTGTGAATAATATGATTGGCAGGATCATTGAGGTAAATGTAATCCTTACAGTCGCAATTTTGGGCAGAAAGTTGAATCAACGGATACCCAAAAAGGATAAAAAGAATGAGCCCTTTTGTAGCAAAACCATAGCTGAACTCGAATGAACGTGTCATTTGTAGAATGTTTAAAATAAGGACCCTCAGAGTATAACTCATAAAGCATACTCTGAGGGATCAATAGATAATAAATGTGTTTACTGCTTTTGAAATAGGGTTATTCTCGTGGATGGAACATAAACATATTACATAAATTAATAATGTGTAAACATATGTTAGTCAAATAAATATTTAACACATTTTCATGCTTAGTAATGAATATGCTAAAGTAGCCGTAAGTATGAAGTATACTCGGGTCATTATCTCCGAGTGGAAAAAGCGATATGAGACCTCTGAGGCCAATGGCAAAAAATCTGCCATCTAATTGAATAATACAGAATTAGCTCAATAAAATTTTCCAACTATGCTGGCAGCATTTGTTCAAAAAAGTGGGCTGACATTGAAATATAGAAAAGAGAAATTAGGAAATAATTTAAGATTTTATGAATAATTTTCTATCCTGTTATTGTGCTTAGCATTAAAAAAAACTTCAATGAAATTTGCTAAATAGAAAGACTTGGACACAACTTCTTTTGAATGTAGCTTCTTATAGATTATGCTCGTAATTTGAGTTTTGCATTAAATGTCTATCACAAACATGTTTTTTCTCATTATATGTAAAAATTCATAATGACATGGTTAAAAAAAACCCCGATAGACAGACAACGGCTACCGAGGTTCCAATATTTAGTGCTAACGAATTACTTATTCTACTAAAATCATTTTGTATTCTGTTACTGATTTATCAGTAGTCAGTTTTACATAAACAATTCCAGATGTTGGCAGATCATCACGCTCAATTGTTAAGCTGTTCATACCTGCACTGTAGTTATCCTCGAACTTATACAGCAGTCTTCCATTTACGTCATGGAATTCCCATTGCCCTTTGCCCTCTTGAGGAACAAAGAATTCGACAACTGCTCTATCTGTCCATGGATTCGGACTAACAGAAAGAATACTTAACAGATCTTTCTTCGCATAACTTAGGTTGATATTCACAATATCATTAAGACCTCTATATGCTTCCTGCGGTGTTACTTTTGATGTTATCTCAAATAAACCATTTGTATTCTTCATGTCTTGCTTCGCTCTGTATACGATCTCAAACAATACCTCATTTGCTTCAACTGTTCGGCCTTCTCTCTCGTGATAACTTATAGTCATCCAGCCCTGATCTTGTGAATAAATGTTGTAATTGTCTTCTTTCAGATCCAATGCTTGACCTTCTATCTTCAATACTTCAAGCTTATCACTATCGAATTCGAAAGTACCTTGCCATCCTGTTACGTTTTCGTAACTCGAAGATTTAATTTGAGCAGCATATAACTCACCTGCTTTGATTTCTTTCTCCTGGATTTCAAAGTTTAAGCTCCATCTTTGAGATCTCGTATCTATTTCAACATCATTGGCATTAGCGATTACTGATCCATTTACATCACCAATCTTCACACCAACAAAGTCTATATTCATATCACTATCTAAACTCTGGATCATGTAACTTTCAGGTATTGTTGATACCCAAGGATTCAGTGGATCTACGAATTGGTGCTCTGCATCAACGAATCTCCAGCTTGAGTTCTCAGGGTACTCATTATAAATACCTAAGATTAATTTTCTCAATTCAATTAAATCTATCGCCGTGATATTTTCATTGTTATCAATATCCGCAGCCATTACCTTGTAGCCACTGTTCAATTTCTCCATGCCTAAGATGTGTCTTTGCATATAGATGATATCCAAGGTACTGACACCGTTCAAGTAGTCTTTATCCTTTTCAGGCACTACCTCATATGATCCACCCATTGGCATAT